>JAUXWM010000080.1 GCA_030681375.1 Gallionella sp.
CCTGTCCGCTGATGGGAGCGATTCAATTGGTCAGCGCCCGCCTTGGGCAAGTCACTGGGCGCGGACTCCCGGGTTACGTGGCGGCCCGTTGGGTTAAGTCAGGCCGTTGTGACGGCCTGACTGGCTAATTGCCGATAGTAATTTTCTTCAGCTTCGGCAGGGGGAATGTATCCGATGGGCTCGAGCAGTCGGTGGTGGTTAAACCAGGATACCCATTCGAGCGTTGCGAGTTCCAGCGATTCCTTGGTCTTCCAAGGCGCTCTGCGGTGAATCAATTCGGCCTTGTACAGACCGTTGATGGTTTCAGCCGGAGCGTTGTCATAACTGTCACCCCGGCTGCCCACCGACGGTTCGATGCCCGCCTCGGCCAAACGTTCGCTGTAGCGGATCGACACGTATTGCGAACCCCTGTCGCTATGGTGGATCAGGGCATCGGTACGTTCAGGCTGGCGGGCGTACAAGGCTTGCTCCAGCGCATCGAGCACGAAGTCTGTTCGCATGGAACTGCTCTGGCGCCAGCCCACGATCCGGCGGGCATAAACGTCAATCACGAAGGCCACGTACTGCCAGCCTTGCCAGGTCGAAACATAGGTGAAGTCCGACACCCACAGCTGATTGGGTCGATCAGCCTTGAACTGCCGGTTGACGCGGTCCAGCGGGCACGGCACAGCCCTGTCACCGATGGTGGTACGCACCACCTTGCCGCTGCGCACACCACGCAGGCCCAGTTGGCGCATGAGCCGCTCAACCGTGCAGCGGGCCACCGCAATGCCTTCACGCCGCATCTGCTTCCAGACCTTATCGGCGCCGTAGACCTGCATGTTGGCCCGCCAGACCCTTTGGATGTCTGGAATCAGGGCGTCATCGCGGTGGGCTCGGGCACAGCGCATCGCCGGGTTGCGCATTTGGGCTGCGTGGCGTCGGTAACACGACGGGGCAATCTGCAAGACCTTGCAGATCGGCTCGACCCCGTACACAGCACGATGACTGTCGATATACGCCTTCAACTCTTGAGTCGGCGGTCGAGCTCCGCCTGGGCGAAAAACGCGCTGGCTGTCTTCAGAATGTCATTGGCACGGCGCAGCTCCTTGACCTCACGCTCCAGGGCTTTGATGCGTTCGCGCTCGCTGGTGCTCAGGCCCTCGCGCTGGCCGCCGTCGACCTCCTCGCGCTTGACCCATTCCAGCAAGGTCTGGGGCACGCAGCCGATCTTCGGTGCAATGGATTCAACAGCAGCCCACAGCGACGGGTACTCGCCTCGGTGCTCTTGCACCAGCCTTACCGCACGCTCCCGGACCTCGGGTGAAAACTTGTTTGACTTCTTCATGGCTCAATCCTCTCAGAGATTTGAGCCTCCTCAAAATACGGGGCGATTCAAACCTTTTACACCACCCACCTCAGTAGCAAGCCTCCATTAGCGTGGGTGCAGGTACCGATGTACGCATATATCGGCGGGATTCAAGGTGGCAGTACCCGTATCACATGGCAGGAAATTGCTGAGGTCATTAACGCAGGCAAATGTTATCTGCGGGTGGAAGACCTGCCTCAGCGATAAGAAAAGCATGCTGCCAGAGCCGTCTTTAGTGCACATATGTGCAATCTCACAAAAGGAGGTACCCCATGGAAAATAACGTAATACCCTTCCCACCACCAGACCCCGCAAAATCTGAATATGAAAGCCTTCTACCTCAGGTGGTCAAAGCTATGAACGAAATGGGATACTGGTACACCCAGACCGACCGATTTTATGAGGTTTGCAGACCCTATCACCGAGGCTGGGTTCTATCTGAAGAGGCATGCCTGTACCGCCGGACAAAAGATGACTTCACCAGAATGTTCATGCAATTCCAAGGAAAAACCGCCTTCGACTTACTTGGATTCCGAGACCAAGAGGAAGCGATGCTGTGCGAACAAGCCGCCATTGAGTACGGTAGTAGCTGGCGATTCAATCAGTACTACAACCGTGAAAGGTCGAAAGGTCGAAGTGGGTACGGCAATTTGAACGAGGTGCTTCAGGAATATGCAGACAATTACGATCCTGAGCTATTCAATGAGGAGTTTCCAGCCCCGCCACCCAACGAGCAGGAGGTAGGACATGGAAACACCTGAAATTACACCGCGTGACCGCTTTAGAGGGTGCCTACTTGCTGGGGCAATTGGCGATGCACTCGGAGCACCTCTTGAATTTATGACCCTGCCGGAAATAAAGAAGCGGTTTGGGAAGCACGGCTTGACCGACTATGCCCCAGCCTTCGGAGGCATAGGACGGATCACCGATGACACCCAGATGACATTATGGACAGCCGAAGGATTGCTACGAGCAGTCGTAAGGTACAAAACGCGGGGGATTGCCAGCGTTGAGGGATGCGTTAATCATGCCTGCCTCCGCTGGTTACAGGCGCAGGGAATTACCTCACGCTGCCCCGATGTTGGGACTGACGGCTGGCTGTATCAGGTGAAGGAGCTACACGCACGCCGGGCACCGGGCATGACCTGCATATCTGCCTTGCAAGCCAAGACTAGCCTTGGAGATTTGTATGCATCCAATGATAGCAAGGGCTGTGGCGGGGTCATGAGAGTAGCCCCGGCTGGACTGATGTTCACCGGAGATAGTATTGATGAGGGAATCACCAACGCATTCCAGTTAGGTGGCAACCTAGCTCGTCTCACACATGGGCACCCATGCAGCACATTATCCTCTGGGGTTATGGGGGTACTGGTTCACCTACTGGTGGCGGGTCACACTTTACCAACAGCCCTTGGGGTGGGGATGAACCTACTTGATACGGCTGATGACGATGGGCTTATTGTATGGGGTGCCTTATTGCACGCAGAGCAGCTAGCAGCATCACGGACAAGTCCACAGATCGCTATTAAAAAGTTGGGTGAAGGCTGGGTAGCAGAGGAGGCCTTAGCCATTGCTGTATTTTCCTGCCTTCGAGCCAAGACATTACCTGAGGCATTGCTCATGGCAGTGAATCATGGCGGTGACAGTGACAGCACGGGTTCAATCGCAGGAAACCTGATGGGAGCGTGGTTTGGTACGGCAGACATCCCTGAACACTGGCTTGAGCAGTTGGAGCTGAGGGAGGTTATTGAGACTGTGGCAGATGACCTGCATGATTGTGCTGATTGGAACCTATCACTCTTTGAGCAAACACCGGAAGCTGAGAATATCTGCCTACGGTATCCGGGCTGGTAGTAGGCATATTTATGCACATGCGTGCATTAGGATTACATCTTGTTTGATTTATCCGGTAGCGCAAGGGTAGCGCAGGAAATACCGGAAATAAAAAAGGGCTAGGCCGTTAAGCCTAACCCTTTGATTTTACTACTCGAATCTGGTGCGCCCGGAGCGATTCGAACGCCCGACCCCTTGGTTCGTAGCCAAGTACTCTATCCATCTGAGCTACGGGCGCAAAGTGAAACTTAAGAACTGCATTTTAACACAACTACCTTGGCGGAGAAGGAGGGATTCGAACCCTCGATTCAGGTTATCCCCGAATGCTCCCTTAGCAGGGGAGTGCCTTCGACCACTCGGCCACCTCTCCGAAGGCCGCGCATATTAAGTTGAACGGACCATTCTGTCAAATTATTTATGCATCTTCCTGATCTAAGTCGAATGCCTTGTGCAACACTCGCACTGCCAATTCCAGGTATTTTTCGTCGATCACGACTGAAATCTTGATTTCAGAAGTGGAAATCATCTGGATATTGATACCCTCTTCCGCCAGCGTGCGGAACATTTTACTGGCGATGCCAACATGGGAGCGCATACCAACGCCGACCACAGAGACCTTGGCGGCCTTATTATCGCCTATCACCTTGCGCGCGCCGATATGGGGCAACACTTCGTTATTGAGTATGTCCATCGCCTTGGAAAATTCATTGCGATGTACGGTAAAGGAGAAATCCGTTGTGCCGTCCACGCCGACATTCTGGATTATCATATCCACGTCAATATTAGCATCGGAGACTGGCCCCAGAATCTGATAGGCGATACCCGGCTTGTCCGGAACACCCAGCACGTTTACTTTGGCTTCGTCGCGATTAAACGCAATCCCGGAAATGATGGCTTGTTCCATTTTGTCTTTATCCTCAAAAGTAATCAGTGTGCCTTCGCCTTCTTCTTCAAAGCTGGACAGCACGCGCAGCTTGACTTTGTATTTACCGGCGAATTCCACTGAACGAATCTGCAACACCTTGGACCCCAGGCTGGCCATCTCCAGCATTTCCTCGAAGGTAATGCTCTTCAGGCGGCGCGCCTCGGGAACCACGCGTGGGTCGGTGGTATATACGCCGTCCACATCGGTATAAATCTGGCATTCGTCGGCATTCAGCGCCGCAGCAATCGCGACGCCCGTAGTGTCGGAACCGCCACGCCCCAGCGTGGTGATATTGCCATTTTTGTCCACGCCCTGAAAACCGGCCAGCACAACCACGAAATCATTCTCCAGATCCGCCTGTATGCTTTGCTCATCTATGCTGACAATCCGCGCCTTGGTAAACGCGCTGTCCGTGAGTATCCCGGCCTGACTACCGGTGTAACTCTTCGCCTTCAGCCCCAGGCTCTTGAGTGCCATCGCGAGCAGGCCGATAGTGACTTGTTCGCCCGTGGAAATAATGACGTCCAGTTCGCGCGGATCAGGATTTTCCTGAATTTCTCGGGCCAAACCGATCAAGCGATTGGTTTCACCGCTCATTGCAGAGAGCACCACCACTACTTGATGCCCCTTGGCCTTGAACCTCGCAACGCGTTGCGCCACATTCTTGATGCGCTCGGTGCTTCCTACTGATGTACCACCATACTTTTGTACTATGAGTGCCACGATATATATCCAACTTGAAAAGTGGCGCGATTCTAGCGTAATTGGCTAAAAAAAACGAGGCCAGAATGAGCGATAAACTCGGGAGCAAACATCATTCACGATTGATACCTGTCGGCACTTGAGGCATGATGCGCGCCAGCAGTTTCCCCAATGAACAATGTAATTACCCGAAAAAACGAGAGCAGATATGGGCGCACAGTGGAAAGCCAGACACAAGGAAATCGCAGCTAACGAAAAGGGTCGCATTTTCGGCAAGCTGTCCAAGGAAATCATGGTGGCCGCACGCGCCGGTGCTGACCCGGACATGAATCCACGTTTACGCCTGGTGGTTGAACAGGCCAAAAAAGCCTCCATGCCACGCGAAACGCTTGAGCGCGCCATCAAAAAAGGGGCCGGCCTGCTGGACGAGGGCATGACGCTGGAACGCCTGACCTACGAGGGTTTTGCGCCGCACAGAGTACCCGTCATTGTCGAGTGCCTGACAGATAACGTGAACCGTACCTACCCGAATATTCGTGTGTTATTCCGCAAGGGACAACTGGGCGCCTCCGGGTCGGTCTCATGGGATTTTGATTATCTGGGGATGATAGAGGCGAGTCCCGACTCCGCTGAGTCAGATGCCGAACTGGCCGCCATCGAAGCCGGCGCACAGGATTTCGAACAGGGCGACAACGACACCACATTATTTTTGACGGATGCCACCGACCTTGATGCAGTCTGCCGCGCCCTGCCCTCATTTGGATTTACCGTGCGGTCTGCACAATTGGGCTACCGCCCCAAAAACTCCGTAGTGCTCAACGATACCGAGCGCGCAGAAGTCGAAGCGTTTCTGGAAGCACTTGATGCGGATGATGACGTGCAAACTATCTATGCGGGTTTGGCTGGCTGACAGACTGCCGCGTGGTAAATGCGGCAGTCATTTTCAGACCGAAATCAGTGCCCACAATATTCCGATCAATAACAATGACAGAATCGCTCCCACCACCATCATCATGGCTCGGGTGCGCTTATGTTCGCGCAAGGTACGCTCATCCGCTTCTCGCCTGAGTCGCTCAGCCGTTTCAGCCTGCGCTTTTGCCTGAGCGATTTCCTGATTGCGTGCAGCCAACTCCGCCGCTGCACGCTGGCGTTTTTCTTCAGAATCAGCTTCGGCCTGGCTATCCGCTCCGTCTCTCATAGACAGCATTTGCATTCTGGCTAGTTTCTTGCGCTGCACTTCTTCTCTTAACTGTCGCTTGGCCTCCGCCTTCAACTTGCGTTCTGCCTCGCTTGCGGCTTCCCTTTCAGCGACAACTTCTGCAAATTTTCTGGCACGCTCTGACATGGATACCGCCAATGCCTCGGCCCGCCTTGCCTGTTCTTCGGCTTCTGTTTCGCGCCGGGCGGCTTCGACTGCCTTGGCTTCCTCTGCCGCGCTCTTTATTTCTGTAAGCTTGCGTGCCCAAGCCGCCCTTTCTTCCGCTTCCTGCTGCCTGACTTCCGCTTCCACCCTCGCTTCATGCCTGCTACGGCTCAGCTCATCCGCTGCCCTGCTTTGCGCCGCCGCTTTTTCCAGTGACTGGATACGTGAGCGCGCCAATTCCGTGAACCCTCCTCCGGGAAATTTTTGTAAATAGCGGCTGAAATCATGCGCATTCCTGCTGTGGGTAATTTTCTGCCAGTACTCGATATCCGCCGCGCGCCGCGATTCTGTCAAATCGGTGCTTTTGGGCAGCTCCAGCGTCTCATCGGGAAGAAAAGCTTTATAGGAACCGCTTCGGGTGATTTCTGCAACAGCTGCCACAGATTTCGACTTGTGCGTCGCTTTGATGGCGGCTTTTAACGCCGTCAGAAATTCAACCGCGCTCTGAAACCTGTCCTCCGGCCGTTTGGCCATCGCTTTTTTGACCACCGCATCGAGCTGCTTGCTCACCTCGGGATTGAGCTCGGAAGGCGGCGTGGCGTCCCGATGAACAGCCTGATGCATGATGGTAATCACGCTGCCGACGAAAGGGCGTTCTCCGGTCAGAAATAAATACAACACGACTCCGACTGAATACAGATCGGCGCGATGATCCACTTCATGACCCATGAATTGTTCCGGTGCCATATACGTAGGCGTACCCAGTACGATGCCGACCTGGGTATGTGCCGAAGTATCTATCTTGGCGATGCCGAAATCCGCGATCTTGATCTGCTCATCTGCGGTAATCAGGATATTGGCTGGCTTTATATCGCGGTGCACAATGCCATTTGTATGCAGATAATCGAGCGCATCGAGAATCTGCATAATGATGTGCAGGCCATCGTGTATAGATATGCGTTTACCGACTTCAAAGTATTCGGTCAATTCCTTACCACGCACCAGCTCCATCACGATGTAGGCCATCTCATCGTTTTCGCCATACTCGTAGATGGAAATTATTCTGGGGTGTGCAAGCCGACCCGCCGCACGCGCCTCACGACGGAATCGTTCAAAAATATCTTCCGCCTCATTGGCATGTATGGACGACTTCAGTATGGTCTTGATGGCGACAGGGCGTTCGATCAGCGGATCAAACGCCTCATAAACAACGCCCATCGCTCCTCGCCCCAATTCACCGAGGATTTGATACTTGCCCAATGTTTCCAGTTTCTTCATCTCATTCATTCAAAGCATACTCAACAACAGGCAGTCTGCCCAAGGCGCTAATGTAGCTGGCGCGGCGTGAATTCGCAATTGCCTGTACCTAAGCAAGCCGCAACACGCGAATCCCCGCAAGCGCACGGCCTGTTTTAGAGTAAAATCAGCGGCATCACACCCCTCCGCGTGCATTTTTCGCGGAACTGCTCCCTGAAGATGCCAACAAGCTAAAAATGGTTACTGTATTATTCAGCCCCTTTAGAGAAATTCAGCCCGGCCATTCGCCGGACTTTCCGCTGACTCCAATCTGTACTTTTCCAGGCAATTTATGATCAACATTCTTGTCGTTGACGATCACGCCCTGATCCGCAAAGGATTAAAGCAACTGCTCGAAGACAGCCCGGACCTGAAAATCACGGGTGAAGCGGCGACTGGCATTCAGGCCATCAACATGGTTCGTGCCCAGCATTTCGATCTAATGTTGCTGGACATCAACCTGCCGGACAAGCACGGTATCGAGATACTCAAACAATTCAAGACTGAACAGCCCGATCTCAAAATTATTGTATTGAGCATGTATCCCGAGGATCAGTATGGCGTGCGTGCGCTCAAGGCGGGCGCCATGGGCTATATCAACAAACAGAGCGCATCAGATGTGCTGCTCCATGCCACGCGCCAAGTGCTCAGCGGGAAAAAATATATCAGCGACACACTGGCTGAACAACTCCTGAACAACCTGATCGGCGAATCGCAGGAATTGATGCACCAGAGTCTGTCCAACCGCGAATACCAGACACTGTGCCTGATGGCTTCCGGAAAATCCCTGAGCGACATTTCCGAGATCATGAATCTCAGCCCCAAGACAGTGAGCGTGTATCGCGGCCGCATGCTGGCAAAGATGGGTTTTACCAACAATGCCGAGGCGATACACTATGCCATCACCCATCATCTGGTCGAATCGCAGGAATAGACTGTTTATTGACGTTATTTGCCACATCAATAACATAAAGATGAACGATAATTGACACAGCCCAATCAACCCACCAGAGATTGCACCATGAACCCCACCAATCCTTCCGAGCTGGCGCGTGAAACACTAAAAATGCTGGCGCAGCGCAAGCTCCTGCCCACCCCGGACAACTACGCTAAGGTCTATGCCGAAATCAGCGGCGCACCCGCAGCAGAAAACAAGGGGGCTGAAAAAGTATTGCGCAACATGGCCGACCATCTGCTGCAATCAGATGCCTCCGCCGCTAGCGGCATTGTTATCAAAAAGCTGCTGAGCGAAGGAAAATGGGAGCAATGTTCCAGGGAAATTGAAAAAGTGCTGCCTAAAAGTGCGTCGGATGGCGATACCGATCAGTCATGGTCGGTATTGATCCGCGATTTATTACGCCAACTTGACCTACCCCACAAAGGCTTGACCGTCTCGCGCAAAAAAGAAGGCTTGGAGACCGTACTGACGCGATTCTCATCCAAGCCCGAAATATTATTCGAGAAACTGGGCAATCTGATCCGTTCATGGTCCGAGTCGCCTACCACGACCAATCTCGTCGAAAACGCTCCTGAACTGCCGGAAGCCGCTGCACCTGCCGGCACACCCGTCACAGCAACGCCCGTCACGGTTTCACCTGCCAATGGCGATGTCCATTCAGCTGAAACGCTCAGTAAACTTGCCGAACTACTGGCGCAAACGCTGGAAAGCACACTCAGCGCCCAGCCGGAATTGGCAGAAGAGGTCAAACAGCTCAGCGCCCGCGTGCGCGGAATCAAAACCCATGAGCAGATCACGGCGCTGGCCGGACAACTGCGGCACTTCTGGCTCAAGGTCGAGCTGCGCGGCGGAGACAAGGCCAAAATACAGGAAGGTCTGGTGCGTCTGTTACGCCTGCTGGTAGAAAACGTCGGCGACATGGTCGAAGACGAAGAATGGCTGCACGGGCAAATCAATGCCTTGCACGAGATCATAGACAACCCGATTGATAAACACGTCATTGCCGATGCGGAACGCAGCCTGCGCGAGGCTATCATCAAGCAGAGCCTGCTCAAAAAAGGCCTAACCGATGCCAAGTCCACCCTCAAGAGTTTGATGACCACCTTCATCGACCGACTGGGCGCCATCACGGAAAGCACGGGCGACTACCACCAGAAGATCGAGGGTTACAGCCATAAAATCTCACAATCGAACAACATCACTGAACTCAGCCATCTGCTTGACGACATCATGCAGGACACCCGCGTCATTCAGGCCAGCGCCCTGCGCTCACACGAGGATTTGCTTGAGTCGCGAAAACAGGTTGGTCAGGCCGAAGCAAGAATCGCCACGCTGGAACGAGAGCTGGCGGAAGTCAGCGAATTGGTACAGCAGGATCAGTTAACCGGCGCCTTGAACCGGCGTGGTCTGGATGCCGCTTTTGAGCGTGAAACCAAACGTCTGGAACGCAGCCAGTCACCGCTTTGCGTTGCCCTGCTCGATATCGACGACTTCAAGCGCCTCAATGACACCATGGGACATCAGGTGGGCGACCAGGCACTCGTTCATCTATGCAACGTCATCAGGGAAGCCTTGCGCCCCGGCGATTCCGTCTCCCGCTACGGCGGTGAAGAATTCGCCATCCTGCTGCCCGAAGTGGGGCTGGAAGAAGCCGCAAGCACCCTGGAGCGTCTGCAACGCGAACTCACCAAAAAATTCTTCCTGTATGAAAATGACCGCGTACTGGTCACGTTTAGTGCCGGTGTCGCCTTACGCGCAACGGAAGAGTCGCAGGAAGAAGTGCTGGGGCGCGCCGACAAGGCGATGTACCAAGCCAAACGCACCGGCAAGAACCGGGTGTGCATTGCCCCTGATTAAAAGCTATACGCCAGAATTTATTCTGAGCGTATAACTTTTACACGCCGATCCTGGCAACGCCCGTTTTTGCATCCCACTCAATGTCAGGGATTTCTACCCTGTCGCAAAGCGACTTCCTCACTTCTTCAGGCAGTAGCTCAACACCTTTGCTGATATGTTTTACCAGAAGATCCTTGCGCTGTTTCAATGCATCAACGGCTAACAATAGCGCGCCAGGATTATCTTCCAACAAAATTTCAATGATCGATGCGGCCTGTGCAATATCTTTTGTAACTTTTGCCTGAAACGAGATGGGACGCAGCTGCGATACCGCCAATTTGTGCAACGCAAATCTTCCCGGCGATGGAACCACTACCGGCACACCGGCACCAGAAAGAATAACGGCGCTTTGCGCATCTTCAATCAGGTAGTCCATAAATTCCAATGGTTGCGCATGCAACATAAATCGCTCGATCATAATTGGCGTTCGATCTGCGGCATGTTCTTTTGTGGTTAAAAACTCGACTTTAAACCCATCCGGCGCAACCAGATCAAATGGCGGCATCGATGGACTGAACTGATGCGTAGCTTTGAAAGCAGGATCAACCAGCTTGATTTCATCGAGCATCGCGCGTTTAACCCCGATCTCCATCTTGCGCTCTACTGAAAAATCCATGTCAGACGTTCTGGATAGCGCTTCATTCATCACAACACCCAGCATATTTCCGTAGCATGAATAGGCAAACGAACCAACCAACACACCACCTGATGTAAAAAGCCCTGCATCCGCCATACTGGCAAGAATTTTTGCCGGCCTGCCCTTCTCCAGCGTTGCACCACCCACACCCAACATGGCAACAAGACGCTGACGTTCAGACAAAATATCCTTTAGTGAATGGCGCTGCGCTTTAGCCTGCTCAATATCCTTCAGCAGATATTCAGATTCCCGGCCCAGATACTTCTGGCGAGCCACGCCGCCAATCTTGGTCTGGTAGTACCAGTACACAGAACCCTGAATATTTTTGGAGACAAAAGATCCCCCGCTCAATATGGCATGCTGGCTGGCTATCGTTTTTTGCAGCAGATCAGCATAAAGGGACAGGCAGTTATCCGGGAGTCTTTTGATCATCAGGTATTGCCTCTTTGCATTTGCGATGGCAAATTATACGCCATAAATAGAATAAGGCGTATAAGCACTAACATGTAACGTACGACTGACGTATCAATCCCACCCTGCAACAAATTTTAAAAAGTCCCTAAAGTATTTTCGCCCTGCACCGATAACTGGAATAACGGCGGTTAATTAAGCCAGCAGTAAATGGCAAACCAAAGTAATCGGCAATCAAGCCGAACCTAGATACTACTTAAGGAGATTAAAATGCCCTCATTTATCAATACCAACATGGCGTCGCTGAATGCACAGCGCAATCTGAACACTTCGCAAACAGCGCAAAATGACGCTTTGCAGCGTTTGTCTTCCGGCATGCGCATCAACAGCGCCAAGGACGATGCAGCAGGACTGGCTATTTCCAGCCGTATGTCTTCACAGATTGCCGGTTCCAATCAGGCTATCCGCAACGCCAATGACGGCATCTCTCTGGCACAAACTGCTGAAGGCGATTTGGGCCAGATCAGCAACAACCTGCAACGTATGCGTGACTTGGCCGTACAAGCTTCCAACGCCACTAATTCCGCCTCTGACCGCGCCGCGCTGAATGCAGAAGTGCAATCGCTGGCTCAGGAAATCGACCGCGTATCACAAAACTCCTCATTCAACGGCGTCAAGCTGCTGGATGGTTCGTTCACCGCACAGAACTTCCAGGTCGGCGCCAACGCTACCGCTAACGACAGCGTACAGATTGCCTCGATTGCCAGCGCCCGTATCTCACAACTGGGCAGCGCCGGTGCCACCACTGCGGCCACCAGAACAGGCACTGCAACAACCACCGCACTCGCTGCCGGTGATGTGACACTGAACGGCTTTCAGGTCGGCGCATCGAATGTCGGTGCATTGCCCGGTGAAAGCGCCGCCAGCGCCAAGCAAATCGCAGTGGCCATCAATGCCATTTCGGGTAGTTCAGGTGTTACCGCCACGGCAAACACAACTTCTGTCGCTGGCGCTGCAGCAACGGCCTTCGCTGCGCTTACTGCGGCTAACAGCCTCTCCGTAAACGGCATTTCAATCGGCGCGATTGCCGCCGGCACGACGGCCGCAGGTCAGGGGGCAAACGTTGCGGCCGCCTTCAATTCGGTTTCCAGCCAGTCCGGCGTAACCGCATCGGCAAACGCGACAACCGGCGTGGTTACTTTATCAGCCGTGGAAGGACGCGACATCACCCTGCTGGCTCTGGGGACTACAACTGTTGCTCAGGCACTGGCTGCCACCGGCCTGGTTACCGGCGACACGGTAACTCCGGCGGCTGCGGTAACCACTCGCGGCACGATCACGCTTAGCAGCAACAATGCGGCGGGTATCGTTCAGGGTGGCGCTGCCGCAGCAAGCGCTGGTTTGACAGCAGCGGGTCTCGTGACTGCTGCAACCACCGTATCCAATGTGTCAGCCATCTCGGCCATCAACATCTCAACCGCCGCAGGCGCAACTTCAGCCCTGTCCGCGATCGACGGCGCACTGGCTACGGTGAACAGCTCACGCGCTTCGCTGGGTGCGTATCAAAACCGTTTCGCTTCGGTGGTATCCAGCTTGCAGACCACTTCCGAGAACCTGACTGCTTCACGCAGCCGGATTCAGGATACCGACTTTGCCGCAGAGACTGCTTCCCTGTCTCGTGCACAAATCCTGCAACAAGCCGGTACCGCGATGCTGGCACAGGCGAACCAGTTGCCTAACCAGGTGATGACCCTGTTGCGTTAAACATTGAAAATGTAACCCCATCCCGGCCGGAATTTGCATAAAATACCGGTCGGGATTTTCCGATTATGAAGGAGAGGCAAAATGCTTATCCAGAACACCAGCTCCATGACTCAACCGGTAAGGTTGGCCAGTGACACAGCAGCCGCTGCGCCAGCTGTAGTCAGCACGCCTGTTGTTGCCCCGGAGACACAGACAGAAAAGCCGAGCGCACCGGCCAGGCAGGCGGAGAAGCCGCTCACTGACACCCAGATGCAGGAAACGCTGGATCACATCAACGCCGCGTTGCTCAATGCCAATATCAACATCCAGTTCAATGTGGGCGCCAACGGCCAGAAAGCCGTGCTCAAACTGATAGACACACAAACCGGCGAGGTCATCCGTCAGTTTCCCACCGATGCGGCCTTGTCGATATCGCGCTCCATAGAACAATTTCAGCAGGGCTTATTGCTGAATCAAAAAGCGTAACCAGATCATGGCCACTACAGGCGTCAGTTCATCGGTTACCAGCGGTCTTGATGTCAATGCGCTGGTCAGCCAGCTGATGACGGTCGAGCAGCAGCCGCTTGCCAAACTGGACAAGCAGGAAGCCAGCTATCAGGCGAAGCTTTCTGCGTTCGGTTCGATCAAAGGCGCCGTGGCCAGTTTTCAGAGCACGATGCGCACCCTGAGTAATGCCAGCAGTTTCCGCACCGTTACCGCCACCGCCTCCGACACTTCGGTGCTCTCGGCGACCGCGCTGACCAGCGCCCTGCCGGGTAGCTATTCCGTCGAAGTGAGCAGCCTGGCCCAGTCCCAGAAACTGGTTGCTGCAGGTCAGTCCAGTGTAGGCACTGCCATCGGCTCGGGCGCGACCACCACGCTGTCGTTTGATTTCGGCACCATCACCGGCACCCTGACCAACGGCAAATATGAAGCGGGCGCGACCTTCAGCACGGCCGGAGGCGGGGTCAAGACGGTCACCATAGACAGCAGCAACAATTCGCTGCAAGGCATGCGCGATGCCATCAATGCCGCCGGCATAGGCGTGACTGCCAGCATCATCAATGACGGCAGTGCCACGCCCTACCGCCTGGTGCTAAGCTCGAACAACATGGGCGCGGCCAACAGCCTGAAAATTTCCGCGACGGGCGACGCCACGGTCAGCGCCCTGCTGGCAAACGATCCGACTGCCGGTGCGCTGGGGCAAAACCTGTCCGAATCCGTCAGCGCGCTCAATGCGGTACTGAAGGTGAACGGTATCACCGTCAGCAAGGCATCGAACAGCGTGTCGGATGTCATTTCCGGCGTCACGCTCAATCTGGCCAAACTGACCACAACCCCCGTCACGCTGACCGTCGCCCAGGATACCGCTGCAACGGCCAAAGCCGTGAACAGCTTTGTAGCCTCCTACAACGAACTGAGCAAGACCCTGAAAGATCTTTCTTCTTATGATGCCGCCACCAAGAAGGGCGCTACCCTGCAGGGGGATGCCACGATACGCAATCTGCAGGCCAAGTTGCGCGACATGTTGAACACGACGGGCACGGGCGCGCTGACCAGCCTGTCGCAAATCGGCGTCACCTTTCAGCGTGACGGCTCGCTGGCCGTGGACAGCAGCAAACTGAACTCGGCCATGCAGAGCAATTTCAACGATATCGCAGGCCTGTTCGCCGCTACCGGCAAGACCTCGGACAGTCTGGTGACCTATAACGCATCCGGCATCAATACCAAACCGGGGAGCTATGCGCTGACCGTCACGCAACTCGCCACCCAGGGCAACGAGACCGGCACGGCTGCGCCCAATCTGACCATAGATGCCACAAACGACACGCTGGTGATGAATATCAACGGCATCAATACCACGATTACGCTGGCTTCCAAGACCTATGCCAGCGCGCTGGAACTGGCCAGTGAGCTGCAATCAAAACTCAACAGCGCAACTGCATTATCGGCTGCGGGCGTATCCGTTTCGGCCTCGCTGGATGCGGGCAAGATCAGCGTCTCCTCGAACAGCTATGGCGCCACTTCCAGCGTGGTCGCCACTTCCGGCAACGGTTTGAGCAATATTTTCGGTACTGCGATTTCAACCACGGGCGTGGATGTCGCCGGCACCATCAATGGCGTAAGTGCGAGTGGCAGCGGTCAGACGCTGATTGCGGCTGACAGCGAAGCGCAGGGACTGTCCGTGCTGATCAATGGCGGCGCGCTGGGCAGTCGCGGTACAGTCAGTTATACCAAGGGCTATGCCTACACATTAAACAACTTTGCCACTTCCGTACTGGCCAGCGATGGTTCGCTCAGTTCCAGCACCGATGAAATCAACACCTCCATCAAGAGCCTGGCGGCGCGGCGCACCGCACTGCAACACCGGCTGGTCGGCATCGAGGCGCGCTACCGCGCACAATTTACCGCGCTGGATCAAATGCTGGCCAGCATGAACACCACCAGCACTTTCCTGACCCAGCAGCTTGCTGGCATGTCAAACAGTAACGCGTAACGAGGGGAAATAACATGTACGCAAAAGCCGCAATCAGCGCATATAACAAGGTCGGCGTAGAATCCGGCGTCACGGCAGCCGATCCGCACAAACTGATTTCCATGCTGTATCAGGGCGCGATGCTGGCCATTGCCAATGCAAAAAACGGCATCCTGCGCAAAGACATCGCTGCCAAAGGCAAAGCCATCTCCCATGCCATCCTGATCATAGACAGCGGTTTGAATGCCAGCCTGAACAAGGAAGTGGGCGGCCCGTTGGCCCTCAACCTGTCCGCTCTGTATGATTACATGAGCACGCGCCTGCTGCTCGCCAACATGAACAACGACATGGAAGCACTAGATGAAGTATCTCGCCTGCTGACAGACTTGAAAGAAGCCTGGGAAAGCATACGCCAGCCGGCAACCTTACCCGCCGTCCCGTCTGCAAAACCCGCTCAGCCTGAACAACTGGTTTACGCGAGGGGCTAAGACAGTGAACACCGTCATCAGCGATTACGAATCTCTATCCAGCCTGACCAGTCAAATGCGTACAGCGGCGGCTGAGGGCGAGTGGGACAGACTGATAGCCCTGGAACAACAATGCAGCCGTCATGTCGATCGCATGAAGTCGGCGGGTGAAAAATCATTACCGGACGAAGCAGCCCGGCAACACAAGATTCAACTCATCAAAAAAATTCTCGCCGACGATGCCGCGATACGCAATCGCACAGAAAGCTGGATGGGGCAGCTGCAAGGCATCATGCAAAGCAATCGTCAGGAACAACGCCTGAGCAAGACGTATGGAGCCATATAGCAAAGGACTGAGGACTGAGGACTGATGCCGCGGGGGCATTCCCACGAAACAACGGAGCTAAGACCCCAGGGGTCTTCCCACGCAACAACGCAGCCAAGGCTGCTGTTGCTGAATGAAAGCTCCTGTTTCTGATCAATGACTGCAAGTGATTTATCGCTTAGCAGGAATTGAGTTGTTACATCAGTGAAGGACTGAGCAGAAAGTATAGACGAATGAGTGACACCCTATTTTAAGGCCGGCTTATGCAACCCTCTAACCTGATCAATAACCTGCAAACGCTGCACCGATCAGGCAAGCCGGTCATTGTGGCTGAAACGAACACCCACCCCGTCAACAAGCTTGAACCCGGTCAGCGCCTGCAGGCCACCATACAAGAGCAGGTCAGCCCCGGCCTTTACAAAGTGCAAGTCGCCGGACAATCCATGCAAATGCGTTTGCCCGGCCAGATCCAAAGCGGAAAAGTGCTCGAAATGCAAGTGCTCTCTAACAGCCCGAAGTTGACATTCAGTATCTTTGCTTCCACCAATCCCATTGCCACTCAGGAGCAAATCAGCGCGACTTCGCGTCTGCTTTCCAATCTCGCCGATCTGCCACTGGAGAGAACCCTCATCCAGTCAACTTCGGGCAGGGCCATATGGCAAACGAACGGGCTGCCCGTCGACAGCAAGCAACTCGCCATTGCACTGCGCACCGCCCTGTCCAACAGCGGCCTGTTTTACGAATCGCACCAGGCACAATGGGTGCGTGGCGAGCGTAGTACCGCGCAACTGCTGATCGAACCACAAAACCAGCTGGATCGCGACGCACAATCTCTGGACAAACTGAGCGCACAACTGGCACAACAGGGCAAAGCCGATGCCGGATCGCCGATTGCCAAGGAATTATTGTCTCTGGTACAGCAACAACTGCACACGCTGGAAACGCATCAACTCACCTGGACGGGCTCGGTCTGGCCGGGGCAACAGATGCAGTGGGAGATACAGGGACAACCCGAGCAGGATGCCGCGCAGCCCGATGAGCGTCAGTGGAGCACAGAGATGGAACTGGCACTGCCCAAGCTGGGCGATCTCCATGCACGCCTGGTGTTTAGTCAGGGCGAGGTCACGCTGACCTTGCAGGCGGCGGATGGCGACTCTGTCGCGCTGCTCAATCGCCACTTGCCCGCTCTGGGCATGACGCTGGCTGAAGCGGGCATTCCATTGAACAGTTCGGTCGTAGAGAAAACATGAAAGCACCCGGCACGACATCACAACAAGTGGCTATCGCCCTGGCCTATGGTCAAAGTCAGGGTGCGCCAAAAGTCGTCGCCAAGGGCCGGGGACTAATCGCACAGGCCATCATCGAGCGCGCCAGACAAAGCGGCGTTTATGTGCACGAGTCCGAAGATCTGGTGGGGCTGTTGATGCAGGTGGAGCTAGATCAGCAAATCCCGCCGCAGCTTTATCTGGCCGTGGCCGAGCTATTGGCCTGGTTATATCGTCTGGAACACGACGAATCCCCCGCTTTTCCCCCGATAGAAAAGCTTTAATTTTGTTATCATGCGCAACAATTATATTAAAGTGGTCGCAACAACATGGAAAGAGACATCCCGCTGAGAATCGAAATCCTGTCCGCCAAGAAGGATGATAAGTATTGCATCACTTCTGCCAAGGAAATCGAGTTTGTCCTGCACAATATCGCCAAAAGCGGTTCGCGCATCGCTTTGTATTATTCAGATGAGGATTTCGTTCTGACGACTCTGCTGGGCGTGGATGCTTCCGGACTGTGGCTGGAACCCAGCCAGAACCAACTGGAAAACAAGCGCATAGTGGATAGCCAAAAGCTGATTTTTGTCAGTTCGCACTTTCAGGTTAAGGTGCAGTTTGTTTCTGACCATGCCCGTGCATCAACCTACCGGGGGCAACCTGCGCTCTTTCTGGTGCTACCCGACAGCATTCACCGTCTGCAACGTCGTGAATACTACCGCCTGACCACACCCGTTACCGACCCCTTGCTGTGTATTATCCCCGAGATCGTTCCTGTTGAGCATCGCACTCGCGAAGTCACTATCATGGATATCAGCGGCGGCGGCGTAGGGCTGACCTGCGCCGGACAGGATACCGATCTGATTCCCGGTCATAGCTATGAAAATTGCAAAATTGACCTGCCCGAGGTAGGAGAATTTGTCGGCACCATAGAAGTTAAAAACATGGTCGTGTTGTCCACCCCCTCGGGTGAAACAGTGCGCCGTGCGGGGTGTGAATTCAAGGACCTGGACGGCGCTTCCACCATCCTGCTGCAACGCTATGTCACAACCATGCAGCGCACCAAGCCCAAGGACCTGTAATCCGATTCTTGTGATTAACCCATCCCCCTCCAACCCTCCCCTTCAAGGGGAGGGTTGGAGGGGGATGGGGGCAATGGATAATCCGGGTTAAACCTGCATGTTCATGACATCGTTGTACGCCTGCACAAACTTGTTGCGCACCTGAACGGTAGCCTGAAAATTGATACTGGCTTTTTGCATGGCTATCATGGTGTCGCTCAGGCTGACTTTATCGTCTCCCATCACGAAAGACTGTTGCAGCGCTTCGGACTTTTGCTGAGATTGCGCCACCCCATCCAGTGTATTTTTGAGCACGCTGGAAAAATCCACTTTGCTAACTTGTGCTGCCTGGCTGGGCTCGCGCAAACCGGCTGCCGCTGCCGCCACTCGCATTTGTGCCAGCAAACCATCAACAGCTGAAATATTACTCATATCAAACTCCTTATTTGCTAGTCGCTAGTCGTTAGTCGTTAGTCAAAAACCCGCGTAGCGGACAGCACCAACTAAAGACTAACGACTAGCTACTAATGACTATTCCTCCAGTGGACACACAATACGCAATGCGGCACACTCAACATAAGAAGAACAGGCAGGTAATTTTCCCTTTATTCTTCACTTAACAAACCCGTCGGATGCAGATAATGGGTTCACTGCCCAGTGGCTTTCCGGTATAGCCCGTAATCATCATGAACGAACAAGCAAATATCGCAACATCAGCAGGAAGCGCAAGCAACCGCTTCGAGCAGCTCAGTCTCCAGCAGAAAATGGGGCTGGGCGCTGGCATAGCCGCGTTGATTGCACTGATAGCAGGCGCATGGATGTGGGGTCAGGCTCCCGACTACCGCGTGCTATACAGCAACCTGTCTGATCGCGATGGCGGTGCCATCATCGAATCGCTGCAACAACTGAATATCCCCTATAAGTTTTCTGACGGGGGCGGCGCTCTGATGATACCCGCCGAGAATGTACATGAAGCACGTCTGAAGCTGGCCTCGCAGGGCCTGCCCAAAGGCGGGACGGTGGGCTTCGAACTGATGGAAAACCAGAAATTCGGCATCACGCAGTTTGCCGAACAGATCAACTACCAGCGCGCGCTGGAAGGCGAGTTGGCGCGCTCGGTACAAAGCATAGCCACCGTCGCTTCCGCTCGCGTCCACCTGGCCATCCCAAAACCCAGCGTTTTCGTCAAGGAACAGCAAAAGCCCAGTGCATCGGTGGTGCTTACGCTGCACGGCGGCAGGCTGCTCGACGCAGCCCAGGTCAGCGCGATTGTCCACCTGATTTCCAGCAGCGTGCCTGAAATGTCGGCTAAGAATGTCACCGTTGTCGATCAGGCCGGCACCTTGCTGAGCGCACTTCAGGATGACCACGGCATGGGTCTGGATACCAAGCAGGTCAAATATGTGCAGCAAATCGAGCAGAACTATATCCGGCGCATCGAATCCATCCTCACGCCACTGCTGGGTGCCAGCAATGTACGCGCGCAGGTAACAGCCAGCATTGATTTTGCGCGTACCGAGCAAACGGCGGAAATTTACAAGCCCAACCAGAATCCGTCCGAAAGCAGCATACGCAGCCAGCAAAGTCTGGAAACCTTGAACGGATCCGGTCTGAGCGCAAGCGGCGTACCCGGCGCCCTAAGCAATCAACCCCCCGTTCCGGCCACAGCACCTATTGTTGCAGCACCCGGTACGACAGGCGCAGAGAGCAGCGCACAACTGGACAATCTGCATAAGGAAAACACCGTCAATTACGAAGTGGACCGTACCATCAGCCACACCATATTGCCTGTTGGCATGATCAAACGCTTGTCTGTGGCCGTGGTCATTAACAACCGCAAAGTCACCGACCCCAAGGGAAAAGTCAGTCTGATACCGCTGAGCGACGCAGAAAAAATTCAGATCGACAATCTGGTTAAGGATGCCGTAGGCTTCGACCCGAACCGGGGTGACAGTCTGAACATACAGAATGCTGCATTTAACGATGAGAAGGAAGCCATTGAAGAAGTGCCGCTCTGGCAGCAACCGGAAATGATAGAGCTGGCGAAACAACTCGCCAAATATTTAATCATCGCCGTGGTCATGCTGATTGTGGTTTTCAAAATAATCAAGCCTGCCTTCCGGCCGCTGGAACGCTTCGAGGTGAATGACCATGAAGCCGGCGGCGAAACTGGCGGCGCAGAAACGGGCATCAGCGAGCAGGATATGCTGGCGGCCACCGAGGGCAGAGCTACCGGGATAGCTGGGGTTGATAGCGCAACGGGGCAATACACACCGCCGGTTGCACCCTATGAACAGAATCTCAATATCGCGCGGCAAATCGCCCAACAAGATCCAAAAGTTGTCGCAAGCGTAATCAAGGACTGGGTGAACGGCAATGAGTGATGGCGTGCAAAATAGTGCAATCTTCCTGATGACACTGGGCGAGAATGAAGCCGCAGAGGTACTCAAATACCTGGGTCCCAAGGAAGTGCAAAAAATCAGCACCGCGATGGTTGCGCTGAATAATCTGACGCGCGATCAAATCTCGCAGGTATTCCACGACTTTCTGGTCGCCGCCGCCGAGAAAACCACGATTGGAATGGACTCCAACGATTACATCCGCAACATGCTCACCAAGGCGCTGGGCGATGACAAGGCTGCCGGTTTGCTGGATCGCATCATGCATAGCAGCGACACCAGCGGCATCGAGAGTCTGAAATGGATGGATCCCGGAGCAGTGGCTGAAATGATAGGCAACGAGCACCCGCAAATCATCGCCACCATACTGGTACATCTGGAACCGGATCAGGCGGCCGGCATCATGAAGATGCTCACAGAACGCACCCGCAATGACGTATTGCTGCGTATTTCCACCCTGGATGGCGTACAACCTGTCGCACTGCGTGAGCTCAACGATGTACTCAGCAAGCTGATGAGCGGGGGTTCCAAGGGCAAGAAGAACCTGAAAGGCGGCGTAAGCACAGCCGCAGAAATCCTGAATTTCATGGGTGGTACGCTGGAAGCCGAAATGATGGATAAGGTACGCAGTTTTGACCCTGACCTGGCACAAAAAATAGAAGACAAGATGTTTGTCTTCGAAAATGTTCTGGATGTTGATGACAGGGGTATCCAGCTGATTCTGCGTGAAGTGCAATCCGAAGCGCTGATCATCGCGCTCAAGGGTGCCAGCGAAGAGTTGCGCGAAAAGATTTTCAAGAACATGTCATCTCGCGCTGCCGAAATGATGCGCGAAGACCTCGAATCAAAAGGCCCCGTCAAACTCAGCGATGTCGAGGCTAACCAGAAAGAAATTCTCAAGATCGTCAAACGCTTGTCCGATGAAGGTCAAATTGCGTTAGGCGGCAAGGGAGATGAGGATGCGTATGTCTGATAAGACTACCAGCGTGTTGGGGCAAAATCCGGCCACACCCAAGGAACAACTCACTGCCTTCCAGCGCTGGGAATTGGCATCGTTTGATCCTGTGCCGGAATTCAAGAAGCCATCCGCCGCCCTCTCCTCTGCCACCCTGATTACCGCCGCCGAAATGGAAGCGGCCGAAATAAACAAGATCAAACAGCAGGCTTACGACGAAGGCTACGCCAGCGGGCAGCAATCGGGCTATGCGAGCGGCATCCAACAGGCGCAGGGTGAGGCGATGCGATTGCAAACCCTGATGCAAAACCTGCAAATTGCGCTTACCCAGTTCGATGAACAACTGGCGCAGTCATTGCTGGATTTATCGCTGGAAATTGCGCACAAGATGGTCCTTGAAACCTTGCAGGTAAAGCCTGAAATTATCCTGAAAATCGTCACTGCCGCCATCAGCGGTTTGCCGCACTTTAACCAGAATGCCCATCTGATTTTGCATCCTGAAGATGCAGAACGCGTACGCGAACAGATGGGAGAACATCTGGCGCAAGCCGGATGGAAAATTTTTACCGATCCGCAAATCGAACTCGGCGGCTGTCGTGTAGAAACAGCCCACAGCAATGTGGACGCAAGCAATCAGTCCCGCTGGAAACATGCCGTAGAATCGATTGGACAGGATAAATCATGGCTGACGACCTAGACCTGACCCTGAGAACAGAACCGCTCCCCGAATCCCTGATTCTCGATCCTGTATCCTCGATCCTCAATCCTGCACCCCCCAACCCCCACAGCCTGCGGTGGCAGGAATTTCTGGCCGAAGGCCGTGAATATGTGGCCGACTGCAACACCATGCCACCCAGCGGGCATCTGACCAAGGTAACCGGTTTGATTATGGAAGCCGTTGGCTTGCAGATGCCGGTAGGCAGCACCTGTGCGATTCGTCTGACAAACACCACAGTCGATGCCGAAGTTGTCGGCTTTTCCGGTGAAAAACTGTTTCTGATGCCGGAAAATGATGTGCACGGCTTGATACCCGGTGCGCGCGTCATGCCGATTGAACCCGTACACACCCTGACGCTATCGGGGAAACGCAAACCGCTGCGCCGCCGCCTGTCTGATCATGCCAAACATCTTCCGGTGGGCGATATGTTGCTCGGTCGCGTGCTGGATGGGGCGGGCAGGCCGCTCGATCAACTCGGCCCCTTGCTGGAAACCGCCTCTGCCCCGCTGCAAAGCCGCCCTTTCAACCCGCTGGAGCGCGCCTCGATTGATACGCCGCTGGATGTCGGTGTGCGTGCCATCAATAGCCTGCTCTCCGTAGGACGGGGTCAGCGCATGGGACTATTCGCCGGCAGCGGCGTGGGCAAGAGTGTGCTGCTCGGCATGATGGCGCGCTATACCAGCGCAGACGTCACTGTGGTCGGACTCATCGGCGAACGGGGCCGCGAGGTAAAGGAATTCATCAATGATATTCTCGGCGAAGAAGGCATGGCACGTTCGGTGGTGGTTGCCACCCCTGCCGATACCTCGCCCTTGATGCGCTTGCAGGGCACAGCTTACGCCACCACCATTGCCGAATATTTCCGCGATCAGGGCAAAAATGTACTGCTCATCATGGACTCACTGACCCGCTACGCGATGGCGCAACGCGAAATTGCCCTGGCTGTGGGAGAACCCCCGGCAACCAAGGGTTACCCGCCATCGGTCTTTGCCAAACTGCCGCAACTGGTTGAACGGGCCGGAAACGGCCTGGAGGGAAGCGGTTCGATCACCGCCTTTTATACCGTACTGACTGAAGGCGACGATCAGCAGGATCCGATCGCTGACAGCGCCCGCGCCATTCTGGATGGACATATCGTACTGTCGCGGCGTCTGGTCGAGCAAGGGCATTACCCCGCCATTGATATTGAAGCCTCGATCAGCCGCGTGATGTCGCGCCTGGCCACACCCGAACATGCCTCGCTGGTGCAAAAATTCAAGCATATGTATGCGCATTATCAGCGCAACCGTGATTTAATTAGCGTCGGTGCCTATATCAGCGGCAGTGACCCTTTGCTGGACGAGGCGATCAAGCTCTATCCCCGGATGGAAAAATTTTTGAAGCAAGGCATGCATCAACGCGAAACTTACCAGAACAGCATCGCACAACTGGCAGCCTTATTTGAGCCAATACATTAACGATCATGACTAAACCATTCCACTTGCAACCCTTGTTGAATCTGGCGCAAATCAAGAACGAATCGGCGACGCGCAAGCTTGGGCAACTCAACAAGCAGCAGCACGATACCCAAGCCCAGCTCGAAATATTGCAGCAATACCGCAAGGACTATCAGACGCGCATGCAGGAATCCAGCCGAAATGCAATCGATCCCGCCCTGCTGCGCAATTTTCAGGAATTCATCAACAAACTCGATCTCGCTATCGCGCAACAAATCAAAGCGGTTGAACAAAGCAAATTATCAACACAGATGGGACGGGGTGAATTCAGCAATACACAACGCAAACTCAAGTCGTTTGACACCTTGCAACAACGCCACATCGAAACGCAAAGCAAGGCCGAGGCAAAACTGGAACAACGCGCAATGGATGAACACACCGGCAGAAGTGCCGCTTACAAGATGCGCAATACAGAAAACAAATAAACCCGCAGGATGATGCGTGCATCGTTGCACACATCGGACAAATTCTCTGATATTGGAGCGATACCATGTTAAATACTTTCACCAGCAGTCTGCCAAAATTATCTGCTCAAGGCTCGCTTGCACGCAGCGACGAATCGGGCATCACGATAAAAACAGACGGTAAGCAGGGGGAATCGTTCGGTTCTGTATTGGCCAAACAAATGAGTGGCAATACGACCGCTGAGAAAGCCGCGAACGACACGAACTCTGCCGAATCCAAATCCAGCGCAGAGGCAGCCATTGATGAAAAAGAGCCGCAGACAGCACAGGCAACCCTCGCAGATCAGGCCACCAACCCGCTTGCCGCGCTGTTGTTCGCTAATCAGGAGTTAAAAACAGCCATCGGCCCTGACGCGGGTGGCAAGGCAGTTGTCGCCAATGAACTCAGCGCAGCAGCCACTGATTCGGCCAGTGAGAAAACAACCGGATCCAACGGCGAAGCGACAGGGATCAGCGAACTCAACGACGCGACGATAGCCACCGCAACGGGTGGCATGTTGTCGATTTCCCCCGAACTCGCCGGCAAGACAACAACGGTCGATGCACTCAACAGCAACACCATCGCTGCCAATCTCAGCAACAAGGCGGCAGCAACCGCCGAGTTCAATGACAAAGCGACATCAAGTGCCAATAAACCCGCTACCGGCACACCGGCATTGCCAGTCAACAGCGCCGAGACCCCGAATCGTGCGAGCCATACGCGCACCGGCGCAGCACGCGACAAATTTGACGCCCCCGTCACCGCTACGGTAACGAATGCGGACATAGCTGCGAAACCGGGGCTGCGCAGCGAACCCGTCAAAGCAACTGAATTGACCAACGCGCTACCGGGCGCCATGCAAGCGCCACAGATACTGACTCAAGCCAACACAGCACCCGGACTGCAACCCGCTGCGACACCGGCCTCCAACAACACCGTCACGACACCGCTAGGCCACAGTGCCTGGCCAGCGGAATTCTCACAAAAAGTCAGCTGGATCAGCACACAAAAAAATCAAGTCGCTGAACTGCATCTGAATCCACCTGATTTGGGGCCCATCAACATCACCCTGAAGATTTCGGATAATCAGGCCACCGCCCTGTTTACCTCGCCCCACAGCGCGGTTCGTGATGCGATTGAAAACGCCATGCCTAAACTACGCGAGAGTCTGGCCGATAACGGTATCATGCTAGGACAGGCCACAGTCAGCGACCAGACGCCGCGTGATAGCAGTGCCCATTACATGAATCAACGCGCTAATAGCCGCACAATGACAGACGACACGGCCACGCCAGAGTCCGCACTGACAAACTTGCCGCAGATGACGACACGCCAACACAAGGGCATGGTTGACACTTTCGCCTGAAAAATTCCACATAAAGGTTAATTTAGCGGGTGAAACCAGCGTTATTTGTGCCATCATTCGCTTCGTTTAATCTCATAATTCAACCATCAAAAAGGAATCGCAGAATGTCAAAGCCAGCAAAACCAGACGTAACCGGTGATCAGCCACCCAAAAGCAAGAAGATGCTCATCATCATTATCGCCGTGGTGGTACTACTGGCTGGCGGGGGTGGTGCCGCCTTCTTTCTGATGAAACCCTCCCATCCTGCGAAACAGGATCAGGCCGCAGAAGGCGAAGAAGTCGCGACCGGTGATCATGACGAAGAAGAAGCGCCCCATGAAGCGGTGCTTCCACCCAAATTTGTCGAGATCGGTACGTTTACCGCCAATCTTATGCAAGAAGAGGGGGATCGCTATTTGCAGGTCGCCATCACCCTCAAACTCAGCAAGCCGGAACTGGAAGAAAAACTCAAGGCGAACAACCCTGAGGTATTGCACAGAATCAATATGCTGCTGCAAAGCAAGCGTCCGTCCGAACTGGCCACCGTCGTCGGCAAGGAAAAACTGGCAAACGACATCAAGGCACAAGTCGAATATGTCATGGGCCTGCGCAAGACGGCACCCGTCGTTCGCGCGACACAGCCGGCCGTTGAAGGCGAGGAAGCGCCAAGCGAACACGCAGAAACATCACACAGCAAGAAGGGCATAGCAGAAGTGCTGTTCACCTCATTCATTATTCAATAACAAAATGAGCGAATTCCTCTCACAAGACGAAGTCGATTCCCTGCTCAAGGGAGTGCACGGCGAGACGGATGATGTCAAAGATCAGCCCGAACCCGTTGCCGGTGAGGTTCGCTCATACAATCTTGCTTCACAGGAACGCATCGTGCGTGGGCGTATGCCCACCATGGAAATCATCAACGAGCGTTTTGCCCGCTTGTTCCGCATCGGCCTGTTTAATTTCATTCGTCGCACCCCGGAAATTTCTGTGGGACCGGTACGCGTATTGAAGTTCGGTGAATTTGTGCGCAATCTGGCTGTTCCCACCAATCTGAACCTCGTTCAGGCCAAACCGTTACGCGGCAACGGACTGTTCATCTTCGATCCCAATCTGGTCTTTTTGGCGGTGGATAACATGTTTGGCGGAGATGGCCGCTTTCACACCCGCGTGGAAGGTCGGGAGTTCACGCAGACCGAGCAACGCATCATTCAAAAAATGCTGGCTGTCGCATTTGAAGCCTACGGCAAATCATGGGAATCAGTTTATCCACTTGAATTTGAATTTGTGCGCTCTGAAATGAACCCGCAGTTCGCCAACATTGCCACCCCCAACGAAGTGGTCATCGTCACCACGTTCGACATCGAACTGGCTGGCAATGGCGGCGCATTCCATGTGTGCATGCCCTACTCTATGCTGGAACCGGTTAAGGAACTGCTCTACAGCAATATGCAGGGTGAGCATATGACGGTAGACAAACGCTGGTTGCAACTGCTTTCCAAGCAGGTGCAATGCGCCGACATCGAACTGATTGCCACGCTGGGCCAGGCAAACATCACGCTGGAAAAAGTATTGAAGATGCGCACCGGCGATATTATCCCGCTGGACGTAGAGGACAACATCACGGCATCCGTGGATGGCGTGCCGATCATGGAATGTAAATACGGCGTGTTCAACAACCAATACGCACTCAGGATAGCAAAAATGCTTACGACCAACGAAGGAGAAAGCAATGTCTGATGAAACTGCCATCACTGCAGATGATTGGGGTGCAGCCATGTCAGAACAGACAGCTGCGGGTACCGATGACTGGGCAGCCGCGATGGCCGAGCAGGAGACCTCACCCGGCCAGCCTGACGCCGCAAGCAAGCCGCATGTGTTCGAAAAATTCGGTGCCTCTGGCGGTGGCACTACACACAATGATCTCGACATGATCCTGGACATCCCGGTGCAACTGACCGTTGAACTGGGACGCACCAAAATGCCGATCAAAAATTTACTGCAATTGGCACAAGGGTCAGTGGTCGAACTGGCCGGCATGGCCGGTGAACCGCTGGATGTGATGATTAACGGCTTCCTGATTGCACAGGGCGAAGTTGTGGTGGTAAACGACAAACTCGGCATACGCTTAACCGATGTCATTACGCCCTCCGAACGCCTGCGTCGTCTGAACCGTTAACGGGCTGGCAACGATGATGAAATCCGCCCTGCCCGACTTGCTACGCACGCTCACCGCGTCGGTGATGCTGTGCGCTTCATCCGCCGCGATAGCCATTGAAGCAGGACGCCCTGCCCTCACCCCGCCACCCACTGCGGTCAGCTCGGGGAATATCGTGCAGGTCATCAGCAGTTTGCTGCTGGTTCTGGTCGCTATCCTGGCAGTGGCCTGGCTGCTCAAGCGCATGAATATTGCGCAACAGGGAACAGGAAATTTACTCAAGGTCGTCGGCAGCGTGGCCATCGGCCAACGCGAGCGCGTGGTACTGGTCGAAGTCGATGACACCTGGCTGCTGGTCGGCGTGGGCCCCGGCCAGATACGCACCTTGCACACCATGGCCAAGACCGAAGACTGGCAGTCCGGCTCCCCTGACCTGGCAACTTCCGATAACAAATTCGCTCGAATGCTGTCCGCCATGATCAAACGTCGCCCTTCCGAAGAGAATCGCAATGCTGCGTAGCCTGCTGATTTTCCTGACCCTCGCTCTGCTCGGAATCAGCCACGGCGCGTGGGCTGAAGTTGCCGTACCCGCTATTACCAGCCGTGCCGCAGCGGGCGGCGGGCAAACTTACAGCCTGAGCCTGCAAACCCTGCTGATCCTCACCTCGCTGAGCTTTCTGCCCGCCATTCTGCTGATGATGACCGCCTTCACCCGCATCGTTATCGTGCTGAGTCTGCTGCGTTCCGCTCTGGGCACCCCGGCTTCACCTCCGAATCAGGTGCTGATAGGCCTGTCCCTGTTTCTGACGTTCTTCGTCATGTCGCCGGTATTCGACAAGATTTATACCGAGGCCTATTTGCCCTATAGCGAGAGCAAACTCGATTTGCAACAGGCCGTGGAAAAAGGAGTGATACCGCTCAAAACCTTCATGTTGCGCCAGACCCGCGAGGCTGATCTCGCCTTGTTTGTCAAAATTTCAGACAGTGAAGCATTGCAAAGTGCAGAAGACGTACCGCTACGCCTGCTGGTTCCCGCTTATGTGACCAGCGAACTGAAGACGGCATTCCAGATTGGTTTCGTGGTATTCATCCCGTTTCTCATCATAGATATGGTGGTTGCCAGCGTACTGATGTCCATGGGTATGATGATGGTGTCACCTGCCATCATCTCGCTGCCCTTCAAGATCATGCTGTTTGTCCTGGCTGATGGCTGGAACCTGCTGATCGGCTCGCTGGCAAAAAGTTTTTACACCTAGCAAACCGCTAGACCTTACAGGATTCACCCAACATGACACCTGAATCAGTCGTCACTCTGGGCCAGCAGGCCATCGAAATGACCTTGATGATGTCTGCCCCGCTTTTACTCAGCGCACTGGTCATCGGTTTGCTGGTGAGCATTTTTCAGGCTGCCACTCAAATCAACGAACAGACGCTGTCCTTCATTCCCAAGCTGGTGGGGATTTTTATCATGTTGATATTCGCAGGACCGTGGATGGTCACCATGATGGTGGATTTCATCCGGCGACTGTACGGCAATATCCCGTGGATGGTAGGATGAAAAACAGGACTCACGACTCAGGGCTCAGGACTCAGTCCTCAGCCCTCAGTCCTCAAACTTCATGATTACCCTAACCAGTGCGCAACTGGAACTCTGGCTGGCCACTCTGTTGTTTCCTATGGTGCGCCTGCTGGCGCTCATCTCCACCTCGCCGATACTGGGCAACAAACAAGTGCCCAAACGCGTCAAAATCGCGCTCGCCGTATTAATGGCCATCATTATTGCCCCAACGCTGGCGCCCATGCCGGCCGTGTCCGTCGGATCACCGCAGGGATTGCTGATTATTATTCAGCAAGTCATCATCGGCACCGCGATGGGTTTCAGCATGCGTCTGATTTTTACTGCAGTGGAAATGGCCGGCGAATTTGCCGGGTTGCAAATGGGATTGGGATTTGCCAGCTTCTACGATCCGCAAAATTCTTCGTATTCCCCTATCGTCGCGCAATGGCTGGGCGTCATTGCTTCGCTTGCCTTTCTCGCGATGGACGGGCATTTGATGATACTGGCAGCCGTGGCGGAAAGTTTCCATACCATGCCGGTCGGCAACATGATGGCTACCCAGAGTTTCTACGCCGTAGCCGGCTGGGGCGCCAGCATTTTTGCCAACGGACTGCAAATCTGCCTGCCGATACTGGGCGCCCTGCTCATCACCAACCTGGCGCTGGGCATCCTGACCCGTGCCGCCCAGCAGCTCAACCTGTTTGCGATCGGGTTCCCGATCACTCTGACGGTAGGCTTCTTCATCCTGAGCTTTACCATCCCCTACCTGGTACCCATCATGGACAGGCTCACCCAGGAAGGGCTGGCCACCGCGCTCAAGCTGATGAAGCTGCCGTAACGGAACAGGATGGCGGGCAGATGAAACCTGCCCACCCTACGCCTGATGAAGCTGCCGTAACGGTTTGGTGGGCAGACGAGCCCCCCATCAATTAGCGTCGGCTGTTCACCTTGTCCGGCAGGGTGATGTTCAATTCCAGCACGTCATACTGATCGTGTTTTTCCAGCTGAACCTTGAATGAATCACGGTCCACATGGATGTATTTGGCTATCACCGCCATCAGTTCTTCTTGCAGGGCGGGCAGGTAATCCGGTGTAGCCGTACCCCGTCCCGCACGTTCGTGCGCGAGAATTATTTGCAAACGTTCCTTGGCAACAACAGCGGTTTTCTTTTCGTTGCCGCGCAAGTAGTCAATCAGACCAGCAATCATGGACATTTCAACGACCTCCCAGCAATCTTTTGAGGAATCCTGCCTTTTCGGCAACGAAACGCATCGGCAAATCTTCACCCATGAAGCGCCCTACTACATCGCGATAGGCATCGGCCACATCGCTCTTGTCCAGATGGATGGCGGGTGTGCCCGAGTTGGAAGCCTTGAGCACGGACTCTGATTCAGGAATGACACCCAGCAGAGGGATGCGCAGAATTTCCTGTATGTCGGTAACCGACAACATTTCTCCCGCATTCACGCGTTTCGGATCATAACGGGTAACCAGCAGGTGTTCCCTGACCGGTTCCAGTCCCTCTACCGCGCGCCTGGATTTGGCTGCGAGTATGCCCAGAATGCGATCCGAATCGCGTACCGAGGAGACTTCGGGATTAGTGACCACCAGGGCTTCATCGGCAAAATACATCGCCATGAACGCGCCCGACTCGATACCTGCGGGCGAATCGCAAACGATGAAATCAAAACTCTGCTTGAGCTCCTCGAGTATGCGCGCGACGCCTTCCAGATTGAGCGCATCCTTGTCGCGCGTCTGCGAGGCCGGCAGTATGAACAGGTTATCGCAGTTTTTGTCCTTGATGAGTGCCTGCTTGAGCGAGACTTCCCCGTTGATCACGTTGATGATGTCATAGACCACACGTCGCTCGCATCCCATGATGAGATCGAGATTGCGCAAGCCCACATCAAAATCGATAACCACCGTTTTATTGCCGCGCAGTGCCAGACCACTGGAAAAACTGGCGCTGGTAGTCGTCTTGCCCACGCCGCCTTTCCCTGAAGTAATTACAATAACTTTAGCCACGTTTCATTTCCCAAACAATTAATAATAGTCGCGCATTTTACCCGCAAACAACCTATAGCAAAAACTTAGTGCATCAAGGGCAGTATGAGCAAACGCGATCCCTCCAGATGCACCCGGGCGGGTTTGCCGCGCACGTTCTCCGGGATACCCTCCTCAAACACCTTGAAACATCCGGCAATCGACAGCAATTCCGCCTCCATGCCCTGCACAAATATGCGTGCCGCCTCGTTGCCCTGTGCGCCCGCTATCGCTTTTCCGCGCATGGGCGCATAGACGTGTATATCACCGTCGGCAATCAGTTCCGCGCCCGCATTGACTATCGCCAGCACCACCAGATTACCGCCCTCGGCATAGATGCGCTGCCCCGTGCGCACCGGCCTGTCTATCACCATGGTCGCGCGGACGGGCGGCGTTTCCGCCACGGCCTGAGCCATGGGCGGATCAGCGGGCTGATTTTCGGCTGCCCCCCCCGAAAAAACCGGCAACTCAGGTTGCTCATGCAATTCCACAACATGTACAACCGTTGGCGCCTGATCGGCGTCTCTTTTAGGGATATTTCTGGCAGGCGCATCCGTAAACAAACCCAACCCTGCCTGTACCGCCGCCGCACGCTGCCCGGCCGAACCGCCGACGACACCCGCCGCACACATGCCGTGCTCCAGCATGAACGCAGCCAGCTCGGCATAATCCAGCCCCGCGCCAGACTCCGCTATGGCAGAAAGCTCCAGCGCGATCGGTGTACTGGCGAAAAAATCAGGCGTCAATTTCAACCTGAGCGCCAGCTGTTCCTTCAACTGAGCCATATCCGTCGTGAGAATGTGCAGCTGTAACACGGGAAGTGTGCCAGTCTTGATTTTAAATGCAGGGATTTCGATCGACATGATTTCAATATTTCAGAGAGTTGAGCCGTGTGCGGCAGGCCTGGCCGCACACGGCCTGTAAAGTGGGGCGCAGTTTAACCCAAAAACGATAATTTGACGGCTGGAAAGTGGCGACAAATCCGCATTTTCCCTTGCCTGCGAGCGGGCGAACCATCCGGCGTAACACCAAAGATGCGCGCCAACTTGCCACACTTAGTATATTTTGCGTGTGCTTTTTCAGCATGACATATAATTACGAAAATCAAGGCAAAAAACCTCAATACTTTTGCAGCAGCACCAAACAGCAAAATGAACCCTAATTTACCGACAAAAGTCCCGGCCGAAATCTGCAAGCTTGCTTTCGACTACGCAGCCGATCCGATTTTCGTCCTGGATATCGCGGGCAATTTCATCGAGGTCAACCAGGCCGCCTGCGATCACACCGGATATAGCCGTGAACAGTTGCTGCAGATGCATCCCGGCGATATCGACGATCCTGACTCCCGCGCGCTGATATCCGGGCGTTTTGCACAACTCAAGAGGGATGGCGTTGCCACCTTTGAAGCGGTTCATATTCACCGCAATGGCCACCGCATCCCGGTCGAGATGCACATCCGCCTGATTGAGCGTGGGGGAAAGCATTACACGCTGAACATCTGCCGCGACATCTCCGAACGTAAGCTGAAAGAGCTTGAGTATCAAACCCTCTTACAGACCATAACGGACGGATTCTGGGTCGCCAGTGCACAGGACGCGCGCATCCTGGACGCCAACGAGGCTTACTGCCGCATGATAGGCTATTCGCGCGACGAACTGCTGTCCATGCACATTTTCGATGTCGAGGCCAGCGAATCACCCGAGGAGACGGCCGCACATATCAGGATGATCATGGAATCAAAACACGACCTCTTCGAGACTCAACATCGCCACAAGCAGGGCCATCTGATTCAGATCGAGGCGAGCGTCAGTTATTCGGAGACACGCGGCGGTGTATTCTTTGCATTTGCACGGGACATTTCGGCTCGCAAACGCTATGAAGAAGAACTGGCGCTGGCCGCTTCGGTATTCAACGCCAGCAGTGCTTCCATCCTCATCACCGACGCGGACAACCGCATCGTCAGCGTCAACCCCGCCTTCACCACCATCACAGGCTATGAACCCCATGAGGTGATAGGCCGCATGCCCAACATACTGAGCTCCGGAACGCAGCCCAAGGCGTTCTACCGCGATATGTGGCAAAACCTGAAACGCGACCAGCACTGGCACGGTGAATTGTGGAACCGGCGCAAGGACGGCCAGTTGTATGCTGAACAACTAACTATCAATGTAATCGTCAACAAGGATGGCAGCGTGCATCGCCATGTGGCGATCTTCTCCGACATCACTGAAAAGAAGCACGCAGAGGATCTGATGTGGCGTCAGGCCAATTACGATACCGTCACCAACCTGCCGAATCGTCGTCTGTTCCTCGACCGTCTGGATCAAGAGCTAAAAAAATGCCGCCGCTCCACGCTGTTTCTGGCGCTGCTGTTCATCGATCTGGATCACTTCAAGGAAATCAACGACACGCACGGTCACGACGTCGGTGACCAGTTACTGGTCGAAGCTGCACGGCGGCTCAACTCCTGCGTACGCAGCAGCGACACCGTGGCGCGCCTGGGTGGCGACGAATTCACCGTTATCCTTGCGGAGCTCACCGAAACAAGCAAGGTCGAGATGGTCGCCGACAATATCCTCGATATTCTGGAGCGCCCCTTTCACATCAACGACGTCAGCATGCAAATCTCCGGCAGCATCGGCATTGCCTTGTATCCAAGCGACGCCAGCGATGCCAATGAATTAATCACCCAAGCCGACAATGCCATGTATACGGCCAAGCGGCGTGGGCGGAATTGTTGCTGCTTCTACTCCTGCAATTTAGGAAAATAGGCTGCACGGCAAGTCAGCCGCGAGCAACAACCGGCTAATCATGAATCGCGGAAAGCGGGTGGGACAACGTATGCAGGGCGTGAGCGTCGCGACAGCAAGCATCACATATAGTTGAACAACGACAAACCCGTAACCTTGGTAAAGGACTGTTGCGCCGCTTGCAAGGTCGCCTGTTGTTGAGTCAGATCGCTGATGGCCTTGTTGTAATCGGTATCCTGCAACTGGGACAGCGTCTGTTTGAACTGCAACCCCAGGTTCTCGCCGGCCACTTGCAGTGCATCTATTTCACTGAGCCGCAGACCCAATGTAGAGCGAACATTCAGCACATTGTCCAGCGCATTGTCCAGATTATTCAATCCCAGCCTCAGGCCATTGGTCAAATTGGCACCCACCACCGGCGTGTTCAGTGTGGTGATCAAATCCGCTATGGTTTTGAACAAACTCTCGTTAGTGCTGGGCGCAATCGTGAAACTATCTCCATCCCCGGGCGCGCCCTGAATATCAAAGCGCATGCCATCGAAGCTGATCGCCTGCCCGCTGACAAAGGGTTGCGCGGTCATGCCCGCAACCGGCAATCCGGTCGTGGTATTGGTCACGCTGTAGCTCGTGGTACCGGCAAGCACGCTGAAGCTGACGCTGTAATTATTTCCCGTCAATAGCGCCGGATCGGCTACCGCACCCGCGCCGATGACACCGCTGCCCGCGTTTCCGGCTGACGATTGTGTGACAAACGTGCCATTGCCATTCTTGATACGCATGAACACATCCGCACCGCCGTCATTTGCCGACATTTGCCGTCCCGAACCGACTTGCGTCATACGCTGGCCGTCATCGCCGAAATAACCCATGCCGACCGGCGTATCCACAAAAGGCTGTGTCTTGGACTGGAATCCGGAAAACAGATAATTGCCCACGCCATCCGTGCTGTTCGCCAGACCGATCAGTTCCTGCAAGCGCCCGCTCAGGTTTGTTGCCAGCGTACTGCGGTCACTGTTGTTGAGCGAACCGTTTCCGGCATACACGGTGGCTGTTCTGACATCCTGAATCAACGAAGTCACGCTTTGCAGCGTGCTCTCTGCCAGCGACAAGGTGTGGCGCGCGGCGTCGCGGTTGGAAGCTTGCTGCGTATTGCTGGCATCCGATTGTGCAATATCCAGTGCACGGGTAGCCGCGATCGGATCGGTAGAGGCGCTCAACAGACGCTTACCGCTGGCAATCTGTTGCTGGGTCTGCAACAAGCGGGCTTGCTGCTGGTTTAATGCGGCTACATTACTGTCGAAAATCGTATTGGAACTGATACGCATTTCACACCTACCTTCCTAATGACAACAGCGAATCAAACATGGTATTGGCAATTTCCATCGCCTTGGCTGCCGCCTGATAAGCTTTTTGATATCGCATCAGATTTGCCGCTTCTTCATCCAGATTCACCCCCGAGACCGACTGCTGCGCGCTGATAGTCTGGTTCAGCATGGTATCCTGAGCCATGCTCGTTACCGACAATTCACTGCTCTTGGAGCCTATCTGGCCGACCAGCTGACTGTACGCGCTCTGCAGGCTGCTCGTACCGTTGATCATCAAATTCTGGTTTTGCAATGCAGCCATCAGCAAGGCATTGCGATTATCGCCCGAGGCGCCCGTATTGGGGGCGACGCTGAATGTATCGCCCGCCACCGGCGTTCCGGTTATTTGCGCCGTCCAGCCGTTATAGGTGATGTTTTGCCCCGACACATAGGCTTGGTCGCCTACTACTGCCGGGACTGCGCCGGTCACGGCATAGGTCGTCGGACTGGTAAAGGTAATGCTCAACGGCGACTGCAAAGCCGCATCAAGCGGCGGTGCATTCACCGAACCCGCACTGATTTTCGCCGAGCCTATATTGGCCAGAGCCGCACTGGTGCGCATCGGCGCAGCCGCAGCCAGCTTGAGTGGATCTGTTGTCAACAGCGCAATATCTCTTGCCGCATTGGCTGTGGGACGTATCAGAAAACCGTCTCCTGCTGCCATCGCACCAAACGCCAGATTAACGGTAAAACCATCCACCGTTGGCGCGGGTACCAGCGTCGCACCCAGATTGGTCACAACATTATCCGACAAACGCGTCATGGTGTAGTTTGCGCCATCAAACCTGAGCTGATAATCGCTGGTGGTCAGCGCCGATACGTTGGTAATTGCAGCCGTTACAGAAGCGGTGCCGGTATTGTTTACCCCATTATCCACGCGTGGCGCGGCAGAATTTAACAGACTAGCACCCAGCACACCATTCATATCCAGCCCTGATTGATTCTGCTGGTTAATGCTGGCGGCAAACCCCAATGCTACACGTCCCAATGCATTACGCGCGGGCTCCAGACTCTGATCACGAAAAGTCAGATAGGCACCCAGACTACCGCCTTGCAGACTGCTTTGCTGCAGGGAAGTGGTTTTGCCATTATTCAAATAGGCAATATTGACCTTGCTCGGATCGACGGGTGATTGCACCACCTGCAAAGCCATGGCTTTCTCATCTATCACCAAAGCCTGACCGTTGCCCACAAACACACTCATCGAGCCATCGCTCTGCTGCTGAACCGAGACCTTTATTTCCTTGTTCAACTGATTGACCAGATAGTCGCGCTGGTCCATCAAATCGTTAGGCTGCTGCCCCTGAGACATGGAGAGTGCGCTTTTAATGTTGCCGTTCAGGGCGGCAATCTGCGTCGCATAGGTATTTACCATCTGCACGCTGCCGGCAATCTGCCCGGTCAAGCCATTTGAAATGTCGTTCAGGCGCTGGTCCATCGACTGAAAACGGTTCACGGCGGCCTGCGCCGAACTTAATACCGTCTGACGCGCAGGAATAGATTCGGGAGTATTGGCCACCCCGTTCATCGCATTGAAGAAGTCCTGCATGGCGGGCGAAACACCGGTTGCCGGATCGGCCACCAGATTATCTATCTGCTGCATGGAAGACAGATAGGTGCTCAAATAGCTGGCCTGACTCTGCTCCTGACGCACCTGGGTCGTCAAAAACTCGTCATAGATACGCACTACACTGCCGACATCAACACCCTGCCCGACAAAACCGGCCCCTGTCGCCTGCGAACTCCGTGCAGTGACCACCATTTGCTGGCGGGTATAGCCAGGCGTACTTGCGTTGGCAATATTATGCTGGGTCGTGGCCAACCCGTACTGCGCTGCATTCATGCCACTCAACGAGGCACTATATATATTGCTTCCCATGATCTTTCCTTTGTCAGCCCACCGACCCTCTTGTGCAGTTTATCGGCACACCTCTGAAATTCTTTAGGGGATATTAACGGGCATGGCGAAAAAACTGATATGAACCAGTCATACCCGTTCCCTGATGGTACTACTAACCATTCGACCAGACAGCCAAAACCCGCAAAATAAAGAGTGAATCAACTAACCGGCAATATTCATCTGCCTCATCACGCTCACCAATTTTTCTGCGTATTTCGGATCAGTTGCATAGCCTGATTTCTGCAATGCCTGCGCCATTCCGGACGAACTGCCTACCTGCTGCATCACATTCGCGTAACGCGGATTGCTGCTCATCATACCCGCATAATCCTTGAACGCTTCCGCATAGGAGGAATATGCGCGAAATTTTTCGACCTGTTTGTGGGCCACGCCATTGCTATATTCAGTGGTCATCACCTCGGCCACCTTACCACGCCAGCCGGCATTGGCCTTGATGCCGAACAGATTGAAGCTGTTGCTGCCATCCGCCATATGAATTTCGCGCTTTCCCCAGCCGCTTTCCAGTGCAGCCTGCCCCAACATCAACTGCGGCGGAACACCGCTCACCTGACTCGCCTGCATGGCATGCGGCAACATCTTGTTCACAAAGTCCTGCTGCGTCGTTGCATTAAAGGCAGAAGGTACAACTGAGGGCTGAGGACTGAGGACGGAAGCCACAGTGGCATTCCCACGAAGCAACGGAGCTGAATCTCCTGTTTCTGAATGAAGGACTGAGGTGAGCGGATTGAGGGCTGCGGCGGGCATTCCGGCCTGACCGCTGTTGCCCAATTGCCTGACCATCATGTCGGCCAGACCGATGCCACGGGTGGACATGCTCTGCGCCAGTTGCTGATCCAGCATTCCGGTAAACATCCGAGTTTGATCGCTGTCCATCATGCTGTCCTGCGGCGTGGCTTCACGCATGCTTTTGAGCATCATGTTCATAAAAACAGCCTCGAATTGCTGCGCCGCCGCCTTGAGCGCCTGATCGGGCGATTGCTTGGCTTGCGCACGCAGCTGTCCGAGCGATTGGGTATCAATGGCCAAACTTGCTGTTGTCTTCAGTGAGTCTATCATTTAGATGATCTCCAACTCCGCATGCAGCGCCCCGGACGACTTCATCGCCTGCAAGATCGCCAGCAAATCCTGCGGCGTCGCGCCTATCGCGTTCAACGCCTTAACCACATCACTCAAGGACACGCCTTTGGGCAATTGCACCAGACCGCCCTTGTCGCTTTGTACATCTATCGTGGTCTTGTCGGTTACCACCGTCTGCCCTTCGGAGCGTGCATTAGGCTGGCTCACCGCACTGTCGGTATTGATAACCACGGTCAGATTACCGTGCGCCACCGCGCACGCATCCAGCGTAACCGCCTGATTCATCACGATCGAACCGGTACGCGCATTGATAATTACTTTAGCCACCCCTTGCGCCGGATTGATCTCCAGATTCTCGACTCTGGAAATAAAGGCGACCAGCCCGTTCCCCTGCGGCACGCGAACCTGTATCGCGCGTCCATCCAGTGCCACGGCTATATCGGGAAGTATTTGTCCGTTAATCGCATCGACCACGCGTGAAGCCGTGGTGAAATCATTGCTATTCAGTTCCAGATGGATATATTCCCCCTGCCCCAGCACCGTCGGCACGGCACGCTCCACGGTGGCTCCTGCCGGCACACGCCCGACGCTCAAATGATTGACCTGTACCGAAGCACCGCCCGAAGCCGCACCCACGCCGCCGACCAGCACATTACCCTGCGCCATCGCGTACACCTTGCCATCCGCGCCCTTCAACGGCGTCATCAGCAAAGTTCCGCCGCGCAGACTCTTGGCATTGCCTATCGAGGAAGCCGTAACATCTATCGTTTGACCGGGTTTGGAAAAGGGCGGCAGCGTGGCCGTCACCATCACTGCCGCAACATTTTTGAGTTGCAAACTGGTGCCCTGCGGCAGGTTGACGCCCATTTGCGACAGCATGCTGATGATGCTCTGCACGGTAAACGGAGTCTGCGTCGTCTGATCACCGCTGCCGTCCAGTCCGACCACCAGTCCGTAACCAAGCAACTGGTTATCGCGCACACCCTGTATGCTCGCCATGTCCTTGATGCGATCAGCAGAGGCCGATAACGGCAACAGCACCAGCAACAACACCGAAAAAAATTGTTTCATCACTTAACCCTCTTTAAACAGGACTGAGACCGCAAGGGCCTTCGCCTAAAAATATAGTCGCGCTTTGCGCTCGTTGTTTTGAGCGAAGGAACGAGGACTGAGGATTAAAAAAACCCCACCGCCCCGTCTTTCCCTCAGTCCTTCACTCAGAAACAGGAGCTTCAGCTCCGTTGTTTCGTGGGAATGCCCCTGCGGCATCAGTCCTGCTTCCTAAAACGGCAATACCGACAGGAAGAACCTGCCCAGAAATCCCAGCGTCCTGGCGTCATTCGCCATCTCATTCATCGCACCGGCATTCTTGTATTCGATATGCGCGTCAGCCACCTGAGGAGACTGCACGGTATTCAGATTGGATATATTGATGGGATTGACTACGCCGGAAAAACGTATAAATTCATCGCTCTGATTCAAAGCCACCTGTTTTTCACCGCTCACCAGCAAATTACCGTTATCCAGCACCTCGATCACGGTTACCGCTATCGTACCCGTCATATCCTCACTCGCTGCTCCCGATCCGGTGTTCGATGCCTTATTGCTGCTGCTGCTATCCATGGAGAAGGCTTTCAACAGCAGCTTGGACAGCGGGCCGACGGTCACGTTCGGCGTGGTCGCGGCTATACTGTTCGCGCTGGTGGAACCGCTGCTGCTCTTACGGTTACCGGTGGTTTTTTCCACGATATTGATCGTCAGAATATCACCCACGTTGCGCGCACGTCTGTCCTCGAACAGCGGACGCTCGTTGATCCCCGCATGGTAAATAGCCCCGTCTGCCGGCACAACCACAGCCCGGTTTACTACGGGTTTTGCCGTCATCGGCTGGTGTATGCTGGTCGGCGGCGTGCTGGCGCAGCCTGCCAGCAAAAGAAAAAAGGTCGCAGACACAGCGTGCCAGCTTATTGCCAATTTTCTCTCGTTCTTCACTTTATTACCCCTTAAACTGAACATTACATCTGCGATAATTTTTGCAACATCTGATCCGAGGTCGTGATTGCCTTGGAATTAATCTCGTAGGCGCGTTGCGTCTGTATCATATTCACCATCTCTTCAACCACATTGACATTGGAGGTTTCCACATAATTCTGACTCAACAAACCGCTGCCGTTAGTTCCCGGCACATTGGTACTGGGCGTACCCGAAGAGGCGGTTTCCTGATACAGATTCTCACCCATGCTTTGCAAACCAGACGGATTGATGAAACTCGCCACCTGCATGCTGCCGACCTGAACGGGAGCGACCACGCCAGGCTGAGTCACCGAAACCACCCCGTCACGCGCGATAGTCACCGAGATGGCATTAGCAGGCAGCGTAATGGCAGGCTGAATGGGAAAACCGCTCGCCGTCACCATCTGTCCCTGACTATCGCGCTGAAACGAGCCATCGCGCGTGTACCCGGTCGAGCCATCCGGCATCAGCACCTGAAAGAATCCGCTTCCCTGTATCGCCACATCCAGCTGGTTGCCGGTTTGTTGCAAATTACCCTGAGTGTGTATCCGTTCAGCGGCTACCGGACGCACCCCGGTGCCGATCTGCAAACCTGACGGAATCTGAGTCTGCTGAGATGACTGCGCACCGGGCTGACGTATAGTCTGATACAGCAAATCCTCGAATACCGCGCGTGAACGCTTGAAACCATTAGTGCTGACGTTGGCCAGATTATTGGTCACCACATCCATCTGGGTTTGCTGCGCATCCAGACCTGTTTTGGAAATCCATAGAGAACGTATCATTATTAACCTCAGTCGTTAGTCGTTAGTTGTTAGTCGAATTGTCAGCTACGCTGGTTTTGCCTTAACTAAAAACCAGCGACTAGCGACTAACGACTATCCAGCAATGCTCATTATCGAACTAGCCTGCTTTGCGTTGTTATCTGCACTTTGCAGCATTTTCATCTGCATATCGAATTTGCGTGCCAGTGAAATCATGTCCACCAGCATTTCCACCGTACTCACGTTGCTGCCTTCCAGATTGCCAGGAACAACTTCTATTTTTGCGTCCACTGCCGCCGCAGAACCGTCCTTTAAACGAAACAGGCCATCACCGCCCCTATCCAGCTGCTCTGCAGGCGGGTTAACCAGTTTCAGGCGCCCCACGGCTGATACCGAGGCCGCCTGCGGTCCTTCAGGAACAGCCGAAATCGTACCGTCCTTGGCAAAGGTGACCTGCACTCCCTGAGGGATGGTGATCGGCCCCGAGTCACCCAGCACATTCAGCCCGGTGCGTGTCTGCAACACTCCGTTCGAACTGATTTGCAGACTGCCATTACGGGTGTATGCCTCCTTACCGTCCGCATCCTGCACCACGATCCAGCCGGCACCATTTACCGCCACATCCAGCTCGCGTCCGGTGGGCTGAAAAGCAGCCGGCGTGAAATCCGAACCTGAAGTTGAATCCACCACGAAAGTACGCGTAGGCAAGCCCTCACCGACCAGCGGCACGGCACGGAAGGTATTCAACGTCGCACGAAACCCTGGTGTGTTGGTGTTCGCCAAATTTTCCGACACCGCCGCCTGCTGCTGCAGCACATGAGAAGCACCGGTCATCGCGGTATAAATCAACTTGTCCATTGCATACTCCTGACTACTAGCTACTAGCTACTAGCAATTGGTTTTATCTCAGACTTACGATGGTTTGCAGCAACTGATCCTGCGTCTTGATGGTTTGTGAATTGGCCTGATAAACGCGCTGCGCGGTAATCATATTCACCAGTTCAGCGGTTAAATCCACATTGGAATCTTCGGTCGCTGAGGCCTGCAGCAACCCCAGACTGCTTGATCCCGGCACACCTGACAGCGGCCCGCCTGAAGCGGCAGTTTCCACCCATTCGTTATTGCCCACCGGCTGCAAGCCTTGCGGACTGGTAAAGTTGGTCAACAGTATTTGCCCCAGCGGACGCGATTGCCCGTTGGAGTAAAGCCCTAAAATCGTGCCATCCGGACTGGTACTGGTCGAGTTTAGACGCCCCGATGTATAACCGTTCTGCGTCAAGGTATTGACCCCGAAATTGCCGCCATATTGCGTCGTGCCTGCCGTTGGCGAACCAAAATCAAAGGTAAGCGCCTGGGTCGGCGATACCGTAGTGGACAGAGGAAACAATGCCGCAGAAGACACCGTCCCAACCGGCACGGAAGCCGGCGTGGTCGAAACCAGCTTTCCCAGCGCATCAAATGTCAGTGTTGCCAGTTCGGGGGTGGCCACGCCTGCCACATTCACCCCGTCCACAGTCATAAACGTCTTCCAGTTGACCGATGGCGCGTCAGAAGTTATCGCCGCGCCAGCCAATGTAGCCGTAGTCGTGGCCGGCGTAAAAGTCAGCACATTGCCGGCGATGCCGCTAAGCACAACCGGCAATGCGGCGCCTGCCGGGCCGGCACCCGGAATAGTGATAGTCGTACCCACTGCCATGCCTGCGCTGGAGGCGACGGTCGCCGTAGTCGCGCCGACCGGAATAATGGCTGGCGCTGTCGTAGGTGCAATCGGCTGCCGCTGAAAATACATCGTACCCACATGGCTGGCGCCCAGACTGTCGTAGACCGAGAGTGACGTTGAGCTATTGTACGAAGTCGGATCGGCGGCATCAAAAACAGCGGTAAACGGCACGGTGGCGCGAGAATCCAGATTTGCGCCCATCACTGCAGTGGTGGTCGCATTCGGCTTCAAATCCGCCGAGTTGACTTGCAGCGGCAAAGGCTGTGCGGCGATAATCACGCCATTGACATCCGGCAGATAACCGGACACTTTGTGCCCCTGATTATTGACTAGAAATCCATTCTTATCCATCTGGAACTGGCCGTTGCGGCTGTATAAAACGGCACCGTCCGCATCGACCATACGAAAGAAACCCTGACCGCTGATAGCCGTATCCAGAGGATTATTGGTATTGGTAATATTTCCCTGGGTAAACTGCTGCGCGATGCCGGAAATTTTAGTCCCGGCGCCGACTTGTGAGGCAGCCGAACCATTCAGGGACGCTGAAAACAAATCGGCGAATTGTGCCTGTGATTGTTTGAAACCCACGGTACTGGAATTCGCTACGTTATTGCCTATGGTATCCAGATGCTTGGATGACGCATTCAAACCGCTCAAACCTACTTGAAAGCCCATGACTTACTCCTTAAAGAATTTGTTTAACTTGCGAAAGCGCCACACCTGCCGACCGCCCGACATCTAAAGTCACCCCCTGCGCGCTTTGAGTGACGCTACTCACCACGCCAAACTGCAATCCCGTCGCAGCCACGCTCGTCCCGCCCTGCGCCCCGTTGACCTCAAAACTATAGCTACCATCCGGCATGACTGTTCCCGCGCCATCCTTGCCATCCCATTGCCACTTGCCCAAACCCGCCGGCTGCGGGCCGATATCGATACTGCGCACCAGCTCTCCCGCCTGGTTGTATATCGATACGGCTGCACCATCCACAGGCTGCGTCAATTCAAAACCGCCAAGAGCCAGACCATTGGCCAGATCAACACCATTGCCCGGAACCATCACCCCGTGCCCTATCATGCTGGCGGCCTGCAGCGTCTGATTCGGCGCCATGCTGTCGCTCAATGCCTGCAAGGTGGTGTTTAATTTATCAATGCCGCTCACCGTGCTGATTTGTGCCAGTTGCGATGTCATCTGCGCGTTATCCATAGGATTGAGCGGATCCTGATTTTTCATCTGCGCAACCAGCAAGGTCATGAAACGATCCTGCTCATTGACCGTCTTTGCTGCAGTCGTGCTCGCCTTTGCAGGTGCAAACAAGTTACTGGTGTCCGTTGTGGCATTAATCATGATGGTTTCCTGTCAGTTGTTAATCACGGCGCGGTTGCAGCACGCCCTTATTGCCCGATAGCCAGCGTCTTTAACAACAAGGTTTTCGATGTGTTCAACACATCCACGTTATTCTGGTAGGCGCGCGAAGCCGAGATCATGTTCACCATCTCGTCCACCACGTTTACATTGGGCATCTCCACGTAGCCTTTCTCATCGGCCATCGGATGCTTGGGGTCGTATATCATTTTGCCCGGCGACTTGTCTTCGGCTACGGCCACGACCTTCACGCCTTGCGCGCTGCCCATGGGAGTGGCAGAAAAGACCACCTGCTTGGCGCGATAGGGCTGACCATCGGCACTGGTGGTGCTATCCGCATTCGCCAGATTACTGGCAACCGCATTCAACCGCTGCGACTGGGCAGCCATGCCCGAACCGGACACATTAAAGATATTGAATAGAGACATTGCTCAACCTCCTTTACATTTAGCCTTGTATCGCCGTCAACATGCCCTTCAGTTTGGCACTGACGAACTGCACATTAGCTTCGTAGCGCAATGCATTGTCGGCAAATTGCGCGCGCTCCACATCCATATCAACCGTATTTCCGTCTGCACTCGGCTGCACCGGCCTGCGGTACAGCACCGGCGCGCCCATCACTGAACCGCCTGCATTACCTTCCAGATGCTTGTTTGAACTCTGCGCAACCGGCAGTTTTGCAGCAGACCCGGCGACGGCATTTTGCAAGGCACTGGCAAAATCAATGTCACGCGCCTTGTAGTTAGGGGTGTCGGCGTTGGCGATATTGGAAGCCAGCAGTTCCTGACGCGCACCGCGCAGGCTCAATGCGGTTTGTTGAAAACGCAAGGACTCATCCAATTTGTTGATCATAACGCCCTCCTTTTCACTGACTATAACGTGCTTGATAGCAATACTACGACGCGTTGAAAATTCTTATCTACCGATTAGCGATGACTTTCCCCCTTAATTCCGGGCTATTCAACCCTTCCCTAAATAGCCCGCGACACGCACAATGATGCCCATGAAAAACTTTTTATTGATAGCCTGTCTGTTTCTATACTGTGCCAGCGCCGTTGCGCAGCAGGATCACGCCCTGCTGAAAAAGACGGTAGACAGCTTCGTGAAACAGCAAACCGCCGATCTTCCCGGCAAGATCGCCTATCATGTGGATGAAATCGATAGCCGCATCGCCTTGCGCGCATGCGACCGGATAGAAGCCTTCCTGCCGGCTGGCAGCAAGTTGATAGGGCGGGTTTCCATAGGTGTGCGCTGCATGGAGGCGAATGGCTGGAGCTTGTTCATCCCGGTGCAAATCAAAATAACCCGCGATTTGCTGATCAGCGCACATCCGCTGACGGCAGGGCAAATCGTGCGCGAACAGGACATAGCACGACTCACCACCGAAACCACACAGCCTGGCGGCATCACGGACAGCAAGCTAGTGATAGGAAAAGTGTTGCGCTACAGCATCGCATCGAGCTCCATACTGCGTGAAAGCATGCTGCGCGCGCCTTATAGCATCAAGCAAGGTCAATCCGTGCGACTATCCGTGCAAGGCAGTGGTTTTAGCATCAGCAGCGCGGGCGTGGCGCTAAATAATGCCAGCGAAGGAGAATCCGTGCAGATACGCACCTCTACAGGCCGCGTCATCAGCGGCATGGCCGTGGCGGACGGTGTAGCCCAGATCACACCCTGATCACTGCACTCATTTGCTAGTCGTTGAGCCGATCAAGCAACCATGCGATTTTATCCAGCGCAGCCCAAGCCTCATCAATAACCCCGTCTATGCCTTTTTCCTCATAGGCATCACCGATCAGCCGCGCGCTGATGCACAAACGCAATGCACTCACCGGAACACCCTCGCGCGTGCCGCAGGCAACCGGCTGTCCGAGCTGGCAACGCAGGCTCACAGCGCCATCCACATCCATGGGCAACTGACGATAAATTTGCAGCATTTGGTCACGATTGAGCGGGATACGCCCGGCAGCCGTTCTAGGGCGATACAGCACAAAAGGAAAGATGCTCTGGATATGATCCCAGCTCTGCTGCGTTGTGAATGGCTCGCGCTTCAGCGATGGAACCTCCAGCGGTTCGAAGCGACTATCATTCATCAACCGCTGCTGCACTGCCTGCTCAAAGGCGCGCATGAAACCGACCACGACAGATTCGGGCACTGCGCGAAACCGGCGCAATTCGACCAGCGCCGCTTCCCAGCGCAGCAACAAACCAAAATTTGCCGCGCTGCTATCATCACCCGTGCGCAGCTTCAGTCGTTTCCCCATGCTTGCCGAGAAAAGCAAGGCACCTGAGAAGGACGGGCCGGTGAAAAATTTTGATCCCGTGAGCGCGACCATGAAACCCTGTTGCAGATAGGCGCGCAGGGTCGGTGGCGCAATGCGGAATTGGCAGGCATCCACCAGAATATCCACGCATTGCGGATGCCGGTGACGCAAGCCGGCAACACAAGCCGGACTGGGTGCGATCAATCCCGTTTTGGACTGATCCACCATCACCAGCAATACGCGCCCGCCTTGCGCAACAGCCTCGTTTACCAGCACAGCCACGTCAGCATCGATATGCTCCGCCGGGCGCGTCGTGCCATCTGCCGCCCGCAGCGGCACGGAGCACACTTCAATGGCCTCTGAAAAGTCTGTTCCGGCAGACAAATTCTGCCCCGCCAGTGCCGCCGCTACACCACTGCCCGTTTCCGCCTCTTCCACCATCACCACCCTGAGTGGCGTGTCGCTGGCATTCGCGACATGCCGGGCGGCGACAAAATGCGCATCCGTGCCCGAGGTGGCAAACACCAGCTCGATATCCATATCCGTCAGATCGCACAGCAATGCCATCTTGATGCGCTGCATCTCGCGCGCATAAAGCGCTTCAATAGGTTCATCGCCCAATTCATGCAGCAGACGATCACGCAACTGCCCTGCCGCCGCAAAACTCGCCGTTGAAATAACCGATGCGGTGGAGGAACCCAGTGCCAGCATCTGCGGATCAGGATAAGGACGGCAACCGTACTTATTCAGACCGCTATGCGCATCGAGCGCGATGCGCGCATCGCCCCCGGAAACCAGCAATTGCTCCGTCGTCGAAAATGGATGCGCGCTGATGCCAGCTGAGTGCTCAGAAAATTCCACGATTATTCGACACGCGCCGCATGGGCCAGCATCCGGTGAAAGGCATCGAACACCTTACGCATCTGCGATGGTTTATAGGGAAAAACATCAACAGGGTCAATCGCATGCACGATCATGCAGCTGTCAACTTCAAAAATCAGCAGCTTTCCGTCGCGGGTTTCAGCGCAGTCTATACCCAGATAATCAAGTCCGATCCGCTCATTGATGGCCTTGAAAGCTCCTGCGTGCCGAACGGCAAAATCAGTGTCGAAATCAGCCATGAACTTAGCTTCTTCGGCTCGTTTTTCTGCACTTTCGGCCATACCCGCATTCAGGTAATGAATCATCCAGTGGTCAGAGATGCCCATATGGCAAACGAATGGTCGCCCTTCAATCAGCACGATGCGGTATTTACGAAACAATCCATCCGTTCCGCGATAATCGACGAAACGTGAAACATAAAATTCCTCATTTGCGACCGCAGACAAATAGTCCGCGATCGCGGTCGCATCCGCCAGTTTCTCCAGCCCCTTGCCGGCATGGGAATCAACCGGACGCACGATAAGCGGAAAATCACCATCATCAAGTATCTCGGCCATTGAACGCTCACCAGCGGCGATCTGCTCCATAAGCTGTCTGCTGATTCTCACGGTAACCGGCATATCCAGCCCCGCCACTGACTTCAGCAATGCGCAATTGTTGTCGCGTGACAACAGGGCTATCCGCGCAGGATCATTGAGCAACGGACGAGGCCATGAAGCAATGGCAGCCTGAATTTTCTCGAGCAGCGGAATATTTTGTTCGGATTCGGCTATCGCGACGAACAGCACATCATGCTCAGGCAAACACGCCGGCAAGTCCAATTCAGTCGTCACATACACTATATCGAGCGCGACATCGACCTCTTCCAGCAGCAATTCAATGGGCGAATTTGCCATCAAATCACCAGGCCCCATGATGGCGAGCAGCCTGATGGCGGCCCGGCTTGTCTGGCCACGGGGTGCCGAATAAATTTGTTGTATCGCTATCGCCTGAGACTGTATTTCCAGCGCCAACTCGCGATCGCCCCTGAGTTGCAAAACCGTGGACAAGTCCATCAGCGCATTGGCATCCGCCGTGCGCGGATCAGCCCCTGCACGCGCAATCAGTTCAGCACCCAGCGGGGCGAGATCCATTCCTGCAACAGCCATGCGCATCAGTCTGGCCAGACCGATGAGTGGCGGATTCGCGCCCTGCTGCTCAACAACCTCAATCTTCATCTTGTATTCCCGGCTTTATCTATAACTATCCAGCGTTTTTTAAAATTTTTCAGCCTGGCGCTCAATATCAGCGCCGAATGCCAGCGTCGCCGCTATCAATGCGTCAATGTCGCCAGTCCGGGTGCGATGATTGACTATGGCTGCGCGTATCGCGAGCTGCCCGTTGATCCTCGTAGTTGAAGGTGCGGCTATACCCGATTCCTGAAGTGCCACCACAATATCCGCGTTGATCCTGTCTGCCTCGGCGCTACGATAGCGGAAGCACACGATGTTCAGCGCAACGGGCGCCATAAGCTCCAACCCGGGTTCCGCTTCGATGCGTTGCCGCAAATATCTGGCCAGCGCACAGGTATTCGAAATGACCTGCCCCAGTTTTTCCGAGCCATACACCTGCAAGGTAAACCAGGTTTTAAGCGCCCGGAATCCGCGCGACAAATCCGGTCCGAAATCGCACGGCCAGGGCGAACCTGCTGCCATGCCCCGCGTTTCACGTTGCAAATAGGCTGCGGGAGACGCAAAAGTGTTGTAGTGCAACATCCCGTCGCGCACCAGCACGAATCCCGCATCGTAGGGCACTTGCCCCCATTTGTGAAAATCGAAAGCGATGGAATCGGCACGTTCTATACCCTGCAGCAATGGCGCAATATCTGCGGCCAGCCGACCGAGCGCGCCGTATGCGCCATCCACATGAAACCAGACACCCTCACGCTGCGCGACATCGGCTATCTCAGCCAGCGCATCAATCGCACCGACATCGACCGTCCCCGCCGACGCGGCAATAAAAAACGGCGTCATGCCCGCCGCCTTGTCCGCCGCGATCGCCTGCTCCAGCGCGGCAATATCCATCTGATAATGCGCATTCACCGGTATCTTGCGCAGGGCAGCCGTACCGATACCCGCCATATCCATAGCCTGCGCCACACTGACATGTGCACTGGACGAAGTATAAGCGGTCAGTTTATGTCCGGCGGACAAGCCTTGCTCGCGCACCTCGCCGCCCAGAGCGGCGGTACGTGCAACCAGCACACTGATCAGATTAGCCATGGAAGTGCCGGTGACAAACAGTCCGCTGGCCGTTTCCGGAAAACCGAATAACTCACGCACCCAGCGCAACAACTGGCGCTCGACTTCGACAGGCATCTGCTCGCGTCCGCCCAGATTGGCGTTCAAACCGGCTGCCAGCATTTCCGCCAGCATCCCCACCGGCGTGCCCCCGCCATGAACCCAGCCCATAAAGCCGGGATGCGCATTGCCGATTGCGTACGGCAGCACATTATGCATAAACATCTCATGCGCGGCCCCGAGATCGCCCGACTGTGCGGGCAAGGGTTGCTGAAAAACTTCGCGCACCGCCACAGGAATCGGCTGCCAGACCGGGCGTTCACGCAAAGATTCAATATAATCGAGCATATCGTCCAGCATGCGATGACTTTGCAGGCGGAAATCCTGCCAATCCGCAGGATCAAGTGTTTCTTCTGATGTTTTTAACATGCTCTTCTTTGCAGAAAACCGAAGTCTGCACCCGTTGGCGTGAGATGCGAAGATACCACTTTTATCATCCATCCGTTTTGCAGAACAATGTGCAAAACTACCGCCTATTCGTCAACTCTGGTGAAAAATTTGTTAATCTGGCAACAACTTAAAAAATAATGTTAAATTACCCTAAAGTTTTACAGAATCCTTCCGATATAGAAGGCAACTACCTAAATTTTAGTACCACCGGCCTGAGAGGATTATCATGAAAATCGAAAAAACAACGACCCCGCTGCCCGCAGGCCTGATGACTGAAGGCCCGCGCACCAGCAATGCCAAAACCAGCCCCACCCCACAACAATCCAGCACCAGCGTATCGCTAGGTTCAACGGCGGCACAGCTGAACAAGATGGAAGCCAGCATGGCAAACTCGCCGGTCGTGGATGCCAACAAAGTAGCCGAAATCAAACAGGCCATCAGCGATGGACGCTTTCAGGTTAATTCAGGACTGGTAGCCGATCAGCTGATTCAAAGTGTGCGTGATCTGATAGGCAGCAGAGCGTAGATTTGAACCATCCTTCCTGCCCGGAATTATTAACCGCTCTGACAGAAGAGCTGCGGCTGGTACGCGGCTTTGCCGAACTTTTGAAGCAAGAGCAACGGTTATTGACGGAAAACGCTATCGATCAGCTGCTGGAACTCGCCGAACAAAAATCAACACACGCCGTGCAATTCAATGAAGTCGCCGAAGGGCGTCGTCGCCTGCTGAAAAAATTCCTTCCTGTACTCGAAAGCAGCGCCATACAGACATGGCTGACAAATAACTGCGTGCAAGGTTTAGCGCTTTGGCAGGAAATACGTAGCCTCGCAGAACAGTCTCAGCAACTCAATCACATCAATGGCGAATTGATACAGATGAAGCTGCGCCACAATCAACAAACACTCTCCGTGCTCAGCAAGGCTGTAAACAAAGCCAATCTATACGGCCCGGACGGGCAAACCAATTTTGCACCCGGCAGCGGCAGATCACTCGGCAACGTTTGATTGCGGGCTGGACATCACCCGCGTGGGCACTCTGATTGCGGGTTGGACATCACCCGCGTGGGCACAAAGACGTGCCCACCCTACGGCCCCTGACCCACAAAGACGTGCCCACCCTACGGTGGTGCGGATGGATTCAAACGATCAAACTCAGGTGACACCAGCGTAATCGAGACCCGGCGATTTTGAGCACGATGCTCAGGCGTATCATTGGGCACGATGGGCTGATTTGCGGCCATACCGACCGCCATCAGACGTGACTCCGGCACCCCGTAAGAAATAAGCGTCTTGACCATGCTGCTGGCACGCCCCGAGGACAGCTCCCAATTGGAAGGGAACTGCGCGTTCTTGATGGGCACATCATCGGTGTGACCTTCCACCTCGACGGACTGTTCCTTTTGACTCAAAACCCGTGCCAGCTGTTGCACAACGCCCTGCGCATCGGACTGCAAGGTCGCCTCACCTTCCTTGAACAGCGTACTGGCGCTGATATCCACGACCACACCGCGCTTGGTCTGGTAGATGCCAATTTGTCCCTGGGCAATTTGTGGCGCCATCATCTGACGCAAACTATCGTGAACTTCCTTCATTTGTTCCTGCACCTTGCGCTGTTGCTCCACCAGACGCGCGGTACGTTTATCCACCAACACCTTGAGTCTTTGCTCCTCCTGGTTAGGCACAATCGAGATCGAAACCGCATCGGGCTGTTGAGAAAAAGCGACATTCAGCGAGTCGCTAAAAGTTTTGTATTTACCTTCATTGACCGAGGAAATCGCGTACATCACCACAAAAAACGCGAACAACAGCGTGACGAAATCAGCATACGATATCAGCCAGCGTTCATGATTATCGTGCTCAGCGCGTTTACGTCGGCGTGCCATGGTTAAACCAGATAGCTTTCCAGCTTGAGCTCGACCAAACGCGGATTATTCCCGTTTGCAATCGCGCACAAACCATCAACCACCATGTCACGCATGTGCGTATGCTGCATGATGAGCGCTTTCAATTTATTCGCGACGGGCAAGAATAGTAGATTCGCAAAAGCCACGCCATAAATGGTCGCGACAAAGGCAACCGCAATGCCGCCACCCAGCTTGCTAGGCTCGGTAAGATTTTGCATGACATGCATCAACCCCAGCACAGCACCGATAATACCGATGGTGGGCGAATAGCCAGCCGCCGCCTCCCATACCCGCGCTGATTGCCAACGCAGTTGTTCCCAGGTGTGGATGTCAATTTCCAGCACGGCACGAATCTCGTCTGCGCTGTGACCATCCACCAGCAACTGCACCCCTTTTTTCAAAAAGGGGTCGGTTATGCCGGGAATACGCGCTTCCAGGGCCAGCATGCCTTCCTTGCGGGTTAAATTACTCCATTCCGTTAACTGTCTGACCGTGTCGCGCCCCGCCAGTTTCGGGGGCACAAATGCCCAGCGCCCCATCTTGACGGCGGTAAAGAACACCTTGCCTGAGCTTTGCACCATCACCGCGCCCAGTGTGCCGCCGAATACAATCAGGAATGCGGCACCCTGAAACAAAATGCCGAGATCGCTGCCTTCCAGAATCTGCCCGGTCAATATACCGACCAATCCGACCAGAAAACCGAGTAGCGTCAGCTTGTCCATCAGCAGCCTTTCAGCGAACTGCGCAAGCGTGCCACTGCCTGGCTATGCAGTTGTGAAATGCGCGATTCGCTGACGCCGAACACCTCGCCGACTTCGCGCAAATTCATTTCCTGTTCGTAAATCATGCCCATCAACATACGCTCGCGTTCCGGCAAATTTTCGATAGCCTGTACCAATTCAACTTTAAAACGCTCGTCCTGCAACAAAGCCATCGGGTCACTATCATCACTGAACTCGAAACGCTCGAAGAAGTCGTCATGGTCTTCGTCATGAAAATCCTCGTAATACACCAGTTGTGCGCCGCGCGCTTCCTGCAACATCTGCTGGTATTCGACCAGCGTGACGTCCAGCTCATTAGCGATCTCGGTTTCGTTCGGCGCTCTGCCCACTTTTTGTTGCAAGCGACTGACTGCCAGTTCAATCCGCCGCATCTCACGTCGTAAGCTGCGAGGCAACCAGTCTGCACTGCGCAACTCATCGAGCATGGAGCCTCGGATACGCTGCGTAGCATAAGTCTCAAATTGTGCGCCGTGTATTTCGTCATAGCGGCTTGCGGCATCCAGCAGCCCTATCATGCCGGCCTGTATGATGTCATCGATCTGCACGCTATACGGTAATTTGCTCATCATTTGATGCGCGATTCGCTTCACCAGCGGTGCATAATCCCGCAGGCACTGATTTTTATCCTGCAATCCGTAAGCGTTATACATAATTTAGTCGTGAGTCACTGTACGTTGATTATTAGTCTGCTGGTTTAACTAGCCGCTAACGACTAATGGCTGGCGACTGCGTGTTGGCGCGCCAACTGCTTGATCAAGTTTTTCATCATCTGCGAAATTCCGCCTGCCATTTCGTCCTGCTGCATCGTCGTTTGCAACACCTTTTGCGATAGTGCCGCATAGGATCTTGCAGCATTTGCTGCCGGGAATGCCTCCACTACCGACCGACCCAATTGCGTCGCACGTTTCAGCTTGTCATCGAGCGGGATACAACCCAGATAGTCCAGGCGTGCAGCCAGTTTACTCCGTGCCACTTTCTCCATATTGCCAAACACCAAACGGGCTGTTTGCTCATTGGCCGCTTTGTTCACCACGATTTCAAACCGCAGGCGCGCATTCTCCAGCGCCAGGCGTTTAATCAGCGAATAACTCTCGGTAATGCCGCTGCTTGTCGCCTCCATCACCACCAGCAACCTGACCCCCGAGGCCAGGCTGGACGATACGACGGCTTGCCCGGCCAGCATCGCGGCATCCACCAGCATCACATCTACGCCGCCACTCGCCTCGGATAGCGCATTTTCCAGACACTGCTGCTCTGCCGCATTCAGTTTGGCCAGCGCACGCATCGCACGCGCGGTAGGCAGCACGGCATACCCCTTCCCTTGCAAGACTGCATCCCGGAGCTGGCATTTACCCTGCGCCACATCCAGCAAGTCATAGCGCGCAAACAAGCCCAGACTCTCTGTTAAATTATTCGGCGCCGAATTCTCGTCCAACACTAACACATCCTTGCCGGCACTGGACAGCGCAGCGGCCAGATTGAGCGTTGCGCTGGTACGTCCCAGGCCCTGTTGTCCCGCTACCAGCGTAATCACCTGTGTTTGATTACGCACCAGCAAGCGCCGCAAGCCTTCGGCCTGATCGTCAATACCCAGACGCTGCGGCATGACAGGCTCAAGCACCTCCTCGGCAGATGTCTTCACAACTGCACTGTCAGAGTGCATACGACACCTCACTCGTCGATGACTCCACCGCTCCGGCCATAATCATCGGAAACTCCAGTTCTTCCAAGGTAAACGGCGTTTTTTCTTCCACGGCCTTGAAGGCTCGGTGCAACAACACGTCGATATTAACAGGATGCAAGTCTTCAGGCACGCGCTGCCCGTTTGCCATGAAATACATCACCATGCGATGACGCATCACCACGTCCAGCAACGCCCCCAAATTAACTGCCTCATCCAGCTTGGTGGCAATGCAACCGATCACCTTATTGCTGTAGTACATGCGCACCACGTCTTCCAGCGTATCGCCGCTGCTGGTGGAATTCAACACCAGCAAACGCTGCACGCTGGTCGCATCAAACATGTCGCTCTGCTCGGAGACGCGCTCATCGCGCTGCCCCATCCCCACGGTATCAATCAACACCAGATGCTTGTGACGCAGCGCGGAAAGTGTCAGTCGCAAATCATCGGCGCCCTTCACTGCATGCACCGCCACACCGAGTATCTTGCCGTAAATCTTGAGCTGTTCATAAGCACCTATCCGGTAGCTATCCGTGGTCAGCAACGCCACCTTGTCCGCACCGTAACGCACCACGGCGCGCGCCGCCAGCTTGGCGGTGGTGGTGGTTTTGCCCACGCCGGTCGGGCCGATCAGCGCATACACCCCGCCTTTGACTACAATATCATCCTCCTCAGCCGCAACCCGCAAATTACGTTTGAGCACTTGCTTGATCCAGGCCTCACCCCTCTCGTTCCCGTCGGGCATCTTGTTCAACAACTGGCGCGCCAGCAAGGTACTGAAGCCGGAATTCAGCATGCGACGCAACAACCCGGCACGCTGCGGATCGCGCTGCTGCACGTTATTCCACGACAATGTCTCAATCTGTTTTTGCAACATACTGTGCATGGATTTAATCTCGCCGAGTATCGAAGCTTCCGCCGTTGTTACAGCGGGCGCCGGAACAGCCGCAATCACCACTTCAGCCGCTGCCTTTTCGGCTTTGGCGGATTCCTGTTCTTTGGCCTTCAATTTTTGCCCTTGCTTGATTGTGCCGGACAGTCTCACCATCTCATCACCGGACAGTCGCACCATTTCATCGTTAGCCATCGCGACGATTTCCACGCCTTGTTCCGTTTTTCGATTCGACAAAATAACGGCATCCTCACCCAGCTCGCTGCGAATTTCTCTTAATGCCTCACGCGCTGTTGTGGCGATGAATTTTCTGATTTTCATGCTGTTCCTCCTACCAATGCCGTCACTCGAATTGTCTTAAAGTCCGGTACTTCATCATGTGAAATAACTCTTAAATTGGGCACTGAACGCTTCAAAAAACGCGCCAGTAAATCGCGTAATTGCGCCGGGACCAACATCACCGTTGGCAAGCCCAGTTGCTCCTGTTTCTCTACCGCTACGCGCGATTCACGCAGCACGGCATCCGCCAGCCCCGGCTCGATACCGATACCGTTTTGACTCGCCTGCATCGCCTGCATCAGGATATGTTCCAGCTCCTTATCCATGCCAATCACCTGTAATTCCTGTTCGGCAGGATAATACTGCTGCACAATGGCAGGTCCCAATGCGACTCGTACCAGCGTGGTCAGCTGATAGGCATCCTGGCTGCGCGACGCATTGTCGGCCAGCGTTTCAACAATAGTACGCATGTCGCGGATATGCATCCCTTCATCCAGCAGATTTTGCAGCACCTTCTGCACCGTACCCAGCGGCAGCGTCTTGGGCACCAGATCTTCCACCAGTTTAGGTGCCGACTTGCCGAGGTGCTCAAGCAGCTGTTGCACTTCCTGCCGTCCCAGCAACTCGGCTGAACGCGTGCTGATCAAATTGCTCAGGTGGGTAGCCACCACCGTGCCGGGGTCCACTACGGTATAACCCATGATCTGTGCCTGTTCGCGCAACGCCGCATCAATCCAGACGGCAGGCAGGCCAAATGCCGGGTCACGCGTAGGCGTGCCGATCAACTCACCCGTCACGTTACCCGGATTGATCGCCAGAAATTGATGCGGATAAGCCTCGCCGCTGCCCACTTCCACTCCCTTGAGAGTGATGCGATACCCGTTCGGACGCAAGTCCAGATTGTCCCGAATATGCACGGATGGGGGAAGAAAACCAATATCCTGGGTGAACTTCTTGCGTATTCCTTTTATTCTGCGCAGCAGATCGCCGTCCTGCGCCTTATCTACCAGTGCTATCAGCCGGTAGCCTACTTCCAGCCCAAGCACATCCACTTGCGCGACATCTTCCCAACTGGCATCGGCAGGCTCGGTAATAACAGGCGTCTCCGCTGCAACCGCCTGCTCCTGTTCTGCTACTTTTTCAGTTTTCTGTGACAAGTGGTAAGCCAACCAGACCATCGCACCCGCCAACAACAAAAAGGCAAAATGCGGCATGCCCGGAATCAGCCCCATCATGCCAATAATCGCGGCGGTCAACATGATAACCTGCGGCTGCCTGAACAACTGCCCCAGCATTTGCTCGCCGATATTCTCATCCGTGGCCACACGACTCACCACCACACCGGCAGCAGTCGAAATAACCAGTGCCGGTATTTGCGCCACCAAACCGTCACCAATCGCCAACAGGGTATAAACCTTGGCGGCCGAAGCCATGTCCATATCGTGTTGCATCACACCAACAATCAGCCCGCCGATCAGGTTGATGAACAGAATGAGAATGCCGGCAATCGCATCGCCGCGCACAAATTTACTCGCACCGTCCATCGCACCGTAAAAATCAGCTTCCTGGGAAATCTCTGCACGCCGTTTACGCGCCACATCCTCGCCGATCAGTCCCGCGTTCAAATCCGCGTCAATCGCCATTTGCTTGCCGGGCATCGCATCCAGCGTGAAACGTGCGCCCACCTCGGCGATACGTCCCGCACCCTTGGTGATAACCATAAAGTTAATGACCACCAGAATCGCAAATACCACGATACCCACAGCGTAATTGCCACCCACCAGAAAATGGCCGAATGATTCAATCACCTTACCCGCCGCATCCGGCCCGGTATGGCCTTCGAGCAACACCACGCGCGTCGAAGCCACGTTAAGCGACAAACGCAGCAATGTGGTCATCAGCAGGATGGTCGGGAAGGACAGGAAATCCAGCGCCTTGGTGGTGTTCATGCTAATCAGCAATACCATCACGGCAATGGCGATGTTAAAAGTAAACAGCACATCGAGCAGAATAGGCGGCAGTGGCAACACCATCATGGCCAAAATCATGACGATCAATACCGGGCCGGCTAGGCCACGCATATTCGCGCTGCTTTTTAAAAATCCCAGTACGGAGTTTATATTCACGATGTGACTCCTGATGCAGGATCAAGCTCTTTCGGCACGGGCAATTCAGCCGGTTGCTGGGGGCGCTCCCCGCCTTGAGTCTGATAGCGTTTCAATTGGTAAACGTAAGCCAGCACTTCGGCAACGGCGGTATATAAGGCTTCAGGGATGGACTCGCCAATCTCGGTATGCTTGTGCAAGGCACGGGCAAGCGGCGGCGCTTCGAGTATAGGCACATTGTTTTCAGCGGCGATTTCACGTATGCGCTGCGCAATAAGATGCGACCCCTTGGCCACCACCGTCGGTGCACGCATGCCGCTGTCGCTGTATTTCAATGCCACGGAATAATGGGTCGGGTTAGTTACCACCACATCGGCAGTCGGTATCGCCTCCATCATGCGGCGGCGCGCCATCTCACGCTGCATGCTGCGGATACGCCCCTTGACCATGGGATCGCCTTCTGTCTCCTTGGACTCCTTGCGCACTTCTTCCTTGGTCATCATCAGCTTCTTGTTGTGATCATAAAGCTGGAACGGCACATCTATCGCCACGATAAGCAGCATCGCGCCAACAATAGCCATGAAACTGCCGCCTACCAGCGCACCCATTTGAGGAATCGCAGTGATAATCGACAGCGTTGCCAGCTCCAGCACATCGTCCCGGTTGTGCCAGATAACCCAGGTGGCGATTCCGCCCACCACAATCGCCTTGCCGATGGCCTTGGTCAGCTCCACCAGTGATTGTGCCGAAAACATGCGCCCTATCCCGGAAATTGGATTCATGCGCGAAAATTTCGGCATCAGCGAATCGGCGCTGAACAGCCAGCCGTTCATTAACAGGGGCGAAAAAAAGGCCGCCAATAGCAACATCAGCAGCACCGGTGAAAAAGTAATCAGCATATCCAGCGAAAGATCGTACAGACGCGGAATGATCAATTCAGGCTTGAAAACAAGATCTTGACTGATCGTCAGACCATCATGCAACAGCTGCACCATCTGCTGTGTGAGCGATGCACCCATGAACCACAGCGTTCCTCCACCCACCAGCAATACTGAAAACGTGGACAACTCGCGCGACCGGGCAACCTGACCTTTTTCCTTTGCCTGGTCAAGTTTTCGTTGCGAGGGTTGTTCTGTTTTTTCTAGATCGCTATCTTCTGCCATGATGAACTCCGCTGGTTAAGCCGATTATCAGCGAAGCAGCACTATTCAATCAGGCGAATAACGAGGGAATTAACTGGCTTTTCAATACGTTCAAAACGGGACATAAAGTAAATGCGCAACTGTGTTTACGCATTTCCGACGCAAAACGAGACTATTTTTAACGACTCACAAAGGATTTTTCGTTGCGCCATTCATCACTCGCGCCAACACGCGCTGCGCCATTTCCCGGACAGGAACCGATTCATGCGAGGCGCCGATCTCAACCGCCGCACGCGGCATGCCATACACCACGCAACTGGCCTCGTCCTGAGTAAAGTTATAGGCACCCGCCTCGCGCATCTCCAGCATAGCCGCCGCGCCATCCCTGCCCATGCCGGTCAGCATTACTCCGATTGCGTTCGCCCCCACGCACTGCGCCGCCGAACGAAACAGCACCTCGACCGATGGACGATGGTGATTCACGGGTTCGGACTGATTCAGTTCGATGAAATAACTGGAACCACTACGCCTGACCAGCATATGCGAATGCCCGGGCGCGATATACACATGCCCCGGCAATATGCGTTCGTTATGTACCGCCTCGGTGATCGTCATCCTGCTCAGATTGTTCAATCTTTCTGCAAAAGAATGGGTAAAGGCTTCAGGCATATGCTGTGTCACCAGGATCGCGGGCCCATCCGCCGGCATGGGGATCAAAAACTCCCTGAGTGCCTCGGTACCGCCGGTTGATGCCCCCACGATGACCAACTTCCCGACAGCGGGTGATCGACTGGCTGATGTATCAGAAGAAATCACCGCATCCGCGCCGCCCGCCTTGAGCACACGACGTCCCGATGCCAGCTCCTCTATGCTCGGCAGGCTGATTTTATTGTTGGCTGGGTATGGCATTTATCATCACCGTGACGCATTTGTGGGCGCGCATAGAGGTAGCGGGTTTATCCGGTCTGGCTTTGCGTAAGCTTTAACTGTGGCGCAAGCTCGTACACTGTCTTGCCGCGCAGCTGGAAATACGCTTCAGCGTGAAAAAAATTTTCAGAATGGCCCGCATACAGCAATCCATCGCTGCGCAATAGCGGTGCCATTTTTTTCAGTATCGCCAGCTGTGTCTCTTTATCAAAATAAATCATCACATTGCGGCAGAAAATTGCATCCAGCCTGTCGTTTATCGACCAGGTTGCATCCAGCAAATTAAGCTTGCGAAAACTGATCATACTTTGCAGTTCGGGGCGCACTTTTACAAACCCGTCCTGCACCCCCGCCCCCTTCAGGAAAAATCGCTTGACCAGCGCCTCATCCATTTTCTCGATGCGCTCTTGCGCATAAACGCCCCTGCGCGCAATGTCCAGCACGTCGGTATCCAGATCGGTAGCGATAATTTTAACGGGGGGAGTGTAGCTGTTGAATGCCTCTATCGCGGTCATGGCCATCGAATAGGCTTCTTCGCCTGTGGAGCTGGCTGAACACCACAACACGATGGGACGAGGCTGGGTTATTTTTTTGAGTTGCTCAGCCAGCAGTGGAAAATGATACTGCTCGCGAAAAAACGAGGTCAGGTTAGTGGTCAGCGAGTTGGCAAACGCCTCCCACTCGCGCACATCATTACGCTCCAGCAATTTCAAATATTCTTCGAATGTCTGAACGCCGGTCGCACGCAAGCGACGCGACAGACGGCTGTAAACCAATTCCTGTTTGCTGTCATTGAGCGAGATGCCGGCGTGCTCGTAAATCAGCTTGCGCACACGCTCAAAGTCCTGCGTAGTGAAGTGAAACTCGCGGCCGGGTGTGACTTTTATTTCTGCCATTGTATTTTCCGTGTTCGGATCCAGCCTGCTGCCACCGGGATTGCGCCCGTCACCAACAACCGGCTAAACCCCGCGCACCTCGCTGAGCAACTCCTTAATATCAAGAATCAGCACGATATCGCCTTCACTGGACATCGTCACACCTGCCACGCCTTTAGGGCGGAAGGTATCCAGCGATTTAATCACCACGTCGTCGTGCCCGGCAAAGCCATCCGCTGCCAGAATAAAGCTGTTATTGCCGAATTGCATCAGCACGCCCACTTCCGGTTCTTTATCGCTCTCTTCCCAGCCGATCAGCTGCGACAAAGGCAACACCGGCAGGACTTCGCCGCGCACTACCATGGTCGCCCTGCCCGAGACACGATGCAATTGCCCCTGCGATACCGAGAGAATTTCGCGCACCATGGATAAGGGCACGGCAAACGACTGCTCGCCGAGACGCAAAATCAACACCGGCAAAATCGCCAGCGTGAGCGGCAGAGAAATCTCGAACACGCTACCCTTGCCCACTTCGGAAACGATGCTGATTGTGCCGTTGAGCTTTTGAATATTGGTCTTTACCACGTCCATGCCGACGCCGCGCCCCGACACACTGGAGATTTCATCCTTGGTCGAGAACCCCGGCAGGAAAACCAATTCCAGACACTGATTTTCATCCAGCGTATTCGCCATCTCACTGGTCAGCAAACCCTTTTCTATGGCCTTGTTGCGTATCACCTCAGGCTTCATTCCACGACCGTCATCGACGATGGTAATCACGATATGATCGCCTTCCTGACGCGCGCTCAATTCCACCAGACTCTTTTCCGGCTTGCCGAGAGCGATGCGTTGCTCTATGGTCTCCACGCCATGATCGACCGCATTGCGCACCAGATGCACCAGCGGATCATTCAGGTCTTCGATCATGGTTTTGTCCATTTCAGTTTCTTCACCGGACAACACCAGCTCGACGTCCTTGCCCAATGAGCGTGCCAGATCACGCGCCAGTCGGGGATATTTCTTAAACAAGCGACCGATAGGCTGCATACGCGTTTTCATCACCGCATTTTGCAGGTTGACCACCAGCATATCCAGTTGACTGACTGACTGATCCAGTTCACGCAAGGTATCCACATCGTTACGTCCCTGCAGAATGCTGGAACGCAGATGCGTGAGGCGGTTCTTGGTCAGGCCGATTTCACCGGAAAGGTTGAGTACCTGATCCAGCCTGCTGGTTTCCACACGTATCGTAGATTCCTTGGCCTCCTTGATGGGCACATCCCCGTCGCGACGCCCCACCGTCGCCCCCGGCACATCGCTGGTACGACGACCGAACGCCTTCTTGGTCGATTCTTCTTCCGAAACAGCCTCTGCGATCTGTTCAGGATCGCGGGTCGCTCCCACCTTTTCAACGATATCCGTACCCGTCAGCGCGCTGTAGAGCGCGTCCCAATCCACATCAGAAGGCTGAGGATTGGGGGCTGAGGACGGAGGGACAGCAGTTTGATTCGGTCCTTTTACCTCGGCCCTCAGCACGGGCTTCCCGGTCAGTGCAACCTTCAAATCCTCAATCATCTGCATGGGTGCGGCATGGGGCTGCTGCGTTTGCTGCAATGCGTCAAACATTTTGCGCACCTCGCTGGTCGCAGCAAAAATGACATCCATCAATTCAGCATTCAGGGTTAGTTCGCGATTGCGCAGCTTGTCGAACAGATTTTCAGTCAAGTGGCACAGGGTGACCAGTTCGGTTGCGTTAAGAAATCCCGCCCCCCCCTTGATCGTGTGAAAACCGCGAAAAATATCATTGAGCAAATGACTGTCATCAGGATGTTTTTCCAGATCCATCAACTTGCTATCGACATCGGACAACATTTCGCCCGCCTCAAGCAGAAAGTCACTTAATAAATCTTCCATGCCAACAAAATCATTCATTTTGCAACCTCAGTTCTTAGTCGTTAGACGTTAGACGCTAGTTGGTTTTGTCGCTACGCGGTTTTTATTTAACAACCAGCGACTAACGACTAGCGACTACCTTTCAAAATCCCAAACTTTCCAGTAAATCATCCACCTGATCCTGATTGGTCACGACGTTATTCTGCTTGTGTGGATTGATAACCGGACCGTTAAGCAATCCGGTATCGAATTCCGCCCTGATCTGCGGCGATGCATTTTCCAGCAGCAGGGACAGCAACTGCTGTTCCATTTGCTGGGTGACTTCGATAATCTTTTTGATAACCTGTCCGGTCAAATCCTGAAAATCCTGCGCCATCATGATTTCCAGCAAATAAGCATTGGTCGCCTTGGTTTGCTTGGGTACGATCTCAAGAAAAGCCTGCGTTTGCATGACCAATGTCCTGAACTTGTCCACGTTCAACTTTTTCTCAAACAACAACTGCCATTGCCCTGCCAGACGACCCGCCTCCACTTCCATGTTCTCTACCAGTGGCTGTGCCGCTTCCGTCGCATTCAACACCCGCTCTGCCGCCTGCTGCGTCAAGGTAGCCACATAATTCAAGCGATCACGGGCATCAGGAATAGAGGAAGCCGCTTTCTCGATTTCCTTGTTCAGCCCTAGCTCGCGCAACGTATCGTGCAGGGTGCGCGCCATCTGCCCCAGCTGATTGATAACCTTGCCTGAATTCATCCCGTTCCCGGCAGCAATGCCAGGGGCTGAGCGCGGCTCAGGCGGCTGTTCATCATCAACATTCGCCGCAACGATGCTGTCGAAAAGCGCTTCTAGGTCATCGCATTCCTGGATTGCCATATTGGTAGCCATGTCAGTTCTCACTTATTCATGTTTTGGAATATTTTTTTCAGCTTCTCGTCCAGCGTAGCCGCCGTGAAAGGCTTGACCACATAACCGGATGCCCCCGCCTGCGCTGCCTCGATGATATTTTCACGCTTCGCCTCTGCGGTGACCATCAACACCGGCAAATGCTTAAGGCTGGCATCCGCCCGAATCGACCTGAGCAGCTCTATCCCTGTCATGTTCGGCATATTCCAGTCCGACACGACAAAGTCAAACGTATCCGCACGCAGCTTACTCAGCGCCTGCACCCCGTCTTCGGCTTCCTGCACGTTGACAAAACCCAGCTCCTTGAGCAGATTGCGCACGATGCGTCGCATCGTGGAAAAATCATCAACCACCAAAAACCGTGTACTTTCTATTCCCATGACAATCTCCTAAATACAGTTGCTGGACGCTAGTCGCCAGTTATAAACCGCGCAGCGACATCCTCAACCAATAACTAACGTCTAACGACTAAAAACTGCCTTTATTAACTCAACAACGGCCTGAGCGTTGTTGACAAAATCATTGAATCAAATTTGGGCACGTAATAATCCACGCCCGCCCGACGCCCCATCGCACGATTTGCCTCAGAGGAAAGCGACGAATGCATGACCACCGGAATACCGTCAAAGCGGTGATCATTTTTTACGTGATGGGTCAGTACATAACCATCCATTTCTGGCATTTCCGCATCGGTCAAAATCACCTGTATCCTGTCATGCAGTTTTTCACCGCTGCTCTCTGCGGATTCGGCCAGCGCCTTGAGCCTATCCCATGCTTCACGGCCATTCGATGACTGGATATGTTTGACGCCCATTTTATCCAGCACTTCGCCTATCTTCCTGCGTGCCACCATGGAGTCATCGGCAAAGAATACACACAAATCATGGTCGGATTCCAGGCGATCAACACTGCCGACGACGGCGTCGCCAAAGGCATTAGCCAGTATCTGCTCAACATCCAGAATGGAGACCAGGGTGCCGTCCGCCAATTCGGTAATCGCCGTAATCAGTGCGGTCTTGTCCGAGAGCATCCCTTCAGTGGCGCGCACTTTATCCCAATCCACCCGGATGATGCGATCCACGCTGTGCACCAGAAAACCCATAATATGGCTGTTGAATTCGGCCACCATCATGGTCTGGTGCTTCTCAGCCGGATGTATATCCATAAAAGTCGCCATATCCAGTACCGGCATGACGTTGCCGCGCAAGGACACAATGCCTTCCACACCGCCAGGCATATTCGGCGTGCGGGTAATCTTTCCCGCCGGGCAAACTTCCTTCACCTTGAAGACATTGATACCAAACCGTTCCTCGCTGCCCAGGCTGAACAGCAGGATTTCCATTTTATTGGAGCCCACCAGATTGGTACGCGCATCAACATGATCCAGCACGCCATCTTCATTGTCGCTCAGCATTTGATCCGAATAACTCATTTCTTTCTCCCTGTTTTGGAGTGCGCAGACACGTCTGCGCTTTGTATCAGCGGCGACGCGTCGCCGCACTCCATGTCAAGCCAACAATCTTGCCAATGTTTGCGACAATTTTTGCGGTTCGAACTTCGGCACATACTCATCCACTCCGACCGATTTACCGAGCTGCTGATTCGAAGAGCTGCTCAATGACGAATGCATGATCACGGGAATACCCTTGAAGCGCTTGTCATCCTTGATCTTGCGGGTCAGCATGTAACCATCCATTTCGGGCATTTCCACATCCGTCAGAATCACCTGCACCAACTCTTTTAGCGGAATCTTTGCCGAATCGGCGTAATCGGCCATTTTGGCCAATTCTATCCATGCCTGACGCCCGTTGATTGCCGATAAATGTTTGACCTGCATCGCATCCAGCGTCTTGGCAATCTGATTGCGCGCTACTGAGGAATCATCGGCAAAAAACACCGTACGATTAGCCTTACCGAGAGGCTGCACGCTCTTGAAGATCAGCTCATCGCTGTCAAAGTGACCGGTGTCGGCCAGCACTTTCTCCACATCCAGCAACATCACCAGTCGCTTGTCCTTCAATTCGGTGATCGCGGTCACCATGCCGCCCATCTCAGCCATCAGCATGGCGGGAGGAACGCGCATCGCTGACCAGTCCAGACGCAAAATATTGTCCACCGATTTGACCAAAAAACCCTGCGTATGGCCGTTATATTCGGTAACGATCATGATTTCTGGTTTGCAGTCCATGGACATGCCGGCGTATTTAGCCAAATCGATCACCGGAACCAGCGCGCCGCGCAGACTGACCATTCCCTCAACCGCATTAGGCATCTCCGGCGCGCGTGTAATCTCCGGGATACGCATCACTTCTCGCACCTTGAACACGTTGATGCCGAATGTTTCCTCGCGCCCGGTGCGCATATCCTTGCCCAGGGAAAACATCAGGATTTCCAGCTTATTGGTCCCCGCCAACTTGGTACGGGCATCAATATTTTTTAACAGATCGGACATTTATTTCTCCTTAAATACAGGACTAAGTGAAGGCAAAAGCAGGACTGAGGACTGAGTAAAGGGCTAAGGTTTTATCCTCAGTCCTCAGTCCTTGCACCTCGGTCCTGTATTTGAACCCTGCCTCACCCCATTGCACATTTGGTCAAGGGGTAGCCCGCTTTCTTCAATTCAGTTGCAGACGTCGCCAACGCTTCCGCAGCCACCTTCGCCTCATGGGCGGATTGCACATTGCTTTCCACCAGTGTAGTGATGCGCTCCAGACTGTTGGCCACGCTTTCGCCCGCCACCGACTGCTCTCTGGATGCAGAGGCGATATGTTCTATGCGCCCCGCCATATTGACCGTCGCCGCCATAATCTCTTTCAGTCCGTCACCATTTTTGCGTATCAGGGAAATTCCGTTATCAACTTCAGATACCGCGCCCTGCATGGACTTGACTGCGGAATCTGCAATCGTATTAATGTCACGTATCGTATTGGCGATATCCTTGGTGCTGGTCGCCGTGCGCTCGGCCAGCTTGCGCACTTCATCCGCCACCACCGCGAAACCGCGTCCCTGTTCACCGGCTCGCGCCGCTTCGATCGCCGCATTCAGCGCCAGCAGATTAGTCTGTTCGGCAATATCCTTGATGGCATTTGAAATCGTGCCTATCTTCTGTATGGATGAACCCAAATCCGTAATTGTCTTGCTGGACGTTTGCACCGTATCAGCCACTCGACGGGTTGCGGCGATGCTCATATCCATGCTGCGACTATTTTCCTCGACGATATGTTGCGTCGATTTTGCATCGCTCAGGGAATCTGCCGCCATTCCTGCCACACCGGCGACCGACTGACTTAATTGCTCCATAGCGGCAGCAATCGCCTGAATATGATCCTGCTCAATCAGCGCATTACCGGCCACCCCATTTACTCTGGAGTCCAAATCCTTGATGCTGCCCTGTATATAAGCGACCGGCGTAACGATCTCATCGACCATGGTACGCAAATAGGCCTGCATGGTTTGTATCTCGCACTGCAAGATGCCCATCTCGTCGCGCACCGAAATATCGAGTTCGGTATCGAGATTGCCCTCCATGATATTGCGAAACTCTTTTTCCATTACCGCCATCGGTCTGGAAACAAATTTATGTATGCAATAGGAAATCAGCAAATACAGGAATACTTGCAACGCCAGTTGCCCCATCAACATCCAGAATTCCATCACATCTATGCGCGCGAATTCGGGCTTGAGATCGATGACCACATCCGATGCGCCCAGCGCCGTTCCTTCCTGTACGGTATGACAGCTGGTGCAATCGGTACCGTGAAAGTTTTTGCTGGCCAAATAAGGTGTGATGATGCGCATGACAGGATCACCCGATGCATCCTGAGCAAAGGCAATGCTTTGCTGCCGGGTTTCGATTGCCGTGCGTTGCGCATCATCCTTCAGCAGCGCGTCCGGCAATCCGGCACCATACTGATCCACCACCTGCTGCACCCGTACCACCTGCGCCGTTTTGACATTGCCTGAAGCAGTCACTTTTTTCAGCAACAGCCTGCGGTTATCCGCGTCGCTAATTTGCCCGGTGACCATCAACATATTGCCGCTATCGATGATTTGGCTCGCGATCAGATTGCCCTTTTCAGCGGCTGTCTTCAGCGCGTCCTCTTTGAGCATATCCGTCATGTAAAACTGCACGACTGTCAGCAAAATCAACAAGGGAATTTGTATCGCTGCCTGCAACTTGTGGCTCAACGACCAGTTTTTCACCCTGAAACGCTCGAAATTTGAGACGATCTGAGCGCCGGACTGGTTCAGTTCCCGATAAAGCGTTTCGGCTTCCGCGACCTGATTGCGAGTCGGCGCTTTGCGCACCGAGACATAACCGATGATACGGCCGTTCTCGATGACAGGTGCCACGGTGGCGCGCACCCAGTAATGGTCGCCGTTCTTGCAGCGGTTTTTCACCATGCCGCGCCACGGGCGCTCGGATTTCAGCGTGTCCCACAACCACTTGAACGCCTGCGGCGGCATGTCGGGATGGCGCACGATGTTGTGGCTCTTGCCGATCGACTCGGCGCGGCTGTAACCCGAGATCGCCACGAACGCGTCGTTGCAATAGCTGATCACACCCTTGGTGTCGGTCTTGGTAATTAGCACCGTATCCGCCGGGAAGGGCACTTCCTTCTGTGATACGTAGGCGTTCTTGTTTTGCATGACCGTGCTTTCTGGTTGGGTGACTATACGCGGAAATGGCTTACTGCCGTTTGCAACTCTTTGGCTAACTGCTCCAGACGCACGATGTCCTGGGTATTCGACTCAACCGCCGCATGGTTTTCTTCTGACATCTGGGCGATTTTCTCGACATTGCGCGCGATCTCGGTGCTGGCCAGGCTTTGTTCGACCACCGATGCCGCGATGTCGCTCACCCCGTGGCTGGATTGCAATACTGACTCTCCCGCCTCGGTCAACACGCCGGAAACTCGCTCAACCTGCTCCTGCGTCGCTTGCAGGGAACGCAATCCTTGCTGCACCGTTGCCTCAACTTCACCTGATTTCTGGTTCAGGGAATTGGTCACCAGATCGATTTCGTTGGCTGATTTGGCAGATTTTTCTGCCAGTTTGCGCACCTCATCGGCCACCACCGCAAAACCACGCCCCTGTTCACCGGCACGCGCCGCCTCGATAGCCGCATTCAATGCCAGCAGATTAGTCTGATCTGCGATGTCCTTGACTTGCTGAGTCATGCCGGCAATCGCACGGGTGCTTTCAACAAACTCCTTGACCGAATCGGCGATCTGGTTGACCGCCTGCTGCACGCGCTGAATCTCGCCTATCATCTGCGTCACATCCTGATTGCCCTGGCGTGTCTGCTGCAAACTCTTTTCAGACAGATTGCGGACATCCTCGGAATTAGCCGCAACCGAATTGATGCTCACGGTAATCTCTTCCACTGCCGCCGCCGTAGAAGCCGCAGCCTCGCTCTGCAACTGTGAACCTTGCGCTATTTGCAGTGAGGACGCGGATAATTGCGCCGCCGTACCGGACACGGTGCCCGCGCCGTTGCTGACCTGACGGATGATCGTGGCGAAACCGTCGATCAGACCGTTGAATGCCGTGGCAGCCTGGCCGATTTCATCCTTCCCGTACACCTTGGCCCGCACGTTCAGATCGCCGTTTTTCGCCATGGATGTCATCACCCCACCCAATTCATTTACGGATCGGTTTATGCCACGGATGATGGAATAGCCCAGAAAAATACCCATACCACCGCCGATCAGCGTAAGTGCAAAAGCGATATTACTCGTCAATTCATAAAGTGAATCAGCCGCCTCATACTCCTGTTTGGCGACCTCACCCTGCAACGCGATCAGATTGAACAGCGTTTCACGCGCGGCAGTAAATTTCGGGCCTGCGTCCTGGCGGGCATTTTCCTTGGCGGTGACAAAATCACCTTCCATCGCCCGATTCATGGTGACATCGCGTGACTCCCGGTAAATCTTCCATTGCTGCCCGAAGTTATCTGCCAGCTGTTTTTCTTCCGTGGTCAGCGTAGTAGCAATGTATTTTTTCCATAATGTGTCGATTTCGCCGTCCAGCTTAACGGTGTCTGTATTGGCCTTTACGGCGTTCTCAGTTTGGATAGCATTGGCGGCGATCACAGCATTGGTACGGATACGGTTGGCCATATCAATGATCAGCCCCAGATCCATCAACGGAACGGTGCGATCATCGTACACCGTGTGCAGCCCGTCATTCACCTTGCTCATGCCCACCAACCCCACCCCGCCGACCACCACCACCAGCACCAGCAACGAGACCAGCATAGCGATCAACCGGCTGCTTATTTTCATATTGTTCAACATTTAATTCTCCCTTGTACCATCCAACTGATAGGCAATTCATCAATACCGCTCAAACGCATCCCGCCAGCGCATGGATAATTTATGTCACGGCTACACCTTGAAACGTCCTACCGTCTTAGTCAGATTCTCTGAAATAAGCTCCATCTGCCTGATTTCATCCACTGTGAGTTGCACAACCTGATTGCTCTTGTTTGCCATGCTGGCGATGCGTTCGACATTGCGCGCGATTTCCTGGCTGGCATCGCGTTGCTGATTGATCGAACCGACGATTTCTTCCAGACCGCGCCTCACCCCCTCCACCGAGACATTGGACGCATTCAGCACGCTGGCCACTTCGGACACATGGGCCTGGCTGCTTTGCAAGGCGACGATGCCGCGCTGTATGGTCTTTTCAACCCGCCCTGACTGCGTGCCTATAGTTTGCGTCACCTCATCGATTTGCGAGGCAGAGAGCGCCGATTTCTCCGCCAGCTTGCGCACTTCGTCCGCCACCACCGCAAAACCGCGCCCCTGTTCACCAGCACGCGCGGCCTCAATCGCCGCATTCAGGGCCAGCAGATTAGTCTGCTCGGCGATGTCACGCACTTGCTGTGTCATATTGGTGATGCTGCGGGTGCTGCGCACGAAATCGCTCACCGAACTGGCGATTTCATTGACCGCATTCTCCACACGCGCCAGCTCATGCACCATGTCTTGCAGGCGATCCTGCCCCAACTGGGCACGTTCGGCACTCTCACTCGACAGACTGGCAACTTGGCCTGCGCTTTCCGCAACGCGATTGATGCTGACGCTCACCTGGCTCACCGCATCCGAGGTCGTTGATGCCGCATCGTTTTGCTGCTGTGCACCCTGTGCGATTTCCTGCGCATTCCCAGTCAGACGGTGCGCAGCCTCGTTAACCTGTCCCGCGTGCCCGTCAACCTGACTGACGATAGCCTGAAAACTCTGGGCAAGGTCGTTGAATGCCTGAGCAGTCTGCCCGATTTCATCCCCGCTGCGCACCTTGACGCGCTTGGACAAATCGCCGCTATCCTGCATGGCTTTCATGGCGACCAGCAATTCACGCGCCGGGCGGGTCATAAAACTGATCAGCCAGCCTATCACGAAATACAGAAACACTTGCATAACCAGCTGTACGCCCCACATCACATAATTCGCCCGCTCCATCACGGCGAATTCATCCGATAAATCCACGGTAATGCTGGCCGCGCCGTTCACCGCACCCTCCGGCACCATGTGACACATCAGGCAGTTGGTGCCGCGAAAATCTTTTTGTGCAATGAAAGGCACGACCACACGCAGCAATTGCTTGCCGCCCACCGCGGACAATCGGGTCTGCACCTGCGCGCTTTGCAACGCGGCCTGATCCATGGCATCGACAGGCTGTTCGGAAGGCAAACCCGGGCCATACTGATCCTGCACCGGCTTGCCGCGTATTACGCGCAATTCATCGATCTTGTCCGAGTTACCCATCTTGTTGACATACAGGGCGCGCTGCTCGGCATCGCTAATAATACCGTTTATCATCAGCATATTAAGGCCGTTCAACACGCCATCGGCGGAGACCAGCGCTTTTTGCTGCGCTTCATCCAGCACAACCCCCTCGAATTTATCCAGTGCCGTGCGCTGCGCCAATACCAGCACCAGCAGCAGCAACAACTGTATGGGAAATTGCAGCTTGTTTTTTAATGTAAGGTTGTTCCACCATTTGTTCATTATTCTTCCCCTGTCAGGCATACGCGAAAATTACACAGCCTAGTTAGTGTAACGGCAAAAAATGGGATTTCTTTAGGAGAACAGCGTAGAGAAAAGCGGCTAATTCGCGGGATTAACATTTGAAATGTGAGGGCATGACGCCGCATCTTCACAACTGCTCAGTCGAGTGAGATGCCGCAATGCAGGCGAACCTGCACAGACTAGCGCTGCTTGTGCGTGCGCCGGGCTAACGTGCCGGGGGTGCTGCAGGAAGCGCAGGCAATGCCTGCACGCCTTCATTGATAGCCTCGCTGATGTCCTGCTCGTCACCCTCGGCCTCGACACCAACGGTACCACCGTCATGCGTGGCTGCCTCTTCGGCTTTCTTATTCATTACTATCAGGCTGATACGACGATTAACCGGACTCATCGCATCTTCCTTGTTAAACAACACGGCAGATGACAAACCAACCACGCGCACGATTTTTTCATCAGCCATGCCACCCGAGATCAATTCGCGACGCGAGGCGTTGGCGCGGTCGGCGGACAATTCCCAGTTGCTGTAACCCCGGTTTCCACCGCCGTATAACGCCGCATCGGTGTGACCGGAGATACTCACCTTATTGGAGACATCATTCAAGGTCTGGCCGATTGCGCGCAGGATTTCCCGTGTGTACGGTTCCAGTTGCGCGCTGCCGCTGCGGAACATCGGACGATTTTTTTCATCCACAATCTGGATGCGCAAACCTTCGCTGGTGATATCAAGCAAGATTTGCTCCTTGAATTGCTTCAGTTTCGGGCTGTTTTCTATGGATTTTTCGATGTTGGACTTCAATTCCTTGAGCTTTTCCAGCTCTTTTGCACGTTCTATGCGCAAAAATTCCTGCTGTGCCGCCTTCATATTGATGACTCTTTTCTCGGCGGGCAGCTCGCCGGACTTCACCTGCCCCGAACTGCGCGTCAAATCCTGACCGCCGCCCTTGATAATACTGGAGCTGTCACCACTACCCGTACCACCTGACAAAGCCACTTTGAGCGGCGTCTTGAAATATTCGGATATCCCCTTCAAATCCCCTTTAGCGGTCGAACCCAACAACCACATCAACAAAAAGAACGCCATCATCGCCGTCACGAAGTCGGCATAGGCAATCTTCCACGCACCGCCATGATGACCCGCAGCCACCTTCTTGATGCGCTTTATTACGATGGGTCGCTTATTTTTATCCTCGGCCATTTTTTAGTGGTAAGTGGTAAGTGGTAAGTCGCGCTGAAGTTACTCACGACTCCCTACTGACCACTTACTGCTTTTATCGTTTCTGCTTAACGTGCTCTTCCAGTTCAGCAAAACCCGGACGCTCGGTTGAACCCAGCGCCTTGCGACCAAATTCGACCGCCATCGCGGGTGCATAGCCGTTCAAATTAGCCAACAGGGTAATCTTGATGGTCTGGAACATTTTGCCCCCCTCCTCGGCTTTCTGCTCCAGCAAACCTGCCAAGGGACCGACGAATCCGTAGGCCAGCAAAATACCGAGGAATGTTCCCACCAGCGCGTGTGCGATCAACATGCCCAATTCCGCTGGCGGCAGACTGACCGACTCCATGGTATGCACCACCCCCATTACCGCCGCCACAATACCGAACGCCGGCAGTCCATCAGCCAGCTTGGCAATGACATGCGATGAAATCATGGCTTCGTGGTGATGCGTTTCAAGCTCGACATCCATCAGGTTTTCAATTTCCATGGCATTGAGATTGCCGCTGACCATAATACGCAGATAATCCGTGATAAATTCAACCACATGATGATCTGCAACAATTTTGGGGTATTTGGAAAAAATCGGGCTTTCTTCAGGCTTTTCAACATCGCCTTCAATAGACATCAGTCCTTCCTTGCGAACTTTTGTCAGTAATTCGTACAACAATGCCATCAACTCCATGTAGGCGTCTTTGGAGTATTTCGGCCCCTTCAGGATACTGGGCAAGTCTTTAAAAGTTGCCTTCATGACCCCCATGCTGTTGCCAACGAAAAAAGCACCCAACGCACCGCCACCGATCATCAGCAATTCCAGCGGTTGCCACAACGCTGCCAAGTGACCGCCCGCCATGGCAAATCCACCAAACACCGACCCCATAACTATTACGTAGCCTACGATTACTAACATGCACGCTCCTCAATTATTTTTTGCCGACGCATTCTAGAACAAATCAGCGCGACGAATGATGTCAGATTATACCCAGCAACAATAAATTTGCTTAACGACATTTCCAATTAAATATTGAATACGCACAAATCTGTATATTTCGCGACGGAACGCCTGAGACAAGCGTGCTTTAACCCGGATGGTCCATCAGATCAAAACCGCGAAGCGTGCATAACCGAGATTTAGTCCGCTTCGCGGCACTTTTCTGGCTGGATTCCCGCCCTCGCAAAAATGACGATTCTAATGAACTAGTTGTGTTTAAAGCAGAAACCCGCCCAGCATTCGACTGAAGACTACGGGGTTGACTGCTCAGAGATACCTGCAGGCTTTCCCAGCTATTTTAGACGCCGACTGACATATCCTGCTGAGCGGATTTGGATTTGACATTGGTTTTCCCGGCGCGCGCGGGCGGATGACAAATGCCGCATACATAATTGGCGTGCAGTTCGTTGGTATGCGCGACAAAATGTCCTCCACATTCACGACAGGGAACCAGTTGCATCATTCTTGCATTGAAAAAACGCACCAGGAACCAGGCGCGGGTAATACTTAAGACCGCCTCTCCACCTTCCAGACCCTGCACCTGATCCAGATAGAGCCGATAAGCGGTAATCAACGCCTGCACCCCGTCTATCCCGGCATTTTTGATCAGAAACTGGTGTATTCCCATGAACAGGGATGAATGGATATTGGGCTGCCAGCTGATAAACCAGTCGGTTGAATAAGGCAGCATGCCCTTGGAAGGCGACTCGCCCTTGACTTCCTTGGGTAATCCCCCCTGAAATTAGTTGCGATTAGAAGTAGAATTTTCTCACTTGGAAATAGAGGAATTTTTACATGAAGTTATCACGCTTTTCAGATAGCCAGATCATCGCAATTCTTAAGCAGGCCGAGGGCGGCAGCCCC
>JAUXWM010000091.1 GCA_030681375.1 Gallionella sp.
TCACCGATATCGAGGCGCTGGACATTTCCGCGCTGGAGGGCACCGCCTTTGCCACATTTCTTACGCAGCTCGGCGTGGTGGCCGGTGGCGCGTCGGCTTTTGTCACAGCAACCGGATCGGCTGTCGCCAAATTGGCTGATGATGCCGCCGCGATGTATAGCTTGCGTGTCGGTGCCGGTGGCGCGTCGGCAGGTATGGAAATAGTTGCCGCCGACAATCCAGTTACTGGCCCTGCCAGCTCGATCAAGCTTTCCGCCAAGCATATTGATATTTTGGCCTCCTCTGTTCGGATTTCAGACAGCGGAAACATTTTCCCTGATTTCGACATGCTCGACCCGCTGTTTTACAGCTCGTCAGATAGCGCGGAGTTTTCATTCATAGGCACAACAACTGCCAGCCTCGGACGGCAGTTTCTCAATATCGCCGCAAACGCTGCGGCCAAGTCAGTAGATACGGGCTGGTTTGGTGTTGAGCCGAACACTGAATATCTCGTTTCCGGGGCAGCGTTTTTGTCATCTACGGCGGCAGGCCAAGGAACCGCAACGCTCACCATCGAAACAGGATTGGTCGATGGAGCAGGAGCCGTATCTGTCGTGACCTCGACCGTGGTGCAGGCCCGCACTGATCTCAACTACGCAGGCATTCTGACCGCGATCAGCCTGCTGACCGGGGCAACAGTACGTCGAGCGCGCTTTAAGCTGACGCGCGCGGCTGGTGGGGCAGGATTGGCCCGTGCAGGTGGATTTAAGGTACAGAAGAAGTCGGGCGCATCTCTGATAGTAAATGGATCCATCACGGCCACGAAGCTTATCCAGACCGAAGCGGTAATCACCAATACCGCACAGATAGCCGATCTGACCGTGGCTCGGATACACATCGGGGTTGGAGCCGTCACGGAGTTCAGCGAAGTCGAAACTGCAATTACACACAATGGCCTTAGCACCTACGGTAGCGCTGTGGTCATAGCCGTTGAGCAGTTTACAATAGGAGCGGACGTTCCTGAAAAGCTAATCTTGACTGCCTATGTAGACGGCATTTCGTCCACTGCCAACAATATGGACACTGGACAGATTAGATTTCTCTACGCGCAGATAGTGGATAGGTTACGCGGTGGCGTGTATACGACGCTCCGCTCAGGGTCCAAGGTCGTATGGGAATACAGCACTGATGGAACGCGGATGGTGAGGGTTTTTACGGCTAACCCGTTTTTTGAGCAGTATTCTGTATTGTACAAAGACATTGATTACATTGCTGGAGACGTAATTAGAATAAACTATTTCTACGAGCGTTTCCGAG
>JAUXWM010000092.1 GCA_030681375.1 Gallionella sp.
TAGACATCTTTCCTAAATAATCGTGATAGGGCTAACCTATATTGATCGGGTTAAAATACATCCCGACCTCTGAAACCACGGATAGCCATGACCCCTTATGCCCAACTGCCGACAAACAAGCCTGAAGAGTTCATGCGAATGGTCGGTCTGTCAAAAGAAGACTTCCAACACCTCAACAAAAAATTATGTGCTTACATTGACGCACAAAAGGCCCTCCACCCGTTGACAAGACGGGGACGGAAAGACTCCAAGCTAGCCTTGGAAGACCGATTGCTGTTGACCCTTTACTACCTTCGCCACTATCCGATCCTGATAAATCTGGCGGTGGTCTTCGGCATCAGCGAGTCCTATTGCCATAAGGTTTATGCCCGCACCGTAAGGCTGTTGGCCAAGGTCGAAAAGCTTCCCAACCGTAAGGTGCTGTTGGAAGACCCGGCGGCAACGTTGGCCATTGATGTCTCGGAGCAGCCCATCGAACGCCCTGTCAAAGGCCAGAAGGCGTATTACTCAGGAAAAAAAAAGCGCCACACGATCAAGGCACAGCTCGTGATCTGCGCCTTGACGCTGACCATTCTCTCCGTGGTGTTGGGCAAAGGCCAGCAGCATGATTTTTCAGTCTTTAAAGACAGCCGCCTGTTGTTGCATCCCGATGCCCGGCTGTTGGCGGATTCGGGATACCAAGGGATGCATCAACACCATCAGAACTCAACCCTCCCCATCAAAAAGAAAAAAGGCCAACCCCTCTCGACCGAGGACAAAGCCCATAATAAGGCGCTATCAAAACAGCGTGTTTTCATTGAGCATGTCAACCGCCGATGCAAGATTTTTAGGATTATCAAGGACGTTTATCGGGGAAAACACAAAAATTACTCGCTGACATGGAATGTTGTGGCGGCCCTTGTCAACTTGCGCTATGGCTGCATTTAGGAAAGATGTCTAGTATTTCAATTATCAATATCGACGTAGCGGCACGCTTTGGGAGGGACGCTACAAATCGTGCTTGATTCAAGCAGAAAGATACCTGCTAGAGGTTTATCGGTATATCGAATTGAATCCGGTAAGAGCAAAAATGGTTAACGATCCGGGCGAGTATGCCTGGTCGAGCTACCCGATCAACGCATTGGGCAAGACATCGGATTTGTGTACACCACATCCGGAATATGTGAGGTTAGGGTGTACAAAGGATGAGCGCATGAAAAATTACCGCGCCTTGTTTTCCCATCATGTGGAAGGCGATTTACTGGAAGAAATCAGGTCCGGCGTCAACAAGGGAATGGCTATTGGTCATGATCGCTTCAAGGATGAGATTGAGTTATTGACTGGCAGAAGGCTGGAGCCAAAAAAAGCGGGGCGACCTGTCGGATGGCGTAAGAAAAGGGAAGGTATTTAATTTGTACCTGACCCCAGTTATTTTGACCCCAGTTATTTCCAGTTATTTGTGACCCCAGTTATTTGACCCCAGTTATTTACAGTTATCTACTTTTCAGACGGAAATCAACCATGAACCCAGCAAAACATTGGATCGAAACCCTCACGCATACCATCCACCGGTATTTCATCTGCATAATCATCGCTTCCTATTTTATTGCCGCCTTGCTGCCAGGATTCGGTATCTGGATGCGTGAAGTTGATCTGGGCGGCATCGTCTTATTCCAAAATCAAATAGATTTTTCCTTGCCGCCATTGATGCTGTCGTTGTTGCTGTTCAATGCCGGTCTGGGGGTCAAGACTAAGGAAATCACCCAGCTGGCA
>JAUXWM010000094.1 GCA_030681375.1 Gallionella sp.
CGCATGGAAACAAAATTCTCGCCACGATGGAGCCGCGCGATACTGAGTTTTCAGCCTTCTTCGACAGCGACATTCTTTGCCTACGCCAGAACCGGGTTGAGAATATTATCATGGCGGGTGCGGTCTCGCTGACGCCCGCCGCCTCGATGAACTGGGGTAAAACTGACAATTGGAACCTGATCTATGACGCCTGCGATATGGCGATTCCAGAGGAGCGTATCAAATTGGCACGCCAGTCCGGGGAACGTCAGCGCATACCGTATTTCAGTTCAGGTTTGTTCAGCTTCCCCGAGCAATACCGCAGCCCAGATGGTCGTAGCTTTCCGCAGGTCTGGATGGACGTCGCGCAGACCATTGATGCGCATCCAGATGTTCCCGGAAAGCGACCCTATCTCGACCAAATTTCGATGCCACTCGCGATCCAAAAATCGGGGTTGAAATGGAATATTCTGCCAGAAGAACAACACTTTATTCTGGGCGGAAAACTGCGTGGTGATGCCCTTCCCGAGGATCGTGAGATTTTCACAGTGCATTATCGCCAGTTGAAGGTCCTGAAGGAAACCGGATTGACCGCGATAAGCCGCAAGATGTTAAAGCGACAAGCTGGGGTGAAGCGGATCGACAAAGCGGGGGAAGACCTGGACGATGATGAATAGCCATTCACGTTTAACTTGCAATTCATAATGTCTGAGTCATATTGAGATTATGGCACGTTCAAAACTGATCTCGGACCGTGATGTTTTCCAGCAGGTTCTGGCCGTGCTGCTGCAAAATGGCGAAAAAGCGGTGACGTTTTCAACAGTTTCTGCAGCGACCGGGCTTGCGCCAGCCACTTTGGTGCAACGTTTTGGCAGTTGCAATGAAATGATCTTAAGCGCGATTGCACAGGCTTGGGCCGAGTTGGACGACTTAGTCGAAGCCGTAACTCTGGATGTCGCGGCCTTGAACAAAGGGCTGGCGAGCCTGCTGAAATCGCTTGTTGGGCCGGTTGATCCGGGCGCGTTGCTGATGCTGAGTTTACGCGATCCGGCCTTGATCAGGCGTGCAAAAGCTTGGCGTCATAAAGTTGAGCAGGCAATTGCAGCGCGTCTGGACGACAGCGCGAAGGCGAAAGAAACGGCGGCGCTTATCTTTGCGGCGTGGCAGGGTCGGATGTTGTGGGATGCGGGCGGCGGCAAGGGCTTTCGGTTGGGCGAGGCGATTAAGCGACTTGGTTAACTATTTCATGATATAGGTTTTATATAGCCAGATCAGCACCATAGCACCAACAATCGCCCCAACAAG
>JAUXWM010000002.1 GCA_030681375.1 Gallionella sp.
GCATCACCCATCACTGCGAAATCCTCGAAACAGGCAATGATTCTTACCGCTTCAAACAGCGCAAAAATCGATCTCAGAAGGCTGGAAAAGTGGAAACAATTGGACGCTGACTAGTGGAAAGTATTGGGCGCTGTTTGACAATCAATCGTCTTGCCTACTACGACCCGCTGACTCAACTGCCTAACCGCCGTTTGATGATGGATCGTCTGCGTCAGGCCATGGCTGCGAGCCAGCGCAATGACAGCTATGGCGCCTTGTTGTTCATTGATATGGATAATTTCAAGGAACTTAATGAAACACAGGGACATGATGCCGGCGATAAATTGCTTGTCAATGTCGGCAATCGACTCATGTCCTGCGTGAGAACGGGTGATACGGTAGCCAGGATGGGCGGGGACGAATTTGTCGTCATGCTGGCGAATCTGGTCGATACGGATGTCGATCTCGTCCCGCGTGCAGAATCGGTCGCCGAAAAAGTGCTGTTCATGCTTAACCAGCCTTATCTGATTGATGGCAGGGAGTATCTATGTACGGCCAGCATAGGGATTACCCTGTTTCACGGCGAGCAGCAAAGTACCGAAGAGTTGCTTAAACACACCGATCTTGCACTGTATCAGGCAAAAAACAGCGGCCGGGCCACGTTGCGTTTTTTTGACGCGTCCATGCAGCAGGCGCTGGAGGCGCGTACCCAGTTAAAAACAGATTTGCGCTGTGCCTTGCAGGAGGCGCAATTTCAACTGTATTTTCAGCCTCAGATGGACGCAAGCGGTCGTTGTGTCGGCGCCGAGGTGCTGTTGCGCTGGCAACATCCGCTGCGGGGTTTGATACAGCCGAATGATTTTATTCCCTTTGCCGAAGAATGCGGACTGATTGCCCTGATTGATTATTGGGTGTTGGGGGAGGCCTGCCAGCAACTGAGCGCGTGGAGTACCCAAGATCCATTTGCCGGAGTGCGGCTTGCCGTCAATATTTCCGCTTCGGCTTTCATGCGCGCCAGCTTTGTGGAAGATGTATTGGCGATTATCAAGGCCAGGGGTTGCGATCCGCGCCAGATCAAGCTGGAATTGACGGAGACATCTCTGGTTCACAACATCAATGAGGCTATCGGCAAGATGAACCGGCTCAAATCCGCCGGAATCAAATTTTCGCTGGATGATTTTGGTACTGGTTATTCATCGCTTTCCTATCTTCGTCAGCTCCCCATCCAGCAGTTGAAAATCGACCGAGCGTTTGTGCGCAATGTCACCACTGAATCCGGTGATGCGGTGATTGTCCGGACGATGGTGGGCATGGCACAGAACCTCGGGCTTGACGTGATTGCAGAGGGGGTAGAAACCGAGGCGCAACTGAGTCTGCTCAAATCCTACGGATGCCCCGGCTACCAGGGTTATTTGTTTTCAAAACCGCTAAATCTTGAGGGTTTTGTATGCTGGGTGAACGACGCGCAGCAGCAACACTGAACGTTATTAAGACTGATGCGCTGCATGAATAAGGAAATAACCGTTCATTCCTGTTTATAAGCCGTTTGTCGGGATAATTATGCCGTTTATCCTGATTGTCTGCACCTTGATGAGCGGGCTTGAGCTTTGATTCTGCTTTGGGTAAATTGGCGTACCGTTTTAGAAAAAACCACTAACCCGAGCAATACTCAGCAAATTTAAGCTGTGTTTTAGGACGCGATATTTGAAATGCCGGGGGTGCATCCGGATTGCTTAAGCAATTCAGCCGCTGCAGGCATTCGTTGTGATTGACGAACGCATCTGCTATTTTTTGTTTTTCGTACATGGCGTCGCGATATGAATGGCATAGACCCCCTGACAGGATTGCTGGATCGATTTGGCTGCTTGCAGATAGCCGAAAGATTAACTGCTATGTCGAGCTGCCAGGGACAACCGTTCGCTGTCATCTGGATTGATCTGGATCGCTTTAAAAAAATCAATGACTCGTTCGGTCATCCTGGTGGGGATGAAGTCATCAGGAATCTCGCTGTACGTTTACGCCGGGTGGGTGGGCGCGCCGAAATTTCCAGAATGGGCGGGGACGAATTCGTCCTGCTCGTCCCTCAGTGTGATCGGATGCAGGCAGAACGGTTCGCCCGTGAACTGGCCGGCGTAGTCGAAGAATTGATTCACATGGGAAATATGACCTTATGCCCCACTGCGAGCATAGGAATAGCCATACACGACGGGGAAGAGAGCTCGCTTGACCTGCTGGAGCGCGCAGACCGTGCCATGTACGCAGCTAAATCCAGCGGGGGAAACGGTATTGTTTGTTCCGGCGATGAGCCTATACCCGGGCGGCTTGGCATTACACTCGCACGCGAGGAACTCTCGATCGAAAGTACCCTGCATGTCGCGCTGGAGACGGGTGGATTATGCCTGCACTATCAACCCATCATACTTGCGAACGGAGCGATAGAAGCTGTCGAGGCGCTGATGCGTTGCTCGGTCAACGGCATCAACATTCCTCCCGGGAAATTTATTCCTGTTGCGGAAAAAACCGGCCTGGTGACCCGTCTGGGCGAATGGAGTCTGTTGCAGGGTGCGCTGCAGGCACGCCAGCTTCAGGAGGCGGGTTATCACACCAAAGTTGCCATCAATGTGTCACGCGCACAGCTGATATCTCCGAAATTTACCCAGGCGCTGCATGCTGCACTGATATGCTCAAACGTCAAACCGGAATTGATCGAGCTGGAGCTGACTGAATCCCTGTTTATGGATGTCTGCGATACGGTACAGAGCAACCTCAGGAATGCCATCGCCGCCGGTGTCGTGCTGGCCATCGATGATTTTGGAACCGGCTATTCCTGTCTGGCGACGCTGAAAGATATACCCGCCAAAAAAATGAAACTGGATCGCGCCTTTGTCACTGTGTTGCCGGAGGACCCTCGTGCTCTGGCCGTGGTCAAAGCAATGACCCAGCTGGGCCATGAACTGGGTATGACAGTTGTGGCCGAAGGCTGCGAACGACAGGAAGAGATAGATATTCTGCTGGAGGCCGGTGTTGATGCCATCCAGGGGTTTTTCTACGCAAGACCCATGCCTGATGAAGCACTTCTGAACTGGCTGCAAGCAAGGGATACGAAATGAATGACATTGTGCGAGTAACGCCTAAAACGGCGGTTGATAATCTGATAGAGCGTTCCATACTGGATATCGGCATCCCTCCTTGCCCGATTATCCTGGAACGCTTCATGACTGAGGCACGTCAGGACGAACCGGATTTCAAACGTCTGGCCAGCGTGATCGGAACTGATGTCGGCTTGTCGGCCGGTTTGATCAAGACAGCCAATTCTCCATATTTTGGCATGCGTCAGCGAGTGCGTTCGGTTAATGAAGCCCTTGTGATACTGGGTTTAAAGACGGCCAGTCGTGCCGTAGCCGGTCTGGTGCTCAGCAAGGCTTTTCCTAACGTAGCCAATCTGGAACGCTTCTGGGATGCTTCGGCGCGCATTGCATTGCTCTCCGGCTGGCTGGCACAACATCTCAATATTTCCGGTCTTCAAGCCGATGATGCCTACACCTTCGGTTTGTTTCGTGACTGCGGCATTCCGGTTCTGCTCGGACATTTTCCTCGCTATGAGAATGTGTTGGTGGCTGCAAACGGCGATGTCACGCGCAGCTTCACCGAGGTGGAAGCGGCTGAACTGCCGACCAACCACGCAATGGTAGGTTGTCTGTTGGCGCAAAACTGGTGGTTGCCTGAGGAAATTTGTCTCGCCATTCGTAATCACCACGATCTTGCTGCACTGGAATCAATCGATTCCAGATTGCCCGTGCTGAGCCGCAGACTTATTGCGATAGCCCAGCTTGCGGAACACATCGTGCAGCAACAACTTGGCCTGAGCATGACGCAGGAATGGACGAAGCTGGGCGCGACCTGCCTGCGAATTCTGGATATGGATGAAACTGATCTTGAGACGCTATACATTGAAGCGGCACCCATCGCAGCCTCGGCTGAGTAGTCACGCAAGGGTGGCATGGCAGCAGATTCGGGCGTTTATGCGGGAAATTTTGCACCGCGTCGCTCAGCCATGCGACGACCTATCAGCTCCATTTGCAGCGGGTCGAGCAGACGCGCGGCAAGCGGCAGCAGTTCGGCATTTTCGATGGCGATGTGATCGGTATATCTGCGGATGAAATTTCCGCTCAGGTCGGCAGTCAACGCCGCATGATTCCCTTCAGCCAGTTTCGATAGCACCGGATGCAATGCCTCCCAGGCAGCCAGCATGAATACATGTTCGGCGAGCAGGCGTTCCAGCAGTGCATCCAGCGTTAAGTTATCAGCGCCAGCCGCAGCACGCAGAGCGGGGAACAGATCTTGCTCCTCATCCAGATGATGAAACTGTCCCGCCGTATCAAAGTAGCGCAGGATGCCCTGTGCGGCTTGTTGTACTTGCTGGTCGCAACCTTTGTGCTCCAGATGTGCTGCCAATTTTTGCAATGTGTCGCATTGCCGCAGTATTTTGCCGTGACAGGCGCGCAGCATTTCCAGCGGGTGGTCAAAACTGGGTGCGGTCACGCCAGAGAGCGTAGTAATCATTTTATTCATCCAGAGAAAATCAGCTTAGCCAGGGAAAGGGATTGTGGTTGAGGGCGACCAACACGATGTAGGCGAACACTAACTGTGCGGCTAGCCAGGCATAAATGCGCAGGGGTTTGCTTCGTGCGTATTTAAGTGCGATGAAACCCAGGCTGATGTACAGCAGCAGGGCGATCACTTTTGCGGTCAGCCAGCCATCTGTGTACGGGTATTGTCCTATGGTCCAGGCCAGTGCAATCGCGGAGGAAAGCAGCAGGGTGTCTACGATGTGCGGGATTATCCTGACCCAGCGTTGATGCATGATGGCTGATTCGTTGAAACTCCAGATGCCGCGCAGAAAAAACAATATATAGCTGAGAACAGCACAGCTGATGTGTATGGATTTGAGTAGCATAAAACTCATGGTCAAACTTTCGCTAGTCGTTGATAGGTGCGCCGATAAACCATGATGCCGGTGAAAATTGCAAAACTCAGCACCACGCCTTGAAGCGATAAACCCAGTATCAGCAGCCAGGTTGCTGTATCCCAGAAAAAAGCCAGCAAGGCCGCCAGCAGGGTGGCCATATGCAGCCATAAGTGCCGCCACATCCAGTGCTCCGGAATGACTTCCTTCATATTGGGAACCCCTTTTTTTACTCCACCGCGAAACAGATGAAACCAGACCAGAAACGGGATGATTTTGTACAGCATGCCATGGATGACGGACAGCGCGAACCCCAGTATGAAAATCACGATGGAAAGCTGCCTGAAATACTCATGGGCAGGCGCGAACAGGACTACCATCGCGCATAGCGCGGCACACAACAGCGAGATCATGCCCAGTCGGAAAAAATTCAGCGTGGCATCTGGAACGCTGCGACGGCGCTGGAATTGCAGCTTGAGCGTGACCAGCGCGAAACTGATAGCGCATAAGCAGAATAGACATACGGCAAAAAATCCCAGAGTATGGATTTCAAAATAATCTGCTGCCAGATTCAGCAGCAGTGCGCTGAACAGGGCAGGGGCCAGGCCGACTGATAGCCATTTCGGATAGGTGGGGGTGAGCTGGAACATGGGCACGACCTGATAGGATACGCCGACTATCAGCAGCATGACCCATCCGCCTAATGCCAGACTGATGTGTGCGGCAGCAAGTTTCGGATAGTTCAGCTGCCATCCGCTGGCATAACCCTGTGCCAGCACTAAGCCTAGGGCGACGGCTGCGGTAAGAGCCAGAACAGACAGTAGTATTGCTGTTGCCGTTGTATTGCGCGCGGCGGCACGCGCCAGAGAAACAAGACTGGCTGCGATAAATACAAGGAAGGCTAATCCCAGCAGTAGTGAGGCAAGGTGCAGCAAGGCAGAATTGCCCAGCAGAAATCCGCCGGACAATGAAAGCGTGCCGAATATCAGTGGCAGCAAACTGAACCAGGCGACCAGCCGGGATGAGGGCATGGGGCTGCCGATTACCACGGGCAGAATTTGCTGCATCGCACCAAACATGATCATTCCGATGAAGCCCAGAGTGATGCAGTGTGTGGCGGCCAGCAGCGCGGGTGTATGCGTATCGGCAATGCCATCGCCCATAATCCCTATTAGTGCAGCCAGTACCAAAAATAGCGGGGCTACAGCGAAAAAGCGCAACGGTACTGAAATAGGTGGCGCCTGTTCGGTGCTCAGAGAGACGGTACTCATTTGGCTTGCATGATCAGTATTGCAAAGTGTCCATCCGGTAACGCGCTGGTTTGCCAGGCATAGCCCATGTCCTGCAACACTTCGTAAAGCGGGTAAGGTTCGCGATGTATCAGCACGCGCAGCGCTCCACCTGCGGGCAGTGATGATAAGGCGTGCATGATGTTTTCGAAGGGCTCAGGCGGCGGCAGGCCGCGTACGTCCAGCTCTGATATTAATAGGTCCATGATACGCTGTGGCTACTGTATGGCCTGCATTCGGCTGAACAAGCTTTCCAGTTCCGCAGCCAGAATACGGTCGGCGATGGGATAAAGAATTTGTTCCTCTTTGAGATTATGCTGCTGCATTACAATCAGCAGCGTTTCAGAAAGACCGCTGTACTCCTGAGTATTTTTATTGGCTACGGCGGCTGCCATTAGTTCGATCAGTTCGTTCATTTGCGCATGCTCCATGCGCATCACCTGTACTGGCCCGCCTGGGCCACCGGCATCCAGCAGCGCGGGAAACAACACTTCTTCTTCCATACGGAAATGTCGTTGCATATTTTGGCGGAAAGTCTCGAAGGCAGTTTCAGCTTTGCTCAAGCTATTGGTAAGTGCAGCCTGCTCCGCTGTGGCGAATGTCAGGTCACAGGCTCTATGATCGGTGCTCATGAATTCCGCAATAGTGTTCATATCGGTTTCCTTGGTTTGAAGAAAAAAGTCGCTGTGATTCCATGGCTTAATATGTCAGTGCTTGCACTATACAATAAAACATGTATTATTTCCGCATGTTAATTATTTGCCCATGTCAATTCAGCGTGAGTTCATCGGCTTTTTTCTATCATTTATTACAAGGAATTTGAAATGTCACATAATTGCTCTAATACCGTGTCCTTTGATATGTGTTACCCGTTCGATGCGCGTGGTGTGGCCAAACGTTTTCGCCATGCGGCTATTTTTGGTGCGCTCGATTCACTGAATCCGGGTGAGACTATGAGTTTTGTTAACGATCATGATCCACTCCCGCTGTTGGCACAATTGACCCAGCGTTACGGTGAGGGAATTGCGATTAATTACGTTACGCGCGAACCCGGACAGATCGCTATCAACTTTACACGCATATAATCGACGTTAGATGCTAAACATAGTAATCCGTACAATTCTTGCCATTCTTATTGCGCAGCGAAATGCCGGAAAACAACTTTTTGCATCGAAATCAACTTATTGCAATTAAATTATTAAGAAAATAATTATGAAACTCACACACTATTCAGATCTGGGTTTGCGTCTGTTAATGTACCTGGCCCTGAACAAGGATGAGATTGTCACGATACAGGAAGTCAGTGACCGTTTTGCCATTTCCAAGAATCATCTGGTCAAAATTTCACATCAATTGACCAAGTCAGGGTTAATCGAAAGCATACGTGGACGCAATGGCGGGGTACGTCTGGCGCGAGCGCCGGAAGATATCAATGTGGAAGAAGCCTTGCATGCGACTGAAGATAATTTTGACTTGGTAGAGTGCTTCAGTCCGGATAATCACCGCTGTGTCATTTCTGACGTCTGTAAGTTAAGCGGGGTGCTGGACAAAGCTAGCGCTGCATTTTTTGCCGTATTACGGGGATTTTCGCTGGCCGATTTGGTTAGTAACGGGCAGGCGATTGAAAATGCCTTGCTGCCTGCACCCAAGGAGATTCAGTTTATGTTTCAACACCGCTCAAGAATGGCGGTAAAAAAATAAAGTCAGTTGATTTGCATCCACACCTCAGGGTGGCTTTAGGAACGTGGGTTAGTCATACACAACAGGTTGGCGGTAAATATTGCTTTGACAATTTATTTTATTAAGATTATTCTTTAAACATGTATCAATGCCGTATGTTTGAGTTTGCTTGTTGTGAAATCGCAGTTACGAATAAAAATGGCTAGATGTGTAAGTGAACGCTAACGCGTACATTGCTTGTCAGAATTACCTATATGATTGTGTTTACAATTGATTTTATAGGTTTTTGCAGTGTGCGCTGATGTTTTTGTGACTTATAGAGTGTGTAATGTGTGTATCCGGTAAATCAACACAAACGGGAGAGTAAAAAATGGAATCGTCCAGTATGGCTAATACTCAGGTTTCCTTCATGCGCCAGATGTGGCACAACAAATTTTTGCTTTTAACGGTGTTCTTAGCCATTAGCGCGCTGGCCTATTTGTTCATTGGTCTTTTTTTGTTGCTCAAGCATTAATCGTTAGAGGTGATTTTCTGGGCGGCACGGGTAGGGTGTTTTGCCGCACAGTTTTTAGTGGGTAAGAGAAGAGTGGGTGTTCTTTAGTTTCAATATTATTGCAGTGTCTTCAATCAATATAGCTAAGGGGAGAATAAATCATGTCAGAACCAACTTCAGGTGATGTAGAGCCTCATGCAATGCAGAAACTGCTGGATAACAACTGGATTTTGCTGGTGTTGGGTGTAGCGGTGCCTGCGGTGTTTTATACCTTGTGGGGTCTTTGGAACATAATCAATATACCGATGGCACCGTAGATTCGTTTATACATATAAGGGAGATATTGCTATGGGAACTTCTTATACACCGCCCACTAATCCAGACTGGTGGCGTGAACCGATAGAGCGCACCGAGATGATTTGGATTGTGCTTTCATTTACCTGGTGCATCTTCATGTTCGGCTGGATGATAGGCTGGCACTGGATTGGCAATCAGAACATGAGTAATGAGACCTATAAAACCACACCTGAAGCATTTTCGCAAAAAGTGGCTGATATGCAGGCGAAATACACCGTTCGTCAGGATGAAGCAACGGGTGAAGACGTAGTCGCCCCACCACCTGGCAGCGATGTCTATCTGGCAGGCATGATGTGGCAGTGGCGTCCTATCCTTGAGTTTCAGAAAGGCAAGACCTATCGCTTGCACATGTCATCTCTTGATGTGGGTCACGGGTTCTCGTTGCAGCCGGAAAATATCAACTTTCAGGTTTATCCGGGTTACGAGCAGGTGTTAAATTTGACCCCGAACAAAACCGGTATTTTCAGCATAGCATGCGGCGAATACTGCGGTGGTGGTGACACGATGGGTCACCATACGATGTTGGGCAGAATTTACGTGAAGGAGTGAGCATAATGTCAACGACAACAATGTCTGAATATCGCGTCGACCCCGTATCCGGCCTGAAAATCAACAGAACAGCCAACACTTTAGTTAAATGGAATGCATTTGCGGCAGTCGTGTTCTTGCTGGTTGGTGGTTTTTTTGGCCTCGGTGTAGCGCTAACTCGTATGCCCAGCGTACAGCTGCTTTCGCCGGAGATTTTCTACCTGGCTCTGACGGCTCATGGCCTGATTAATCTTGCAGTATGGATCATATTTTTCGAGATGGCCGTGTTGTATTTTCTCGGTGCGCATGTGCTGGGTAACCGCCTGGCTACGCCGCGATGGGCATGGACTCAGTTCTGGCTGATGCTGATTGGCGCAGCCATGGTCGCTGTAGCAGTGCTGCAAGGTAATTCCAGCGTGATGATGACTTCTTATGTGCCGCTTACAGCGGAACCCCATTTTTATCTGGGGTTGATCCTGTTTGCTGTGGGTGCGCTGATAGGCTGCTTCGTGTTTCTGGGTACGCTGGTGATTGCCAAAAGAGAGAAGACTTATAGTGGTTCGCTTCCGCTGGTGGTTTTTGGCGGTGTAACGGCGACGATCATTGCTGTATTTACCATCGTATCCGGCGCGTTGATTCTGATTCCGACCTTCCTGTGGTCAGTGGGGCTGATCGAGCATATTGATCCCATGATGTATCGTGTGGTCTGGTGGGGATTCGGTCACTCATCACAGCAGATCAACGTGGTCACCCACATCTCCATCTGGTATCTGATTTCGTCGCTGGTATTCGGTGCCAAGCCTATGTCGGAGAAGGTAAGCCGGGGTGCGTTCCTGTTGTACATCCTGTTCCTGCAACTGGGTTCTGCGCATCACCTGCTGTCCGATCCGGGTCTGACTTCTGCCTGGAAGATATTCAACACCAGCTACATGATTTATCTGGCGGTGTTGGCCAGCATGATACATGGCTTGACTGTACCGGGCTCAATCGAGGTTGCGCAACGCAAGAAGGGTCTTGATGCTGGTTTGTTTACCTGGCTACGCAAGGCACCATGGGGTAATCCGATATTTTCCGGCATGTTCCTGTCCCTGGTCGGTTTCGGTTTCATCGGTGGTATTACCGGTGTGGTAATGAGTGTTGAACAAATCAACATGATTATCCATAACACCATGTATTTGCCGGGGCACTTCCATGGTACGTTGGTAGTGGGTACCACCATGGCGTTTATGGCGGCCACCTACTGGCTTATCCCGGTGGTGTTCCAGCGCAAGATCGCCCTGACTGGAATGGCGAAATGGCAACCCTATGTATTCAGTCTTGGCGCATGGGTCTTTTCCATCGCGTTGATGGGTGCAGGTACCATGGGTGTACAGCGTCGTCATGCGGATATTACCTTTGCAGGCCAGCCGCTGGCGTATCAATATCCTGAGATTGCCAAGGGATTGATGGACATCGGGGAAATTTTCGGTGTGATTATGTCAGTCGGTGCGGTCATGTTTATTATCGTTGTACTGGCATCCATCTTTACAGGTGAACGCATTGCAGAAGATTCGGCACCATGGCCTAAAGTAGAAGATGCCGATGTTGTGTTTGAAAAATCAGGCAAAAAACACATTGGCATCTGGGGTATGGAAGCACCAGGTACTTTCGTGTTGGCGATGATCCTGTTTGCAACGATCGTTCTTTACTACTTCATCAACTTCAAGTATCTGTCCACCGTTTGGGGCATGTCCTGAGGAAACGCGGAGATAAGGGGGTGCCGCGAGGCATCCCCTGTTACCGGAAATATCGATGAATGTAGGCGCCAAGTCTGGCACTGTTGATGCAAGGAATTGACTCGGTTTCGCTTGGAAGTGCCCGGAAACAAGGATGCACTAAACTTGATCCGCACTTTTTTCTGACGTCGGAGAGTGAAAAAACAAGGATTTAAAATCATGATCAAACAATACGTCAATGTTTTCAAGTTGCGCATAGGTCTGGTGATTGCTTTGGCGGCGCTGGGTGGAATGGCGATTACCCCGGGCGACTCGCTTCCAGTCTGGAAAATCCTGATTCTTTCGTTGACGGTTTTGATGGGTTCGGCTGCTGCCGGGGCCTTCAATCAGTACAGCGAACGTGATATGGATGCAAAGATGCTGCGTACAAAAAATCGCCCCTTCGTGACTGGATTTTTTAAACACAGTCCAAAATGGTTGGCAATCATCGGGTTATTGCTGTTGACTGCGGTAGCAACGGCTACTTTTGCACTCAATGCAATGGTGGCGCTGAATATTTTCCTGGGTGCTTTTACCTATGCCATCGTTTATACCGTGTGGTTGAAGCGTCGCACCTGGCTGAATATTGTGTTTGGCGGCTTGGCCGGCAGTTTTGCGGTACTTGCCGGCGCGGCGGCTATCGATCCGTCCTTCGGGCCGCTTCCGACTTTACTGGCTTTAGTGTTGTTTTTATGGACTCCGCCGCATTTCTGGAGTCTCGCAATAGCCTACCGTGAACAATACGCGACGGCTGGCGTACCCATGTTGCCCGTGGTAAAGGGTGACCGGAAGGCCGCACGTATTATATTGGGGCACACAATCCTTCTGGTTTTGGTCTCACTGATGCCGATTTATTATGGTTTAGGCTGGATTTATCTCACTGGCGCTGTGGCGGGTGGTACTTATTTTCTGGTCAGAAGTGTGCAGCTAGTACGCAATCCAACAAAGAAAACGGCCATGACGAATTTTTTTGCTTCCATGCTGCAACTCAGTTTGCTGTTATTTGCGCTGATGCTGGAAAGCTTTTTCGCCTGACCCAATCAATCGGCAGTATCTCTGGTTTCAGGCTTTAGTTGGTGGGAGGGTTGTGGCTAAGCAACGATTCTCCCACGATGCTACCAGTGACTAATACGGAAGTTAAAATCATGTTTTACCTCCTTGTACCATTGAGTTTTGCGGTTTTATTCTCCGCAGCGCTACCAGCTTGGGCGCAGAATAATGAAGTCAAGGGGATAAAATTATATGAAACGACGGTCTCCACTACAAAACTGCAGGTTCAACCCGAAGCAAACCAGCAGTATTTTGATCCGGTAGAAGCGCTGAAAACAAGCCAGGGCGCGATCGGAAACCAGCTGGGTGATTACACTTTTCTGAACCATAGCGGGCGTAAAGTCAGGTTGTCAGATTATCGTGGCAAGCCTTTGATTATCAGCATGATCTATACGCATTGCCCGTTCATCTGCGTGACCACAACTCGAAACTTGACCGCACTGAAAGAATCCAGAGAGGCGTTGGGCGCTGACAGCTTCGGAGTGCTTACCATCGGTTTTGATACTGATAACGACACCCCTGAGGAGATGGATAATTTTGCCAAACGTCTGGATGTAAAAGTCCCCAACTGGGAATTCGTTAGCGCCGACGCTGAAACGATTAGTAAATTGAGCAAGGATTTGGGATTTGTTTTCATGCCCGCTCCGGAGGGCGGGTTTAATCATACGACCCAGACTACTTTTATTGATGCGAACGGCAAGGTTAATCTGCATGTATACGGAGATGAGTTTGAGAACAGAACGCTGCTCGAACCGCTAAAAAACATGATCTATAACGTCAAAAACACTGACCCGATTTACGATTTTGAAACCGCGGAGTCTGGATTTGACGGCATCGCCAAGAGCGTGCGTTTCTTCTGCACGGTGTATGACTCGCAAACCGGGAAATATACCGTTGATTACAGCTTCTTTTATGGGATTGGACTGGGTATTCTGGTTTCGTTATTTATCACCTGGTGGATCGTGAAAGAATTTCGTGGCAGCCCCAAGCGTCAACATGGTCATCATGCCTGAATCTTTTCCAACAGGCCGCCGTAAAACTTTTGCGCTTACAGGCGTAAAGTTTGACAGCAAGCCGCCCAGCACCTTCCTGTTCACGCGTTGTGTGCCGGTACTTTTTTTAGCCTTGTTTTTCGGAGTTTTCAGGTGATTAAATTTATTCATCGGCTGGGACGAGATGTTTTTCTGCGTTTGGAGAGCATGCTGAACGTACCCTTCGGGACTGCACTTAACCCTTTTTATTATCTAGGGGCAATCACCTACCTGATGTTCTGGATCGTCATGGCCAGCGGTTTTTATATCTACGCTTTTTACGATACCGGCGTGGATGATGCCTATAACTCGGTGGAGCGTATCACTCATGGGCAATGGTATCTGGGCGGGATAATGCGCAGCCTGCATCGTTATGCTTCCGATGGTATGGTGCTGGCTGCCATTTTGCATATGTTGCGTAATTTTGTCTTTGATCGATACCGTAATTTCCGCTGGTTTTCATGGTTTACCGGCATTGCATTGCTATGGCTGGTATATATGGCCGGGATAAATGGCTACTGGCTGGTCTGGGATAAGCTGGCGCAGTTTGTCGCTGTGGCCACCGCAGAGTGGCTGGATTCATTGCCTATCTTTAGTGCCGCTCTGGCCCGTAATTTTCTGGAGCAGGGCAGTGTCAACGACCGTTTCTTTTCGCTGTTATCCCTGATACACATAGGGATCCCATTAGTCACTTTCGCCATCATATGGGTGCACACACAGCGCGTTTCAGAGGCTAAGACCTCTACGCCCAAGGTGCTCACGATAGGGCTGATCGCATCCATGGTGGTGCTGTCATTGCTCAAGCCTGCCTTAAGCCAGGGGGCCGCGAATTTGAATTATTCGCCTTCTGTGCTGGAGATGGATTGGTTTTATCTCTGGAGCTTCCCGCTGATGTATGCATGGGGGCCGGGCAATGTTTGGCTGTTTGCAGGCGGAGTCACCGCTTTCCTTCTCGTGTTGCCGTTTGTGGGTGGAAGCCGGCGCGGCAAGGACGAATACGAAATCACCGCATGCGGGCATACACTCATTGCACGTAAGGGGGAGACCATACTAGAGGCTGCGTTAAATCAGGAACTGAATTTACCCTATGTTTGTCGGGAAGGCATTTGCGGTGCCTGCAAGGGCAAGGTATTGAAAGGCAAAGTCGATTACGGTACTTACGATAAGAGTGCGCTCAGCGATGCGGAAAAGGCGGAGGGCAAGGCGCTGTTCTGTTGTGCAAAACCCTTATCCGATTTGTCCATAGAGTGTCACCCGGTAAAAACAATGAATTTCAGTGTGCAAAAAATGCAGCGGGTCGCGCCGGATGTGATGCTGCTTGAGTTGCGCCCGCAGGGTGAAGCACGGATGAACTTTATCGCGGGACAATATATTGCCGTCTTGCTGGAGGATGGCAGCAAGCGGAGTTATTCCATTGCTAATGCGCCGCATGAGGCCGATCACCTGCAATTGCATATCCGTCTGGTGGAAGGCGGTAAATTCACCAGTCACGTCTTTACCGGGATGAAAGAAGGAGACGTGTTGCGGGTGGAAGGCCCGTTGGGTAGTTTTTTCCTGCACGAAACCGATGATAAGCCGATTATTTTCATGTCGGGGGGATGTGGCTTCGGTTCCATCAAGGGTATGGTGGAACATGCCTTTAATATCGGTCTGAATCGCACTATGGTGTTGTATTGGGGAGCTAGGGTGGCGGTGGATTTGTATTCGGACTTACCCGAGAAATGGCAGCAGGAGCATGATAATTTTAAATTCATACCGGTATTGTCCGAAGCGCAGGATGAACCCGGCTGGCAGGGCAGAACCGGCTTGGTTCACGAAGCTATTTTGCAAGACTACCCGGAGTTGGACGGCTATCAGGTGTATGCCTGCGGCTCGCCCGGTATGGTTGAAGCAAGCCGTGCCCCCTTCATGGCCAGAGGATTGCCGGAAAATCAGTATTTTTCAGATGCTTTTTCGTTTTCGTGTCAGATCGCACCGCGTGTGAAAACACCCGCACCCGGCGAGGAGATTAAACATGACTAAGCCCCTGCAATACCTGGGTCAGGGCGTGTTTTATGCGCTGTTTATGGGCGTCATTGGCTATTTTTCTACCTCGCCTGTATATACCCACCTTCCGCCGGATGAGACCTTGATTAAGCTGAGTTTTAGTCATGCCGGTCAGCACATGGGTGAGTGCCGCGAACGTACTCCTGAAGAATTGGCCAAACTCCCCCCTTACCAGCGAAAGGTAACCACGATATGTCCTAATCGCAAGCGTTCCAATGTGGTTGTAGAACTCGAAATGGATGGAAAACAGCTATATCATGTGGTGCTGAAGCCTGCCGGATTCTCCAGTAGTGGTAATTCTAATATTTACCGGCGCATACCCGTGAAGGCGGGCATACATACGCTCAAGGCGCGCCTGAAAGATCACGATGGCGAGGACTTTAACTATGTCAGGGAAGAGACCGTGATACTGGCACCAGGGCATATCATGGTGATTGATTTTAAGGCGGCAACGGGCGGATTTATTTTTAAAAACAAGAATACAGAATCAAGATTACAAAATAAGGAAAAATGATGAGTTCAGCATTTCAGCAGGCCGAAAACGAAACTGAGGGTGGTAAACGCGGATATGTGCTGACCATGCCATCCGAGGCTGGACGCAGGCTGGCTTCTGGCTGGTTGTGGCTCGGGATTGCTTCGCTGGTAGGTGCGGGGATTTTTGCCATATTGCTAGTGCTGGCACGCACTCCTTATCTTCAGGATATTTTCCCTTGGGTCGATTTTTTCCACACCGCGCTCGTGGTGCATGTGGATTTGTCCGTATTGTTGTGGTTTCTGGCATTCGCCGGCGTGTTGTGGAGTCTGAATTCAACATCCAGATTCATCGGGGTAGGCTGGCTGGCGTTACTGCTTTCCTCAATTGGCGCTTTGATCATCGTGCTGTCTCCCTTCGTGGCGACCGGCAAGCCGCTGATGAGCAACTATGTGCCGGTGATACAAAGCACGTTCTTTTTTTCCGGGTTGATTAGCTTCGCAGCGGGTATGGCGATACTGGTGCTGCGCAGCTTACTTGCGGTGCCGCCAGCCTCATTGTGGCGTGGTGGTGAAGGTTCATTACGCATTGGCTTTTATGCGGCCGCTATTGCGATGCTGTTTGCGCTGGCTGCATTTGTCTGGTCATACGGCATTGTTCCAACCGATTTGGACAGTACGGTTTATTTTGACATTTTGTTCTGGGGCGGTGGCCATGTGCTCCAGTTCACTTATATGATACTGATGCTGGCCGGTTGGTTATGGCTGGCAGATGCCTGTGGCGTGAAAAATTCGTTGTCCCCGCGAGTGTCGTCATTTCTGCTGATTCTGGGTCTGCTGCCCGTGTTGTATGTTCCGGTTATTTATCTGAATTACAACGGAATATTGGGTGACTATATGGAACAGTTCACCCAGTTGATGAGGGTTGGGGGTGCATTCGCGCCTGTACCCATCGGCTTAGCCATTCTTTATGGCAGCCTTGCGGGGAAGGGTGGCGCATCGACGCATCCGCAACGTGCGGCTTTGCTCTCATCTGTCATCCTGTTTGCCATAGGTGCTGGGATAAGCCTGATGATCAGGGATAGCAACACTATTATCACGGCGCATTATCACGGAACCGGTGGCGCAATCAGTCTGGCTTTCATGGGGCTGACTTTACATTTGTTGCCTCGTCTGGGCTATCGTGAGCCGGAATTGAAGTGGGCCACGTTGATGCCCTATGTGTACGGAGTCGGCCAACTGCTGCACATTGTGGGTTTGCTGTGGTCCGGCGGTTATGGTGTGCAACGCAAGGTGGCGGGGGCCGCGCAGGAGTTGCACGGTTTTGCACAAACGGCAGGCATGGGGTTGATGGGGCTGGGCGGATTAATCGCCGTGGTAGGCGGCATCATGTTCCTGGTGGTGGTTTTCAAGGCGATGCGCAAACCGGTTGAGCAGGGGGCGTAGATTGCACGCATAGTTAAAATCTGTGTGCCGGATGCGCTAAAGCAAACGGCACTTTTACTGCTACGAAAGTGCGATGAAATTGACAAAACCGAAGGCGAGAAATGCCATCGTCAAAATGATGACAAAGAAAACAATGCTGCGATATTTAAAACGCTCACCACGCGATGTTTCAATGTAATTGAGCAATCGATCCGATGCCAGATAAAGGCCTGCGGCCACCAGAGTGTAGTAGATGACTTCCAAGTTTATTCTCCCAGGTGATTTTCAAGTATGTCGACATTGTATTATGTTGCCATGCTTTGAAGTGGTGGATTTGAACACTTTATCGGACTGCAATCCGGGTGATATAGATGCGTCGATTTGAGAAAACTGCCGCCGATCCTACCATGCCCTATGCGCGCAGCGCGTTGCTATGGATAGAAGGGTGGCTGAATAAGTTCTTCGGTCATGATCTTAATCCTTTCTATTATCTGGGCGCGCTGGGATTTTATCTTTTCTGGATCGTTCTTGTCAGTGGAACGTACATCTACGCCTTTTATAAAACCGGTATAGAACTTTCGTATCCGTCTGTTGAATATATCACTCATGAACAATGGTATTTGGGCGGGATCATGCGCAGTCTGCACCGATATGCTTCCGACGCACTGATTCTGGTGATGGCATTGCATATGCTGCGCGAATATATTTTGGGCCGTTTTCGCGGCGCACGCTGGTTTGCCTGGGTAACGGGCGTGCTGCTGATATGGCCAATATATGCCGCCGGAATCAACGGCTACTGGATGGTATGGGACACACTGGCCCAATATACCACTGTGACCACGGTTGAATGGTTTGACTGGCTGCCTATCTTCAGCGAATCGCTATCGCGCAGCTTCATCACTCAGGAAGTGCTCAATGATCGCTTCTTTACGCTGATATCGTTTGCCCATGTAACCATCCCGCTATTTATCCTGTTTTTGCTCTGGGTGCATATCATGCGCATCAGCAACCCCGTGGTTAACCCCAAAAAAATCCTGGCGATCGGGATGCTGCTGACGTTAGTGGTGCTGGCGTTGGTGAAGCCCGTATTGAGTCAAGGGGCGGCAGACATGTCTATTGAGCCCCGTAATCTGGAAATAGACTGGTTTTATTTATTTATTTATCCATTGTTGGGCGTATGGTCCGCAGGGCAGGTGTGGGCATTTGTGATTGGTCTTAGCCTGCTGCTTGTTGTTTTACCGTGGCTGCCGAGCCGATTTAAACAAATTCCGGTCGCTCAGGTGCACCTGGCAGATTGCAGTGGATGTCGGCTTTGTGTTGCCGATTGTCCGTATGAAGCTGTGGTGATGCGGCCACGCAGTGACGGCATGCATTTCCAGGAAGAAGCGGTGGTTGTGGCGGATCGTTGTGTCAGTTGTGGTATCTGTACCGGCGCATGCCCCTCATCAAATCCATTCAGGAGTGAGGATAATTATGTCAGTGGCATAGAAATGCCGTCCTTGCAACTGTCCAGCCTTCGTGCCGCCATGATGAGTGACATGGCCAGGCTTGAGGGTGATGCACGGGTAATGGTTTTCGGTTGCGATAATGCTGCAAATATTGATGGTTTACGCAGTGAAAATGTTTGCGTATTAAGTTTGCCCTGTATCGCCATGTTGCCACCCTCATTCGTGGAGTATGCGCTGCACGAACGCAACATTGACGGTGTGTTTATTACTGGGTGTCGTGAGGGCGATTGCTACCACCGTTTGGGTGTGCGGTGGACGGCTAAGCGCGTGCTCGCGGAGCGGGAGCCGCGCCTGCGTGGTCGAGCAGATCGGACGCGAATCAGGCAATTTTGGGCCGCATCAGCCGATTCCAAGGAATTATTTGCGGAAGTGGAAGCATTCCGCTCCAGCTTGCGCGACCTGGCTGGCCATCACGCAACGAAGAATAAGGCAGAAAAATAATCAGCACAAATCACTTTCCTGATGCGTAAAGCACCCATCCCTCTGGTAGGATGGAAACGCAACAGTTTGCACAGGCCTTTGCGCAACAGATATTTCAACGTCATTTACGGGTAAATAAAATGAAGAGAATGATCCAGGAAAATGCCTCAATCAGAATGCGTTCGTGCAGTAAGCTCGCCCTGTTGCTGTTGGGCACTGTGTTGATAACCGGCTGTGGTGAAGCGCTTGATCCCAAGCCATTCGTTTTTGATATGACGCGTATCAATCAGGATGGCAGCATCAATGACGGTAGCGACTATGCAAAACGCCCCTGGGCTTGCGTGCGTGACAATCAGGCGGGCATGACGTGGGAGTTGAAAAATACTCAGCCGGGTTTGCATAACATCGACAATACCTACAGCTGGTATGACTCGGATCAGATGAGTAACGGCGGCTTTGCCGGGAAAGCCAACGCCGGGGTATGTACGGGAAGCGATTGCGATACGGAATCCTATGCCAAATCAATTAATGCCATGAAACTGTGCGGTCTTGCGGATTGGCATTTACCCAGCCGTTTTGAGTTGAATACGATAGTGGATACCAGCGTTCCCCATCCCGGGCCGACCTTGCCTAAGCTGTATTTTCCGGAATCTCTGGCTGGAAAATACTGGACAGACACGACGTTCAGAACCCGTCGCGCCGGTGCGTGGGTGTGGCGTTTTGATTACGGCAATGATTATGTGGTTGAAAAAAGCGAGGCACTGAATGTCAGGTTGGTACACGCAAACCCGAAAACATCGGAAGTAAAACCGCTGGTCAAGTGAGCAAGGTTATCACAGGCTGTCAGGAAGCCTCCTGACAGCCTGTGATGCGGGTTTTGTTATGCAACATGACCAGTAACATCAGCAGCAGTGCCGCGCCGCCATTATGCGCCACGGCAAGCAGCAGCGGCAGTTGCAGCAGAACGGTTGCGATGCCAAGAGAGAATTGCAGCGCAACAGCGATCAACAGCCAGTGCGCAGTCTTGCGCAACGCGGGAATTTTATAGGCGCGGAGTGCCACCCAGACAACCATCGTTATCACGACAAAGGCAAAGGCGCGATGCGTCCAGTGAATCGCGGTCAAGGCCGCGAAAGGAAGGTAGTCGCCATGGGCAGTCATGCCCAGATCACGCCATATGGTGTAGCCGTTATGAAAATCCATGTGCGGCAACAGCGCACCGTTGCAGAGCGGGAAGTCCGTGCAGGCCAGCGCTGCATAATTGGTGCTGACCCAGCCGCCGAGCGCGATTTGCAACAGCAGCAGCCATATCGCCAGGGTTATTGGCAGGCGAAGTGCGCTAGCTGGCTTCGGTATCGGCGGATGATCGCTTAAACGTGCGCCAAACCATGTCAGAAGTGCCAGTAAGCCCATGCCTAAAAGCAGGTGCACGGTTACGATGACCGGTTGCAATTTCATCGTGACGGTCCAGGCGCCAAAAGCGCCCTGTACACAAACGAAGCCAAGCAGCAGAGACGGAAACAGCGGCGAAAATTTTCTCTCCTGTCGTCCCGACTGCAGCCACTTACGCCATGAAATGGCTGTCATCGAGACGATTAGTACGCCGATGCCCATGGCCAGATAGCGATGTATCATTTCTATCCAGGCCTTTATGACGGTTACCGGGCCTGTAGGCATCGCGGTTTCGGCGGCACTGATGTCGGCATGTGCCTGTAGCGGGTTGGCTTGTCCGTAGCAGCCGGGCCAGTCGGGACAGCCCAGACCCGAATCAGTCAGACGCGTGAATGCGCCGAACATAATCAGGTCAAAGGTGAGAAAGAGCGTAACCCACACCAGTTTTCGGTATTTGTCGGTGTCGCCCGATACCCATACGATAGTCAGCGGCAGCAAGGCTGCCAGTATGCCTAGGGCTGCAAGCTGGATTAGCATAATAAATTTCCCGAATTAAATAACTGAACTTGAATGGAGTAAAGTGGCGTTTGCGCGTGGCTTGAGATCAGGTAATTTGCACCCCGGTTATGACAGGACGCCAGCAATAAACGGGTATTTATGAGAGGCATTTATTTGCTTTCAAATGAAGTCGGATGATGCTGACCGTAGCAAGCGCTGGCCTGTTTAATCAAGATATTCCATCGCTTTACGCAGAGCGACACTACGCAATACCTGTGGCAGAGTCAAGCATGAGTCGCTACCAAGATGAAATAATTCATCTGATATAAGTCAGCTTGTTCCACCGTTTGAATTTTGCTAATCTCAACACCCGCAGGCTAACCACCTCAATCCAACAGGGCGATGCCGTGAAAAATTTTATCATTTCGTTTTTGGCTATGACGGTGATGTTGACTTTCGCTGCCGAGGCCCAGCAAATTATCAATGGCTGTCAGATCAAACGAAGAACAAATTGCCCCGGCGCCGATCTTTCCGGGGCGAATCTGACACGATCGAATTTGGCTAGCGCCGATCTTGCAGGCGCCAACTTGTCTGGTGCTAATCTGAGCGGTGACAGGATTACGGAAGCGAATTTGACTGGGGCGAATTTGACCAACGCGAATCTGGCCGGGACCGATCTCTCCCAAACTTATATGAACAAGGCGAATTTGTCGCATGCCAATCTGGCTAAAGCGGATTTGTCGCAAAGTACTTTGTCGGGCGCCAATCTCAGGGATGCCAACCTGTCTGGCGCAAAGTTATTAATGGCCAACCTTAAAGGGGCTGATCTGACGGGTGCCAATGCGACAGGCGCGGTGTTCGCGATGACCAGTCTGGTCGGCGCCAATTTCAGTCGTGTCGATCTTACCGGCGCTACGCTGATCGGTGCCGATATGCGTAATGTCGTACTGGAAGGCGCACGATTATGCAGAACCATCATGCCGAACAGAAGCGTCAATAATAGCGGTTGTCCGAAATAACGTCTCAAAGGCAGATATCACATGTATTTAAGACTCGTTCTATTGGCCTGCCTGCTTGCCTTTATCGCCGTGGTGTTCAGTGCCTATGCGCGGCTTTCTGATGCCGGTCTTGGCTGTGCCAACTGGCCTGCCTGCTATGAGGAAAATGCACTCAAGTTAAGACAGGTTCGCAGTGCTGATAGCGTATTGCGCACCCATGACTCATGGCAATGGAAGCTGCAAAACCAGGTGGGATTGCTTATGGGTATTCTGTCTATTGCGATCTGTGCGATTGCATGGCGCAAACGCGTAGAGTTTCGGCTATCTCCTTTGTTGCCCACACTGCTGGTCGGATTGATTGTATTTCTTGCAGTGTTCGGCATGACGGCATTTTCCTATTTGCCGCGATCAATTATCGTGCCGGTGCATTTCGCGGGTGGAATGGCCTTGCTTATATTATTGACATGGATTGCTTTGCGCCATATGTCGCCATTTTCCGTTGTTGGTAATAATGCCCGGAACTGGCGTAATGCATCGCGGCTAGGCCTGGTGCTGTTGCTGATTCAAATCATGCTGGGTAGTTGGGTCAGCGCCAATTTCGCCGCGCTTGCCTGCACGGGTTTTCCTCTTTGCAATGGCGCGCTATTGCCCGCTATGGATTTTTCTTACAGTCTTGAGAGATTCGGGCTGCCACTTTCCGCCGAAAAACTGACGGCGATACACTGGATGCATCGTGTTGGCGCGCTGCTTGTTTTTTGTTACTTGAGCTGGCTGTCCTTGCGGATTAGGGACGTGGAGGGTATGCGCACGATAGCTGGAATTATGCTGGCGTTGCTGGTGCTACAGACAGCGCTGGGTATCGCCAATGTATTGCTTGACTTGTCGCTTGTCAGTGCGGTTCTGCATAACGCGTTCGCGATGTTGCTGCTGGTTATTCTGGTATTGCTGAATTTTAGGGTGCAGACCATGGTAACGTCTTCAAGTAATTTGAGTAAAATTTCCTCTTGACATTTTGTATTTGTCGCTTCAGTATATTAAACATGCATTTATGATACATGTTTAATCGGGATTCAGCCTGTAGTTAAACCCGTCGTAGTGTGTTCAGGCATGTATAAAAGTTAGCTGTCTGACAGGACAAGCTTGTTTTTATATCAAGTACTACTTTTACCCATCAGGAGGAAACATGAAAACTATGATGTTAAGTATGGTTGCTGCGACGGCATTGATGATAGCAGGCGGCGCGATGGCAGTTGATATGCCAAAGTCAGCCAAAAAAAACGGCTGTACCAATTGCCACAAAATTGATAAGAAAGTGGTGGGCCCGTCCTGGCAGGCCGTTGCTGACAAATACAAGGGTGATCCGAGCGCAACAGCGAAGTTGAGCACCAAAATAGTCAAGGGTGGCGGTGGTGTGTGGGGGGCAGTACCTATGCCCGCCACACCCAAAATCTCCGATGCGGAAGTCAAAGAGATTGTCACCTTTATCAGGGGCTTGGCCAAATAAAGGGGAGATTGTTAAAAACCGGCGCGAGTCGGTTTTTTTATTCCAACTGTTTGATGTTTCGCCAGATATTAGCTATTAGCTAAAAATTTAAATTTTCGCTTGATAATCCGTAATTAATGGTTCAGTATTATGAACATGCATCATTGATGCATGTATTGATGGACTTGAATTGAAGGTGAGGCTGAAGGATGTGGGTACAGTAAGCATAGTGAATTTGCCGCGTTGTTGATATAGCTTACTTTGTACTGAGTAGTTCCCTAGGTCTATTTTGCATTGCAGATATAACGAAATGGAGGAATTATGAAAACTATAATCGTAAGTATTATTGCAGCAATAGGTTTAATGATGGCTGGCGTTTCAATTGCGGTAGATATGCCGGATGTCGCCAAGAAAAACAACTGTACCAGCTGTCATGCAATAGATAAAAAAGTAGTCGGACCGGGCTGGCAGGACGTGGCCGACAAATACAAGGGCGATGCGGGCGCAGCAGAGAAGCTGAGCACCGTGATTGTCAAGGGTGGTCGCGGCGTGTGGGGTCCTATGCCTATGCCAGCCACATCCAAGATTACTGATGCAGAAGTAAGTGAGATTGTTGCTTTTATTCAGGGTCTGGCTAAGTAATTTTATTTGTACTACCGCAGAGCTTCTTGCAAAATAGCTGAACGCAATGGTTTCAGCAGGGAAAGTCTCACATTCGGGTGAGATTTTTCATTATTCGAGCAACATTTTGCTCTTTACCCGTCCGAAATCATCGATTCTGCTCCGTTGTGCCCATAGGCC
>JAUXWM010000003.1 GCA_030681375.1 Gallionella sp.
CAGGACTATGCAACGAAATGGATGTGGACTTACAATCACGAACGCCCCAACATGGCACTCGGCGGCATCACGCCGAAACAGAAGTTAGATTTTTTAACCAGCTCTACTTTTGACCCCAACTAAAAATGGGGGGATTACCGCTGCGTTTACCTTGTCGAGTTTTGTTTCCGGCAAGCCGGAATTCGCGACCGCACTGGCTGTCCCGGATTAATTCATGCTGAAGCTCCGTTCGTTTTACGGAGTGCGTACCTCATATCCGGATGGACTCGTTTCATGGCAAGGCGCAGCCCTTTAGCAGCAAGAAGATAACTGATCGCTGCTGGCATTTGTGGATGCCGCTGATTCTTTATTCCTGTCCCACCGTTTGTTGCAAAATATCGGACGATATTATCTGGCTGGCTATCGCACTTCCCCACATCTGATAACCTGCCGCCATCAAATGCACACCGTCCAATGTTTTCCACTCACCGGGTGCAGACATCGTGAGCGAATTGATATAGACGCAAGGCGCGATGATATTAGCGAGGTAATCAGACAATTCCTTTGCCTTGGCGAAAGTTTTGCCATACTTTCCACCTTCGCTGCCCCAAGCCGGCCCAACCCACACACAACGCGTGCCGCTGGCTTTGATCCCCGTGGTTAAGCTGCGCACTTCATTCCATATCCAGGTTTTATTCATCGCGGCATCCTTGTATCCTGCCAGCGTGTCATTGTTAACCACCACAACCACATCGGGATGGAATTTCTTAACCAGTTCAGGTAGTGATGCGGTGGGGCCCATGTCTTTCGGACGCCACCTGATTTTTCCGTCATTCAGCCTGAAAGCGAAACCACAATGTGGAATCTTCATTCCACGCATCAAATCACCAGCCTTTGCACCGCACACGCCGTAAGAATAGACTTGGGCTCCGTGCTGCATGAGTTCATCATGCAGTGTGGTGATCAAATATTCCTTATGCTCACCATACGCCAGGTGGCTGTCGCCGATCACCAGAAAAGTAAGACCTGCAAGAAGTAAGCTCACATTTGTATTCCTGTCAATTCACGAAGTGAGCATCTGCGTAAGCATTTGCTCCTGCTTATTTGCAAAGGTGTAGGTCTTTGACGGCTGCCTTGCTTTTATGTTGGAGCAGTTTATTGCGGTGGCGAGGTAAAGACAAGCGAGTTAAAAAATACGTTAAAAAATACCCGGCTCTAAAAAATCATGCTAAGTGCAGGGCACAATCACTCCGCGACAAACCCTGTATTTTCCAGCTTGCTCCCGCTGCCTTTACGACCTCAACCTAAGGTCATTACACCAATTTCTTCAAGCGATACAACTGCTCCAGCGCATCCTTCGGGCTCAGTTCGTCCGGCTGGATTTCGCGCAAGGCCGCAAGTAGCGGGTGTTCTTCGCTCTCCTCCGGTTCGGTTGCCCTGTGGTCGAATAAATCGCCTTGCGGACTTTGTGCGGCGCTGTTTTGTTCAAGGGCGCGCAATTGTTTTTTTGCGGTGCGGATAACTTGTGCCGGGACCCCGGCCAGGGCAGCGACTTGTAAACCATAGCTCTGGCTGGCAGCACCTTCGTTCACCGTGTGCAGGAATACGATGCTGTGCTGATGTTCGATGGCAGACAGGTGCACGTTGGCGAGTTGGGCGAATTCTTCTGCCAGGCGCGTCAGCTCGAAATAGTGGGTGGCAAACAGCGTGTAGCTGCGGTTTTTTTCCAGCAGGTGGCAGGCGATGGCATAGGCCAGCGCCAGTCCGTCAAAGGTGGAAGTGCCTCTGCCGATTTCGTCCACCAGCACCAGACTCCGTTCGCTGGCGTTGTGCAGGATGTTGGCGGCTTCGGTCATCTCGACCATGAAGGTGGAGCGTCCGCTGGCCAGATCGTCCGAGGAGCCGATGCGCGTAAATATCTGGTCGATCTCGCCGAGTATTGCTTGTCGTGCCGGGACGAAACAGCCGACATGGGCCAGCAGCGCGATGATGGCGACCTGACGCATGTAGGTGGATTTACCGCCCATGTTCGGGCCTGTCACCAGCAGCATGCGGCGATTGTCGGCAAGCTCGGTGTCGTTCGCTGTGAATCGCTCTACCTGGGCTTCTACCACCGGATGGCGACCCTGGCTGATGCTGATCTGCGCGTCGTCTGTAAATTGCGGCGCGCTGAAATTTAGCGTGGCGGCACGTTCACTGAAGGTGGAGAGTACATCCAGTTCTGCAATGGCGGCGGCGATGCGCTGCAGTTGTGGCACGAACGGCGAGAGTCGATCCAGCAATTGTTCGTAAAGCATTTTTTCGCGCGCCAGCGCGCGGTCATTGGCGGACAGCGCCTTGTCCTCAAAAGTCTTCAGCTCAGGCGTGATGTAGCGTTCGGCGTTCTTCAGTGTCTGGCGGCGGCGATAGTCGTCCGGCACATTGACGCTTTGCGCGAGGGTGACTTCTATGTAGAAGCCATGCACGCGGTTGTATTCCACCTTTAAAGTAGAAATGCCGGTGCGCGCCCGTTCGCGTGCTTCCAGTGCCAGCAGGAAATCACCGCAATGGGTCTGTATGCCGCGCAGCTCATCCAGTTCGGCATCAAAACCGTCTGCGATCACGCCGCCTTCGCGCAACACGGAGGACGGCTCGGCACGCAGACTGTCAACCAGAATGGCGGCGAGATGCGCATCAGCTTGCAGCGCATCGGTCAGCATATTTAACAGCGGCGCGTCGCAGTTGCCGAGGGTGGCGTGCAGTTGCGGCAAGGTGAGCAGCGTGTCGCGCAGGCCGGACAAGTCACGTGGTCGCGCACTGCGCAACGCGATGCGTGCGGCAATGCGCTCCACGTCCACGCATGGACGCAATAGCTGATGCACCTCTTGAAACAGCGCATTCAGCGAGCCGACGGCATTGAGGCGCGCGCGCAAAATTGCACGGTCGCGCAGCGGGTGGTGCAGCCAGTGGGACAGAAGTCGACTGCCCATATTGGTCGCACAGGTGTCGAGCAGTGACAGCAGGGTGGGTGCCGCTTCGCCTCGCAATGTCTGGGTGATTTCCAGATTGCGTCGGGTTGCGGCATCCATGCGCACAAAATGATCCGCGCTGTACACCTGCAGGCTGCGGATATGGCTGATGGCCTGGCCTTGTGTCAGTCTGGCGTAGCCCAGCAGCGCGCCCGCGGCCTCCAGTCCGATGCTGAAATTGTCGCAGCCGAATCCGGCTAGATCCAGCGTGGAAAATTGCTGGCAGAGCGCGCGCCGCGCAGTATCCAGTTCGAAATGCCAGGCGGGGAGCTGTTTGTATGCGACAGCGTTATGGTTTTGCAGGCCCGCATTTTCGGCGTGCAGGATTTCCGAGGGTTGCAGACGTTCCAGTTCGGCAGGCAGATTGTCAGCCGAGGTCTCGGATACAAAAAATTGTCCCGAGGCCAGATTCAGCCAGGCCAGCCCCAGTTTTCCGTGGCGCTGATGCAAGGCCAGCAGCAGGCTGTCACGTTTTTCTTCCAGCAGGGCGGAGTCGGTGAGGGTGCCCGGCGTGACAATGCGCATCACTTTGCGCTCTACCGGGCCTTTGCTGGTAGCCGGGTCGCCTATCTGTTCGCAGATCGCTACCGATTCGCCCAGTTTGACCAGTCGAGCCAGATATTGCTCGGCGGCATGGTAGGGCACGCCGGCCATCTTGATCGGTTGGCCGTTGGAGCTGCCGCGTTGCGTCAGCGTGATGTCGAGCAACTTCGCGGCGCGCACCGCATCGTCGAAGAACAGCTCGTAAAAGTCGCCCATGCGGTAAAACAGCATCGTGTCAGGGTGTTCTGCCTTGATGCGCAGAAACTGCTGCATCATCGGCGTGTGTTTTTCGATCTCGGTCATTTGTCTTGTAGTGCTTTAGAGGGGCTGTAAAACCAGCTTAATACTTCTGCATTTTGGTCTGTAAGGTCGTGCAGGTCAACGAACTGCCGATATGCAGGAATCCTTGTGATTTATGGCTGCGGGGCTGGTGAGTCCTGCGCGCTGACAAATCCGGCAATCAACTCCAGTAAGGTGTCGTCCTGATAAGGTTTGCCCAGATAGATATTCACGCCTAGTTTCAAAGCATGCTCGCGGTGTTTATCTGCGGTTCGCGAGGTGATCATGATAATCGGCATGTTCTTCGTTTGTGCATCGCGTCGCAATAATCTGGTTAACTCAAAGCCATCCATGCGCGGCATTTCCACATCCAGCAGCATCACGTCGGGAGTTGTTTCGCTCAGTTTCTCAAGTGCATCTACTCCGTCTTTTGCTGTGATTACCTGATATCCGGCGCGGCTTAGCATGCGGGTAGTGATTTTTCGCACCGTTAGCGAATCATCTACCACCATGACCATCGGCAGAACACGCAGTGCAATCGGTGCGGTCTTGTGTATTTTACGACGCGCGATGCGTTGCGTCATTTGTACGGGATTGATGATCAGAACGGTTTTTCCGTTTCCCAGTACGGTTGCGCCGGCAATACCGGGCAGACGTGCTAGCTGCGGGCCGATGTTCTTGACCATGACTTCGTGATTGCCGCGTATTTCGTCAACATGCAAGGCTATGCGTTGGCTGCCGCTGCGTAACAGTAACACGGAATTGTATGGCTGACTCTCGGGTGAGTGTTCATCGTCATCGAGCAGTCTTGGCAGATAGTGGATAGGATATGTTGTGTCCTGCCACTCGACTCTATTTTCTGTGTACAACGTCTTCAGTGCAGCTGATTTGATCTGGCGAACCTGTTCTACCATGGTGGATGGAATGGCATACAGGGTGTCACCGGCCCGCACTATCAGCGCATGCGTGAGTGCCAGTGTGAGCGGCAGGTGGATGGTGAAGCGAGTTCCCTGTCCTGTGCGTGAGTTGACATTGATACGTCCGCCCATTGCGGTGATTTCGCTTCGTACAATATCCATGCCGACACCTCGCCCCGCGACTTCGGTGACTTCGTCTGCAGTTGAAACGCCTGACACGAAGATCAGCTGTGTCAGTTGATCTTCGCTGACGGTGTCATCCGTCGCGCTGATCAGTCCCTTTGAAACGGCATGCCCACGCAAGGCGGCAAAATCCAGACCTCCGCCATCATCGCTGAATTCAAAAACTACTTCATTGTTTTCCTGATACAGGCTTAAACGCACTTCGCCAATTGCGTCTTTGCCACAGTTTACGCGTTGCTGTTCGCTTTCCAGGCCATGTGCAATGGCATTGCGCAACAGGTGTTCGAAAGGCGCTGTCATTTTTTCAAGTACGCTGCGATCCAGTTCGACAGCCGTGCCGGTCAATTCCAGATTAGCGCGTTTGTTTAATTCTTTGGCTGTCTGACGTACCAGCCGATACAGACGTTCGCTCATGCTGCCGAATGGAACCATGCGCACGCTCATCAGGGTTTGTTGCAGCTCCCTGTTCAGCCGGGTCTGTGCAGATATCGCCGAGTTGGATTCATCAATACTCTTGAGTAGCGATTGCTGCACGGTCTGTACGTCGTGTACGCTTTCGTTCATGAAACGGGTCAGTTCCTGCAGGCGGGTGAAGCGGTCAAATTCGAGCGGATCAAAGAGTTCATTCTTTTCACTGGATGATGAAACGCGTGCTTGCATCTGACTTTCAGCCTGAATTTCCACTTCGCGCAACTGGTTGCGCAAACGCGTTACGCTGCCGGTCAATTCCAGCAGGCCTTCTTTGAATGCGCGTAATTCGGTTTCCATACGCGAGCGGGTAACACTGATTTCGCCCGCTTGATTAAACAGCCAGTCAATCACGTCAGAACGCACGCGCAGCATGCTGACGGAACGTTCGGCTACGGCATGATGAGGCGTAGCCGCGATGTCCGGAGTATCTTCTGTTGCCTCCATATCCTTATTGCGCATCTTGCCGTTGCGTAATTCTTCCAGCAGTATATTGATGCGGTCAAAGTCGTTTTCCAGCGCATCGCAAAGTGACGGATTGACTCCGTCCAGCAATAGACCCTCCATTGCGTGAGCAATGGCGCCAATGCGCATTGCACCCGTCATGCGTGCGCCGCCCTTGAGGGTGTGCAGCAGGCGGTTGAGATGTTGCGGATCTTTTTCCGGCATCTCGCGCAGCAGGCGCAGGTGGCGGCTTATGCTGCCGCATAGTTCTTCCGCTTCTTGCAGGAATACCGGCAGCAATTGTTCATCCACATCATCGCGCAGAATGGCGGACTGTTCGCGAACTTGTGTGTGTTTTGGTCTCTCATCGGCGCCGACATCGGCGTTTCCCCTCATCGGGCTGGCAGGATGTGCCTCTTCTGTGGCATTTGATCCTGAATCGGTTGCAGGGTGAGTTAATGTCTCGGAGTGCAGTACCTCATCGTTGTTGTGAATGATACGGTCGCTCAAGAGTCGATTGACCAATTCGCCATTTTCATCAGGTAAATTTTGGCTGTAAATACTTTGAACCATCTCATCGAGTACTGTGATGGATTCTTCCAGCATTTGTACTTGCCGATCGTTGAGGTCTGTCGGTGTGTCGATATGCGCCTGCAACCAGTTTTCCAGTGCGGCCGCCAGGTTGGTAACAGGCGTGGCGGCCAGATTTTGGCTTACGCCGGCCAGGGTGTGGGCCGCGCGCATGAAGTCGTATTGCACCAGTTTTGGGGAAGCGGCGAGCATTGTTTGAAACTGTCTGCGTAACGCGAGTATGTTCTGGGATGCCTCTTCGCTGGCAATCTTGAACAGCGCGGGCGGTATGAGTGCCGAGCCGATCTTTACCGGTTTTTCAGCTTCCTCGATAGCATCGGCAGTGGTGTGGATGACGGTAATTTCGGCATCAATCTTTAGCGCTTGTTCAGTCAGATAGTCTGCCGAAATGCTGGTGCGACCGTGCTTTTCGAGTTCATTAAGCCATTTTTCAAAGGCGTGTACGGTATCGATAACGAAATGCAGCATGGCTGGGCTGGCGGATTTGCCGTCCTGCCGCTGCAGGGTGCGTTCGGCAGTCCAAGCTACCTCAGCAAGATCGTTAAGGCTAACCATGCGACCGCTTCCCTTAAGCGTATGGAAACCACGCCGGATGGTTAGTAGCGGCTCCAGATTTTCGGGGTGCAGATGATGTATCTCGATGTTGTTGCGCATGATGCGCAGCACTTCCTTCGCTTCTTCCAGGAATATTTCCAGTAATTCCTGATTTTCTCCGGTCGGAGATGGGGTGTCAGCGGTTGTTTCTGCAACGGGTTTATGAAGTTCGAGCAGGGTGTTCAGCGCGTCATGCAGGGCTGTTGTATCGTTTTGATGTCCGCGCATCAGGATATGAAAGTATTCATGCAGTGCGCTTACCGCCAAGGCCAGTGCCTGAGTCTCGTTCGGTCTTGGGACGGACTCCGCAAACCGGTGCATAATGTTCTGAATTTCCAGTAACAGGTTCTCGGCAAGCGGCAGAGACAGAATATGTAAACCGCCGCGTATCTGGACTATCAGTTGATGCAGTCCGGGCAGTTCATCGCGATTCTCAGCATTGCCGAAAAATTCATTCAGGCCCTGTTCGAGGAATTGCATATTTTCCAGCATTTCCCTCGACAGTGATGTGACAGCATCGTCTTGTTCGGTCAGGCGGTAGGCGCTGATCAATTGCCGTGCATCTTCTGGTCTTTCATTGATCGCAGCAGATATCCGTTCGAACAGGGTATGTGTATGTCTTTGGGGTTGTGTATCCGCACCTTCGCAGCGCGCCATGCTGCTCTTCCACAGGAGTATGGCCATCGCAACATTTTCCGCTGCCGGGCGTGCATATTCCGTATCGCGTAACGTGTCTGCAAACTTTTCAAGCTTCCGTGAAAGATGCTGGGCGGGATTGTGCTCTATCTGATCTATTGTCCGAGCAATCCTATCGAGTTGCCCGGTAAATTTACTGCACGCTTCACTGTCGCCTTCGCTGCATTGTTCCCAGTAAATTTCTGCTTCCTGCATTTGTTCACGCAGTTGTTCGCAGGATAGATATGTCCCGGGCAGGCCCCTCTGTTCAGGTAAATACTGCCTAAGCTCATAATGTGATTTGATCTGCTTCACCCGCTCCGTCGCCGGTTCGCAGCACCCGATCATGTAGAGCATTTCATTGAGCGCCGTTTGAACATTGGCCGTGTCGATGCTGTTCACGGCCCGCATTTTCCGTTCTATCAGTCCCAGTAACTTGCGCACGCGTATGTCCGCGGTTAACAGCTTCCCTGCCACGCAATCGAGCAGACCGTTTGCGACCCACCAGAACGCGCGTCCGTTATTTGCGGGGGCGCAGGCCAGTATGCGGTCAAGTGCCAGTTGCATCATCGGCAACGCATCTGTTTCGCCCTTATTCTGCAACCAGAGCATCAGGCCCCGCTGATACTGTTTGTGCGATGTTTTGATGCTTTCCGCTGTATTGCCCTGCTCGATGAGGTTAAGCAGCGTGTCAGGCAGTGGTATTTCAAGGTCTGGGAAGAACAGATATTGCTCGAATGACATTTCCATACCGCGCAGATGTTGCACCGCCTCGTAGTGCGGAAACAGGCGCAGGGTGGCGTTGTACGCTCCTTGCATCAGTTCATTCAGATAGTAGTTCAGAGCGCTTATCGCGCTTTGCAAGACACTGCGATAGAGCGCTGAATTTAGGCCGGGATTGGCCGATAGTTCAGCCAGTGCCAGTTCCAGCTCCTCGCAATAGACGGCGACGCCCTCAAGTCGGATCATCCGCAGCACCCCTTGAATGCGGTGCAACTCCGAGCATGCCTCGTTCAGTACGGAAACATTGCATGCCGGCGAGTCGAAAAATTGAGTGAGGCGCTCTGTTGCGATGTCCAGAGCCTCCTGCATGCCGGGTTTTACAGCGGAAAGTGGAGCAAGGTCAAATGAATTCCGGTTTTGCATGGTCAGAGTTTAAAGCTGGCTACCGAGCCCTTCAGACTAACTGCTAAGCTGGTTAATCTGGCGGCAGAATCGGAAGTCAGGCGCGTACCTTCGGTGGTCTGCTCGGAAATACTCATGATGTCCTGCATTATGGTGGATACTTCATCCGCCATTTCTGTTTGCACCTGAGTGGATACCGAAATGCTGTTGATCAATGCGGTTAGTTCATTGGATACCAGTTCAATTTCTTTGAGAGATTGCCCCGCCACTTCCGAAAGTTTGGCGCCTTCAACGACACCCAGGGTGCTTTTTTCCATCGCCGCTACCGCATCCTGTGTGTCGCTCTGTATGGTCTTAACGAGGGCGGCGATTTGCTTGGTCGCTTCGCCAGAACGTTCCGCCAGTCGCTGCACCTCTTCGGCAACAACCGAAAAGCCTCGCCCTGCATCGCCTGCTGATGCAGCCTGAATGGCTGCATTTAATGCCAGTACATTGGTTTGTTCGGTAATGTCCGAGATCAAATCCACGATTTCGCCGATTTCCTGAGAACTTTCGCCGAGTCGCTTGATGCGTTTTGACGTTTCCTGAATATGTGCGCGAATGTCATTCATGCCGGCAATGGTGTTGCTTACGGCGACGGACCCCTGGTTGGTTGCAGCCAGTGTCTGTCTGCCAACTTCCGCAGCCTTGATGGCGGCCGTGTCTACCTCGCTGATTGAGCGGGAAATCAGTTTTACCGATTCCTCCGCACTTGTGATTTCCTTGACCTGCAGTTGTGTGGACGCGAGCAGGCGCTGTGCCATTGTTTCAGAATCGCGCGTTGCCATGCCCATTTGTTCGGCGGCTTCGGTAATTCTGGAAACCAGTTTGTGCAACTCTTCCGTCGTGTAGTTGACAGAATCGGCAACAGCGCCGGTGATGTCTTCCGTAACCGTTGCTCGTACGGTTAAATCGCCTTCTGCCAGGTCGCTCAATTCATTCATCAGGCGAAGAATTGCGTGTTGATTCAGCTTGGTGTTGGCTTCGGCAATGCTGGTGCGATGCCGCGCTTCGGCAAGATATAGTCTGGAGAGCAGCCATACAAAGGTGAGTAGGAGTATGGCGGATAGCGCCATAACGTAGGTGCTCCAGCGTCCCTGTAGCGATTCATCGAATGAGTTTTTCAGGGCTGTCGAGGCGGCGGAAAACGGGCCATTCGTGGCAGTATTCACACTGTTGAAATACTTTTCAGCGGCGTTGTTGGCATTTTTCAGGTCTGTCGTATGTGCAATTACATCATTTATGGCAGCGCGGAAACTTTTAAACATATCTGTCAATTCGACGGCATTCTGATTGCTTTTATCAATTCCGTTCAGTATTGACTCGCATAGGGCCAGGTTGGATGTCAGTGATGCTGCGATTTCGTCTGTGAAGGGCGTGTTCAGTATGGAACTGGCATCGTAATTAATGCGATCAACAAGCAGTGTAAGTTTGTCCGAGGCGCCGGAAGACGGCAAGCGGGCCGCCACCGAGCGCATCGCAGGAACAATTTTCCTTAAGGTATTGGTTGCGTCAGATACCGCCAATATGCCGGGGAGTTCCTTCTCAATTGCCTTGATATGTTGCAGCGATTGCACGCTGATCGGCAAAAGCTGTTCCAATACCGTTCTTGCTTCTCCGCTGATAGCCGGTGCGATGTCGTCACCTTTATCGAGCGCCAGTAAAATGCGCTCAATATCCTTGTGTGTCTGGGGCAGGCCATTAATTGCCGTCTGTTTGCCTTGAAGTGCGGCACCAGCATCCTTGGCGAGCTGCTGGGTCAGGGCTACTAGATTGCTTGATAAATCCAGATAATGTGCATTGCTGGATGCCATACGATAATCGATAACGGTTGCTGCGATGCCCAGCAGGAAGGATGCTGCTACGCAGCCGATTAACAGGCGTAACTGCTTTGCGAATGAATGCTTCTTATGGGGCGGCACATGCTCTGAATTTGATTCTTGAGCCGATGAACTGCCTGTCGTTGAATTTGAGATTTTAAAAGCCATGTTTATATCCTCCGGCCATACTATGCAGCTAAAGACCTATTTGTAAAAAATCAGGCTGTTTGAGCAGCGCGGTCACATTCAGCAAGTGCCATGCCGTATCATGTTCGTCAAAATAACAGTCCGGTTGCGCTGCATCGCAGCGCCAATTGCCAGTGTCGCGCAGGCCAAATACCCTGTCCACCAGAAGGGCGGCATTGATATCGTAGCGATTTGCCACCAGCAGCAGTCGATTGCTGGCAACGCCTGACGCTTTACCCTTTCCGAGAAAACCTGCCAAATCGGCGACGCAATACAAGGTTCCTCGCACATTGGCAATTCCGTTAAACCAGGGCTTGGTCAGCGGGACATGTGTTAGCGGGAGTAGTGGCAAAACCTCGCTGATGTCGGGCATTTCGATCAGATAATTTTGACCGGAAACCTGCACCCCGAGTAAAGATAAATGGCCGCCCTTGCGATTTTTATCTTGCATGCGAGTGTTCAGGTCTTGCTGAAATTCGCGAAGGTTCAGTCGTTTAGCCATGGTATTTCGGATTCACTACGGGTCTAGTGATGTAATTTTACTGAGCAATTCAGCTGGGTTGATTGGTTTGACAAGATAATCTTTTGCGCCTTGCCGCATGCCCCATATCTTGTCGGTTTCCTGGTCTTTGTTTGTACACAGCAGCACGGGAATATGTGCCGTTTCAGTATCTCTGGTAATAGCACGGGTGGCCTGAAATCCGTTAAGCCCGGGCATGATCACATCCATCAGCACTAAATCAGGTTTGTCATGGTTGGCTTTTGCTATAGCCATTTCCCCGCTGTCGGCAAAGAGTACTTCAAAACCGTGTGCTTTTAATATTTCACCTATCAGGTGTCTTTCCGTTGCGGAATCATCCACTACCAATATTTTTTTAATAGGCATACTCGGAATCCTGTTGTTGAGTGTGCAAGAGGACGGATTCTATCAAGTTTTTTTTGTTAAACGGTTTAATCAGATATTGGTCTGAGCCAACAAGCTTCGCGCGCGCACGGTCGAACAGCGTGTCCTTGCTGGTCAGCATGATCACAGGGATGTTTTTATATTGCGGATTATTTTTAATCAGTGCGCAAGTCTGATATCCGTCCAGGCGCGGCATCATGACATCAACGAAGATAATGTCAGGCTGGTTGTCGATTACCTTGGATAAACCATCGAATCCATCATGGGAAAGTATGACGCTACACCCGGCCTGCGACAGGAAAATTTCTCCGCTACGCCGGATGGTATTGCTGTCATCAATCAGCAGTACCTTCACGTTCAGCAGGGGCAAGCTCGTCTTCAATGTTAAGTCCTCAGGCCGACAGGCGGTTAAAAATTTCGTACAATTCGTAAGGTTAATATTAACCGAACAAATGATGGCTGTGTTGGCATTGTTACGGGGAAGGAAGGAAATTTCCTAGTGGCGCTTGGCATATATAGCGTGCTTCAGTGCCATGCTGCGCTAGTTGTGTTTCGAGATGTTTAAAAACAAAAATATGGGAGCGTTCCGGGAGCAGGTTGCTGATTCAGACTAATAACCATTTAATTTTTGGTGGAATTTAAATGGAAACTGATGTTAAATGTTAATGTAAAATCTTGGGTCGGGTTAATCAGAAAAAAGAAAGTTTTCCCTGAGCGGAAAATGAGTGGAAAATAATTTTTACAGGGGTGATGAAATGGCCAAGTTAGTCTGGAGTGCGGATCTTAATACAGGAATTGACGTGATTGACAGGCAGCATCAGCGTATTGTTGATTACATCAATGAATTGGATGAGGCTCGCACCAGCAAGCATAAGCGCGAGGACGTAGGCAGAATCATCGATGAAACGGTCGATTATACGTTGTCGCACTTTGCCTTTGAGGAGAGTATGCAGGAAGAGGCGCATTATCCGTTCCTGAAGGCACACAAAAAAGTGCATGAGCTGTTCGTCAGCAAGGTTGCCAATTTACAGGAGCGTTTTGGTCTGGGTGAGGACGTGGCGGACGAGTTGCACAAGATGCTGTTTACATGGCTTTATAATCATATCAAGCGCGATGATGCGGATTATGTTGAAATTGTGAAAAAGAATATCCAGCAAGGCAACTTCGTTGAGAAGAAGAAAGGTTTCTTTGGCAGGTTGTTCGGCTAATCAGCGCTGAAACTGCAGTTTAACCCCGTCAGGGTGGCGGGGTTGGCAGTGTCGCAGATTACGGCGGGGCGGGCGGCCTGTGCGCAATTGTTATCCCCTCGGCTTTTTGCCCATCACATAAATAAGGTGTTCGAAGAATAATTCACACCAATCCTGATCGTTGTTCTTCAGCGAAAGCAAGAGTTTCTTTACTTGGCTAATCGGCCATTTCGGATTGAAGGATACCAGCATTTTTTCCGGATAAATGTCGAGAGTTTCGTTTAGACATTTTGCCATTGTATTAATCTCATTAAACATCAATGCTACGTCCTTGTCTGACGCGATATCGGCGGTTACATCGCCGTACATTTTAGGATGCTGTTTGGTGAATTCGATGAATTTTGTAAGGATGTAAAAAAACTCACCCCTGTTGTCGGGCGTAACCGTATCGCACAGCATGAAAGGCGCAACCGACAGTTCAAGCCAGTAATATCCCAGTTTTGGGTTGCGATGTTTCGATACGCCAACATAGCCATTGCGTGCCTGTGCGCGACTGATGCAATCCGTAAGCAATAGCTGTTCGGAAGGGCGGGTCGCAATCTCGCGGTCAGCCAGAACGTCCGGTTTTATCAGGAAAAAATCAGGGAATTCCTCGTACAACTTGCCGGAGTGATTGTGAGCGCGGTAGTAGGTGTTGAAAACCGCCAGTGCTAATTCTGCATTCTTTTCAATGTTGTGATAGTTCTGTCGGCTTTGGTCAGAAGCTCTTCTGTTCGGCATATGTTCCCCGGAATGTCGCGCCTTTTACATCGGGCAATAATAACCGCAATCACAATAAGTTGACAGTGCAATGTTGCATGGCTGAGTGACGTTTGTGCTGTAGTGCGGCAAGGGAATGCGGCCGTCAGTTTGCCGCCTCTCGCAATCAGGTCTGCCCTTGATGGCAGGGTGGATCAGCTGATCTTGACCACGATATCGTGCAGCGTATTGGCGCATTGCGCCATGTGTTCGGCGGCATTGGTCAGGTGGCGGTAGATCTCGCGGCGCTTGAACATGTTGATGTAGTCGCTTCCTTCAAACAGGGTGGGCAAGGCCACCCGGTACAGTTTTTCCGCATGGCGTTCAGCCTTGCGCGCCGCATCGGCATCGAGCGCGGCGGTGGCAGGGGTGCTGCCCAGTCTGGCATAGCCGTTGACCAGCGCATCCACGCCGGTCTTTATTTCGCGTGAGATGTCGCGCATGAATTTGTCCGGTGCGACACCCAGTACATCCATCTCATGCACGGTGGTTTTGCAATACATCACAATGTCGTCCAGACTCATGATCGCGCGGTAGATGTCTTCGCGGTCTATCGGCGTGGAAAACGCCTCGTTGAGCTCATGCAGATTGCGCACTTTAATCAGGTCGGCTTCGTGCACGTTGCGTTTGAGCGCCTCGGCGACTGCCGGATCGCCATTTTCCATGTAATCGACCAGCAGGTTGACGGTGTGTGCGACGCGGATATTCTGCTCGGTCAGCATGTGGAAAAAATCCGGCATCTTCGGGAATACCCGATCCAGAATGATGGCCAGCATGGTTTTGGAGGCGGCGGTCATGTGATATTCATCCTCATGCGTATGCGTGGACTATAAGATAGCAGCTAATGGACATCGCCGCCGCACCGGGTATGGTAATCAGCCAGGTGACGACGATTTCGCCTGCCTTGCCCCAGCGTACCGCTTTCGGACGCTCTGATGCACCGATGCCCATGATGGAGGAGGCCACCACATGTGTGGTTGAGACCGGTGCGCCGAACAGGGACGAGGCGAAAATCACGCTGGCTGCGGTCAGTTGTGAGTCCAGCGCGTGTAGCGGGCGTATCTTGTAGATGGAAAAGCCCAGGGTGCGCACAATCTGCCAGCCGCCGGAGAGTATGCCCGCAGTAATGGTGAGCGAACAGGCCAGCATCACCCAGAACGGCACTTCGAAAGTGGGAATGAAACCGCCCAGCAGCAATACCAGTGTCAGTATGCCCATGCTCTTCTGCGCATCATTGGCGCCGTGCGAGAAAGCCAGTCCGGCCGAGGTGACGAATTGCAGGCGGCGCAGGTCGCGGTTAATCGAAGGATGGGCGCCGCGCAGTAGCAACATCATGATTTTGTGCAGCGCGTAGCCGACCCAGAAGCCGATGATGGGCGATAGGATCAACGCGATAACCATCTTGCTCACGCCGCTGAGCTCGCCGCGCAGCAGTTCGTCGTATCCCCAAGCGACATGATCGGTGCCTGCCGAGACTATGACCACGCCGACCAGTCCACCGACCAGCGCATGGGAAGAGGAAGAAGGGATGCCGCGCCACCAGGTCAGCAGATTCCACGCGATAGCACCTACCAGTCCGCATAACACGATGGTTAGTGCCAGGGTGCGGTCCAGATCGTCCAGCGTGACAAATTTTCCTATGGTGTTGGCCACTGCGGTGCCGCCGAGCAATGGCCCCAGAAACTCGAAAAAGGCGACCAGCAGAACCGCCTGCACCGGTGTCATGGCGCGGGAGGCAATAACCGTCGCAATGATGTTCGCGGCATCGTGAAAGCCGTTGGTGTACTCGAACACCAGCACGATGACGATAGTGGCGACAGTCAGCGTGAGCAGGGTGTCCATGTCGGCGTTAAAGCGGGTGTAAGGTCTAGCCTTTCAGTTCGGGCGTCAGATGGGGCGCGATGACTTGCAGCAGCACGGGATGGATGTTCGGGTTGCCCGCGCAGACATGCCCGGATTTGAGGAAAGTATCGCCCCCGGACAGGTCGCTGACCATGCCGCCCGCTTCGGTGATTAGCAGCGTACCAGCGGCAATATCCCAGGGTTTTAGACCGGTTTCGAAGAAGCCGTCATAACGACCGGCTGCCATCCAGGCCAGATCCAGAGCTGCGGAGCCGGGGCGGCGCAAACCGGATGTTTTCTGCATCAGATCCTTGAAGATGCCGATGTAGGCGTCCATGTGCTCGAAGTTGGTATAGGGGAAGCCGGTGCCTATCAATGCGTCTTCCATGTGAATGCGCTTGCTAACGCGCAGGCGCTTGTCGTTGAGGAAGGCGCCGCGGCCGCGCGTGGCGGTAAACAGTTCATTCTTGGTCGGATCGTAGATGACTGCCTGAGTGATAATGCCCTTGTGCTGCAAGGCAATGGATACTGCAAATTGCGGGAAGCCATGCAAAAAATTGGTCGTGCCATCCAGCGGGTCTATGATCCAGACGAAGTCGGACTTGCCGTGAACGCCGCTCTCTTCTGCTAGAATCGCATGGTCGGGATAGGCTTCCAGCAGGGTCTGGATGATGGTTTGCTCGGCGGCTCTGTCCACTTCGCTGACAAAATCTGCATGGGATTTTTTGGTGATCGTGAGGTGGTCTATCTTGTCGGTGCTGCGATAAATCAGATTGCCGGCGCGACGTGCGGCTTTCACCGCGATGTTGAGCATGGGATGCAGTATGGGTTGCATAAATACGACCTTTTTAATGAGCTGTGAGAATTCAGCGCACATTTTAGTTGGAAACAGGCTTTGTATAAACAAAATCATTTAACTAACGTCAGAGTGGTGCTTAGCCACACCAGCCATCCGGGCAATATCGGCGCGGCAGCGCGTGCGATGAAGACGATGGGGCTGCACCATCTCTGCCTGATTAATCCCCGCCATTTTCCCGACCCGCAGGCGAGTGCAATGGCGGCGGGGGCGGACGATATCCTGCAAAACGCGCGGGTGTGCGGCTCTATCGATGAAGCCTTGCAGGGTGTGGCGCTCACCGTGGGCATGACGGCGCGGCAGCGCGATATTTCCAATCAGGTGATGATGCCGCGCGAAGCGATGCCGCGTGTGTTGCAACAGGCGCTCACGCAGCCTGTGGCATTGCTGTTCGGTACGGAAATGTCCGGGCTGACCAATGAAGAAGTGAGTCGCGCCCAATTGCTGGTGAATATTCCCGCCCATCCCGATTTTTCTTCGCTCAATCTGGCCGCTGCCGTGCAGGTGATCGCTTATGAAATGATGGTGGCCTCGCAAAGCGCCAGCCCGGTCACGCAGCCTACCCAGGCTGCCGCGCATGAGCAGGTGGAGGGGTTTCTGACACACCTGGAAAAGACGCTGATGGAGATTGGTTTTTTCACCACGCAGAACCCCGCACGCATGATGCAACGGTTGCGCCGCCTGTATGCGCGGGCGCGGCTGGAGGCGGACGAAATCAACATCTTGCGCGGCATCTTGAGTGTGACAACCGAGTACAATGCGCGTCTCAAAACGCGTTACCAGCAGGAAAAAGATGTTTAGGAATCTTAAAGAAGATATTGCCAGCGTGTTCGACCGCGATCCCGCCGCGCGCAGCACTTTCGAGGTGTTGACTTGCTATCCGGGCTTGCATGCGCGTCTGATGCACCGTCTGACCAATACCTTGTGGCATGCCAAGCTGAAATGGCTGGCGCGTTTTCTGTCGTACCTGACTCGCGCGCTGACCGGTATCGAGATTCATCCCGGTGCGACCATAGGGCGGCGCTTTTTCATCGATCATGGCATGGGGGTGGTGATAGGCGAAACGGCGGAAATCGGCGATGACGTAACTTTGTATCACGGCGTCACGCTGGGCGGTACCTCGTGGCGGCATGGCAAGCGCCATCCTACACTGGGCAATGGTGTGGTGGTGGGGGCGGGTGCAAAGATACTCGGGCCGATTATGGTGGGGGCGGGTGCGAAAATAGGTTCGAATGCCGTGGTGGTGAAGGATGTGCCCGTCGGTGCGACGGCGGCAGGTATTCCGGCGCGAATTCTGGATGAAGAGCGGAAAAAGACCAGCAGCTTTGATGCCTATGGCATAGGCAATGACCAGAATGATCCGCTTTCCAAGGCGATACATGGCTTGCTGGGGCATAGTGTGACGGTGGATCAGCGCATAGATTTTATTTTGCAACAACTCGAGAAGATGGGTGTACCCGTTGAAGAAGAGCGCGCCACGGCTGATAAATTCGATCCCAATCACTTGAATAAGATAGTTGATTAAAACGTTCGGGTATTATATGATCCGATTACGTGATGTTCAGTAAGTGTTGGACGCGGTTTTAATAATATTTTTATGAGGTTGGGGATAATATGCGATTGACCACCAAGGGACGTTTTGCTGTGACGGCAATGGTTGATTTGGCGATGCAAGGTGGCCGTGGACCCGTGACGCTCGCTTCGATCAGTGAACGGCAGAAAATTTCGCTTTCTTATCTGGAGCAATTGTTTGGCAAGTTGCGTCGTAATAATCTGGTGGAAAGTGTGCGCGGGCCAGGTGGTGGATATTATCTGGCCAGAATAGCCACCAAAATTAATATTGCCGAGGTCGTATTGGCCGTTGATGAACCGCTGGATGCGACGCATTGCGCGGAACAGGGTAATTGCCAGGGTGGCAGGCCGTGTGCCACGCACGATTTATGGATGGGTCTGAATGAAAAAATCAATGACTATCTGGCATCGGTTAATCTGCAACAACTGGTGGATGGACAGACCAAACTAAGTCCGGGATTGTCGGCGATTACAGTGAATAAGCAGATAGTCAGGTAACGGGTTGCGATTCGTCGCCTGCCCATAGCATAGAGAAAGTTGATATCAAATGAAGCTACCTATTTATATGGATTATTCAGCTACTACGCCGGTTGACCCGCGTGTGGCCGATAAAATGATTCCTTATCTGACTGAGATGTTCGGCAATCCGGCCAGCCGTTCACATGCGTTCGGCTGGGAAGCCGATGCCGCAGTGGAGCTGGCGCGTGAGCAGGTCGCGGCGCTGGTCAATGCCGACCCCAAGGAAATCGTCTGGACTTCAGGTGCCACTGAATCGAATAATCTGGCCATCAAGGGCGCGGCGAACTTTTATCAGGGCAAGGGTAAGCATATCGTCACGATGCGCATTGAACATAAGGCCGTGATCGACACCGTGCGCGAAATGGAACGACAGGGCTTTAGCGCCAGCTATCTTGATCCTGAGCCCAACGGTTTGCTGGACATTGAAAAATTTAAGGCCGCATTGCGCCCCGATACGATTCTGGTGTCCATCATGCTGGTTAACAACGAAATCGGCGTGATACAGGACATCGCCGCCATAGGCGAAATCTGCCGCGAGAAGGGTATCCTGTTTCATGTTGATGCGGCACAGGCGACCGGCAAGGTAGCGATAGACCTGCAAAAACTGAAGGTTGATTTGATGTCCTTCTCCGCGCACAAGACTTATGGCCCGAAAGGCATAGGCGCGCTGTATGTACAGCGCAAACCGCGAGTCAGGCTGGAAGCGCAGATGCACGGTGGCGGTCATGAGCGCGGCATGCGTTCCGGCACTCTGGCGACCCATCAGATCGTCGGCATGGGCGAGGCATTCCGCATTGCACAGCAGGAAATGGCCGAGGAAAATGAGCGCGTGAGAATGTTGCGCGATCGTTTGATGGCGGGTTTGATGGATATGGAAGAGGTGCATGTCAACGGCGACATGGAGCAGCGTGTGCCGCATAACGTCAATCTGAGCTTCAACTTTGTCGAAGGCGAATCGCTGATCATGGCGATCAAGGACGTGGCTGTTTCCAGCGGCTCCGCCTGCACTTCGGCCAGCCTTGAGCCCTCATATGTGTTGCGTGCGCTCGGGCGCAGCGATGAATTGGCGCACAGCTCGATACGTTTTTCCATAGGCCGCTTCACCACTGTAGAAGAAGTCGATTACGTGATTGCCTTGATGAAGAGCAAGATCGACAAGCTGCGCGAATTGTCGCCGCTATGGGAAATGTACAAGGATGGCATCGATTTGAATACCGTGCAGTGGGCAGCACATTAAAAAGCAGTTTTTAGACGCTAGACGCTAGTTGTTAGTTAGAACGTTTTAACTAGCAGCTAACGACTAACGATTAACGACTGCTCCTGAAAGGAGCATCAAAATGGCTTACAGCGAAAAATTATTGGATCATTACGAAAATCCACGCAACGTGGGTTCGTTTGCTAAAGAGGACGAGGGACTGGGCACCGGAATGGTGGGTGCGCCTGCATGCGGCGACGTGATGAAATTGCAGATCAAGGTCGGCAAAGACGGCATTATTGAAGATGCCAAATTCAAGACCTATGGCTGCGGCTCGGCAATTGCATCCAGTTCACTGGTAACGGAATGGGTCAAGGGCAAGACAGTAGATCAGGCCTTGCAGATCAAGAATACTCAGATTGCCGAAGAACTGGCCTTGCCGCCTGTTAAAATCCATTGCTCGATTCTGGCGGAAGATGCCATCAAGGCGGCTGTGGCGGACTACAAGTCCAAACACGGTGAAAATGTGGAAACATCAGCCTGTACAGGCAGTTGCTAAACAGCAGGGAGAAAAAATCATGGGCGTTACACTGAGCGAAGCAGCGGCAAAGCATGTGCAAAATTTTATCGCCAAGCGCGGCAAGGGCATAGGCCTGCGCATCGGGGTTCGTACCAGCGGTTGTTCCGGCATGGCGTATAAGCTGGAGTTTGCCGATGTGGCGGAAAGCGATGATTTGCAATTCGTCAGTCACGACGTGACAGTGCTGGTTGATCCCAAGAGCCTGCCCTATATCGAAGGCATGGAACTGGATTACGCGCGCGAAGGGCTGAATGAAGGCTTTCAGTTTAATAACCCCAACGTGAAAGATGCGTGCGGTTGCGGCGAGAGTTTTCAGGTTTGACGCAAGGCTTCGATACACCCCAAAATCATTTCCAACTGTTCGGGCTTGCGCAGTCCTTTCAACTGGACAATGCGCAGCTTGAACTTGCATTTCGCGCCTTGCAGGCGCAGGTTCATCCCGACAAATCGGCTCATTTGCCCGATACCGAACAACGCATCGCGATGCAGCGTTCCACGCTGGTGAATGAGGCGTATCAGACTTTGCGCAGCCCGATACGCAGAGCGCGCTATATGTTATCGCTGCAGGGCGTGGATACTCAGGAAGAAACCAATACGGCCATGCCGCTCGATTTTTTGATGGCGCAGATGGAATGGCGCGAAGCGGTGGCCGATGCGCAGCAGGCACGCGATGCAGAGGCAATCGGACAGTTGGAAGCGCGCATGAAGGATGAAACCGGTAAACTCGAAGCCATGCTTGCCATTAAAATTGACAGCGAACATGACTACGCAGTTGCCGCCGGGCTGGTACGCAAACTGCGTTTCATGGAAAAACTTGCGGAAGAGATAGATTCCGCTTACGACGAACTAGATAGCTAGACTTGTAGGGTGGGCATGACTTTTGCCCACGCTTTCATAACCCGTTTACACAATCAACGATACGCGTGGGCATTTTATGCCCACCCTACGATTTAATATGGCTCTTCTTCAAATTTCCGAACCCGGTTTAAGCACTGCGCCGCACCAGCACCGGCTGGCGGTGGGTATTGATCTGGGCACGACTAATTCACTGGTGGCGACGGTGCGCAATGGCATCAGTGTGGTGCTCAATGATGAACATGGTCGTGCGATGCTGCCTTCAGTGGTGCGTTACGCAGCTGATGGGCATGTGGCGGTAGGCGAATCGGCTCAGGCCGCGCAGAGCGATGACCCGGTCAATACTATTGTTTCGGCGAAACGATTCATGGGGCGTGGTCTGGCAGATATAGGCGACACCAGCCGCTTGCCGTATCGTTTTGTGGAAGTTCCGGCTTTGGGGGAGACCGGACAGGGTGGCATGGTGCAACTGCGCACCGTGGCCGGGGCCAAGAGTCCGGTCGAAGTATCCGCAGAAATTCTCAAGGTGCTGCGCGCGCGCGCTGAAGCCGCCCTCGGTGGTGAACTGGTGGGTGCGGTGATTACCGTGCCGGCCTACTTTGACGATGCACAGCGTCAGGCGACCAAGGATGCCGCAAAACTCGCCGGATTAAACGTATTGCGTCTGCTCAATGAACCGACGGCGGCGGCGATTGCTTACGGACTGGATAACGCCTCCGAAGGTGTGTATGCCGTTTACGACTTAGGCGGCGGCACATTCGACATTTCCGTTTTGCGTCTGTCGCGCGGCGTGTTTGAGGTGTTGTCGGCGAATGGCGACTCGGCGCTGGGTGGCGATGATTTTGACCAGCGTATTCACTGCTGGCTGCTGGAAAAAAATCAGCTTTCCGCGCTCAGTCCGCAAGACACCCGTTTGTTGCTGACGCTGGCTCGTGCCGCCAAGGAACAACTCACCGAACACGAGGAAGCGCGCATTACGGCGGTGTTATCCAGCGGCGAGGTGATAGACAACCTGCTGACTCAGGATGAATTTGAGTCGCTGTCGAAAAATCTAATACAACGCACCCTGCAACCTTTACGCCGCGCCTTGCGCGATGCCAAGCTCAGCGTGACTGACGTCAAGGGCGTGGTGATGGTCGGCGGGGCGACACGCATGCCGCAGGTTCAGCATGCGGTGGGTGAATTCTTCGGACAAACACCGCTGACCAATCTAGACCCCGATAAAGTCGTGGCGTTGGGAGCGGCAATACAGGCCAATTTGCTGGCGGGCAACCGCAGCAGCGATGAATGGCTGTTACTCGACGTGATTCCGCTGTCACTGGGGCTGGAAACCATGGGCGGGCTGGTGGAGAAAATAATTCCGCGTAACAGCACTATCCCTACGGCACGGGCACAGGAATTCACCACTTATAAAGATGGCCAGACCGCGATGAGTCTGCATGTGGTGCAGGGCGAACGCGAACTGGTGAGTGATTGCCGTTCGCTGGCTAAGTTCGAACTGCGCGGCATTCCCGCGATGGTGGCCGGGGCCGCGCGCATACGCGTCACTTTTCAGGTGGATGCGGACGGGTTGTTGAATGTGGCGGCGCGCGAGATGGGCTGCGGGGTCGAAGCGGCCATCGTCGTCAAGCCATCCTATGGCTTGTCCGATGCTGAAATTACCCGCATGTTGCAGGATTCAACGCAACATGCTCAGGACGATATGCAGGCGCGTGCCTTGCGTGAGCACCAGGTTGAAGCCAATCAATTGCTCGAAGCAGTTGGACATGCGCTGGAACAGGATGGCATGCTGCTGGAGGCTGAGCAGCGCGCGCGCATCGAGACGCAGATGAGGGTGTTGCGCGACGTCTTGCCGCTCACCGATCAACGCGAACTAAAACGTGCTATTTCAGCGCTGAATGAAACCACCGTCAGTTTTGCGCAGGCGCGCATGGATAAGAGTGTCTCATTGGCGCTGTCGGGCAAAAATATTTCTGATCTGGAGGTCAAGTAATGCCGCAAATCATCGTATTACCGCATGAAGAACTGTGTCCCAGGGGCGCCTTGTTCAATGCGAATAGCGGCATTTCAATTTGTGATGCCTTGTTGCAAAACGGCATCGAAATTGAACATGCCTGTGAAAAATCCTGCGCCTGTACCACCTGCCATGTGATTGTCCGCGAAGGACTCAATTCGCTCGTGCCGGCGGAAGAGCTCGAAGATGATCTGCTCGATAAAGCCTGGGGGCTGGAACCGAACTCGCGCCTGTCCTGTCAGGCCGTGGTGGCAGATGCCGATTTGGTCGTTGAAATCCCCAAGTACACCATCAATATGGTCAAGGAGGGCTGAGATGAAATGGATAGACGTGCGCGACATCGCCATCGCGCTGAGCGAGAAATACCCCGACACTGACCCGCGTAGTGTGCGTTTCGTCGATCTGCACAACTGGGTCGTCGATCTGGATGGTTTCGACGACGACCATGGTCACGGCGGCGAAAAAGTGCTGGAGGCGATACAGGCGACATGGATAGACGAGGCGGACTGACATGCTGAAGTTCACTCGGCGCATTTCCAATAATTGGTTGTATCTGGCGGGTTTTCTGTTCGCCAGCAGTTTGATGGGCTTCGGTCTGTATTTGCAGTACGTCCAACATCTGGACCCTTGCCCTCTGTGCATGGTGCAGCGCGTGATTTTCATCGCCATCCTGGTGCTATTCCTGCTCGCCGCGACGCACGGTCCCGGACGCATCGGACAACGCCTTTACGCCGCATTGATAGGATTGCTGTCATTGTCCGGAGTTGCGGTTGCCGCGCGCCATATCTGGATACAAAACCTCCCCAAAGACCAGGTGCCTGCCTGCGGACCGGGGCTGGACTACATGCTGGAAACCATGCCGATGACCAGGGTGTTGAAAGAGTTGCTGCATGGCTCCGGCGAATGTGCGGAAAAGGGTTGGAGCTTCCTCAACTTTGGCATCCCTGAATGGTCGCTGCTGTGCTATCTGCTGCTGGGTAGCTGGGCAGTATTGATTGCGCTCAGGGGAAAGCCATAACGTCCCGGCAGCCCTAACTCTTCAGATTCGGGCGCGACTTAAGCAATCGCTCGCGTTGTCCTGAAATCCCTTGATCATCAATGGCTGGCTTTATGGCAAGATGATCGCAAGTCGGTATTGCACGCGCACTTCAACACCCGCGTTCCTAAGCTGTAACAATCCAATCTGCTCGTATCGCGCCGCACAAATGTTGTTGTGCCGAGCTTCAATCACGAAGCACCGCTTTTGCCGATCGGCGTATTGACCCCTCAGTGCTACTGCGTACAAACAGGCATGAAGGAACTTTGCCCGGGTAGCCGTGTCGCAAAGGAGGGCGAGAGCATCGCTATCCTGATTCGGCTGATTGATTGAACTTCGCCGCATGACAACCTGAATCCCGCCCGTTCCTCAACAATTTACTAGGAGAAATATGCAGGAGATATTAGACAAAACAATATTTAACAACTCCATTCTGGAATATCTAAGCTCGCTCGCCACCTTTATCGGCGGCATGGCGGGCGTCTATATTTGCAATAAATACATCTTAAAAAAATTGAAGAGATGGGCCGGTGAGACCGCGACCACGATAGACGACCTCGTGTTGAAAGTCGCGGAACGTTCATTGATTCCGGTGCTGTTCCTGGGCGTGTTCTATGCCTCACTGTATTCACTGACCCTGTCAGAGCAGTTTGAACAGGGGTTTCGTACTGTGGCGATTATCCTGGTCACTATCATCCTGGTCAGAGCACTGCTCTCCGGGGTGAACTTTGCGCTGGAATTGTATATACGGAAATCGGCGGCTGAATCGGGTGGAGAAAGGCAGCTCAAAGGCATACGCAGCGTGCTTAATTTTGTGATCTGGGCACTGGCTCTGGTGTTTCTGCTGGACAATCTCGGCTTCAAAATATCGGCCGTAGTCGCGGGGTTGGGCATAGGCGGTATCGCGGTCGCCTTGGCGGCTCAAGCAGTACTGGGAGATTTTTTCAGCTATTTCGTCATCTTTTTCGACAAGCCCTTCGAAATCGGCGATTTCATCGTTGTCGGCGACAAGATGGGGGTGGTTGAATATATCGGCATCAAGACCACGCGCATTTGTGCACTGAACGGCGAGCAACTGGTTTTCTCCAACACAGTGTTGACCAATGCCTGTGTGCAGAACTTCAAGAAGATGGGACGGCGTCGGGTGGTGTTCCATCTGGGACTGGTCTATCAGACTACGGTCGAACAGTTGAAGAGGGTGCCGTTGATGGTAAAAGAAATCGTTGAAGCACAGGAAGATGCCACTTTCGATCGTGGCCATTTCACCGCTTACGGTGCGTCCAGCCTTGATTTTGAGTTCGTTTACTACGTCACCGGCCCGGATTACAACAAGTACATGGATATTCAGCAGGCGATCAATCTGCTGATATTCGAGGGCTTCGCCAACGAGAAGATTGAGTTCGCATACCCTACCCAGACTCTGTTCATCAATCCCGCTGCCACCTGAGGCGGCGCGGCGCGATCTCACCAGCCAGGCACCATCGCGATATAACCTTCGTCATCACGCTTCGTCATCACGCGATGCGTGCCGCATGGCTGTTAATTAGCCGCACGCACCTATCGCGCCGCAACTGGTGCAGAATTCGCAACCGTCCTTTTTGATCAGCGTGGCGTTGCCGCATTCCTTGCAGACTTTTCCGGTCAGCGGTTTGATGCCGGTGGGCTTGATCTGGCCTTCGGGGATTTCCAGCACGCCCATTTGCTGTACCGGAAAGCCGTGCTCGTCGAGCACGCCGAGCATCGCGTAGCGGTGGATGATCAGTTTGGCAACATAGGATACCGTGGAAGGGTAACTCTCCATCTTGGCGCTGCCTGGTGCGCGCGCCATGAAATCGCCCAGCGGTTCGCCGAAATTGAGCAGCTTGCGCAGTTTCATGCCTATCCAGGCGGGGTCGATCACGCGCATGTCCAGGCTCAATACCTTGCACAATCCGTCCAGCGCACGCGGATACACGCCGGACAGCCACATCGAGTAGGGACGGCGTTGTCCGTCCGGTAGCACCAGTTCCTTCAGGCCCAGTACGAAGTCGTCACCGGAGCCTGCGTTGCTGATGTCCACTGTCCAGCTCATCGTGCCATCAGTTCCGGTCTTGGGTTCCTTCTTTGCGAACAGCGCATCCATCATCGGCGTGGTCACGCCGTCGCAGACTTCCAGCGCGCCGAGTGCTTCGATACGGTATTTCAGCAAATGTGCGAAGGCGGCCACCAGACTGGGCATGCGTGTCATTTCGCCAGCGGGTGGCATAGGCATGTCGAAGGCATCGTCACCGGCAGTCTTCATCAGCATTTCCAGCTTCATCCGTACCCATACCGGATCGCGCGTGCGCATGTCCATGGACAGCGATTTGGCCAGTGCGCCCAGTCCGCGCGGCTGCTCGGAGCCGTTTACCCAGACTTCGAACGGATGGTTGCAGCCATTGCGGGTGTGCGACACGAAGGCGACGAAGCTGCCGAGCGGATGCTTCACTACAGGTGATGTCCAGCCTTCGCTGCCGGCGGGCAAGTCGGGGCGGCCGGGCCAGCGCAACGAGGCGAGTGCCGGTTTCGGGGTGGCTTCAAGTACGATGCGTCTGTCCTGATCGAACACGAAATCCTGCGGCTGTTCGTCTTTTTTCGGCTCCGGCGTGACGGACAGCACTGAACCCAGTACGCTGTTCGGCCGGTAGGTCGCCAGTCCTTTCAGGCCCGCTTTCCAGGCTTCCGTGTAGAGATGCTTGAAGTCCTCGAAGGGGTATTCGGCGGGTACGTTTACGGTCTTGCTGATCGAGGTGTCGATGTAGGGTGCGACGGCGGCGACCATTTTCATGTGGTCGAGTGCCGAGATTTCCAGCGCGGTGACGAAGCTCTCAGGCAGATGTTCCATATCGCCGCCCTGCTTTTTGTACAAGCGCCAGGCGTGATCTTCAACCGAATAGTCTTTGCTCGTGCCGTCCATCATGCGCTTCTTGCGCGTATAGAACCAGGAAAAGGGTGGCTCGATACCGTTGGAGGCATTGTCGGCAAACGCCAGCGAGATGGTGCCGGTGGGCGCGATGGACAGCAGGTGGCTGTTGCGTATGCCGTATTGTCGTATGTTGTTTTTTATCTCGTCCGGCAGACGCGAGGCGAAGCGTGGTTCGGCCAGATACTGCTTGGCATCAAGCAGCGGGAATGCGCCGCGCTCTTTGGCCAGTTCGATCGAAGCGGCGTAGGCTTCGTCGCGCATGATGCGTGTGATGTCGGCGGCGAAGTCACGCGCCTGCTCCGTGTCGTAACGCAAGCCCAGCATCACCAGCGCATCGCCCAGTCCGGTATAGCCCAGCCCGATGCGGCGCTTGTTTTGCGCTTCCAGTTGTTGCTCCGGCAGCGGCCAGGCGGTCACGTCCAGTACGTTGTCCAGCATGCGCACCGCGATACGAACCAGTTGTTTGAACGGCTCGTGGTCGAAGCCAGCATGGTTGCTGAACGGATTCTTCACCATGCGCGTCAGGTCGATGGAACCGAGGCAGCAGCAGCCGTAGGGGGGCAGGGGTTGCTCGGCGCAAGGGTTGGTGGCCTCGATTACTTCACAATAGGATAGGTTGTTGTCGCGGTTCATCAGGTCGATGAATAGCACGCCGGGTTCGGCGTGATCGTAAGTGCTCTCTATGATCTGGCGCCACAAATCGGTGGCGCGCACACGGCGATATACCCATTGGCCATCGGCGCGCTGTGTCGCTCCTGCGTCCATCAGCGCTTCGGCCGGTTTGGCGGCATGCACTAACTCGAATTCCTGATCGTTTTCCACTGCCTGCATCAGCGCATCGGTGACGCCGACCGAGATATTGAAGTTGCGCAGATCGCCCTTGTCCTTGGCAGAAATGAATTTCTCGATGTCAGGATGATCGCAGCGCAGCACGCCCATCTGTGCGCCGCGCCGTGCACCCGCAGATTCCACGGTCTCGCAGGAGCGGTCGAACACGCGCATGTAGGAGATCGGGCCGCTGGCGCGTGAATTCGTACCTTTGACGTGCGCGCCTTCCGGACGGATGCTGGAAAAATCGTAACCGACGCCGCCACCGCGCCGCATGGTTTCGGCGGCCTGCTGCAAGGCGTCGTAGATGCCCGGTTTGCCATCGGTGACGCCGGAGATCGCGTCGCCCACTGGTTGCACGAAGCAGTTGATTAGCGTTGCCTGTATGGACAAACCCGCTGCCGAGTTGATGCGCCCGGCCGGTACGAAACCGTTTTCCTGTGCGAGGAAAAAGGCTTCTTCCCAGTGCGCGCGCTGCTCGGGTTTTTCGGCCAGAGCCAGACCGCGTGCGACGCGGTGGCGCACATCCTGAACGGAAGTCTCACCCGCTTCGGCATATTTTTCCAGCAGGACTTCGGTGCTAATCTCTTGCGTCATGGCAATGCTCCCCGGTTTGATTTGTCCCACAGATAGCGTGGATATCTGATAAAAAACCACTACATGTAGTGGTTGTGTATCTTGCGCTGACTAATTCTAGGGATTTTTGAGGGGGGGTGCAAGTGAAATAAAAGTATATTTTTTGAATTCCGGGCTGCGACGTGCGGAGTAAATTTACTTACTTCTCAAACAATCTCACCAGTCCATCCAGCCCTACGAAATTAAAGCCATAGCTGGCCTGCGCCCTGACCACTGGTTTGGCGTGATAGGCGATGCTGATGCCGGCCTGCGCCATCATCTTCAGATCGTTTGCGCCGTCGCCCATCGCGATCACCTGTTCGGGTTTGAGCCCCAGCTGATCGCGCATTTTCACCAGCCATTCCGCCTTGCCCTGTGCATCGAGTATCTTGCCCAGCACGCGTCCGGTGAGCTTGCCGTCCACGATCTCCAGCGTGTTGGCATGGGTCAGATCGAGACCGAGACGCGGCTTGAGGCGTTCGGTGAAAAATAAAAAGCCGCCGGATACCAGCAGTGTCTTGATGCTATGTTTTTTCAGTGCTGCCAGCATCACTTCGGCACCGGGGTTTAGCTCCAGCCGCTCGTCATATACGCGTTGCAATGCGCCTTCGTCCAGTCCTTCGAGCAGCGCCACGCGACGACGCAGGCTCTCGGCAAAATCGATTTCACCGCGCATCGCCGATTCGGTAATCGCCGCCACTTCCGGCTTCAGCCCCTGCATGTCGGCGATCTCGTCTATGCATTCGATGGAGATGAGCGTCGAATCCATGTCCATTACCACCAGGCCGAAATCGGCCAGCGTCTTGTTCGCGGGCACGAAGCCGTAGTCGATCCGGTGCTCGAAACAGTATGCATCGATCTCGTCATGCGGCGCGGCATCATGCAGACGCCAGCTGTGCGCGTCGTTCTGCTCGCTGTGCGATGCGCCGGACAGCTTGGCGAGATGCTCGACTTGAGCAGAAGAAATGTCGTGTGTGGCTAGCAGGATGAGGTTCATACGTTATTTCAATTCATTGAAAAAGTTTTTAATGGCCAGCACGCGCTGGTTCAGGTCATCGTATTTTAACTCGATACGCAGCTTGTCCTGACCGGTCATTTTGATGTGACGTTTGCTCTGGATCAGGGTGATGATCTTCATCGGGTCGATAGGCGGATTCTGGATGAACTGGATCTGGATCGCCTCGTCTGAGGCATCTACTTTGCTGATGCCCAGCGGTTTTGCCGCGATGCGCAATCGATGGCTGTCGAGCAGGGTCTGTGCGGGTTCCGGCAGCAGGCCGAAGCGATCTATCAACTCCTGATGCATCTCATCGAGTTCCGGTTGGTTGGCGCAATTGGCCATCCGTTTGTAAATTACCAGACGCTGGTGGATGTCGCCGCAATAATCATCGGGCAGCAACGCAGGGTTGTGCAGATTGATTTCGGTGGTGATGCCCAGCGGGTGCGCCATGTCGGGTTCTTTGCCCTGACGCAACGATGCTACGGCGGCATTGAGCATGTCGGTATAGAGCGAGAAACCGATTTCCTGCATCTCGCCGCTCTGCGATTCGCCCAGCACTTCACCGGCACCGCGTATCTCCAGATCGTGCATTGCCAGATAGAAACCGCTGCCCAGTTGCTCCATCGCCTGTATCGCTTCCAGGCGTTTCCTGGCCTGCACAGTCAGTCCGTCCAGACTGTCCACCAGCAGATAGGCATAGGCTTGATGGTGTGAGCGTCCGACGCGGCCGCGCAACTGGTGCAGTTGCGCCAGGCCGAAGCGATCGGCGCGGTTCATGATGATGGTGTTGGCGGTGGGGATATCGATGCCGGTTTCGATGATGGTGGTGCACAGCAGGATGTTGAAACGCTGTTGATAGAAGTCCTTCATCACGGCTTCCAGTTCGCGTTCGCCCATTTGTCCGTGTGCTGTGCGGATGCGTGCCTCGGGCAGCAACTCGGCGAGTTTTTCCGCCATGTTGGCGATGGTGTCCACCTCGTTGTGCAGGAAGTAAATCTGACCTCCGCGCTTGAGTTCGCGCAGCACCGCTTCGCGGATGACGCCCTGGCTATAGGCGCTGACGAAGGTCTTGATCGATAAACGGCGTTGCGGGGCGGTGGCGATGATGGAAAAGTCGCGCAGTCCTTCCAGCGACATCGCCAGCGTGCGCGGTATCGGCGTGGCGGTCAGCGTCAGGATATCAACCTCGGCGCGCAGCGCCTTGAGCTTTTCCTTCTGCTGTACGCCGAAGCGGTGTTCCTCGTCGATGATCAGCAGACCGAGGTTGTCGAATTCTATGCCCTTCTGGATCAACTTGTGGGTGCCGATGATGATGTCGAGTTTGCCTGCCGCCATCTCCTTGAGTGCCTGAGTCTGTTCCTTGGCGGAACGGAAACGTGACAACTCACCAATGCGGATCGGCCAGTCGGCGAAACGGTTGGAAAAATTCTGGAAATGCTGTTCGGCCAGCAGGGTGGTGGGCACTAGAATGGCGACCTGCCTGCCGTCCATTACGGCGACGAAGGCGGCGCGCAAGGCGACCTCGGTCTTGCCAAACCCCACGTCACCGCAGATCAGCCTGTCCATCGGTTTGGGCGATTGCAGGTCGTTAATTACCGCCTCAATGGCGGCTGCCTGGTCTGCTGTCTCCTCGAAACCAAATCCGGCGGAAAATTCTTCGTAGTCGCGCGGAGTCAGTTTGAAGGCGTGGCCTTTACGGGTGGCGCGCTGCGCGTAAATATTGAGCAATTCGGCGGCTGTGTCGCGCACCTGTTGCATCGCGCGCCGTTTGGCCTTGTCCCACGCTCCGCTGCCCAGCTTGTGCAAGGGGGCGGTATCGGCAGCGCCACCGCTATAGCGGCCGATGACGTGCAGTTGCGATACCGGCACGTAGAGTTTGTCGTTACCCTGATATTCCAGCAGCAGGAATTCGCCTTCGCCTTCGCCCAGGTCCAGATTCACCAGCCCCTGATAGCGCGCGATGCCATGCTGTTCATGCACCACCGGATCGCCGACCTTGAGTTCGGACAGGTCGCGCAGCATGCCTTCGACGCTGCTCTTCTTAGCGATGCGGGCAGCGCGGTTGCGCGGCTGGGAGGCGTAAAGTTCGCTCTCGGTGACGATGGCCAGATGCTGTTCCGGCAGTAAAAATCCGTTCTGCAACGGGCCGGTTGCGAGCATGAATTTTTTGCGGCTCTTCAAAAAGTCGGCATAGTCCTCGCAGATGTCCGCCTTCAGACCGTATTCGAGCAGATAGCCCGACATGATTTCACGCCGTCCGAGACTGTCAGCCAGCAGCAGCGTGCGCCCGTCGAAATCTTGCAGAAACTGCGCAAACGCTTGCGTGGGAATGTCAGCGTGGCGGTTTACTGCGATGTTAGGCAGGACTGCAGTGGCGCAGGAGGTGGCGGAATCACTGGTCTGGATGATATCGAGGCGTGAAAATTCTTTCAGCGCGATGAAGAAGGCCTCGCTGTCCATGAACAGATCGGAGAGCGGCAACAGCGGATGTTGCGGGTCGCCTCTGAGCAGGTTGTAGCGCGAGGCGGCATCCACGCCGAATTGTCCGATTGCGGCATCCACATTGCCGTGCAGGCATAGGGTGCTGTTTTTAGGCAGGTAGTCGAACAGCGTGGCGGTCTTGTCGAAGAACAGCGGCAGGTAATACTCGATTCCCGCCGGGGCGTTCCCCTTGCTGACTTCCTTGTAGATGCGCGACTTGGACGGATCGCCTTCGAAGCGGTCGCGGAAATTCTGGCGAAATTTCGCCTGGCCTTTTTCATCCAGCGGGAATTCGCGCGCAGGCAGCAGGCGGATCTCCGGCACCGGATACAGGGTGCGTTGGGTGTCCACGTCGAAGGTGGAGATGGTCTCGATCTCGTCGTCGAACAGGTCGATGCGGTACGGCAGCACGCTGCCCATCGCAAACAGATCGATGATGCCGCCGCGCACGCAGAATTCGCCGGGCGACAACACCTGTTGCACATGACTGTACCCGGCGAACGTCATCTGTTCGCGTAGGCCGGGTACATTCAGCGTTTCGCCGCGTTTCAGGAAGAAGGTGAACGCAGCCAGATATTCTGCCGGTGGCAGGGGATAAAGCGCGGTGGTTACCGGTACCAGCAGCACGTCGCATGACTGGCTGCGCACATGGTGCAGCGTCGCCAGTCGCTCGGAAATCAGATCCTGATGCGGCGAGAAATGGTCATAGGGCAGTGTCTCCCAGTCCGGCAGCAGATGCACGCGCAGTTCGGGTGCGAAATACGGGATTTCCTCCAGCAGTCGCTGCGCCTCCAGCGCGCTGGCTGTGATAATAACCAGTGGTGCTTCTTTTTTAGTCAGCTGCGCCAGCGCCAATGCGTCGGACGAACCGGTCAGTTGCGCGTAGCGGGGACGGGCATGGGATGAGGTGAACAGCATGGCAGATTGCAGAAAATGAGACTAACAGCCGTGCATTATAAATTAAACGCAGCCCTGTCGTTTTGTTGAAAGCAGATACCTTATCGAACCGCGCATTCACGTCCGTACGGAAACGCGTAGTCAGTAACTTTTTGAAGCGCTGCGTTTTCCCGGGCGTGATTTTTGAGTGATTATGCCTTTTACCACGGATAAATCCGCAATCGGCACATCGGGGTAATTCGCATTGAGCGCATGCAAACACCAGCCGGATTCGCACTGAGTCAGTTGGCGAAAAATGTATTCTTCATTGTGAAAAGCCAGTATGTAATTCCCGGCTGTGGCCAGGCTGCCCGGTTCAATAATGATGACCTCGCCTTCATTGAATTCCGGCACCATGCTGTCGCCCAGCACCATCAGTGCAAACGGTTCATCATTGCCGCAGTAATTTTGCTCATCCGTATCGACTTTCTCGGTCGCAATCGGGATAATTTTTCGGGTTAATGTCGTCATGTCGCTCTGCCCTCGGATAAGTGAACCCGATATTACCTGCATGCCGGTGGAAAATCGGCCAGGTTTTAATCAGGAGGCTATTTTAGCTGACTACTGAACGAACGTCAGATTGTCATTTTCAATTACAATCCGCACATGACTGAATTTCACGCACTGGTTCCCGCCGCCGGTTTTGGCGCGCGCATGGGACATGACATTCCTAAACAATATCTGCCGCTGGCCGGGCAGCCGATGATTTTTCACGCGATCAATACCCTGTGCTCCTGTAGCGAGATTGCCACGGTGTTTGTGGTGTTGTCGCCTGATGACAGCTTGTTCCATGAGTTTGACTGGACGCCATTCGGCGATAAGTTGCAAACCTTGTATTGCGGCGGCCACACGCGTGCGGATACGGTGCTGAACGGCTTGCTGGCGAGTGAAATCGAGCCGGATGACTGGGTACTGGTACACGATGCGGCGCGCCCCTGTCTGACGCAGGCGCATCTGGACAAGCTGATAGCCGAGCTGCGCGATGATGCAGTGGGTGGGATACTGGCTGTGCCGGTGGCGGATACCTTAAAGCGTGCCGATGCGCAGGGGCGGATCGCGCATACCGAAGAGCGCGGCGGATTGTGGCAGGCGCAGACCCCGCAGATGTTCCGTGTCGGGCTGCTGGCGCAGGCTTTGCAGCATTGCAGCGCGGTAACGGACGAAGCCTCGGCGATCGAAGCGCTGGGATTGCACCCCAGACTGGTGGCGGGTGACTCCGGCAATTTTAAGGTGACATATCCGCAGGATCTACGGCTGGCTGAGTTGCTTTTGAAAGAGATGTAGAGGTAGGGTGGGCACGTTGTGCCCACGCGTGAGCGTTTAACGGTGGGCAAAGTTGCCCGCCCTACGAAAGGCAAATTTATGCGTATAGGTCAGGGGTTTGACGTGCATCAGCTGGTGGAAGGCCGCAGCCTGATCATCGGCGGGGTGGAGATTCCGTATGACAAGGGCCTGCTCGGACATTCCGATGCGGACGTGTTGCTGCATGCGATCTGCGATGCGTTGCTGGGCGCGGCGGGATTGGGGGATATTGGCCGCCATTTTGCCGATACCGATGCGCAGTTCAAGAATATAGACAGTCGCATTCTGCTGCGAGAAACGCTGCATCTGGTGCGCAAGCAGGGTTTTCGTGTTGGCAACGTGGATGCGACCCTCATCGCGCAGGCGCCGAAGATGGCGCCGCATATCGCACAAATGGTCGCGCATATTGCCGATGATTTACGTGTTGAGCGCAGTGCAGTGAACGTGAAAGCCACGACCACCGAGCATCTGGGTTATGCCGGGCGCGGCGAGGGCATTGCGGCGCAGGCCGTCGTACTGCTGCTGCCGAACTGACCATGAAAGTATTGGCGCTGGAAACCTCCACCGAATATTGCTCGGTCGCACTCTGGCAGGACGGCATCGTGCTCGAGCATTGCGAGCGGGTCGGGCAAAAGCACTCGGAATTGCTGGTGCCGATGCTCGATGCCGTTCTTCAGCAGGCGGGCTGCGGGATTCGGGACGTGGAGGGTATCGCGTATGGTACGGGGCCGGGTTCATTCACCGGGGTGCGCATCGCCTGCGGGGTGACGCAGGGGCTGGCGTTCGGTGCGAGTCTGCCTGTGGCGGGCGTCTGCACCCTGCAGGCACTGGCGGAAGCCTCTGGTCGGCAGCGGGTAATCGCGGCGCTGGACGCGCGTATGGGCGAAATTTATTGTGCTGCCTATGAAAAGTGCGGCAATGAATGGGCTGTGGTTTGTGCTCCCTGTTTATGCAAACCGGAAGAGGCGCCCGTCGTTCCGGGCGCGGGCTGGTTCGGTGCGGGTAGCGGTTTTGCAGTATTTGGCACAGTATTGCTGACACGTTACACCGGACAGTTGAGCGGTGTGGATGCGGCTGCCGTGCCGCAGGCTGCCGCAATCGCATCCCTGGGCGCGGTGCAATTGGCCGCCGGGCGGGGTGTGGATGCGGCTGAAGCGCTGCCGCTCTATTTGCGCGACAAGGTAGCGTTGAAGACCGCCGAACGCGAACAGCTGGCGGCTGAAAAATCACTGCTGAAGCCATGAGGCTGATGACCATAGCGGATGTCGATGCGGTGCTGGCCATCGAGCAGGCAGTGCAGGCTTATCCGTGGACGCACGGCAATTTCTGCGCTGCGCTGGATAGCGCTTACCTGTGTTGCGTGGACGAGGTGGCAGGCGAGTTGTGCAGCTATGCGGTACTGATGCCGGGCGTGGATGAGGCGGAATTGCTCACGATAGGCGTTGCGGCAGCGCATCAGCGCAAGGGACTGGGCAGGGCAATGTTGTCGGCAATGCTGGAGGTGGCCTGTGCCAGGCAGTTGTCCCGCGTGTTTCTTGAAGTGCGCGTCTCGAACCCGGGCGCGATTGCCTTGTATCGTCGTGCCGGGTTTACCGAAGTGGGGATGCGGCGCGCTTATTACCGGAATGAAAAGGGTAGCGAGGACGCGATGGTGATGGCGTGTAATATTTCCTCTCATCTGGCACCTCAACCGCGTGCGGGGGAGGGAAATAATAAGCTGAGTGCAAATAGCACCTCTCTCCCGCTTGCGGGAGAGAGGTAGGGAGAGAGGGAAAATGGATAGGCGCGAGGCGATGTTGCGCGAATTGAACCTGTACCCTCTGTGGGTGCAGCGGCATGCGCCGGAGTTGACGCCCTCCGTCGAGGCTGCCGTGGCGCAAGAGCCGCCAGCAGCGCTACCGTCGCCAGACGTGCAGCACGATGCGGGCAATGCGTCAGTGTCTGGCGATGCCGCGCCGCGGCTTGAGGCAGAGGTTGAAGACCTTTTTGTCGCCGAGCCGCATGGCGACAGCAGCGAGGATAGTCTGCGCGAATTTCAGCTCAAAATTGCAGGCGGGCCGCTGGCTGATGTTGCCTGGACGGAACTCGGACTGAAGGTGCGCGATTGTGAACTGTGCGCGTTGTGTGCAGGCTGCACGCAGACCGTGTTTGGCGTGGGGGATGAACAGGCAGACTGGCTGTTCGTCGGCGAAGCACCGGGCGAGGATGAGGATGCGTCGGGCGAGCCGTTCGTGGGGCAGGCGGGCCGTTTGCTTGACAATATGCTGAGGGCAATCAGCATCAAGCGTGGCGACAACGTGTATATCGCCAATGTCATCAAATGCCGTCCGGAACAGGACAGGCATCCGCATGTCGGCGAGATTGCGGCCTGTCTGCCGTATCTGAAACGTCAGATAGCGCTGATCCAGCCGAAACTGATCGTGGCGCTGGGCAAGACTGCGGCTTCCGCGTTGCTGGATACCGATGCGACGATTGCCACGCTGCGCGGCAGCGTACATGACTATAATGGCACACCGCTGATCGTCACCTATCATCCGGCCTATTTGCTGCGCAGCCCGATGGAAAAGGCGAAAGCATGGCAGGATCTGCGTCTGGCCGTCGCGACGCTACAGAAAAAATGATGCAATACAGAAGATTTTTATTATTTATTACACCTGTGCTGGCACTGCTGATTTTCCTTGTCTGGCAGTATCGCGTAGCTGATCAAGCTGTCGTCAGGATAGGTGTGCTGCATTCGCTGACCGGCACTATGGCTTTGAGTGAGGCACCTCTGGTGGATGCAGTGCGGCTGGCGGTGGAGGAAACTAACGAAACTGGCGGCGTGAACGGTGCGCAGATTGAGATGATCGTCAGTGACTGTCGCTCGGATGCGGGCTACTGCGCAGAGCAGGCCGAGAAACTGATCGTTCAGCATAAGGTGCAGGCCTTGTTCGGTTGCTGGACTTCGGCCTGCCGCAAGGCAGTCAAAACGGTGGTTGAAAAGCATCATCATCTGTTGTTCTATCCGGTGCAATACGAAGGATTGGAACAATCGCCGAACATTATCTATACCGGTGCGGCGCCCAATCAGCAGATCATTCCGATGGTGAGCTGGGCGATGCAGCAGCACGGACGCAGCGCCTACCTGATAGGCTCGGATTATGTGTTTCCGCGCACCGCGAACAGTATCGTCAAAAAATTACTGGTGGTAAAGGGCGGGCAGCTGGTGGCGGAACGCTATGTGCCGCTGGGTGAGCAAAATTTCGATACCATCGCGGGCGAGATTGCTGCACAACCCCCTGATTTTGTGCTGAACACACTCAACGGTGACAGCAACCTTTACTTCTTCCGTGCGCTCAGGAAAGCGGGCATCCGCCCCGAGAATATACCTGTTTTTTCCACCAGCATTGCCGAGGCCGAACTGGCAGCGATAGGGCCGGAACGGGTTGCTGGACATTATGCAGCCTGGAACTATTTTCAGAGTGTGGATAGCATCGAGAACCGTGCCTTTGTCGAACGTTTTCGTCAGCGCTTCGGATCGCGGCGGGTGCTGGATGACCCGATGGAGGCAGCATATATCGGCGTGCATTTGTGGGTAAATGCGCTGCGCAGTACGGGTACAACGGATATCAATAGCTTAAAGATTGCGCTGGGCAGGCAGACGCTGAATGCACCGGAAGGCATCGTGGCAGTGGATGCCGAAACGCAGCATTTGTGGAAACCGGTACGCATAGGCCGTGCGCAGGCAGACGGGCAGTTCGATATCGTCTGGCAATCCGGGCGCAGCGTTGCGCCTGCGCCCTTCCCGTTTTTTATTCCGCATGCCGAGCGTGTCGTGATGGCGGGTGGCGATAAATGAAGATTTCTACACGCCTGTTGCTGCTGTTTTTGCTGGTGGCGGTGCTGCCGCTGGCGCTGTTCAGTTATTTAAACCTGCAACAGGATGAGGCAACATTGCGCATCGAGGTGCTGGGTAGGATGTCCGGCCTGGCGGACAAAAAAGCGATTCAGGTCAGGACCTATCTGGCTGAGCGCAAACGTGAAGTACAAATTCGCGCACGCGGATCGCAGGTGATGAATGCAATCAAGACCTTGCCGCAAGGCTATGCGGCAGGCTGGCGCAAGCCGTCCTATGTCCGGGAAGCAGCCCGGTTGCATGAATATTTTGGACGCTATGTCGAAGAATACGGACTGTTCCATGACGTGTTCCTGATGACGCCCCAGGGAGAGGTGATCTATAGCCAGAAGCGTGAAGCAGACTTTGCCACCAATCTGCTGTCCGGTCCTTACAGTGAGACGTCATTGGCGCAGGCATTCCGCGAAGTGCTTATGACGCTGGAGCCGGTGATCTCGGGTTACGGGCATTACGCCCCGTCGCAGACGTCGGCGTTGTTTATTGCCGCTCCTGTCATGGTTGACGGAAAATTAAAGGGCGTGTTTGCGGCGCAACTGGGTAACGATTTGTTCTATCGGGTGGCGACCGATGCGACGGGTCTGGGGCTGAGCGGCGAGGCTATTTTTGCACAGCGGGATGGGGATGACGTGGTGTTCACCACGCCGCTCAGATATCGCAGCGAGGCGCCGATGAGACTGCGGATGAACCCGCAGCAGAGCAGTTCGCTGCCGATGCTGGGCGCGCTTTTTGGCGAATCGGGGGCGGGAATGAAGCCGGATTATCGCGGCAAGCCGGTGGTGGCTGCGTGGCGTTACCTGCCTGAGCTGGGCTGGGGAATGGTGGTCAAGATGGACGCGGACGAGGTGTTTGCATCCATAGCGCAGCAACGCGCCCTCATGATTGAAGTGGTGTTGGGGTTGATGCTGTTTTCCGGAATGCTTGCGTATTATTTTGGCCGACAGATCAGCGCGCCACTCGAAGCGATGGCGCGGACGGCGGATGAAGTGGCCAGAGGCAGTATGGACAGGCGTGTGGACGAATCCGCCCCCGGCGAATTGGGGCGGTTCGCGCTGGCATTCAATCGCATGGCGGAAAATTTGCAAGGGCTATATGGCACGCTGGAACAGCGTATCGAACAGCGTACGCGCGATCTGCAGGTGACTATTGCGCAACTGCATGAGGAAATTATCGGGCGAGAGCAGGTAGAAGCTGACTTGCGTGATAATCGGGATCGGCTCAATGAAGCGCAACGGCTAGGACAGTTGGGCAGTTGGGAGCTTAATCTGCTCAGCGGCGATTTGCACTGGTCGGACGAAATATACCGGATGTTCGAGCTCGACCATGGGCAATTTGCGCCCAGCTATGGAAATTTTCTGGGCGTGATACATCCGGATGACAGAGACAAGGTGAGTCGGGCTTATGCCCAATCGCTGGTCGATCGTCAGGAATATGACGTGGAGCACCGTTTGTTGATGGCGGACGGTCGCATCAAGTGGGTGCGCGAACGTTGCAGCAGTGAATTTGACGAATCGGGCAAGCCTTTGCGCTCGATGGGGGCGGTACAGGATATTACCGGACAGAAACTGATCGAGGACAGGCAGCGCGTCGCCGCAGTGGCTTTCGAGACCCATGAAGGCATCATGATTACCGATGCGAATGCGAATATCATCCGCGTCAATCATGCCTTTCAGAAAATCACCGGTTATGCCGCGGACGATGTGCTCGGGAAAAATCCGCGCATCCTCAGTTCGGGCGTGCATGACAAGGTGTTTTATGCGGCGATGTGGCAGCAATTGATCGATGAGGGCTCGTGGAGCGGGGAAATTCTCGACAAACGCAAGAGCGGCGAGATCTATCCGAAATGGCTGACCATCAGTGCGGTGAAAGATGAAGTTGGCAAGGTTAGTGAATACGTCGCCATTTTCAGCGATATCAGCGCGCGCAAGAAGGCTGAGGAAGAAATACGTAACCTGGCGTTTTATGACACCCTGACCAGGTTGCCTAATCGTCGTTTGTTGCTTGAACGCATGAGTCTGGCATTGACAGCTTCGATGCGTAATCAGCATTACGGCGCCGTGATGTTCCTCGATATGGACAGATTCAAAACGCTTAACGATACGATGGGGCACGATTACGGCGATCTGTTGCTGATCGAGGTGGCGCAGCGTATCCGTTCCTGCGTGCGCGAGGTGGACACCGTTGCACGCATGGGGGGCGACGAATTCGTGATCCTGGTCGAGGGCATCGATTCTATTGCGGAAGAGGCTTCGCAAAGGGCTGCACAGATTGCCGAGAAGATACGAAGCAGCCTGACCACGGCTTATCAGCTCAAGGATCGTTTGTATCACAGTTCGCCCAGTATCGGCGTCTGTTTATATCGGGGTAATGAAGAATCGGTCGATGCCCTGCTCAAACACGCCGATATGGCGATGTACCAGGCCAAGGAGTCGGGCAGGAACACCGTGCGCTTCTTCGATCCGCAGATGCAGCACGCAGTCGAAACGCGCGCAGCTCTGGAGGCGGATTTGCGTTATGCCGTGTTCAACGGGCAATTGCGTTTGCATTATCAGATTCAGGTGGACGATGAGCATCGTGCGCTGGGAGCGGAAGTGCTGGTGCGTTGGGTTCATCCGACTCGTGGTATGGTTTCTCCCGCGCAATTTATTCCGGTGGCTGAGGAGAGTTCGCTGATACTGGAGGTGGGACATTGGGTGCTTGAAACGGCATGCCGGCAACTGGCGGCATGGAGTAAGAGCGAGTTGACACGCCACCTGAACATTGCGGTTAACGTCAGTGCGCAGCAATTCAAGCTGGTTGATTTTGTGGACAGGGTAATGGCAGTGCTGCGCACGTTTGATGTGGATGCCTCGCGTCTGAAACTGGAACTGACCGAGGGCGTGGTGTTGAACGATGTCACCGATGTGGTGGCGAAAATGTATGCGCTGAAGTCGCTGGGCGTGCGTTTATCCATGGATGATTTTGGTACCGGCTATTCGTCTCTGGCCTATTTGAAGCAACTGCCGCTGGATCAGCTCAAGATCGATCAGAGTTTTGTGCGTGACATCACCACCGATCCCAACGATGCCGTGATGGTGAAAACCATCATCGGCATGGCGCACAACTTCCGTCTGGATGTGATCGCCGAAGGGGTGGAAACCGAAGGTCAACTGGCTTTCCTCAAGCAGCATGGCTGCCGGGCTTTCCAAGGCTATCTGTTCAGCAAACCCGTGCCGATTGATGAGTTCGAGAAGTTGCTGCTTGCCGGAGGCGATGCATAAATCACCCCTGTGTTATGTCGGGCTCTGTCGTAGTTGGATGAATATCCAATTGCATGAAAAAGCAATTTCACGCGGAGGTGTGGAGAACGCGGAGGAAGGCAATTTCTCGCGAAATTACTCCCATCATTAATGCTGTTGCGACTCTCAGCTTATGTGACGAGATTTTCCCCGCGTTCTCCGCGCCTCCGCGTGAGTAAGGCTCTAATTTTATTATGGGCCCACTAACCTGGTTCCACTGTTAATAGTGACAGAGCCTTATATTTTCCCGGAGTCCTGATCGTGGCCGTGCCGCTTGTATAGCGCGGTCATGATGCCGGACAGCAGCAGGCCGAAAACCAGGATGATGATGTAGATGCTGAAATCCAGTTTCTGCATCACGGCATACAGTCCCAGCATGGCGAAGATGCTCAGATTTTCGTTGAAATTCTGCACCGCGATCGAGCTGCCCGCACCCATCAGTAAATGACCGCGATGCTGTAGCAGCGCGTTCATCGGCACAACGAAGTAACCGCCCATCGCGCCTATGGTAATCAGCAGCAGGATGGCCAGCGTACTGTTGGTGACGGGTATCATGATCAGTACGGCCACCCCCATCGCGATACCGACCGGCAGGACCTTCACTGAGTTTTCCAGCTGGACGAATTTTGCCGCCAGTGCCGAGCCGAGGGCGATGCCGACGGCGACCCAGGCGGTCAGTTTGGCGGCGGCGCCGATGTCGTAATTCAGCGCCACTGCCGCCCAGCCCAGCACCAGCAGGCGCAGGGTGGCGCCCGCCCCCCAGAATAAGGTGGTCACCGCCAGCGATACCTGGCCGAGCGGATCTTTCCACAATAGCTTGAAGTTGTGCCAGAACTCGGAGAGCAGGAAGACGGGATTGCGGCTGAGCGGTTTGTGGTCGATGGCGACGTGCGGGATGTAGAGATTGAAGATCGCCGCGGCAATATAGATGAACACGATGATCAGTATCGCCAGTTCGGGGATGCTGTCGATCAGCGGAATGTCGAGTGTATGCAGCAGCGGCGTGGTGATACTAGGGCTGATGAGCATGCCGCCGATCAGCGCGCCCAGCACGATAGCGCCGACAGTAAGTCCCTCCATCCAGCTGTTCGCCCATACCAGTTTTTCAGGCGGCAGATACTCTGTGAGGATGCCGTATTTCGCCGGTGAATAGGCCGCCGCACCTAGGCCGACCAAGCCGTAGGCTAGCAGGGGATTGAGGCCGATCAGCATGGCGATGCAACCTAACAGCTTGACGATATTGCTGATGAACATGACCCGCCCCTTGGGCAGCGAGTCGGCGAACGCACCGACGAACGGGGCGAGTACGATGTAGGAGACGATGAATCCCTGCTGCAATACCGGCGTGTGCCAACCCGGTGAATTGAGCTCCATCAGCAGCGCAATGGCGGCAAACAACAATGCATTGTCGGCGAGCGCGGACAGGAATTGTGCCGCGAGGATGATGTAGAAGCCGAGATTCATACAACTTGGAGGGTGTTTTTATCAATTCGTTTTATATCACGAAAGTATCGCCCCTGCTATCATTGCGCAATTGAAATATCGTTGAAGCAGAAGATTCATGCCGCGTCCCATACAAGCCCACATTGATCTGAATGCGCTGGAAAGCAATCTGCATATCGCACGTCGTGCCACTTCGGCACGCATTATGGCCGTCATCAAGGCGAACGCCTATGGTCATGGATTGCTGCGTGCGGCCGAGGCGCTGGCAGAGGCAGACGGCTTCGCGCTGCTGGACATACAGGATGCAGTGCGCCTGCGTGAGGCGGGATACCGTCAGACGCTGCTGCTGCTGGAGGGGTTTTTTGACGCGCAAGACCTGGCGCTGGTTGCCGAATATGATCTGAGTTGCGTGGTGCACAGTGTCTGGCAGATCGCGTTGCTGGACGCGTATCCCAGGCGCGCCGCGCTGGATGTCTGGCTCAAGGTCAACAGCGGCATGAACCGTTTGGGTTTTGCGCCCGGTCGGGTGGCGGAAGCGATGGAGGCCTTGCGTCGTCATGCGGCGGTGCGCGAAATCACGCTGATGAGTCATTTTTCCGACGCAGACGAAGCGCGCGGTGTGTCCGGGCAACTGGAGCTATTTAATGAGGTGGTGTCCGCGTATCGCGGTGCGCGCAGTCTGGCCAACTCTGCGGCGCTACTGCGTTACCCTGCAACGCACGGCGACTGGGTGCGTCCCGGCATCATGCTGTATGGCGCATCGCCGTTTGCCGAAGTCAGCGCGCAGTCCATGGGCTTGAAGCCGGTAATGACGCTGAGCAGTCGCATCATCGCCACGCAGGATTTATCCGCAGGCGACCGGGTAGGCTATGGTGGCTTGTTTTGTGCGGATCGCGCCATGCGCATCGGTATTGTCGCCTGCGGTTACGCCGACGGCTATCCGCGTCATGCGCCAAACGGCACGCCCATGCGGGTGGACGGGCAGCAAACGCAACTGCTGGGGCGCGTCTCTATGGATATGCTATACGTGGATTTGAGTGCCTTGCCACAAGCCGGTGTGGGGAGCGAGGTCGTATTGTGGGGCGCGGGGTTGCCGATAGAATTGGTGGCGGCCGCTGCGGGAACCATCAGTTATGAATTGATGTGTGCGCTGACGGCGCGTGTGCCCGTCCGGATGTAACAGGGGGAAGTGTATGGATGATAAGCTGCAGCCAGTCAAACAGACTGAGATCGAGATTGGCAAACCACTGGCGTGGTCGGTGTACGATAAATTTGGTCGCCTGCTGCTGGGCGAGGGCGCACTGATCGAGTCGCAACAGCAAATCGACGCACTGGATACGGAGGGTTTGTTTCGCGAGGGCAGGGATGAGGCCGCAAGCCGCAAGCCTGTGTCTGCCGAGCCGGTTGCCGGAAAACGCACTCCGGTGGAACAGGTCGAGGATTTGCCGTCTATCAAGCTGGCCATAGGCGATACCTTGCAATTGCAGGATTTTTCCTCGGGTAAGCAACGTTATTTCGTCAAGCTGATCGGCTTCCTGAATAAAAAAAGCGTGCTGGTATCTCATCCCCGCCATGAAGATAAGTTGAGTTTCGTCAAGGAAGGGGTCGGGTTTCTGGTGCGTGGTTTTTCAGGTACAAAAACCTACGAATTCAGCAGCAATGTGATCAGCGTTTGTCTGACCCCTTATCCGTACCTGCATCTTGCCTTCCCACCGCAGGTCAAGACGACCAATATGCGTGGTTCGGTGCGCATCAAGCTCAGGCTGGTGTGTTCGGTTGACTCGGAGGCTACCGGGCTGAAAGTGCCCGCCATCATCGAGGATATGAGTATTTCCGGGGCGCGCATCCATGCCGGCAAGGCATTCGGTCAGGTGGGCGACACCGTGACAGTAGGCTTGCGCATGCAGGTCGGCGGCGAGAATCAGGTGTTTCAGGTGTCGTCGATAATACGTAATGTGCATGCAGAGAACGATAGCCAGACGGGGAACGAGGGGGTCATGCATGGCATGCAGTTTGTGCAAAGTGTGAGCATGGACCTGACTTTGCTGCAAAATTTCATTTATAAATCCATGCTGGGAGAATAAACGCTCATGTTAGGCATTATTGGCGGTAGCGGTGTTTACCATATCGAAGGGCTGGAAAATTCACGCTGGGTCAGGGCGGAATCGGCCTACGGCGAACCCTCTGATGAAGTGTTGCTGGCCGAGCTGAACGGGCAACCGATCGCCTTCCTGCCGCGTCACGGCCGAGGACACCGCATCTCGCCGTCCGACATTAATTTTCGCGCCAATATCGACGCGCTCAAACGTCTGGGCGTGACGGACATCATCTCGGTCAGCGCGGTGGGTTCCTTGCGCGAGAACTTGATACCCGGCACCTTTGTCATCGTCGATCAGTTCATCGATCGCACCTTCGCCCGCGAGAAGAGTTTTTTCGGCACGGGAATGGTGGCGCATGTGTCGATGGCGCATCCGGTGTGTAACCGTCTGGGCGATCACCTGTTCGAGGCGGCGCAGCAGCTGGGTATTCCGGCGGTGCGCGGTGGCACCTATCTGGTGATGGAGGGGATGCAGTTTTCCAGCCTCGCGGAATCAGAGTTATACCGCACTTGGGGCTGTGATGTGATCGGCATGACCAATATGCCGGAAGCCAAACTGGCGCGCGAAGCTGAGATTTGCTATGCCACAGTAGCGATGGTGACAGATTTCGACTGCTGGCATCCCGAACACGACAACGTCACGGTGGATGCCATCGTGAAAGTGTTGCTGGAAAACGCAGACAAGGCGCGCACGCTGGTGAAGGGCGTCGCGCAGCCGGTACACGGCGACGATGACGCTCATGCCTGCGCCTGCCGCAGTGCCTTGCAATACGCGATTCTCACCGCCCCGGAAGCGCGCGATGCACAAATGCTGGAAAAGCTATCCGCCGTCGCCGGGCGGATGCTTAAGAACTAACGACTGAGGTCATCATGCCCATAAAATCCCGTATCCGCACCGTTCCGCATTATCCCCATCAGGGCATCATGTTCCGCGACATCACCACCTTGCTGAAAGACCCGATCGGCTTGCGCGCGACGATTCAACAGATTGTGCAACGTTACAAGGACGTCAAGATAGACAAGGTGGCTGGCATAGAATCTCGTGGCTTCATCGTCGGCACACCGGTCGCCTATGAATTGAATCTGGGTTTCGTGCCTATCCGTAAGCGCGGCAAGCTGCCTGCCGAGACGGTGGGGCGCGATTACCAGCTGGAATATGGCAGCGATCGCATCGAGATTCATCTGGATGCCATCAAGCCCGGCGAACGCGTGCTGCTGGTGGACGATCTGATCGCCACCGGCGGCACGGCGGAAGCGGCCGTCAAACTGATCGAAGACATGGGTGGTATCGTGGTCGAATGCTGCTTCGTGATTGACCTGCCGGACATCGGCGGCCACGCAAGACTGGAGAAGATGGGCCAGAAGGTGTTCGCGCTGTGCGAGTTCGAGGGCGATTAAATGTAGAGGTAGGGTGGGCAAGTTTCATCTGCCCACGCGGCGTTTGAATGAATCGGTGGGCAAGGAGTTGTCCACCCTACGGAAATAAGCCATGAAAATCAACGGCACCCCTTATCGCACTATCTGGCCGACTTCGGACGGCGCGGTTGAAATTATCGACCAGACGCGCTTGCCGCATGTGTTTGTCACCTTGCGTTTGAATTCCATGCGTGATGCCGAATTCGCTATCCGTTCCATGCAGGTGCGCGGCGCGCCCTTGATCGGCGTGACGGCGGCCTATGGCGTGGCGCTGTCGATGAAACACCATGCGTCGGACGCGGCGCTGAAGGCGACTTGCGACATGCTGGCTCGTGCGCGGCCTACGGCGGTGAATCTGCGCTGGGCAATAGAGCGCATGCGCGATTTTTTGTTGCCGCTGCCTGCAGAAAGACGCGCAGAGGCGGCCTGGCTGGAGGCGGGGCGCATCGCCGAACAGGACGTGGAGATTAACGAAGCCATCGGGCGGCATGGATTGGAAATCATCAGTGCTGTGCATCAGAAAAAAAATGACACGGTCAACATACTCACCCATTGCAATGCCGGTTGGCTGGCGACGGTGGATTGGGGGACTGCGTTAGCTCCCATTTACGCGGCGTTCGAGGCGGGTATTTCGCTGCATGTATGGGTGGACGAGACGCGCCCGCGCAATCAGGGCGCGAGTCTGACCGCATGGGAACTGGCGCAGCACGGCGTGCCGCATACGGTGATCGTGGACAACGCGGGCGGGCATCTGATGCAGCATGGTCTGGTGGATATGGTTATCGTGGGCACAGACCGCGTCACCGCGACGGGCGATGTGTGCAACAAGATAGGCACGTATCTCAAGGCACTGGCGGCATTCGATAACGGCGTGCCCTTCTATGTGGCGATGCCCACGCCGACGCTGGACTGGAGCTTGCAGGACGGCGTGCGTGAGATACCGATAGAGGAGCGTGGTGGAGAGGAAGTGACGCATATTGATGGTCTGTGCGACGACGGTCAGGTGCGCCGCGTGCGCCTCATGCCACAAGGATCAAAAGCTGCAAACTACGGTTTCGACGTGACGCCTGCGCGACTGGTCACCGGACTGATCACCGAGCGCGGGCTGGTGGCAGCGAATGCGGACGCGATTCGTAGCCAGCTGGCCTGATACGATTCGATGGATAGGGATAACTTAATATGAACGAACAGGAACTGCGCATAGAACTGGTGCGCGTCACTAAAAATCTGGATGCGCTGGGCTTGAGTCATGGCACCTCGGGTAACCTCAGTGTTCGTTATGCCGAGGGATTCCTGATTACGCCCTCCGGTTTCGGCGCGGAAGGGCTGACCGCCGATGACATCGTCTTCGTCTCTCTCTCGGGTGAGTCCGAAGGGCGCTGGCAACCGTCCAGCGAATGGCTGTTTCACCGCGACATCTACGCGCAGCGCCCCGAATTCGGCGCGGTGATTCACACCCATTCCAATGCGGCGACGGCGCTGGCCTGTCTGCGGCGCGACCTGCCGCCTTTCCACTACATGCTGGCGCTCTTGGGCGGCGATAGCTTGCGCTGCGCGGACTATGCTACTTTTGGCACGCAGGCGTTATCCGATAATGCGCTGATTGCCATGCGTGAACGCAAGGCTTGCCTGCTGGCGAACCACGGTATGATCGCTGCGGGCAAGAATCTCGCCGAGGCGTACCGAAATACCGTGGAAGTGGAAAACCTGAGTGAGCTGTATCTGCGTGCCCTGTCAGTCGGCGAGCCGGTATTGTTGACTGCGGCCGAATTTGCCGATGCGCAGCAGCAATTCGTCGGCTACGGCAAGCCAAAACAATGAAGCAAGTTGTCAGCTGCGATATTTTCTGTAATGTCATCGACAACTACGGCGACATAGGCGTGAGTTGGCGGCTGGCGCGGCAACTGGCTAATGAATTTGGCTTGGCGGTGCGTTTGTGGGTTGACGATTTGGCGAGCTTCGTCAGGCTGTGCCCGGAAGCCGATGCGGCGCTACAAAGTCAGCACAAGCGGGATGCTGGCGACATTGTTTGACCGGCGCGCAGCCTGGCAAAAGACGCAGACACTGGAGCAACTGCAGCATTTACATGCTGAACTGGGCGAACGTGCGCGGAATGCCGCTGAAGAAATGAACAGGGAGCTAAGCGAAAGCCGCAGCATGTTGAGTTGTATTCTGGACACCGTGTCGCAAGCCATCTTCTGGAAGGATCGCAACAGCGTGTATCTCGGATGCAACAGAATGTTTGCCCGAAATGCGGGGTTGAGCGATCCGGCCGACATCGTCGGAAAGACCGATTTTGATCTGCCCTAGACACGTGGGTGGATACTAGCACGGTGCCGCTGAAGAATGGCGAAGTGTTTGGCGTGCTGGGTGTTTATGACGATATCACTGAACGTATGCGTTCTCAGGATGAGTTGCATAAAAGCGAAGAGCGCAACCGCCTGATTCTGGATGAATCCATGGATGCCGTGATTAGCGCCGATCAGGAAGGGCGGGTGATCGGCTGGAATAAAGAGGCTGTCCGCATGTTCGGTTATTCTGTTGAACAGGCCATCGGCAAGTGTCTGACTGAGTTGATTGCGCCGCCGGTGTACCGCGAAACGCATCGGCAGGGCATGCAGCGTTTCGTGAATACCGGAGAAACCACGATCATCGGTCATCGCGTCGAGATAACCGGCATGCGCGCCGATGGTTCTGAATTTCCCATTGAGCTTGCCATCGCGGCCACGAAGGGCGAGATAGGCTATATATTCAATGCCTTCATTCGTGATATTACCGAGCGTCGGCGCGTGCGTACGGCAAAGCGAAATTGCGCTGCTTTTTTTAACAGCAACGGCACGCCGTGTTGCAACAGATGCATGTTGCAACAGATGCATCCGCATTTTATTTTTACCCTCTGTTAAAATCTGGCATGACATTGCTACGATAATGATAGGCAGGGTTTAAAACGTTTTTGCGGAAAGTCGTTGTGTGCTGGCGTGGAGCGCCTGATTGATGAGTGAGAAATATAAAATCGTGATTGTGGGAGCAGGTCCCGGTGGCTTGTCGGCTGCCGGAAGAGCTGCACAGTTGGGCATTTCTCATGCGTTGCTTGAGGCGTCGCCGTATCTGGCCAATACCATACACCACTTTCAGAAAGGCAAGTCCGTCATGGCGGAGCCTGCGCTGCTGCCTTTGCGTAGCAGCATGAGCTTCGCTGCGGGGGTGCGCGAAGAGATACTTGCCACCTGGCAGCAGGAGATAGAACAATATCGCGTCAATCTGCGATTGGCGTCACCGGTCACGGATATATCGGGATGTGCCGGGGATTTCTGCATCACGCTGGCGACGGGTGAGACGCTGCACGCCGACTATGTGGTGCTGGCCATTGGTCTGCAGGGGAATATCCGCAAACTTGCGGTGTCGGGCGAAGACCTGCCGGGTGTGCAGTATCAACTGGATGACCCTGACGAATTCAGCAATGAAACAATCGTGGTGGTGGGCGGTGGCGATGCGGGCGTGGAGAATGCACTGGGACTCGCCAGACAGAACCGCGTGATTCTGGTCAACCGCCATGAGGAATTCAGCGACTGCAAGGCGCTCAATAATGAACGGCTGATGGCGGCCATCGCGCAGGGCAAGATAGAGACGCGCATCAGTTCGCATACCGAGTGCATAGAGGCGCTTGCCGGTGATACTTTTCCACTGGTCTATGTGGTACAGACCCCGCTGGGACAGGAGCGCATCGCATGCCATCGCGTCATCGCGCGGCTGGGTGCGAAACCGCCGCGACCGTTGCTGGAGCATTTCGGCGTGGTGTTTCCGAATGCGGATTCGACCGCTGTGCCGCAGTTATCCGAACAGTATGAATCCAACGTGCCGGGACTCTATATTGTGGGTGCGCTGGCCGGTTATCCCCTGATCAAGCAGGCGATGAACCAGGGCTATGAAGTCATCGAGTACATTCTGGGTAACCCGGTCGAGCCGGCGGATGAGGCCTTGCTGCGTGCGAAATTCGTCGATGTTCCCGATGTTTTTTCGGTCAGTGACGGCATTGCACTGCTCCGCCGTAACCTGCCCCTGTTGTTGTCGTTGACCACGCTGCAATTGCGCGAATTCATGCTCGACAGCACAGTGCAAATACTGCAGCGTGGTGCGGTGGTGTTCAACAGCAACGACTATAGCAACAGTTTCTATTCGATCCTGAAGGGCTGTGTCGCCATTGAAACCGAGAATGGGCAGGGCGAGGTCAACGTATTCGGTCTGCATGAAGGCGAGTTTTTTGGCGAGATGGGCTTGCTGTCCGGTCGCAGGCGTTCAGGAACGGCGGTGGTCAGTCAGGATTGTGTGCTGGTCGAAACGCCGCGCCGTTCGATGCTCAAGCTGTTGTATTCGTCCAGGGGCGTGCAGCGTAGACTGGACGAGGTCTCGCTCAAGCGCGTGGTGAGAACGTGTCTGGACACCGCGCTGCCTGAGAGCGAGCTCGATTATCTGGTGCAGGGCGCACAGGCAAAACTGTATGCGGCGGGTGATGCGCTGTTTTGCGAAGGTGATGCGGCGGATGGGCTGTATCTGATACGGCGCGGTTCAGTCACGGTATCACGGCAGCGTGAAGGGCGTGACGTGGTGCTGGCGTATCTGCCGGCGGGAAATTATGTCGGCGAAATGGCGCTGGTCTCCGGTCAGCCGCGTTCGGCGACAGTGCGTGCCGCTTCGCCTGCCGAGGTCATCCTGCTTGAGGCGTCGCGGGTCGGCGAGGTGCTGGGCCGCAACACCCTGTTTCGCAGCAAGGTGGGCAGCCAGTATCTGGAGAACGTGCGCGACGAACATACGCGCGACGAGGCCTACGGTCACGGAGACGGCGGGCTGGTCAATTTTCTGATGGAGCAGGGCGTGGGCGAGGCATCGGACGTGCTGTTGATTGATTATGCGCGTTGCATCCGGTGCAATAACTGCGAGACCTCATGCGCGGATGCGCATGACGGCACGTCGCGGCTCGACCGCGAGGCGGGCGCGACCTATGCGCAGATCCATGTGCCCACCTCGTGCAGGCATTGCGAACATCCGCACTGCATGAAGGATTGTCCGCCGGATGCGATACATCGCTCGGTCAATGGCGAGGTGTATATCGGCGATAATTGCATAGGCTGTGGCAATTGCCAGACGAATTGTCCGTATGGCGTGATCCAGATGGCGGTAGAACAGACGTATCACATGCGCAGCCTCTGGCAGGTAATCTTCGGCGTCGGGACGCGGCAAGCGCAGCAAGGGGCTGATTTGCCGAAGAAGGCCGTTAAGTGCGATATGTGCAAGGATATCCTCGGCGGGCCGGTCTGCGTGCGCGCCTGTCCGACCGGGGCTGCGATGCGCGGTCATCCAGAGGAGCTTCTCAACTATGCCGAATAGCACCGTGCAGCGGAGTATCGAATGAACAGGATGCAGGGCGCTACGCTGCTGAAATACCGGGATCATCGCTATCTGAAGGTGGCGAGTGCACTCGTATTGCTGGCAATGGCGGCGTATTTGCTGTCAGGCCGGGCAGGTGATGATGCTTTTGGCGGTACGGTGCTGGGCTACTTGCTGGGTATTGCGGCGACCCTGATCGTGCTGATGCTGATGCTATATGGTGTTGTCAGGCGTCGTATTGGCGGAACCATGGGCAGGCGTCAGCCTGCTAAGGATGAGAAAGCTACGCGCGGGGAAAAACCTTTCAGGGCGGGAAGGCTGGAAGGCGCGACACTGCAAGGCTGGCTTTCCGCGCACATTTATCTGGGGGTATTGCTACTGGTGCTGGCGACGCTGCATACCGGCTTTCATTTCGGCTGGAATGTGCACACGCTTTCCTATGTGCTGATGTTGCTGGTTATTGCCAGCGGTCTGTACGGGCTGCATGCCTATCTGAATTATCCCACCCTGATCACGCTGAATATGGGCGATGACACGCTGGATGACCTGTTGCTTATGATTGCTGAGCTGGATGAGTTGGCGGCAGCGCGCGCGCTGGCATTGCCGGACGAGATTCAGGCGCTGGTGCAGAAAGCGTGTCGTGAGACGCGTGTGGGCGGAAAGCTCTGGGAACAGTTGAGCGGTGAACAACGCGATTGCCCGACGCGTTACGCCGTGCAGCAGCTGCCAGAGCTCAGTGCAACATACGGCAGGAATGACCAGCCGAAAATGATACGCGAGCTGTATGCAATGCTGTTGCGCAAGGAGAAGCTGGTGCAGCGCGCGCGTGCCGATGTCATGCTGCGTGCGCGCATGACATGCTGGCTGTTTTTGCATGCGCCGCTGGGCATCGCCTTGCTGGCCGCACTCACGGCGCACATTGTGTCGATATTTTTTTACTGGTAACCGTGATGATTTTGTGTCTGTTGATTCATGTTTCACGCACATCGCAAGGTTTGCCCGTTCGTCAGGCGGGTGTGATCGCGGGCGAGATGATACAGATAGGTCGGGGGGCTGCATGTCCTGTCCATCTGCCCGACCATCGTGTCGCGCTGCACCATGCCAGTGTGCGACGTGCCGACGATGGCTCGCTGCATATGGATGCAGCCGGTGAGGCTATGCTCAAGATCGACGGCATCATTGCGCGGAGTGTGGTATTGCAGCCGGGAATGCGGATAGAAATCGGCCCGTATGTGCTGGGGGTCGAAACCGCGCCCGCCGGACACGACATCGCCCTGTCGATGGAAAAAGTGCATGCGCCAGACGGACACGAGACGGCTGTCGGTTTGAAGCAGCCCGTCACGCTGGAAGCGCTCGGATTCGGCAAGCGCACACTGGGAGCCGTGCTCGCGGCCTGTATCCTGCTGGTTTTTCTGCTGCTGCCGATGTTGCCGGGCGCATCACAGGCACTGGATAAATGGCAGGCCGACCTGCCTGTTACGTTGAACGGCTCATGGAGCCCCGGTTCGCTGACGGGGGGACATGCGCTATTCGAGGCGAAATGTTCTACCTGTCATAAACGTCCTTTTCAGGCTGTCGCGGATGAGGTCTGTACCGGATGCCATACGCAGGCGGGGAAACACCTGAGCAATGAGACGTTGCACAAGCGGGCGTTCGGCAGTATGCGCTGCACGGATTGCCATGCCGACCACAAGAGCCGCGGAAAGCTTCGGCATGATGCTGAAAAATGCGTGGCGTGTCACGGCGACATCAAGCGCATAAATCACGATAGCAAACTGGCCGATGCACACGATTTCGCTACCGGTCACCCGGCCTTCCATATCACTCTGCCGGAGGGTGTGGATGCTGATGGTGTCGAACGCGTTGTCCGATTACGGCAGCAAGATAAGCCTGTCGAACGGCCTGCTCTGAAGTACTCACACAAGATACATCTGGATAAGACGGGGATATCGAGTCCTGAGGGTGATACGGTCATGCAGTGCCGTGATTGCCACCGGCTGGACGCGTCAGGTGAGCATTTTGCCGCGATGACGATGGAGAAAACCTGTCAGCAATCTGCGTGTCATGCGCTAAATTTTACCGAGCCAGTCGAAGGTATCGTGCCGCATGGTTCGGAACGCGCGGTGATGAGCAGGTTGCGCGAGTTTTATGGTCGATGGCTGGCCGATGCGCCCGAGAACAGGACGCAGTGTGAAGCGGCGGTTGGCGCGCCTGCAAATTCTGTGCGGGCCACGCTGGATTGCGTGAATGATCTTGCGCGTCGCAATGGGGCAGCAACGTTGTTCAGAAAGAATGCAGAGTGCGGGGAATGCCATGAGATTACCCCCGTTGCGAGCACGGATGTGCCCTGGAAGGTAACGCCGCTGCGTATCAATCGCGACTGGCAGCCGGGTGCTGTGTTTTCGCACGCAAAACATGGCGCGATGGATTGCACGGCATGTCACGATAAGATGAATTCCCAGAAGAGCGCGGATATCGCTATGCCTGCGATCGAGAAATGCCGTGAATGTCATGTCGGGAAATCGCCTGCCAGAGGAAAAGTGGTCTCAGCGTGTGTAAGCTGCCACCGATTCCATAATGGTGAGGGAAAATGATTTTGTCTTTGCTGCTTTAACGTGTTAGGCGGAGGTCTCTGTTATGAGAGGAGTTTCAGCGTTTTTCCCTGTTGTTATGCTCGCATTGTCTGCCTGTTCGGATGAGCCGTCGCCGGAAATCGCAGCTGCTCTGCCGGTGAAGACGGCGACGTATGAGGAGCTCATCAAGCGCGCGAATTGTCTGGCCTGTCATCAGGCGGGGAATCAGATGGGTTCGCCGACTTGGGCGGATGTGGTTGCCAGATACAAGAATAATAAGGACGCCGGAATCCTGCTCAGTAACAAGATTACTCAGGGAGGGGCGGGCGCGTGGGGGAAGATGGATATGCCACCCTATCGTGCTGATTTAACGGACGCGGAGATTGATATTCTGGTGCGGGGAATACTGGCTGAAAAAAGCGCGAAATAGCGGATCTCGGTGCAAAAAAAATGACCCGCATAAAGCGGGTCATTTTTACGGCAGCAGAGAGATTATTTCTGGATGGTCAGCAGGTAACTGACGAAGTTGCCTTTGTCTGCTGGGCTGCAATTCTTACCGTACAGGTCCTTGCAGTGATCGCTGAATTTACGTTCCGATTTGTTGATGTCGGAGAAGCGTTGCGGATTCACGGATGGCGCCATAGGCTTGATGGCTTTGCCGCTCACATTGTGCTTGCCCGGGTTGGCAGGATTGTCGGTGTGGCAGGCAGAGCAGGAAAGATCCTTGCCGTCGACAACTACCTTCTTGGTATAGAACGCGCGCCCTGCGTCAGCTGACAGAACGACGTCAGGATTGAGGCGTTTTGCGTAAAGACCATAGTCATTGGCAGCTTGTTGCGCCGTCACGACATCCGCCTGAGCGGAAACGCTGATAAGACCGAGCAGAGCAAGCATAAGTGTCGAAACGTGTTTCATTTTGTTTTCCTTTTCTAGATTAATTTGATGTCGCGGTTTGTATTCTCTGGGCGAAGATAGTCGGCGTCAATGGCAAGACTACGTGCGGTAAAAGAAGACGCCAGACGGTCAATTTTTACATGCGAGCGGTCGAAAAACGGGTATGAACGGCGGGTAATTTTGCTGTGTTTAAGACGGTTTTGGGCCGCTTCCTGTTTATAGCGTATCCGGCCATGTCTGCGAAATGCAGCCCGTCGTTTTGGCGGCGTGATGCTGCTGGGTCATAATGCGCGCTATGGAAAAAATTCACCCTGAAAGTATGCCTGTTCCGCTGTCGTCAGATACTCCGGCGGTGTCATGCGACATTTTCTGCAATGTCATCGACAACTACGGCGATATAGGCGTGAGCTGGCGGCTGGCGCGGCAACTGGCTAATGAATTTGGCTTGGCGGTGCGTTTGTGGGTTGACGATTTGGCCAGCTTCGTCAGGCTGTGCCCGGAAGCCGTTGCGGCGCTGCAAAGTCAGCACAAGCGGGGTGTGGAGGTACGACTGTGGGGCGCTTCCTTTGCTGATGTTCAGCCTGCACAGGTGGTGATCGACGCGTTCGGCTGCGCATTGCCGGAAGCGTATCTGGCTGCGATGAACGCAGAATCCATATGGATCAATCTGGAATATCTCTCAGCCGAAGACTGGGTGGAGGGTTGTCACAAGCTGCCTTCGCCGCGCCCGCCGCTGACACGGTATTTTTTCTTTCCCGGCTTTACCCCGCAGACAGGTGGCTTGTTGCTGGAACGTGACCTGCTGGCGCGGCGCGATGCATTCTTGAGCGATCCGCTGCAACAGCAGGCTTTCTGGGAATCTGCCGGTATGGAAATGCCCCCCGCTGACACGCTCAAAATATCGATGTTTGCCTATGAAAATGCCGCACTCGCAGGCTTGTTCGATGCATGGGCTAAAGGTGCGCGGGCAGTGCTGTGCCTGGTGCCGGAAGGGCGTATCCTGCCTCAGGTGTTGCACTACTTCGGTCATGAAGGCGATGACGGCCGTAGTTTTACGCGCGGCATGCTCACGGTGCGCGTGCTGCCGTTCGTCGCGCAGGAAAGCTATGATGAATTGCTGTGGGCATGCGATGTGAACTTCGTGCGCGGCGAAGATTCCTGTGTGCGTGCGCAGTGGGCAGGCAAACCGTTCATCTGGCAGATATATCCGCAGCACGATGCGGTGCACTGGCAGAAATTGCAGGCTTTCCTGAACAGGTATGACGCGCCGCTCAGCCCCGCAGCGCGTCATGCTTTGCCGGATTTGTGGCGTGCCTGGAATGATGAGGGGGATGCCGGGCAGGCGTGGAATGCATTTGCTGATGTGCTGGGCGAGTTGAATGTTCGCGCACGGACATGGGCGTGTGCGTTGGCGGAAAACACGCTGGCATTGAATTTGCTGGATTTTATTCAGGAAATCGGTAAAATTCGCGCCTTGAAAATTGAAGGGTAGTAAACATGAAAACAGCACAAGAACTACGCGCCGGTAACGTCATCATGGTCGGCACCGATCCTATGGTAATCCTGAAGGCGGAATACAGCCGCTCCGGCCGTAACGGCTCGGTGGTCAAGATGAAGATGAAGAACCTGTTGACCGAATCGGCCAAAGAGACCGTTTTTGCCGCAGACGACAAGTTCGATCAAATCATCCTGGATCGTAAGGAATGCACTTATTCCTACTTCGCCGAACCGATGTATGTGTTCATGGACGAAGAATACAACCAGTACGAGATCGAAGCGGAATGCATGGGCGATGCGATCAACTACATCGAAGACGGCATGCCATGCGAAGTGGTGTTCTACAACGACAAGGCGATTTCTGTCGAATTGCCGAATACCATCGTGCGTGAAGTGATTTACACCGAGCCTGCCGTGCGCGGCGATACTTCCGGCAAGGTAATGAAGCCTGCCAAGATCAACGGCGGTTTTGAGTTGCCGGTGGCGGCTTTTGTCGAGATCGGCGACAAGATCGAAATCGACACACGCACCAATGAGTTCAAGAAACGCGCTTAATCAGTAACAGAAATCAGCCCGGACGAGTGCATCGTCCGGGCTTTTTTACGTGCGGATATACGGCGTCAGGCGTGGGCTGTCGCAAGTTCATTCAGTTCTGTCGTATAGCGTCGCGACATATTCCTCTGTTTCATCGCCCAGTTTTTACGGATGCCTTCACCTAGCAGTTGTACCGTGCCGCTGCCCATGCGGCGGTTGATCTGATCCAGTGTCGTCATCAGCGCGCCGGATTTTTCTTGTGCAGCGACATCGTCAAACAGGGTGCGTGGTCGCTCGGCGGCGGCGATGATGCCGGACAGCATCACGCCGGTCTTCTGATAGGCATAGCCGCTGCGATAGAGATGGCGTAATCCGCTCAGGGCTGCGCGACACAGCAAGCGCGTGTCATCGCTGGCCGCGCTCAGCGGAACGGTGATCGCTGATTGATATTGCGGTTCTTGTGGCTTGTGCAGATTGGTGCGGAGAGACACCTGTATGCAACTGGCCAGCGAGTGCTGGCTGCGTAACTTCTCGGCGGCGCGGCTGGTATAGGCGATCACGGCTTGTTCCAGTTCGGGCAAATTGCTAACGGACACGCCAAACGAACGCGAACAGATGATTTGCGAGCGGGGCGGGGTGATTTCATCCAGTTCCAGGCAGGCTGTGCCGTTGAGCTCGGCCACGGTACGCTCCAGCACTACGCCGAATTCGGCGCGTATGCGTTTGGCCGGCGCGCGTTTCAAGGCCAGCGCGGTGGTGATGCGCATCTCCTGCAAGCGCAGGCTGGTGCGTCTGCCTACTCCCCATATTTCCCCAGCGCTGATTTTATCCAGCAGGGCGTCCAACTGGTCTTCCGGCAGCTCGTTGAAATTGCACACCCCGTTATAGCCAGGCTGTTTCTTGGCGACATGATTGGCGAGTTTGGCGAGTGTCTTGCTGGCGGCGATGCCGACGCACACCGGGATGCCAACGCATTGCCTGAGTGTACTGCGCATGTGCTGAGCATAGCGGGTCAACTCCTTCATACCGGTCAGTTCCAGGAAACATTCGTCTATCGAATAGACTTCCTGCTCAGGGGAAAATTGCGACAGCAGCCGCATCACCCGATTGGAGAGGTCGGCATACAGGGTGTAGTTGGACGAGAAAGCGATGATGCCGTGTTTTTTCGCCATGTCCTTCAACTGAAACCAGGGTGCGGCCATCGGTACGCCGAGGTCTTTTACTTCCTGCGAGCGGGATACCACGCAGCCATCGTTGTTGCTCAATATCACGACCGGGCGGCCTTCGAGATCGGGGCGGAACAGTCGCTCGCAGGAGACATAGAAGTTGTTGCAATCCACCAGGGCAATCGCACGCCTTATCACAGGTTTTTGAATCACGGAGGCTTGCGAACGGATCAGTGCTTGTGGACGTTCCAGCTCACCACGCCCCAGATGGTGAAATCCTGTTCGGGTTTGATGTGCATGTCGGGATAGTCCGGGTGCGCGGCACGCAATACCTGACCCTCCGGGGTGCAGAGCAATTGCTTTACGGTAAATTCGCCGTCCACTACCGCAATCACCACGCAACCGTGCGTTGCGGGCAGGGCTTTGTCCACTACCAGCAGGTCTCCGTCAAAGATGCCCAGTCCGCGCATGGAGTCGCCTGCAACACGCATGAAAAAGGTGGATTCGCGCCGCCCTATCAGGTGCTCATCCAGACTGATGCGTTGTCCTACATAATCATCGGCGGGTGACGGGAATCCGGCGGGTACGGCGCGGCGCAACAGGGCGCGCTGGCGATAGAACAGCTCCTTGTTCGGGTGGGTCATGGATAACAGCACGGAAGCGCTGCTGCGGCGGGGCAGAGTCAGGGATAATTGCATGGCGCTCACTTGCGGTATTTGCGTATCAGACCGGTCAGCACGCCGAATATTTCCAGCTTGCCGTGCGGACGGATGACGGGGTAGGCCGGATTGGCAGGGCGCAGAATAAACTCACCATTTTCCCTGTCCAGCGTCTTGAGCGTGAAATCGTCGTCCACGATCGCCACCACGATGTCACCGATATTGGCCGTCATGCGCTTTTCCACCACGGCGACATCGCCATCGTGGATGCCGGCATCTATCATCGAATCTCCCTTGACGGTGATGAGGGTGGTCTTGGAAGGCGTGTCTATCAGCATCTCGTCGATGACGAAATATTCACCCTGAGTGTCTGTTACCGAAACCGGCATGCCAGCCTGCACCGTGGATTCGGCCAGAGGGCGGGCGAAAAATTGCCGGGTGGGTATCCAGACTCCATCCGGAGTGCGATCAATGAAGCCTGCTTCACCCAGACGGGTCAGAATGGCTTTTACCCACGACTTGGAGGCAATGCCAAATACTTCGCACAGTCTGGCGTAGGAGGGAATGCTTTTCCAGTCGGCGTAATAATCCTGGAGCCGACTCAGATACTCGGTGTCTTTCGGATTGAAGTCAGTCATGATAATTCCCCACAGAACGAATGTGCTGTGTACTATAAAGAACGTTCGTTCTGCTGTCAATTCGGAAGATTAAAATATAAGTACGCTTGCTGATTTTATAAAAACGGGTCAATTCGGGAAGGACTTAAAGGCTTGCTTTCATGTTGCCTAAAAATTTAGTTTTCAATTTAAAAATCAGCCTGCTATCAGTTAGAATAAACTATGAGAGCTTCTTGCAAAATAGCTGAACGCAATGGTTTCAGCAGGGAAAGTCTCACATTCGGGTGAGATTTTTCATTATTCGAGCAACATTTTGCTCTTTACCCGTCCGAAATCATCGATTCTGCTCCGTTGTGCCCATAGGCC
>JAUXWM010000004.1 GCA_030681375.1 Gallionella sp.
GGAAGTCGGCGTGCGCACCAACCTCGACGTGCTGAACGCCCAACAACAACTCTACGCCACCCGCCGCGACCTGTATCAAGCCCGATACAACTACCTGCTCAGCCAGCTGCGCCTGAAGGCGGCCGTCGGCGCGCTGGGTGAAGCGGAACTGGCCGGCGTCAATCAGGTGCTTAACTGACGCTGCTTGACAGCGGCTGACGGGGCTGGTTAAATGTGCGTTCATAGAATGAACGCATGTCCATGAACGACCACAATACCAGCTACGGCTTGCTCAAAACCCTGGAAGAGAACCCCAGCCTTTCCCAAAGAGATTTGGCGAAGCGCCTGGGCATCAGCCTGGGAAAAGTCAACTTCTGCCTGAATGCTCTGGTCGGCAAGGGCTTCCTGAAAGTCGGCAATTTCCGCAACAGTAACAACAAACTGGCCTACGCCTACCTGCTCACCCCGCATGGAGTAGAACAAAAAGCGCGCATGAGCGTGGAGTTTCTGCAGATAAAGATTCAGGAATACGAGCGCTTGCGTACAGAAATAGAGGAATTGAAGCGCGAAGCGGAACAGGGTGGGTTAGTGGAGAATTTACATGAATAGATTTATTGCATGGCCATTCAAGAGGTGTAAATGAAAGCGGTCATTCTTGCTGGGGGTTTGGGTACGCGGATTAGCGAAGAGACGTCAACTCGCCCGAAGCCTATGGTTGAGATAGGTGGCAAGCCGATTCTGTGGCACATCATGAAACTGTATTCTGCACATGGAATTAATGAGTTCATCGTGTGCTGTGGGTATAAGGGTTATGTGATCAAAGAATATTTTGCCAATTACTTTCTGCACATGTCGGATGTAACCTTTGACATGGAGCACAACAAAATGGAAGTACACCAGCGTCATGCTGAACCCTGGAAAGTGACCATGGTAGATACGGGCGATGACACTATGACAGGCGGCCGTTTGAAGCGAGTGGTTGAATACATAAAGGATGAAGATGCTTTCTGTTTGACCTATGGCGATGGAGTGAGCGATGTCAATATTACAGAACTGATCGCCTTTCACAAAGCGCAGAAGGTCAAGGCAACGTTGACTGCCACGTTGCCGCCGGGGCGTTTCGGTGCACTCGATATACAGGGTAATAAGGTCAATAGTTTCCGAGAGAAACCACAGGGCGATGGCGCGATGATTAACGGCGGTTTTTTTGTTCTTTCGCCGCAGGTTATTGATTACATTTCAGATGATAAAACTACGTGGGAGCGTGAACCGATGGAGCGGCTGGCCGAAGAGGGGAATCTGGCGGCGTTTCATCACAACGGATTCTGGCAGCCGATGGATACCTTGCGTGACAAGATGCATCTTGAAGAATTGTGGCAAACAGGTAAAGCGCCGTGGAAAATATGGAAATGACTTCAAGTTTCTGGCACGGAAAGCGTGTTCTGCTGACCGGGCACACCGGTTTTAAGGGAAGCTGGCTGTCGCTCTGGTTGCAATCCTTGGGCGCACAGGTGGTGGGTTATGCACTTTCTCCTCCGACCAAGCCGAGTTTGTTCGAGGTGGCGGGGGTTGAAAAGGGCATGATAAGCATTATCGGTGACATCCGTGATCTTGAGCATATTCGCACAGTTTTTGCCGAACATCGGCCTGAGATCGTGATTCACATGGCGGCACAGCCGTTAGTGCGTTATTCCTATATCGAGCCTGTTGAAACATACTCCACTAACGTGATGGGTACGGTAAATTTGCTTGAGGCCGTACGCAGCACAAAGAGCGTTAAAGCAGTGGTGAACGTTACCACCGACAAGTGTTATGAAAATCGCGAATGGGCATGGGGCTATCGTGAAAATGAACCCATGGGTGGTTACGATCCCTACTCAAGCAGCAAGGGCTGTGCGGAGCTGGTGACGGCCGCATACCGCAATTCCTATTTTCACCCGAATAAATATCAAGAACATGGCGTAGCAATTGCCTCGGCCAGAGCGGGGAACGTCATCGGTGGTGGCGACTGGGCAGACGATAGACTTATCCCTGACATCATGCGCGCCATTACCGAAGGTTGTGCAGTCAATATTCGTAATCCGCATGCGATTCGCCCCTGGCAGCATGTGCTGGAGCCACTTTCTGGTTACCTTTTACTGGCGGAAAAGCTTTATGAAGAGGGCGCGGCTTACGCGGAAGGCTGGAACTTTGGTCCTAATGATGAAGATGCCAAGCCGGTGCAATGGATCGTTGAATATCTGACACAATCCTGGGGTGAGGGGGCGAGGTGGGTGCAGGATGGCGGCGAACATCCGCACGAGGCACATTACCTGAAGCTGGATTGTTCCAAAGCTAAATCTCGTCTGGATTGGCATCCGCGTTGGCATCTGGATGAAGCGCTCATTAAAATCACGGAGTGGCAAAAAAAATACCGGCAGGGTGCGGAAATGAAAGCAGTATCGCTGAAACAAATTGAAAATTATTCGAAAGGGGCGCGAATATGAGTAGCGTATTACGCAAGCATCTAACAGCAGATGAAAATCATACTATTCACTTGGTACTCCCAGCAGAAATGGGTAACGAGGTTGATGTGATCGTTTTTCCTCGCGCGTCTGCGAAAACAACTGCCCAGCAAGAAAGCATGGCGATGGCGCAACTGATGGATGAAAGCGGCTTTGCTAAAAATATTCTTAACAGTGTAGAAGAGGATTGCTGGAATGACCTTTGAAATTACGCCTGGCATAATTTACAGCGCGCACTTCCCGTTCAGTGATCTGAGCAACAAGAAAAAAAGACCCGTGCTGGCATTGTCTGGCAAAGATGAAAACGATGATGTTCGCGTTGCTTTTATTACCAAAACACACGTTGATGAAGCACATGGTTTTGCATTGGAGGAGACTGATTTTGCTAATGAGATGCTCAAGCATAAGAGCCATATTCGTGTGGACAAGACTTTTAATCTTCATATCAGTCGTATCGAGAAGCCGGTCGCCCAGTTAAGTGATAAAGGTTACGAGCGCGTATTGCGCAAATTGGTGACACTGGACATACCGACTCTTGCCGCGCTGAAATACCGCGACAAACCATTTCAATCTGGTGTGAACGTCATCCCGCCTTCCGGCAAGGTGATCGGCGCGCCGGAACTTAAAAATATGGTTGAAGCTTCACTGGACGGCTGGCTAACTACAGGACGTTTTAACGAGGCGTTCGAAAAGCGCTTTGCCGAATTCGTCGGTGTACCTTATGCGCTGACCACCACCTCAGGTTCATCGGCTAATTTATTGGCGTTTACCGTACTGACTTCGCACAAGTTGGGTGCACGCGCACTGAAACCGGGTGATGAAGTTATCACCGTGGCCGCAGGCTTCCCGACCACAGTGAACCCTATGTTGCAAAACGGAATGGTTCCAGTGTTCGTGGATGTGGATGCTACGACTTACAACATCGACCCCAACAAAATTGAGGCCGCTGTTAGTTCAAAGACAAAAGCCATCATGATCGCCCATACGCTGGGCAACCCTTTCGATCTTGATGCCGTCATGGCGGTAGCTGCAAAACACAACCTCTGGGTAATTGAAGATTGCTGCGACGCTTTGGGTTCAACCTATACTCCCAGACCTCAGTCCTCAGACCTCAGTCCTATTCCACGCCACGTTGGCACTTTTGGCCACATCGCCACATGCAGCTTTTACCCCGCGCACCACATCACCATGGGCGAAGGTGGCATGATCTTCACCAAAGACCGTGATCTGCGCAGCATCATCGAATCCTTCCGTGACTGGGGACGTGATTGCTACTGTGGGCCGGGTTGCGACAACACTTGCGGCAAGCGTTTCGGTCAGCAGTTAGGATCGTTGCCGTTCGGATACGACCATAAGTACACCTATTCGCACCTAGGCTACAACCTTAAGATCACCGACATGCAGGCGGCTTGTGCGCTGGCGCAGATGGATCGTCTGCCGGAATTCATCGAAGCGCGTAAACACAACTTTGCTTTTTTGAAAGAACGTCTGAAATCCTGTGAAGAATTCCTGATCCTGCCGGAAGCCACTGCGGGAAGTGAGCCGTCCTGGTTCGGTTTTCCGATCACCTTGCGCGATTCAGCTGGCATCGACCGTGTCGAGTTGTTGAAATACCTAGATCAGTACAAGATCGGTACCCGTCTTTTGTTCGCGGGCAACCTCACGCGTCAGCCGTATTTCGAAGGACGCACCTATCGCATCAGCGGCGAACTCACAAATACCGATAACATCATGAACAATACCTTCTGGATTGGTGTGTATCCTGGTCTGAGCGAAGAGATGCTGTCATTTGTGGTCGAGAAGATCGAAGCGTTTTTTGGTGTAAATTTCTAATTCAATTACGACTCGATAAATCGTGGCTCAATCTAAGAGAAAATTAAAAATCGCCATTCTTGGAAGCGGGAACATAGGCACAGACCTTTTGATTAAGGCGCTACGCTCCCCCGAACTTGAATGCGGTGTCTTTATTGGCAGAAATTTATCCTCCCCGGGTATGGTAAAGGCGCTTTCTTTAGGAGTGACGGTTTCAGCCGATGGCGTTGATTATATTGTCAGGAATCCGGGTTGTTGTGATTTGGTTTTTGACGCAACATCCGCGAAGAGCCATCTGGAGCATGCGCCAATTTTAAAAAAACTGGGTAAGCGTGTAATTGATTTGACTCCTGCAAAAGTAGGGCTGATGAGCGTGCCTAGCGTAAACTTGGCGGACTCTCTTGCAGAGATAAACGTCAACATGGTGACCTGTGGCGGACAAGCCTCTATACCGGTAGCCTATGCAATTGGCCAAACGCAAACTGATGTGGATTACATTGAGGTCGTGTCCAGCATTGCTTCCAGGAGTGCCGGGCCAGCTACGAGACAAAATCTGGATGAATACATAAAAACGACCGAAGATGGCTTGAAAGAGTTCTCGGGAGCCAAGCGAACCAAGGCAATACTGAACCTGAATCCGGCTGAACCCTGTGTTGATATGCAGGCAACGATTTTTGCCAAAGTGAAAGCACCTGATATTGGGAAGCTGTCCGACGTTTTGAAGGGCTTGGTTGAAAAAATCCGCCAATATGTACCCGGTTACGAGGTGATTCTTGGGCCAATTATAGAAAATGATCGCATCGTAGTAATGGTAAGAGTGCGCGGCTTGGGAGACTATTTGCCCGCCTACGCGGGTAATTTGGATATCATAAATTGCGCGGCGATTGCCATGGCAGAGGAATATGCGAAGGCGGCTGGTAACCAACATTCAGAAAGAGACGGCTGATGCTTGAGCGGAAAATAGTCATCAGTGACCCAACCTTACGAGACGGCAATCATGCCGTTCGCCATGAATTGCGTGTTGAGCAAATTGCAGCCTATTGCGAAGCGGCAGATGCAGCATGTGTTTCTATTGTTGAGGTTGGGCACGGCAATGGTTTGGGCGCGTCTTCGTTGCAGCTTGGCGAATCTGCAACGCCTGATCATATTGCTTTGGCGACTGCACGGGCCCACCTAAAAACTTCTAAATTAGGGATTCATGTGATTCCCGGTTTTGCGACCATTGAACGGGACTTGAAGCCTGCTTTAGAGCAGGGAGTGGATGTGGTGCGTGTAGCCTCGCATTGCACGGAGGCCGATATTTGCGAGCGGCACATCAGTTTTTCACGAAGTATGGGTGTGGAAGTTTGGGGATGTCTGATGATGTCGCACATGATCTCACCCGCACTGCTGCTCGAACAAGCAAGGAAAATGGAGTCATATGGAGCGGAAGGCGTTGTTTTCATGGACTCATCAGGGCATTACATTCCTGATGATGTCAGACAGCGAGTAGAGGCGCTAGTGGATGGGCTCTCAATTGCAGTTGGCTTTCATGGACATAACAATTTGGGACTGGCTGTGGCTAATTCAATAGTAGCGGCGGATTCGGGTGCAACATTACTGGACGCCTGTGCGCGTGGCTTTGGTGCGGGTGCTGGAAATACACAGTTGGAAGTGCTGGTCGCGGTACTGGAGCGCTTGGGCTACAGCACTGGTATTGATCTTTATAAAATGCTGGATGCTGCCGATCTGGCCGAAAAAATCCTTATGAAAGTGATCCCCACAATAAGCTCGGTGAGCGTGGTGAGCGGTATGGCAGGGGTCTTTTCTGGCTTTATGAGGCCTGTTACGCGTATTGCACACGAATTTGGCGTTGATCCGAGAGATGTATTTTTTGAACTGGGACGACGCAAGATCGTAGCGGGCCAGGAGGACTTGATTCTAGAAGTTGCCAAAGAATTAGCGGTGCGAACTGTGAAAGGATGCCAATGAAACCGGAATGGCAAGAAAGAATACGTCACGACTGTATGCAAGTTTTGAATCGACGTGAGCGAGCACTTGATGCGTTGCGTCAGTCAAAATTGGTTGTCATTGGTGGAACGGGTTTTGTCGGCACATGGATCGCAGAAATGGCTGCCGCTCTCAATGACGAATATCAGTTCAACATTAAGCTGTCGCTAATATCGCGAAGTCCTGATCAATTCGCTAGTCGATTGCCGCATTTGGCTAATCGCACAGATATTCGACTTATTAAATCAGATGTCAGACAGCTGGGGCAGTTTCCCATGGATGCGGACTGGGTGATTCATGCCGCAGCCAACCCGGATGTGCGTACTCATGCTTCCAATCCGCTTGATACAGCATCGGTTATCGTTGATGGAACCATGTCGGTAATGCGCATGGCTGAACGACTGGGGCAACTGAAGAAACTACTCTATTTAAGTTCCGGTCTGGTTAGTGGCATCCAGCCTGAATCAGTCAATGGTGTGGCTGAAAATGCTCAAGGCGCCCCCTCGCCAGACGCAAGTTTCATGTACCCCAATGCAAAGCGCTTTGCAGAAACGATTTGTTCTGCAGCGCGCGCGCAATCGCGTATTCCGGTTCTGGTGGCGAGGCCATTTTCATTTATTGGTCCTTATCAATCGCTGGATACTCCTTGGGCGCAAACTACATTTCTGTCAGATGCATTGCGCGGCCACCCTATTCGCCTTCAGGGAGATGGGCAGGTAGTACGCAGTTATCTCTACGGCAGTGACGCGGCTTATTGGTTTTTGAGGATATTGACAGCTGGTCAAAGTGGCGATGTGGTTAATGTAGGTAGTCCGGTGGGAATTTCCCTGCAGGAATTGGCAAAAGAGGTTGCAAAAAACTTTGAACACTCCCCAGAAGTCATGTTTAACACAGCGCCGCGTAGCGTTGGCAGGCCATCTAAATTGCTGCCGGATACAACGCATGCTCAAAATGAATATGGACTCTCCGTCTTCACACCTTTGGACGAGGCGATCAAATTAACAGTGCAATGGCACACCATGCAAAAGCGCTAAGCAGGTAATTGAACCATGTTAGAGAAAAAAGTTAGCGATATTTTTGCCGAGTTTTTACAATCGCAAAGGATACATCATGTCTTTGGCATCGTTGGCGCAGGTAATGCGCAAATTTTTGATGCGATCACTCGCCTAGGGTTTACCAAAATCATTTGTGTTCATCATGAGCAGGCAGCGGTGATGGCGGCGACAACTTACTACCGAATGACAGGTAAAGTAACTATCGTGTTGTTGACGACAGGAGCAGGATCAACAAATGGCGTGACTGGGGTTGTAAGTGCATGGATGGATTCGATGCCTGTGCTTGTTATTTCGGGTAATGAAAACTCTCGATTTACCACAGCTGAGAATTCGCTGCGGATTTGGGGTGTGCAAGGTTACGACAGTACACAGATGGTTGAGAAGGTGACTAAATGGACTGAACGGATAATGCGACCTGAGCAAGCACTCAATGTGATTTCACGTGCTTATGCAGTTGCAAGTGCGTCAAGGCCGGGGCCGGTCTGGATTGATATTCCTATGAATATTCAGGCTGCCTTGGTGAGTCTGGATAAATTGGAACCTGTTGAGTTGGTTGGAATCGACGCTGGGGCTGGAACTGTCGTTGATATGGAGGCTGATCAGGATCGGTGCGTTAATTGTCAGACAGGTTTACATATCGTTAAAGAAATGCTCAGTTCTGCTGAGCGACCTGTTCTTTGGCTAGGGAACGGTATCCGGTTTGCAGGGGCAGAACATCGCGTGCTTGAATTGGTAGAGAGACTGGGGATACCCGTGCTGGTAAGTTGGCAAGCATGCGATATTCTGGATTCCAATCATCCATTATGTTTTGGTAGGGCGGGGGTTTATGGCCAACGTGCGGCGAATTTTGTGTTACAAAACTGTGATGCGCTCATTTGTATTGGTACGCGGTTGGCGATTCCACAAGTTGGCTACGACCTGACGGAGTTCGCCAGAGCGGCAAAGATAGCGATGGTGGACATTGATGTAAAAGAGTTGTTGAAGCTGGGCGATCGAATTCATGCGCCGATATTGAGCGATGCCGGCAAGTTTATCGAACAACTCTTGAGTGATGCTGACAATAGCTACAGTCGTTCCGAGTGGATCACTCAATGCGAAGCCTATCGTCAAAACTATCCGGTTGTCGGACCGGAACATGCCGATATGCGGGATGATTCAGGAACGAATTTTATTAATTCGTACCGTTTCATGGAGATTTTGGAAAAATATTTCCATGATGATCAGATTGTGGTGACCGATATGGGCACTGCTCTGTTGTCGGGCCATCAAGTGCTCAAATTTAAACCAGGGCAACGAATGCTGACCTCAACAGGGCTGGGTGAGATGGGGTTTGGCTTGCCGGGTGCAATTGGCGCAGCAATTGGTGCTAATCGGGAAGTGCTGTGCCTCAATTGCGATGGCGGCATGATGCTGAATTTGCAGGAGTTGCAAACCATTGCTCATCACAAATTGCCAATAAAAATCATTATTTTTAATAATGATGGTTATTTGATGATTAAGCATACTCAAAAGGCACTCTTTTCCGGCCGCTATTCAGGTTCTGATCGAAAATCAGGCGTAACTTGTCCTGACTTTGCAAAAGTTGCCTATGCTTTTAGTATTCCCTCATTTCAGATACGGACATGGGAGGATGTTGAAGCAATTGTTCCTCGAATGCAGGCTATCAACGGGCCGGTAATCTGTGAGGTGTTTACCCATCCAGAGCAGCCGTTCGTGCCCAAACTCTCACTTGTGCAGCAGAAGGATGGTTCGATCATTTCGCCGCCGCTTGAGGATTTGTCGCCTTTGTTGAGCAGGGATGAAATGAGGAAAAATATGCTAATTGGGCTGCATCAGAAATCCAATAATATGGAAATCAGCACGCTGGACTAGGCTTATGAATAAAGCCAACTCAACGACAATCAATCGCATTATTGCCGAAGATATTGAAAGAATCATCGATGCTACGGATGTGGATTGGAGTGCATTCGCCGGCAAACGTGTGTTGATCACAGGCGCATCAGGATTCTTGCCAGCCTATATGGTCGAAACGCTGCTTTATTTGAATCATGCCCGTAATATGGGTGTTCACATTACGGCGCTGGTTCGTAATCGTGATAATTTTGATAAACGTTTTTGTCATCACCTAGGCAATCCGAATCTGTCTGTCTTGGTGCAGGATGTTTCTACGCCCATTAAATTGGAGTTGCAGCACCATTTCATTATCCATGCAGCCAGCCAAGCGAGCCCTAAATACTACGGTATTGACCCCGTGGGGACTCTTTCTGCCAATGTGCTGGGAACGATGCAGTTGTTGGAATTGGCACGTAGCCATCCGGTAATTTCATTTCTGTATTTTAGTAGCGGTGAAGTTTACGGTGAAACACAGCATGTTCCAACCAGGGAAGCAGACTACGGTTATCTTGATCCAACGGCTGTTCGTTCGTGTTACGCCGAAAGCAAGCGCATGGGAGAAAACATGTGTGTTTCTTGGTATACACAGTATCAAGTACCAGCGAAAATTGTTCGGCCATTTCATACCTATGGACCAGGTATGAAACTTGATGATGGCCGTGTTTATGCAGATTTTGTACGGGATATTATTGAAAATCGATCTATCGTTGTAAAAAGCGAGGGCACGGCATCAAGAGCTTTCTGTTATCTGGCTGACGCAACAGCCGGATTTTTTACGGTGCTGCTGAAAGGGGAGAACGCTATTCCGTATAACATAGGAAATAGCCAGGCAGAAATTAGTGTTATGGAATTAGCTCATTTGCTCGTTGATCTTTTCCCGGAAAAAAGGCTGGGGGTGGTCAGGGAAGGCCTTAAGACTGGCAAGGCCTATATGCAGAGTCCGATTTCAAGAAATTGTCCGGAGATATCCCTGATAAATTCTCTAGGGTGGACGCCGAAAACAAGCCTGCCAGAAGGTTTTAAAAGAACGATAGAAAGTTATTTAATATGACCTCATTACAGGAAATTCGCGATCAACACCTTTCGGGTGCATTGAGCAAACCGGAGTACATTCGGAAAATGTACCAACTACGCCACGCACAGTTGTTTGAATATGCGAAATATCTGCATGAGACAGATGTTGAGTCGATTGAGATTCGTGATGGATCAGTCGTCATGACCTCCAGAAAGTACGGGATTAGAATGGCATGCCCGGAAGGAGATCACCGCGTGGCCCCGATAGAGTCGCTTAACTTTCAGAATTATGAGGAAAAAGACGCCAGCATGATTCTGAAGCTGGTGCCGGAGCGGGGTGTTGTATTTGATGTGGGTGCAAATATGGGCTGGTATTCACTGCTGATTGCGCGCCAGGTTCAGGGGTGTCAGATACATGCTTTCGAACCGATTCCGAAGACATATTCTTTTCTGGTTAAAAATATCGAGTTGAATCAAGCTTCAAGTGTTACCGCCCATCATTTTGGGTTGTCAAATGAACGCAAGGATTTGACATTTTATTTTTATCCGGAAGGCAGCGGCAATGCTTCTTCTGCAAATTTAAGTGAGCGTTCGGATGCCGAATTAATCAACTGTCATGTGGAAAGATTAGATGACTTTGCTAATGCCAATAATTTGCATGTCGATTTTATTAAATGCGATGTTGAAGGCGCTGAATTATTTGCATTTCAAGGCGCGGTAGAGACGTTAAAACGAGATAAACCGATTGTGTTTACGGAAATGTTGAGGAAATGGGCCGCGAAATTTAATTACCATCCGAATGAAATTATCGTTCTCCTTGTATCGCTAGGATATCGTTGCTTTTATACGGAAGGCAAAACCTTAATAGAGTTGCATGAAATGACCGAGAAAACTGTTGAAACCAATTTCTTTTTTCTGCACGCTGAGGCACACCAGTCGTTAATTAGTGAACTCTTCAATTAAGATTTTTGTTCATATTAGGCCTATAGCTTGCATCCTATGAAAAAGCTGTTTTCACTAATGGGTGTGGACCGCGCCGTTGTTTACACATTGGCGGGGCGAGGCTGGGGCTTGGTGGCTAGTTTCATAACCCTGTTGCTTGTTGTGCAGTTTTTAACGCCCGATGAACAAGGTTATTACTATACTTTTGCCAGCCTATTGGCAATGCAGGTTCTTTTTGAATTAGGCATGAGCTTCGTGGTCATGCAATTCGCCAGCCATGAAATGGCGTATTTAAGATGGTCTGTTGACGGTACTATTGAGGGAGATGCCACAGCAAAAAGCCGTTTACGCTCATTATTGTTGCTGGTGACAAAATGGTATGGAGTAATAGCGGTACTGATTGTCAGTGTGATACTCCCCGTAGGGTGGTTATTTTTTTCAGCAAATCAAGCTCAAGCGACTGTGAATTGGCAAATTGCCTGGATATGCCTAGTTTTGGCTGCTGCCATAAATATTTGTTTTATGCCCTTATTGGCTTTGTTGGAAGGATGTGGTCGTATAACTGAAGTTGCACGGTTAAGGATGATTCAGAGCATCGTCGGCAGTGTTGCAGCATGGTTGCTGTTGTTGGGCGGTGGCGGATTGTTGGCTATGCCCGCCATGAGTGTCGGCTTTGCCCTCACCGTTTTTATCTGGCTGTGGCGTACTAAACGAACCACCCTGAAGGATTTATATTGGCATGAAACTGATGTAAGTATAGGCATAAATTGGAAAACTGAAATTTGGCCTTTGCAGTGGAAGATTGCATTAAGTTGGTTGAGTGGCTACTTTATCTTCCAATTATTTACTCCAGTGTTATTTGCATACCGAGGTGCTGTTGAGGCAGGGAAAATGGGTATGAGTTTCTCAATCGCTAGCGCGCTGATGAGTATTGCGATGGCTTGGATGAGCACACAGGCACCTAAGTTTGGAACACTGGTTGCGAGGAAAGATTACATCACCCTGGATCACTTGTTCAAATTAACGTTATTACGATCTTTTCTTGTAATGCTCTTGTTAGGCGCGGCGCTATGTATTGTGAACTACTTTCTGCATGTGGAAAATATTCGTTTTGCATCACGTTTGCTGGATCCATTACCTTTCACGTTGCTGATACTGACAACAATGCTCAATTATGTGACGTATGCTCAATCAGTCTATTTGAGAGCTCATAAACAAGAACCATTTTTATTGATTAGTTTAATGAGTGCAGTATTGGTTGCGATATTAACTGTTGTTTTAGCCAAAGAATATGGTGCAACTGGGATCATGTCTGGATATTTTGTTGTATGCGCAGTCGTTGGATTCGGCTGGGGTAGCGTGATCTTTTTTGCCAAACGAAAAGAATGGCAAAAAATTGCTTGTTCGAGTTGCCTGTGAAGATGGAGCTAAGATGCAACCAGACTGCTTGAAAATTACCCCGCTACTTACAGTCGCAATCCCAACCTACAATAGGGCTGACCTTCTTGATTTGTGCCTCACCCGTATTGAAGAAGAAATCTCCAGTCTGAATATTGATCAGCGCAGGCTAATTAAGATGTATGTCTCGAACAATGCATCAATTGATCATACAAGTGAAGTGATTCGTCAGCATCAGCTGAGGTGGCATGGAGAATTCGAGGTTGTAAGCAACCCTGAAAATATTGGTGGGGAACGTAATGTCGCTCAGTGTTATGTGGCTGCTAAAACACCCTATGTCTGGATATTGGGTGATGACGATGTGATTCTCAAAGGCAAGCTCCAGAGGGTGTTGGATGTGCTGACCGAGCAGCAAGTAGATATCCTGTATGTAAATGGTTATAGCTATTCAGGATGTTATCTTGATGAGCCTGCGAGAGGGCGTGGTAAAACTGGTGTTATAAAGTATACGGATTCATTGGATTTTGTCAGACGCACACATATTATGTTGACATTTATCACCGCTCTGATTGTACGTTCTGGAGCGAACATTGAATCATCTATGGGGATAGTGGCTGGTAGTAATCTGCCCCAGTTGGGTTGGGTATTGCAATTAATTCGTGAAGGCCACTCCTTTGTATTCATGGAAGATAGGGTTTATGCAGCCAAAATTGCTAACTCTGGCGGATATGGAGCGATAAATGTGTTTGGCAGCAACCTATTAAATATCTCGAATAGCATGTTGAAAACCAAACCTGAATTGGCTAAAGCTATTCAAAATGGAGCGGTAGTGATGTGGTTTCCAACTTATGTTATGAATCTACGTCAGGGTGATGCAGTTTATGCTGAAGAAAATATTGTAATTGAAATACGGCGGGTGTTTCATAGTAATTGGAGATATTATTTCTTTATTTCACCCTTGATTTCATTGCCTATTACATTTGCACGGCTATACTTTATTTTCATTAGATTAATCCGGCACTTTTTTCGCCATTTACTGATATAAGAGGCGTTTTGCAATAAAAACTCGCAGATTGGGTATGTTGTGTTTGTGTATATGTTTAAGAAAGTAGGATTCGTTAATGAAGATTAATGCTGCCGCCATAAATTCAGTATTTGGCTCGTTCAAACGTAAATTAAAATATCGTCTGTACCATCGAGTTTCGACATTATTTCCAGCAGGACATTTTTATTCACCCACCGTTGATCCTGTCGATATCAAGTCGCGTGAGGAACAGATATGGCATGGGCGTGATGATATGCCGGGCATTCAGTGGAATGTTACGAACCAGCTTGATTTATTGAATAATGTATTCAGGAATTACACAACAGATATTCATTATCCGATAAAGAAGCCGGCTAATGAGGTTGGCTACTATTACAGCAACGACCAATTTCCCGTGTTGGATGCAGAAGTTCTCTACTGCATGCTGTGCCATTATCACCCCAAGCATATGATCGAGATTGGAAGCGGATTTTCTTCGCTGATCACAGCGGATGTGAATCGCCGTATCCTAAGTAACAAGCTTGATTTCATCTGTGTGGAACCCTATCCAAGGCAATTTCTGGTAGATGGTGTGGCGGGCATTACACGATTGGTTGTGAGCAAGGTTGAGGATCTTGATTTGAATTTTTTCTCTGTGCTGGATGCAGGAGACATCCTGTTTATTGACTCATCGCATGTTGCCAAAACCGGGAGTGATGTAAATTATCTATTCTTTGAAATCATCCCTAGGCTAAAAAAAGGTGTCTTGATTCACATACATGATATTTTTCTGCCAGATGAATATTCAAAAAAGTGGGTTATTGAAGAAAGGCGTGGCTGGAATGAGCAGTATCTGCTGCGTGCATTTCTGCAATTCAACTCTGCTTTTGAGGTGATTTGGGGATCAAATTACATGGCTACGCGATTTGCTAAAGAGGTAGAGGATGTGTTTCCGCGTTTTCCTGAACTGGGTGGAGGCGGCAGTATTTGGATCAGGAAGATAGCCTGAAGATGTTTAATGCGTTGTTGAGGAAACTGGGACATGACACGACTTCCGGCCAGATAATGCCGGGGATAGATGGCTTACGCGCTCTGGCTGTTGCAATGGTAGTGATTTTCCATATTCATGGTTTTGGTGCGGATTCACCAGAGGTGCGCTTGTTTGGGATGTTGAATTTGAACCCGTGGTTGACTACAGGGCATCTTGGGGTGGATTTGTTTTTTGCCCTCAGCGGCTTTCTGTTAATGATACCTTGGGCCAAAAATATCCATGCCGGATTGCCAACTCCACCATTACGCAGCTATTTCCAACGACGATTTTATCGTATCGCTCCTGCCTATTATGCACAGCTGGCTATATTGTTTTTGGTATTAGCACCCATTGCTCTGACGACTTGGCATGCTTTTTCGCCGCTGGGTATTGTCACCGTATTTACTCATTTCACATTTACCCACTATCTTTTTCCCCTGACTTCAGCGGGACTGGGTATTAACGGCGCATTGTGGACTTTGACTGTCGAGGTTTGCTTTTATCTGGTTTTGCCTTTTATCGCCAGGTTTTTTGTGGGAGAAAAGGCATTGTTTTCCTTGTTGATTGCCTTGTTAGTGGCTGAAACCTGGAAATACTTGAGTTTTCACGAGCTGTACGACGTTTTGGTATGGCTGGTTACGACGATGATTCCACAAATGGCGAGCTATCGCTATGATCCGATAGTCATGAAAATGTTTTTGGCGCACCAATTCCCGGCGCAGGTATTTAATTTCGCGATTGGGATGTACCTTGCTGGTCTCTTCTGCCAGATTTCATCCGATAGCAAACGACGTCTGCAAGGTCCCGTGGGCAGTTTTCTGGTGGTATTTCTGCTTGCAGTATTTGCTTTTCAGGCATGGTCGGTAGGCAGAATTGATGTATGGCAAAGCGGCTGGATATATGTATGGTTTATATCGGTGTCGCTGGTCTGTGCCGGATTGATTTTCTTTGCTTCATTTTCAAATGCATTTTCTGAGAAAGTGCTGGGGGCTCACCCGTTAAGGTTGTTGGGCATCATTAGTTACAGTGTGTACTTGTGGCACTTCCCGGTAATTTACTTCGCTAAAAATTACTGGATGCCGGATCATCTGATTGGAATAGGCAAATTTTACTATTTAATGGCGCTTTGTATCCCGCTGACTTTGTTGATCGGCTATTTTTCCTATCGCTATATTGAATTGCCATTTCTTTCGCTTGGCAGAGGGTTGCATGGAAAAAAATAGCAACTTTGATTACCCTGAGATAGATTTATCGCTGGTTACTTTCAATTCAGCACGCTGGATTGATGACTTTTTTTCAAGCTTGCGCACGCAGTCCTACCCGTTAAACAAAATTCATGTGTTTATCAGAGATAATGGTTCCACAGACGAGACGATTCCTTCGCTTGAGCGAGCACACCTTTGCCATCCGGACTTTGCCTCATTTCAAATTGAATTGGGCAGCAATGTGGGGTTTGGGCAGGGACATAATGTAAATCTGGGAAAAGGTCGTTCATCCTTCTATTTGGTGAGTAATCTTGACCTTACCTTTGAAGCAGATGCCATCGCTGGAATTGTCAGCCGGGCTTTGTCCGATGAAATTTCAGTTGCGAGCTGGGAGTTTCGCCAAAAGCCATACGAGCACCCTAAATATTACAATCCGATCACGATGCAAACCACTTGGTCATCCAGTGCATGCATACTGTTTCGTCGTGAGGCAATAGTGCAAGTGGGTGGTTATGAACCCAGAATCTTCATGTATGGTGAAGATGTCGAATTATCTTATCGTTTGCGGTCCGCAGGGTATGTTCTCAAATATCATCCATCGGCAGTGTGTTGGCATTACACCTATGGAGCTATCGCAGAGGTAAAGCCACTACAATTCATCGGCAGCAAGCTTGGTAACGCTTATATACGGCTGCGTTACGGGAATTTATGGCAGATTGCGGAAATATGCCCATTGTTTATGGCATTGCTATTTTTGCCGCAGCGTTTTTCAGGACAGCGCAAAGCTGTGCTTAAGGCTATTGTCCAGTTGCTGCGTAATGCACCGTATTTCCTTGCTAAAAGGAAAGCAAGTTCCGCCAAATTTCCTTTCAACTATTTTGATTATGAGCGTAGTCGACCGGGTGCCTTTTATGAGAATAACCCATTGCCACCGGTATTGCCCTTGGTCAGCGTGATTATACGGACCACTCAAGGGCGACAGTCTTGCCTAAAGGAAGCCGTGTCATCGGTGCTTAATCAGACTTATCCCAACATCGAGCTCATTGTCGTGGAAGAGGGTTCGATAACGTGCGGGGATTTTATGCAGGAAATTAGCGCGCGTAATGTGTTGAGTTCCGTGAGCTATTTTAATATTGAGAGTGGCGGGCGCGGCAAGGCGGGTAATGTGGCTTTGACTGTTGTTGCTGGCGAGTTTATGTGTTTTCTCGGTGATGACGATTTGTTTTTTGCCGATCATATTGAAGTGCTGGTGCAAGCGTTGCTGGTTCGCAAGGAGGCAAGCGGTGCATACGGCGCCGCGTGGCAAGTTGCCACACGTGTGATTTCTGCGATCGGCTATAAATATGCCAATATTCGTTACAATCTCATTGGTAATGAGACTGTTAATTGTGCATCACCGCCCCATAAACAAATGTTATCGATTCAATCGGTTCTGTTTGTAAAATCTCTGTACGATGAGTGTGGTGGCTTTAATGAGCACATGGAAAATTTGGAAGATGAAGAGCTGTTGCTTCGCTATACTGCTAGCCACGAGTTTGTTTCTGTCTCTAAGCTTACCTCGTTACATCGTGTTTCTGATAGCTCAAAGGCCCCTTCTCCATTGTAAGTTGTTCTTGGATGAAATGTTTTGATCGATTTGACAAAGCATAATTCGGCTCACTCTATAAAAGGTGTAACCCGATTTAAATGGGTATGAATTTGTTACTCATCTGGAAAGTGGAATTGGATGCAAGACATAGAAATGGTAACAGTCACAGTGGTGATTCCATGTTTTCGCTGCGCACGCACCATAGTTCGCGCGATAGATTCTGTTGCTAAACAGACACAGAAACCAGCAGAAGTAATTCTGGTGGATGACGCGAGCGGTGATGATACGCTGGACGTGTTGCGGGAGATTGAGCAGACGTATTGCGGCTGGATTAAAGTCATTGCGCTGCAAGAAAATATGGGTGCGGCAAGCGCGCGTAACGCCGGGTGGAACGCAGCGACCCAGCCTTACATTGCGTTTCTGGATTCTGATGATGCATGGCACCCAAAAAAAATTGAAATTCAATATGCCTATATGAATGCGCACCCAGAGGTTGTGCTGTGTGGTCATGGCTATCGAAGGCTTACACAAGAAGATGCGCTTCCGGACTGGAATATTACTCATTATTCTGCGCAGCTGATACGCAAATGGTTGCTGATGCTGTCGAATAAATTTGTTACACCATCGGTAATGTTAAGGCGGGATATTGGACAGCGCTTTTTTGAAAGGCAGCGCTACATGGAAGACCATATGCTGTGGTTGCAAATTGTTTGCGATGGCGGTGTGGTTGCAAAACTTTCTACTGACCTGGCTGCAATCTATAAGAGGCCGTTTGGCATAATGGGACTCAGCGCACAATTCTGGTCGATGGAGCGTAGTGACTTGGGAAATTACCGGCGCTTATATCGCGCTGACTGTATCAATGGCTTTCAATTGGTTGTATTGGCTGTCTATTCTGTCCTTAAATATGTCCGCAGGCTGATAATTTATTGGATGTATTTGCGATGGAAGAGATAGGTATGGACTGCACAACTAAGATTTCAATTTCTGTTGTTAGTCATGGGCAAGCAGGGTTGATTGATAATTTGCTGCGTGATGTTGAGTCGAGTTGCCAGACTGCATCATTGGAGTTCATCCTGACGCTTAATCTGGATGAAACACTGCCATTTGCACTGGATAGTTTTTCATTTCCGGTGAAAGCGATTCGTAATCTGACGCCAATGGGGTTTGCTGCTAACCATAATCAGGCATTCACGTACGCAACAGGTGAATATTTTTGCGTGTTAAATCCGGATATTCGTCTAACAACAGATCCATTTCAGGCCTTGCTCGAATGCCTGAAAGATCCGGTTGTTGGAGTCGTTGCGCCGCTTGTTGTAGGCGATGACGGTGAGATTGAAGATAGCGCGCGCCATTTTCCGACACCGTTCAAGATATTGTGCAAGCTTTTTGGCGGCTGCAAAGGCAGCGACTATTTAATTGGAGGTGAATTGCTGCATCCTGATTGGGTCGGAGGAATGTTTATGTTGTTTCAGCATGATATTTTTGCGAGCATCGGCGGATTCAATCAGCGCTATTTTTTATACTACGAAGACGTGGATTTGTGCGCAAGGCTAAGGCTGTCTGGATATGAGGTGGCGTTGTGTCCGGCTGTGCGGGTGATCCATCATGCGCATCGCAGCAGTCATCATAGTTTCAGGTTTTTGCGCTGGCATTTGACCAGCATGGCACGCTTCTTTTTTTCACCTGTTTATTGGCGTGTGCAGTGCCGAAAATGGCTATGAAATTTCTGGTGACTGGGGCAAGCGGCTTTGTGGGTAGCGCTCTTTGTACAGAATTGTCGCAGCGAGGACAGCCGGTGCGGGCGGCGTTGCGTTCTGCAAACGCCGGTCTGAATGATTGCGAGCGTGAAGTAGTGGGCGCGATAAATGGTGAAACCGACTGGAGCGCGGCCTTGTGTGGTGTATCTGCGGTGATTCATCTGGCGGCCCGTGTTCATGTTATGCAAGATGCCTCTGCCGACCCCTTATCGGAATTTCGCAGGGTCAACGTGGCCGGAACGGAGCATTTGGCGCGTCAGGCGGCAGCTGTTGACGTGAAGCGATTCGTTTATGTCAGCTCGATTAAAGTGAATGGTGAGGCGACTCAGGGGGGCGAGAAATTCACCGAGGAGGACATGTCAGCACCGCAAGATCCTTATGGGATTTCCAAGTGTGAAGCTGAGCAGGTCTTGCATGAAGTGGCCGAAGAAACGGGTTTGGAGGTGGTGATCGTCCGTCCGCCATTGGTTTACGGTGCCGGTGTTAAAGGTAACTTCGCGCAGATGCTCAAGGTGCTGGATCGTGGCTTGCCGTTACCGCTGGCAACTGTAAATAATCGGCGCAGCCTGGTTTATGTCGGGAATCTGGTGGATGCCTTGATTCTCTGTGCTACTCATCCCGCAGCAGTCGGGCAAACCTATCTGGTGAGTGATGGTGAGGATGTTTCGACCTCTGAGCTGTTGCGTCAGCTGGGTGCGTCGATGGGGCATCCGGCGCGTTTATTTGCTTGTCCTGCAGTATTATTGAGGTTGGCCGGGCGTTTGACGGGCAAGGCTGAGCAGATCGAACGCCTGTTGGGTTCGTTGCAAGTGGACAGCAGCAAAATTCGCCGTGAACTTGGTTGGATTCCACCCTTTACGCTGGAATCTGGTCTGCGCACCACCGCCGAATGTCAGCGCGCCACCCTTGCTTGACAGCGTGATGCGATAACATCATGATGCAATCGTGTTTGGAGGGCTTATGCGTACGACGATTGATATAGAGGATGATGTGCTGGCAGCTGCCAAGGAATTGGCGCGTTTGCAGAACGTTTCTGCGGGGTGCATTGTTTCAGGGTTGATGAGGGAAGCCTTGGCGGGTGGTCACAGGAAAACGCTGAACGCCGGGAAAGCAGTTGCCGGTTTTAGGCCATTCCCGTCACGGGGCGTCTTGGTCACCAATGGGAAAGTGGACGAATTGCGTGATCAGGAAGGTGTTTGATGCGCGCGTTGCTGGACGTTAACGTGCTGATTGCATTGTTGGATGAAGGTCATGTGCATCACGGCCTGGCGATGTCCTGGCTGGAGCGCGAAATAAGCCACGGCTGGGCATCTTGTCCGCTCACGCAAAATGGATGCATACGTATCATGTCGCAGCCGAAATATCCGGGAAATGTTGCGGCTGCACAAGTCGCAGAACGGTTGGCGGAGGCTGCGAACGGGCCTGACCATGAGTTCTGGCCTGCGAATATCAGCATGTTAAATGAGGATGTGTTCGATTGGAGCCTAGTGTTGGGGCATCGGCAAGTCACGGATGTTTATCTGTTAGCACTCGCGGTGCACCATGGCGGTCGTTTCGTCACGTTTGATCGGCGTATTGTGCTGGATACCGTAAAGGGTGCGCACAGTGAAAATTTGAAAATGTTGAGATAGTAATCTTAGGAGAGGCTGATTTATTCGGTTTTGTCGTTCCCGCGCATAAGTAGTGACTTTGCAATTGTTTTTTGATTGCTTAGTCAATCCTTAGTTGTTTCATCAGGCGTGAACCCAGTTAGATAAAGGCACTGGATCCCCGCTTTCGCGGGGATGACTAATAAATCAGCATCTACTTAGTAAATAATAAGGGGGCGCTAAAGAGATATTCAGGCATTGATGGTGGCATCATTCGATGCTATAAGATGCGTATCAATAACGGAGATAATGATTATGCGCACGACACTTGCACTTGATGATGACTTGATTGAAAAAGCTCAGGCATTTACCGGACCAATGGAAAAGACAGCCTTAGTTCGGGAAGCGCTGAAGGCCTTGATCCAGCGCGAAAGCGCCAAACGTTTGGCATTGCTCGGGGGCTCAGAACCATTGCTTGATTATGTGCCACGGCGCCAGTCCGAACCGGCATGATTCTGGTTGATACATCGGTATGGATAGATCATCTGCGTCATGGTGATGCTGAATTAGTCAGCCTTTTGAACGCAGGCCAAGTGCTGACTCACCGTTTTGTCATTGGTGAGCTGGCCTTGGGCAATTTGCAAAATAGAAATATTGTTCTGGGTGCTTTGCAGAATCTGCCACAGGTTGCAGCAGCTTCAGATGATGAGGCGCTACATTTCATCGAGAATAATGCACTTTTTGGTACTGGAATCGGATACATCGATGCGCATCTGTTGGCTGCTGTGCGGCTCTCTCCAGGTGCGTTGCTGTGGACACGTGACAAACGGTTGTTGGCAGAGAGTGCTCGGCTAGGTTTGTGCGTGAATTTGACGCATTGATTAGGGTTGATTAAATCGTCCTGCCTTTAGCAGTGAATGGGAGTGAAGTAGGAAGTGTGGCGGGAGCAGTGCGAAGCGATCCAGAGTTTTGCTGAAAACCTCTGGATTGCCGCAGCCCTTCGGGTTTCGCAATGACGACGCGGATTGCCACAGTCACTCGGGCTTCGCACTGAGCGGGCGAATAAATTGGTAGCTACAGGAGCTTCTTGCAAAATAGCTGAACGCAATGGTTTCAGCAGGGAAAGTCTCACATTCGGGTGAGATTTTTCATTATTCGAGCAACATTTTGCTCTTTACCCGTCCGAAATCATCGATTCTGCTCCGTTGTGCCCATAGGCC
>JAUXWM010000005.1 GCA_030681375.1 Gallionella sp.
CCACAGGGATGGATACTCGTTGCGATGCTCTTGCACCATGCGGACAGCGCGCTCGCGAACTTCGGGGGAATATTTGTTTGGTTTGTTCATGGCTCCATTCTCTCAAGATTTGGAGCCTCCTCAAAATACGGGGCGATTCACTAGTGCGAGCCTTCGTCAAACAGGGTTTGCCGGAGTGGTTCGACAATCACCTTTCCATGATGGATGCGGCACTGGTGGCGTACTTAAAAATCATGGCTTCGAAAAATGTGTGATCGGAGAGTGATGTTAGGTTGTTATCTTGCCGCCGTTCCACGAACGGCAAGTTTATGGCAGCGAATTACAGACCTCTACTTTGACTGACATTACTCAAATGGATTTACAATTTCAACACCAGTTCCGTGAAAATCATCCACATTGCGCGTCACCACAACCAGGTCGTGAATCAGCGCAATTGCCGCAATCTGTTTGTCTATCGGATGTTCAGGGTGAGGCGACATCAATCGTCCCCACACTTGAGCGCACTCTTCATCAAAGGACAAAATTTTATCTGCATAATCTGACACAACCAAATCAAGCCATTTTTCCAGCTTCTTGGTTTGCGGCAGATCAGCACGATGGCGAATATTCTCTAAACCCCGCCGAATTTCACCTATTGTTTGCGCAGAGAGATAGAGATTTTCGGGTGTGGTTATCTGAAAAAATTTCTGTACTCCCAGATTCGCTTTTGTACCTTTGCGAGCCTCGCTGATGACATTGGTATCAACCAAGTACATGAATTAAGCATTCCGAAAATTAAAGTCGGCATCTTCACCCACATTGGGCATGCTGGATAAAACGTCGGCAACCGTGCGACGTTTTGGCCGCTGCAAAACCATACGCAAAATTTCACGATGTTCCGCTTCCGCGCTTCTTCCGTGGGATGCTGCCAGTTGTTTTAGCGCAAGTGCAACATCTTCCTCAACATTGCGAACTACTAAGTTGGTAGCCATTTCGATCTCCATACATTGTAATCAATGATTGCAATCTACCAGACAACTGATTGCATTGCAATCAAAATCCACTGGCAACTCGACGGACCGCTGATGGCACATTGTACTCGCTCAGCTTCTCGAATTGCTTGCCCCGCAGCGGTCGCTCAAAGTTAATTGAGCCTAGACGGGCGTGATCATCTGCGATGGTACCGATCATGCAGGAGTTTTTCATGGGAATCAGTCTGACATAACCGGCAACAAGTCATATGCAAAGCTCAGAAAACAAGCAAGTGGCACTTATATACGCTTTTAACTGGCGAATTTGCGAGCATTACAGGTGACTGTTTTCACCAGAATACGCCGTCAATGCCAAAAACTTGGAAGCCAAGCCCAGCAAAATATAAGCTCAACTGGCCAACCTAACGCCTCACTTAAAGTTACTTTTTTTAACTTCCAACACACAGAAACACACCCACTCTGAATTTGAACAAAAAATTTTATGCTTAAAATGATACAGCCCCGTATTAACGGGGCTGTATCATTTTAAGCTGATTCATTTTTTACGTTTTAGATTTAACTTCCCCTCAGAAGGGGATGTCGTCGTCGAAGTTATCAAAACCGCCCTTGGCTGCGGGCGCGGGTCTGGACGCGGGGGCGGAGGCGCGTGCAGGGGCGGGCTGATTTTCCTCAACCACTTCGAAACTGCTCCCGCCGGAAGATTTGCCGCCTATCATTTGCATCCGGTCTGCGACGATTTCGGTGGTGTAGCGATCCTGTCCGTCCTTGTCCTGCCACTTGCGTGTCTGGATGCGCCCCTCGACATAAATCTGCGAACCCTTTTTCAGGTACTCGCCGACCACTTCAGCCTGTCTGCCAAAAAATGAAACGCGATGCCATTCAGTTTTTTCCTGTTTGGTTCCGCTTTTATCCTTCCAGGTATCTGTAGTTGCCAGGGTGATATTGGCAACCGCTTCTCCACCCGGCATATATCTCACCTCAGGGTCTTTTCCGAGGTTACCTATCAAAATTGCCTTATTCACTGATGCCATTTTTCTGCTCCCTTTGTCACGCGCCAACTACGGGTAGTTTCCGGCGCTCAATAATCAATAAAAACACACTGCTACAAAAAACCATCCAGGCGGATGCGCTTAAAGCTCAGGCCTTTTTCGTTCCACCAGCAAGGAATACAATCTGCGGCTGTCCACGCGCAACACGGTAAAGACCAGCTCGCCCAGATATAGGCGATCCCCGCATTTTGGCAACTGCCCGGCGGCCTTGAGCACTAAACCACCCACGGTATCGCAATCTTCATCGCTGAAATCCGTGCCGAGTGCTTCATTGAAGTCCTCAATTTCAGTATCGGCCTTGACGCGGTAGTGCCCCGTGTCATCGGCGATGATATTGTCCTCGTCCTCATCGAAATCGTATTCGTCCTCGATGTCGCCGACAATTTGTTCCAGCACGTCCTCTATCGTCACCATGCCCGACACGCCGCCGTATTCGTCCACCACCAGCGCAATGTGGTTGCGATTGCTGCGGAAATCGCGCAACAGCACGTTCAAGCGTTTCGATTCCGGCACAAATACCACCGGACGCAGCATATCGCGCACATCGAATTCTTCCCCGGCATAATAACGCAACAAATCCTTGGCCAGCAGGATGCCGATGATGTTGTCCTTGTCGCCCTCGATCACCGGAAAGCGCGAGTGCGCCGCCTCAATGACAAAAGGGATGAAGGCTTCCGGCGGCTGGACGATATCGATGACATCCATTTGTGCGCGGGGAATCATGATTTCCCGCACCTGGCGTTCGGAAACCTGCAACACGCCTTCCATCATGGACAGCGCGTCAGCATCCAACAGATTATTTTCGTAAGCGCCGTGCAGCAGTGTTACCAACTGCTCCCGGTCTTCAGGTTCGCGCAGCAGCAGCGCGGAAAGGCGTTCCAGCAAGGTGGGCTTGTGACTCTCAGGGTCGTCCATTTTTGTTCAGGTTTCTTGATAAGGATCAGGAAAGTGCAATCTTACCATTAACGCGGTTTCCAGTGCTTCCATCTGTACTGCCTGTTCATCATTCTCATGGTCATAGCCTTGCAAATGCAACGCAGCGTGTATGGCAAGGTGCGCGTAATGGGACTGCAAGTCTTTATTCTGCGTGGCGGCTTCCCTTTCAACCACGGGCGCGCAGATCACTACATCACCGGAAATCTCACCGGTATCGTCATAAACAAAGGTCAGCACGTTGGTCGCGTAGTCCTTGCCGCGATAAGCCTTGTTCAACTCGCGCCCCTCTGCCTCGTCAACGATACGCAAGGTCATGCACACATCACGCTGCAACGCTATCCTGATCCAGCGCCGCCACTGCGGACGCGTCGGCAATGATGTCGCAGCACTTGCGTACTGAACCGTGAGTGACAAGCCGGGCCGGTCCGTGTTGTTCAATGCGTTCATTCGCGCTTCCCCGCCAATTCTCCGCGCAGCGTATGCCTGACCACTTCGGTCACGGTGACCTCCACAAATCGCCCTATCATGCCGGGCGAACCACGGAAATTGATCACGCGGTTGTTGTCCGTGCGTCCGGCCAGCTCCAGCACGTCCTTTTTCGACACCCCTTCCACCAGCACGCGCTGCACGCTACCCAGCATAGACTGCGCAACACCCGACTCCTGCTCGGTAATGCGGTCTTGCAAACGTTTCAGGCGTGCCGCTTTCACCTCATGCGGCGTATCGTCGCGCATCTCGGCGGCCGGCGTGCCGGGTCGCGGGCTGAACACATAGCTGAAACTATTATCGAAACCGATTTCATCGATCAGCTTGAGCGTCGCCTCAAAATCCTGTTCGGTTTCACCGGGGAAACCCACAATAAAATCCGAAGTAATGCAAATATCAGGGCGTGCGGCACGCACGCGGCGAATGATGGACTTGTATTCCAGCACCGTGTGACCGCGCTTCATCGCGGCAAGCACGCGATCCGAACCCGACTGCACCGGCAGATGCAGATGGCTGACCAGCTTGGGCGTAGTCGCATACACATCAATCACACGTTGCGACATGTCTCTGGGATGCGAGGTGGTGTAGCGGATACGTGCAATCTCCGGCAGATCGGCGATGGTTTGCAGCAGGAAAGCGAAGTCCACCGTATCGCCGTCATCCGTTGCGCCAAGGTAGCCATTCACGTTCTGGCCGATTAAAGTCACCTCCTGCACCCCTTGATCTGCCAGCTCCTGTATATCCTGCATGACATCCGCCAGCGGACGCGACACCTCCTCGCCACGCGTGTAGGGCACGACACAGAAGGTACAGTATTTGCTGCAACCTTCCATGATGGCGACGAATGCAGAGCCGGAACTGGTCTGCGGAGTCGGCAAATGATCAAATTTTTCAATTTCCGGAAAGCTGATATCCACCTGCGGGCGTCCCGTGTCTCGTCGCGCCTGTATCAACTGCGGCAGACGGTGCAAGGTCTGCGGCCCGAACACCACGTCCACATAGGGTGCGCGTTTGATGATCACATCACCCTCCTGGCTGGCAACGCAGCCCCCCACGCCGATCAGCAAATCAGGCTTGGCCAATTTGAGCGGACGCACGCGCCCCAGATCGGAAAACACCTTTTCTTCCGCCTTCTCGCGTATCGAACAGGTGTTAAACAAAATGACGTCTGCCTCCTCGATCTTGTCTGTTTGCTCCATATCTTCACAGGCGCGCAACACGTCGGCCATCTTGTCCGAGTCATACTCGTTCATCTGGCAGCCATAGGTCTTTATATAGAGTTTTTTCAACACGCTGAAATCATACCTTGAGAGTAAAAAATAATTAAAACCGGCACTGATCCGGGGAAATCAACACGCCATTGATCTGCTTTCAACAGCAGATCATTTTCCACATCCATGCGCTGTCCGGCAACACAAAATCATGCGGCAAAAAAATCACCAGACCCCCCAGCGCTATGACTTCCGCACACGCGCCTGTGTTTTCGACTTTTAATAAAAATATTTGCCGGGTGTAAGAACTGTGCTACGATTCACACAGTTTTTTGACGTGTTTAATTCATAATCTCTTGGGAGGAGAAAAAATGGCAATTATCGCTACTGTAGCATCCGTAGGCACCGCGATCTTGGCAACTGGTTTTGCAATCTGGATGGTTATGCAACTGTTCAGCAAAAACTAGACTGCGAACGAATCAAGCAAAATAAAAAACCAGCTCAGGCTGGTTTTTTATTTTGCGCTACTTACGTAACACTTTATTTGGTGGTGATAGGTGGATTTGAACCACCGACCCCAGCGTTATGAGTGCTGTGCTCTAACCAACTGAGCTATATCACCGATGAGGGCGGCATTGTCCGGATTTAACCTCGTCGTGTCAATGGCAAGAAACACGCTTTAGTTCACTCTCAGGGAAATTTTTCTGCAACCCGTTCAATCTGCCGCTCATTTCCGCGTCCAGACCGTTGATTATCAACACAGTTGCCTTGTTTTTTCCGGCACGCTCGCCCATTTGTGCCGTGCGCACGTCTTTGGCACGCAAGCCCTCCAGAAATTTTTGCGCCGATTCGCGTGTTTTAAACAGCCCCAGGGAAATCGCATTCAACCATTCGCCCTGTTCCTGCACCACGAAATAGTCTGTCACACCGCGGGCCTTGAGCTGGGCAAGTTTCTCGTTGATACCTGCCTTGTCCTTGATGGGCGCGATGTACACCCAGTAACTGACGCCACGATCGATCTCTCGCGAATTCAATTTATCGCCCAGTGGCAGTTTTTTCAAGGCGTTCATGACCGCGACCAGTTCTTTGCCTGAGAAATCACCCCATTCAAAACAACTCTCTGGCTCAACCGTTGCCGGAACTGTCGATGCCGCTGATTCGATCGGGACGGGTAGCACCGCCGATGCGTTTTGCGCCCCGTCCAGCAGAATAATTTTTTCTGCATTCATGGCTTGCGACGGTTGTACCGGCGGGGTATCGGCGAACAGACCCGATTGCATCACCGCAAAGAAAATCACATTGATGGCGAGCAACACCCAGATTAGGATTTTTATGGTTTTCGTCATGCTTTATTCGTTTCCTGTGCGATTAACAACAATCCCTGCAACACCGGATTATCCATCATCTGCACCGGCAAATGCACATAAGGTTGCAACAGACCCGCAGCCCCCCCGCCCATCAACACAGGCGCTGCCACATCGCCCAGCAGGGCGTGTTGCCGCTGTATCGCACCGCAACTGGCCTGTATCGCACCGCTGAACAGCGCATCAGCCGTATTGCGCGGGAAGCGTGCATAGTCGCCGCCCTCCTCTTGCAGTTGCGCGGTCGCCGCTGTCAGGCTGCGCTGCATCAGCTCTATCCCCGGCAATATCAATCCGCCCAGAAATTCACCGCTCCCGGACAGCGCATCAATGGTAGTCGCCGTGCCGCTGTTGACCACCAGACAGGCGCGACCCGCCTGATGCCGGGCGGCGATCAGCGCAGCCCAGCGGTCACAGCCCAGTTGCGCGGCCAGCCCGTAACCGTTACTCACCCCGCATTGCACCACCTGCGAGGTAATGAAGTGAGGCTGCCAGTGGCGTGCCGCACAGGCAGCCGCAATCTGCCGTCCGACTTCCGCACCAGCCACATTGCTCACCCAGACTTGCTCCACCCCGTTATAGCAGGGCTCATCGAAGCGCAATTGGGCGCTGACCGGCAAATTGAGCACGGGCAGCCACTGCTCGCCTTCAACCAGAGCATATTTGATGCGCGTATTGCCGGCATCAATCAACAATCGTTTCACTGTCGCTCTCCCACTTCACCGGAATTGAATTGTCGCATGCCCTGCGCCGTTTCCAGACACAATTCGCCCGTCTCGCTGACGCCGCGCGCAATACCACCGATGCGCGAACCATCGGGCATTTGCAGCTCAACGGAAAAATCCTGCTGCGCATGATGGCATTCCCATTCAGCGCGCAGCACAGCAAAACCGCTACACGCGAATTCATCCAGCACGCCAGCCAATTCCTGCAACAGCGCCGCCAACAGGGTATTGCGGTCAGGTGGCATGACGCACACCTGATCCAACGCGGCCGCAGGCTGAGTGATCGCGCGCGACAGTTTCATCGGCAGGCTGCAATTGAGGCCTATGCCTATCACCACCGCGCTGGGGCCGTACATATCGCCCTGCGCCTCAATCAGCACACCGCCCAGCTTGCCCCGGCCCGCATCACCATGACGCGCCAGAATATCGTTCGGCCACTTCAGCCCCACGCCTGTTGCGTTGAATTGATTCAGCGCGCGCACTATGGCCACTCCAACCGCCAGGCTCAAGCCGGACAGCGCGTTCAGGCCACAGTCGAAGCGCCACAACAATGAAAAGGTCAGCGCATTACCCAGACCGGAATACCAGACGCGCCCGATGCGCCCGCGCCCTGCGGTCTGCAATTCCACCACCAGCACGCTGCCACCGGGTGCGCCCAGCGCAGCACGCCTGAGCAATTCCGTATTGCTGGAAGCCGCCTGCTGCAATACTTCGAGCTGAAAACGCGAGGCCGCGCCACCCAGCGCGTGATTAATCTCCACGGCATCCAGACACCGCCAGGCCTGCGCCAACCGGTAACCCCGCCCGCGTATGCGTTGCAGTACCACGCCGTAATCAGCCACATCGGCCAGCGCATTACACACCGTCGCGCGCGACACGCCCAGCTCCCTCCCCAGAGACTCACCTGAATGAAACGCGCCGTCAGCGAGCAGGCGCAACAATTGCCAGGTACGGGTATTCATTTAATACGTCCACTCCTCATGCCCCAGCGCGGAGCGATTCAGCTCCTCGCGGTGCAACTTCCACTGGGGCATGTAATTGTTCATCAGCTCGACAAAGCGATCATTGTGATGCCGTTCCAGCAGATGCACCATCTCATGCACGACGATGTATTCAAGGCACTGCGCTGATTTCTTGGCAAGCTCTAGGTTCAGCCAGATGCGCCCTGCCTCGATGTTGCACGTTCCCCACTTGGTTTTCATCTTCTTGACCTGCCAATCCGCGACCTTCACGCCGATGACGACTTTGCGCATGGCTTGCCGTAACACCCCGACGCGCTCTTCATTGATAAATATCTGCGCGCGATTAAGTGTAACAACGGAGCTTCTTGCAAAATAGCTGAACGCAATGGTTTCAGCAGGGAAAGTCTCACATTCGGGTGAGATTTTTCATTATTCGAGCAACATTTTGCTCTTTACCCGTCCGAAATCATCGATTCTGCTCCGTTGTGCCCATAGGCC
>JAUXWM010000007.1 GCA_030681375.1 Gallionella sp.
GGCCTATGGGCACAAAGGAGCAGAATCGATGATTTCGGACGGGTAAAGAGCAAAATGTTGCTCGAATAATGAAAAATCTCACCCGAATGTGAGACTTTCCCTGCTGAAACCATTGCGTTCAGCTATTTTGCAAGAAGCTCATCTGCCAGAACAATTTCACCTCTGGGCCGCTTGCCACCCTTTTGTCGCCAAAAACACGGCTTACCTCGCCAGCCACGGTTTCATCGTGGGACAGGTTATATACGATACACTCGGGATAATCCTTGCAGGCGCGTATGGCTTCCGCTGTGTCGGTAAAGACGGGAATCCCTTGTTTTTTTGCCAGCACCAGACCGGCTGCTTTGGGGTTGGTGTCTGTTATGGCGATTACCTGAACCAGGTTATCTTCAATGAACATCTCCAGCAAAGCATGACCGCCGCGCCCTGCGCCGATAATCAGTACTGGATGTCCCTGGATTCTTTGTGTTGCCATATCGACTCCTCGCCGGTTAGTGCATGAATACATCTTGTACGATTTTGGCATATTTTATGCACATCGTGGAATGAGTTGCAATCACTCATTGTAAAAAGCTGCTAGGCCTTGTTGGCGGCGATCTGCTGGAATAACTCCAGCCTTCTTGCGTTAATTTTTCCTGCCGCGACGGCCGCAAGCAGCGCGCAGCCCGGTTCGTGCAGATGGTGGCAGTCGCGAAAACGGCACTGACCGAGGTACTGGGCAAATTCGATGAATCCCTGCTCTATCTCGCCCAAGCTCAGGTGGTGCAGGCCGAATGCCTGTACGCCCGGACAGTCGATCAGGCTGCTGGTCGCATCCAGGCTGTACAGCTTGGCGTGGGTGGTGGTGTGTTTTCCCGAGTCCAGCACGGTGGAAATTTCGCGCGTGGCCGCTTGTGCGTCCGGCAGCAGCGCATTAATCAGCGTGGACTTGCCCATGCCGGACTGCCCGACCAGCACGCTGGTATGGTTCTGTAACAGGGGGCGCAGGGTGGATACATCCTGTAATGCACTGAGCTCCAGCACCTTGTAGCCGATGGCGCGATAGGCGGCAAGTTGCTGCCGCGCAGCCGCAGCAGGCACGGGCAGGTCACATTTGTTCAGTACGATAAGCACGTCCAGATTCTGGTCGAAAGCGGCGATCAGGCAACGCGTTATCACTTCATCGCTGAATGAGGGCTCGCTCGCAACGACAATGATGATCTGGCTGACGTTCGCGGCGATGAGTTTTTCGCGATAGGCATCCGAGCGGTGCAGCAGGGAAGTACGCGGGGCGATGCGTTCGATTACACCCTGATTGTCACCGCTGCGCAGTATCTCAACCCCATCCCCGCATACCACGTTGCTTTTTTTGCCGCGTGTCAGACAGGGCAGCAGGCTGCCATCGGCAAGCCGTACCAGATACTGGCGGCCGAATGCTGCGACGATGCGCCCTGGCAGAGTGGCGCTCAAGGCATGAACAGCGCGTCTACTTTCGCGGCGCAGATGAAATCGTTAGCCGACAGGCCGTTAATTGCGTGGGTGGTGTAGGTCACGCGGCAACGGTTGTAACTGACGGTCAGATCGGGATGGTGATCCTCGCGGTGTGTCATCCACGCCACGGCATTCACGAACGCGATCGTCTGGTAATAATCCTCAAACGAGTAAGTCTTGCTGATGATCTGGTCGTGCTGCTCCCAGCCCGGCGTCAGCAAATGCTCGATTTCAGATGGCGACAGGGCAGAAACCTTGTTATCCGGTTCTCGCAAGGATTTCATAAACGGTTTATTTCAGCTTGTAATAGCGGTTGAGATAGGCGGCGATATGTTGCTCGTCCTGTGCTGTCAGCTTTGCGCCGATATTTCCGCTGCACAGCTTGAGCTGTTCCACCAGATCGGCGGGGCTGCGCACCTTGCGTGCCTCACGGGTGAACATCGTATTGCCATCGCCCCCTAGCATCGCTGCATGACAGCTGTTGCAATTGTATTTATCAAATAGGGCTTTGCCGGTTTGCGCGTTGCCGGTGGGGAATGGATTAGCCAGGGCGGAGCCTGTGGCGCATAGTAAAAATAGAGCGGTTATCAGCTTCATTACATTCTCCTCAAAGGGCTTGCAGGTTGGCGATGCGCACCGCTGCCGGCGGATGCGAATCGTAAAATCTGGAATACAAAGGGTCGGGTGTGAGCGTCGCCGCGTTGTCCTGATACAGTTTGACCAGCGCGTTCACCAGATCGTCCGCCGCTGTTTGGCGGGCGGCGTAGGCATCCGCCTCGAATTCATGTTTGCGTGAGTAGGCAGACAGGACAGGGCTGAGCAGGAAACTAAATACCGGCATCACCATGAAAAACAGCAGCAGCGCCAGCGCGGTACTGGGGGTGGTGACGCCCAGACCCTGATAGAACCAGCTGGTTTGCATCAGCATGGCCAGCAGCCACAAAAATAGCAGACTCATCGCAAAAGTCATGGCGATACGTTTCATGACATGACGATGCTTGAAATGACCGAGTTCGTGCGCCAATACCGCCTCGATCTCGTTGCCGCTCAGGCGCGCCAGCAGGGTGTCGAAAAATACGATACGTTTCGTCTTGCCGAAGCCGGTGAAATAGGCGTTGCCATGCGCGCTGCGTTTGCTGCCGTCCATGACGAATAATCCGCTGCTGGTGAAACCGCAACGGGTGAGCAGGGCTGCGATGCGCGCCTTCATCGCATCATCCTGCAACGGAGTGAACTTGTTGAATAGCGGTGCGATGTAGGATGGATAGATGAATAATATCAATAGGTTGAATGTGACCCATGCGCCCCACACATATAACCACCAGTAGTCGCCCATGCTTTCCATCAGCCACAACACGCCGAACAAAAGTGGCAGGCCGAGCACGGCGCCGATTAGCAGGCCTTTGAGGGCGTCTGCCAGATACAGCTTGAAAGTCATGTTGTTAAAGCCGAAGCGGGCTTCGATGCGGAAAGTGCGGTACAGATTGAACGGAGCCTCCAGCAATGACGATAGCATCAGCACCGCCACCAGTGTGGCGCCGCCCTGAATGAGCGGTGAGCTGAACCAGGCTTGCGCCACGTCGGCAATCCACTGTATGCCGCCGGCAACGGTGAAAGCCAGCAATAACGCGGCATCAAACAGAAAACCCAGCATCGCGAAGCGTGTCTTGGCGCTGGTGTAGTCGGCTGCTTTCTGGTGGTTGCTCAGCAGTATTTGTTCGCGGAATGCCTCGGGCACGGCGCTGCGATGTGCGGCGATATGCGCCAGATGGCGGCGCGCCAGCCACAGCCGGGCGAGGGTGGTGAAGGCGAGTGTCGCGATAAAAATGAGAGAAAATTGCGTAGCCGTCATGGGATTGTATGTTTCAGTGGTGGCAGGAAGCATGCTTGTGACACAATACGTGCCTTACCGTTCAACTCAAGCATGCGAATTATGGCACAAAATCAAAACTACCTTGTCTGGATAGACTTGGAAATGACCGGGCTGAACCCGGATACCGACCGTATTATCGAAGTGGCCATTGTCGTGACCGACAATAATCTGGAAACCATAGCCGAAGCACCGGTGCTGGTTGTGCATCAAGCTGACAGCATCATGGATGGCATGGATAACTGGAATAAATCTACTCATGGCAAGTCCGGCCTGATCGAAAAAGTGAAGGCTTCTACGCTGGATGAAGCAGCAGTGTCAGCTGCGATGGTTGAATTTCTCAAGGAATACGTGCCTGCCCGTACTTCGCCCATGTGCGGCAATTCGATCTGCCAGGACAGGCGTTTCATGGCGCGCTGGATGCCTGCGTTCGAGGATTATTTCCATTACCGCAATTTAGATGTCAGCACCCTCAAAGAACTCGCAAAACGCTGGAAACCCGACATGGCGAAAGGCGTTAAGAAGCACGGAAAGCATGAAGCCCTGGCTGATATTTACGAGTCCATTGAAGAGTTGAAGCATTATCGTGAGCATTTCATCAAGCTGTGAGCCGTTAATTGCGGAAATAACTTTAGGCTTTATCAGATCGGGCTGTAACAGGTCTATGCTTTGCGGGTGGCATCGATTAAACGTTGAACGAGGAGATGAGCATGTATAAACGCATTCTGGTTCCGATTGACGGCAGCAGCACATCCGACAGGGCGCTGCAAGAGGCCATCAGGCTGATTGATACGCAGCATGCACAGCTAAGACTGGTGCATGTGATTGATGATTTGCAATTTCTTGATGCAGAAGGTTATGTTGATTATGCGGAACTGCGTGAGCTGACCCGCAAGATCGGGCAGCGCGCCTTGACCAAGGCTGAAGAAATAGCCAGACAGGCCGATATAACGGTAGAGAGTGCGCTGCTCGAAGCAAACGGTGAGCGCATTGCGCAAGTCATCAATGCCGAAGCGGAAAGCTGGTCCGCCGATTTGATTGTAATCGGCACGCACGGACGTTCCGGATTCAGTCATCTGCTGTTCGGCAGCGTAGCCGAAGGCGTGGTGCGCGGGGCATCGGTGCCGATACTGCTGGTGCGCAGCGAATAGCAGCCAAGACATCAATGAACACGAAGCAAGACGACACGACAGATGACGTCATGTGCCATTGCAGCGGCACCCGGCGGAGCTATATCAAAAGCCTGTTCGAGCAGGGTTTGGACATAGACGCCATTTCCAGATGGACGGGCGCGCTCTCTGGCTGCGGTGGTTGCGAATGGGATATTGCCCAGTTCCTGAAGGAACTCGCCGAACAACAGAACAATAGTTAATCGGTATGTCCATATTGGGCTTTTAATGCGAGCCTGACCCTATTTCTTTCCATGAAATATCAATTTTTCTATGGCTTGATACACAGTCTCGCAGATAAAGATTTATGAGGCTCTGATAAGGGACACCCTTTTCATCAGCCATTTGTTTGAAATAGCCAATAACATCTTCACTCAACCGCATCGTGACGGATTTTTTGAGTTTGGCCGCATAAGGATTTTTTCGGGATTTCATTTTTGACAGATCGTATTCAATTTTCATGGCTTAACTCCTTGATAATAGTTGCTCTCGTTTTTTGTGGCTTTTCTTGCCGAGATGATACGAACAATGTTGCCTTGGTCGCGTTCGCAATGACAGACGATCAGAAGGTGTGCTTTATCACTGAAACCAAGCATCAAAAATCTTTCTTCTGACACGGAATTATCCTCATCAAAGAATTGCACAGCGAACTCATCGTAAAAGACAGATTGAGCCTCATCAAACGAAACGCCGTGCTTCTTTTTATTTGAGGTCGCTTTGGCTGTATCCCACTCGAATTTAATCATGAATACATTGTATGTACGCCAAGCAAATTGTCAAGAAGCCTAACGTGGAATTAACCGTCTCCGCGCTTTCACGCCAGCATTAGGCGCTTTAGCACCAATGATGTCGGGGAAGACCCTTCATTCAGGAATAGGCGATGTATCGCCCTTATATTCCGTGGGAATGCCCCTGCGGCATTGCGATCTTTGCGGAGTCCGGGTTGAATGTCGGGTTGGGCATCATTGGTGCGTACGATAGTTTAATACTTACCGCTTGCCGCCAGCGTAGCCGGGTTTTCTGTGCTGATGGCGCACGATCAGGATTCGAATATTGCTTTCAAGATTTCGATATACGATCAAGTACGGAAAAACCTTCAGCGGGAATGTTCTTCGCCCCCTCGTCGTTGGCGTTCCGAGTCCGGGATGTGCAATCAAGAGTTTTGCGACTCGTTCAAACTCTTCGAGAAAGCGCTCAGCAACCACGGGGCCAGCTTGCTCGCTGTAAAAATCCAGAGCGTTGGCAATATCATGCTCCGCTCCGGGGTGGAGCGCGTAGGTCATCGCGTAAGTCTTGCGCGAAGTCGGGCGACGGCTTCCTGCCCTGAAATTTCCAAGATCGAACCAGATTCCAGTTCGGCTTCCCTGCGGTCTGCTTCTCGCTCCCAAGCTTCCTCGACTTCGGGATCTGAATCAAGGCTGGCGATCAGCCGCTCAAGCAGGTGAGATCGTTCAACAGGGGGTAACTGCAGGACTTCGGCTTCTAGGACTTCCAAGTTTGTACTCACGCTGCCCTCCAATGCGGTAGATGCTGACAGTGCATAGTTTATCACAGCGAATTGCGGTCACAGTGGTGCGACCGCCGCGTCTGGGTTTTGCGATGCCCAACGTGGAGCTAAGGGGCTGCGCGCTTTTGCGCAGTCCCGCTTGAGCGTAGAGGTTCTGCATATGTCTCAACATAAGTATCAATAAGTTTACGGATCATGCGTTGATATTGCGTGTGATGTTTTGAAGCTTCTGATTTGAAAAAATCAACGCTCTTTTTACTCAGCGCAATGGTAACTTTAACTCCCTCTTCGCGGAATGCGAGTTCCTCGGGTGGAGGGAGAAAGTCCATAATCACCTTGGCCTCAATAGGTTCGTTGGTATATTTAATTTTATTTTTCATAAATCGTTTTTCCTTTTCGCCAGTAGCCAGCCCCAAAGATTCGAATCACTCCGCCGCGATAAGTAAAGCGCACGGTGAGTATGCCGCCGTCAGTCTGACCAAAACAAAAGAAGCGCTTCTCTGTTTTGCTGTGGGCAAGATCTTCGGCAATGACACGCTTTGGATCAGCGAAAGCATACTGCGCCAAGGAAAATGACACGCCGTGCTTTCCCTGATTCTCAGCATCCTTGTCTGCATCCCATTCGAACCGTGTTTTGCTCATGAAGCAAGCCTAGCATACATTGGTAATATTGGCCATATAAACGTATGGCAAACAATATGGTGAAATTGCGACCTCTAACGTAAAATTAACCGGCTCCGCGCTTTTGCGGAGTCCGGGTTGAATGTTGGGTTCGGCATCATTGGTTACCTCCTACTATCAACGATGCGCAGAAGATGACTGGCAAGAACGACCATTTCTTGTGCCTCCGTCGGGTCGTTGATGGTAACTGTGCGATGAGAATGCGGGTTCTTGTAAGAGCCAATTGCTCCTGCGAACAGGTGTGCCAATGCCTCACGCTCTGCTTCGGGTTGCAGCTGATCTGAAAGCGGCCCGGTTGTTTTGTCGAATGCCTTGCGCATTAACGCTGTACCGATATCAGCAGCAGAAAAGTGACCGACTTCGCGCACGGCAATTTCGACAGCCCTGAATGCCTTGAATACTGCCGTTTCAATATCTCCACGAACAATGTCGAGCCATACGTCGTCAGCGATAGATGGATGCAGAAGCGTCTTCGGGAATGCCACGCTACGCTCGTAAGTTTTGAATGAGTTATTGGACAGGATGTTCTGCGCACGTCGGCTTAAAAGCATGTGGCCGTTGGTTCCATTAATCCCAGGTTCGGGGATGAGAAGCCCATGGACAACTAAATAATTCCATGCTTCAGCCAAAGCTAATTCGGCATCCTTTTTCCGGTTCTGCGGATAGCCGTTATTTGTTCGGTGATTTCCGTCGATTTGTGAAGCTATGGTTTGAAGGTGAACAAGATTGTTCTGCCTGAGCTCGGCGGCTAGGCGTAAGACGACTTCCGCAAGTTCTTCAGGCGCGAGCGCTACAAGTACATCTACGTCAGGAATCAAGGATGTCAAAGTCGCCATAATGAACCGCCGTATTGTGACGCCGAACGTGAAGCTAAGGGGCGCGCCGAAGGCGCGTCCCAGCGACCAAAGGGAGCGAACTTGAGCGTAGGGTTAGGGTTTTGGCTTGACATCGAGAGCCAGAGTTACAGCGCCATCTGGAATAAGGACGGACGAATATGAGCATTTATGATGGCTGGCCAGAGCACTCAATTCCGCGAGTACCGGCAAAGCTTTTTCTGCGGCCAGCAGCCAAACATTTAGGGCAAGCCGCGTGGTGCCTTTCACGGGCTTTAAGAGAGTATCGGCATCACTGGCAAAACCGAGCCATTTGTGAGAGTAGCCTGGGGTGGTAGACATTCCTTCGGTGGGTGGAATTTCGACAACGAACAAAAACTGCGGCATGCAAACCTCCTGTAAGTGATGAGACGGCAAACCTAACCCCAGAAAATAGCTTTAATGATTCTAACAATCCCAACAACAACCGATAGCCATAGAAAAATCACAAGACCATTTTCAAGTGCCTTCCCTATTTTCCAATACTTAAAACGTTTTCTTATAACAATCGGTGGGCGGCGAAGAGCTTGCTTGCGGCTTTGATTATTGATGCGATTTGTGAGCGACACGGTAAACCCTAACGTTAAGTCGACAGAACTTTTCAAATGTATGCAGGATAGTGTTCTGTATAAGCTGTCCTGATATACTGCAACCCACTGATTTTAATAATCCGAGGGGATATTATATGTCAAGCGCTCCTGCATACTCAGCACCTCATGCGCCTATGCTGCTGGAAGTCGTGCGTGAGCATATCCGGGCGAAACACTTTAGTCGGCGGACGGAGGAATCATACACGGGTTGGATTAAGCGTTTTGTGCATTTCTATCACAAAAAACACCCGCGCGAGATGGGGGCGCCGGAAGTGGAAGCCTTTTTGACTGATCTTGCGGTTAACTGCAAGGTTTCTGCTGCCACGCAAACTCAGGCTTTGTCGGCATTGCTGTTTCTTTACAAGGAAGTTTTAGGCATGGACGTGCCGTGGATGGGCGGGATGGTGCGCGCAAAAGCATCCGTCAGGATGCCGACTGTGCTGTCTGTCAATGAAGTGCATCGCCTTTTGGCTTGTCTTGACGGGGTTTATTCACTCATGGCAAGGTTGATTTATGGCGCCGGGATGCGCTTGATGGAGTGCGTTACGCTGCGTATAAAGGACGTTGATTTTGATCGTCACGAGATTCTGGTGCGAGAAGGTAAGGGGCGCAAGGATCGCGTAACGATGTTGCCGCAAACTTTGGTGCCAGCGCTTCAGGAGCATTTGCAAAAGGTGCGCGTGTTGTTCGACATGGACAGAAAAAATGACGTTCCCGGCGTGGCCATGCCGGATGCGTTGAGCAGAAAATATCCGGGGGCGTGCAAGACTTGGGGCTGGTTCTGGGTATTTCCTGCACCGACTCTGTCTGACGATCCAGAAACAGGCATCTACCGCCGCCATCATATTTATGAACAAAACCTGCAAAGGGCGATCCGCCTTGGCGTGCGAAAGGCAGGTATTGCCAAACCGGCTACCACGCACACCCTGCGTCATTCCTTCGCTACCCATTTACTGGAAAGCGGCTACGACATCCGCACCGTACAGGAACTGCTGGGTCATTCGGATGTTTCCACCACGATGATTTACACACATGTGCTGAACAAGGGCGGCAGAGGGGTGGTCAGCCCGCTGGACCGGTAAACTGAATATCAGCCCGGCGCTCAACGACCCTTTACGGGTTGCAAACCGCGTGGAATAACAGGCTATTGATTTACTGCTTCGCGCCCATCGCCAGCGCGAGCAGTCGGCCTTGTTCCAGTTCGGCAAAATCCGGTTCCGCAAGCCAGCCTTGCAGGTTGTCCATCACCAGATCGGTCAGTGCGTGTATCCAATCGTTGCGGTCATTCAGGCAGGGGATGTAGTGGTATTCGCCGCCGCCGGCATGCTGGAAATCCTCTTTTCCTTCCATGGCGATTTCTTCCAGCGTTTCCAGACAGTCCGCGACAAAGCCGGGGCAGACGACATCTACGCGGCTGATTTTTTGTTGCCCCAGTTCCTTGAGTGTGGCGGTGGTGTAGGGTTTGATCCACTCGGCTTTGCCGAAACGTGACTGGAAGCTGACGACATATTGCCCGGGTTGCAGGCCTAGCGCTTGTGCCAGCAGGCGTCCGGTCTTGTGGCATTCGCAGTGGTAAGGATCGCCCTTGTCCAGCGTGTATTGCGGGACGCCGTGAAAGCTCATCAGCAGTTTTTCAGGGCGGCCATGTTGCACCCAGTAAGCGTTGATATTGGCCGCGAGTGCCTGGATATATGCCGGGTAATCGTGGAAATGCTTGATGGTGCGAATGGAGGGCATGTTGCGCATCTGTTGCAGGGCGTTGAACACTTGGTCGAACACCGGGGCGGTCGAGCTGGCGGCGTATTGCGGAAACAGGGGGACTATCAGGATGCGCTGGCAGTTTTGTACCTTCAGGCGCTGCAGCGCATCGGCAATGGACGGATTGCCATAACTCATTGCGAATTCCACGACAAGCGGAGACTGGGTGCGCGTGCCCAGATAGCCTTTTAACAAGACCGCCTGTTTTTCAGTATAGACGCGCAGCGGTGAACCTTCAGTCAACCAGATGCTGGCATATTTCTCTGCGGATTTTTTCGGGCGCACGTTGAGGATGATGCCGTTGAGTATCAGCCACCAGATCGCCTTGGGGATTTCCACTACGCGCGGATCACCCAGGAACTGCTTGAGATAGGGGCGCACCGCTTGTGCGGTGGGCGCGTCCGGCGTGCCCAGATTGACCAGCAGTACGCCGGTTTTTTGAGTTGTGCCGTGGGTGTAAGCGGGTTCAGTCTGATAGGGCATAGTCGTTATGTGTTTTATGTTAACCAACAATCGTTCAATAGCCCGGAACTCGTCATTTGCGCGTAGCGGGTCAATATCAAGGTTTTATCCGCTTTGCGGGCAGTTCATTTTGCTGGATTCTCGCCAGTGCGGGATAAACAGAATCTCGGCTGGCGTCTTTTGCCAGCTTAGATAATGTTTAGTAGTTTCATCAATGACGGCTCTAATGAATTTTTCGGGTTACAGTTTATTTTCGGTTTTTTTGATGCCTTCCAGTATATCTGCACGGCGACCGGCATCCGCATCTTCACGTCCCGGGCGGGCAGGTGCGTTCAATGCTTTCCTGAAGTATTCGAGTGATTTTGCATATTCGCCGCGCTCCAGCAGAAAATCCGCGTAGAAATAGTTCTGGTCTATGCCGTTAGGGCTGACTTTGAGTGCGCGTTCGAGATACTCGCGCGCCTTGTCGAAATCGCCGAAAGAACCGAAACGCGGCACTTTGTAATACAGGCTGCCGAGCGAAGTCAGCGCGGAACCTTCCAGCGCATTCGGGTCGATCTTTTCCGCCGCCAGCAGCAAGTCACGCGCCGCTTTGGCCGTGCCGCCGGCGGACATGAAACTCTGGTACTTGGCCAGGGTGCTGGTGATGATACCTTCCCAGATCAGTGGTTCGGCGCGTCCTGGGTTGCTGGCGCTCACCTGATGTGCCTGTTTTGCCAGCTTTTCCAGTGCGTCTTCCCGGCTTTTTTCGGGCAACTGGTAGTTGGCCTTTGCCCATTCGTGCTGCAATTGGGCGATGGAGGCATCCATGCCTGTGGCGGCATAGGCCGTGCTGATGCTGAATGCCAGCGCGAATAAGAAGGCGTATTTCTTCATTATGAATTCCTTGTGTGGGTTGAGGGACTATTTTTTAAGCTGTGCGTACTTGCGGGCAATACGTGTGTTTTTAAGCAATCCGCCGTCCACCAGACGCGGGAACACGCCATTTAACCGGGCAAAGAAGGATTCCGGCTGGCCGATGAAACATTCTTTCAGTTCCCGCTCTATGGCACACACGATCTGCTCCGCGACATAGTCGGGTTCATCCAGATTGGTCTTGGTTTCGAGATGCATCTGGCTGGTCAGTGCATCGTTCAGTGGCGTTTTGGTGGCGCGCGGCGAAACGTAGCTTACGCCCACCCGGCTATCCGCCAGTTCGCGCCCTAATGCCTCGGAAAAACCGCGTATCGCAAATTTGCTGGCGCAATAGCTGGCAAAATGGGGAAAGCCGATAGAACCGAAGGTCGAGCCGATGTTGACGATACGGCCGCTGTTTTGTGCCAATAAATTCGGCAGGGCGGCGCGCACCAGCAGCATGGGTGCCAGCACATTGACGTTGATGATTTGGGCGATGCGTTCGGGAGACTGGTTTTCATACAGCGTGAAATCCAGCAGCCCTGCGTTGTTGATGACGATATCAAAGCCACCCATAGCCTGAGATGCGGCCTCGATAACCTGTGCGGCCGCGCCTTCGGAGGTCAGATCAAGTGCGATCGCTGTCGCGCTTCCGCCGTTGTGATTGATCTCGGCGCAGATTTCCTCCAGACGCGTGGCGTTGCGCTCTACCAGTGCCAGATGCGCACCTCTGGCTGCGAGTAACACGGCCAGATGATATCCGATGCCACCGGCCGCTCCGGTCAGGATGATGCGTTTCATGGCCAGATTCATGCTGCTTCCTTAATTACCCCTTCGCCCGCATGCGGGAGAGGGTGGGGGTGAGGGAACCGGCGGCCCAGATCGCGGAAAATGTCGCCATACAGTTTGTAGAACAGGCGGGCGCAATGGATCAGGCAGTCCTGATCGGCAGGGTCGGTAATCTGGTTGATCAGCGATTCGTAAAAATCCACATGGCCTACATCCAGAGAACCGTGCGAAGTCAGGTAGGAGAAGGCATCCGGCCCCAGCCCCAGGCTTTGTTGTATGGCTTTCCCGGCATGTGTCGCCAGCGCGACGCTGGTGCCTTCGAGCACCAGCACCATGCCGAAGAAGCCGACCGGATTGACGCGGGCGATGGTGTCGTAGGCGTAAGCTACCATCAGTTCGGTGGCGGGGCGGGGCGTGCCGTTGCGCACGGCCTCGGCATCGCCGCCGCAGGCCTTGATGTCGCCCAGTATCCATTCCTGATGACCGACTTCCTCCTCGATGTATTCGGCCACGGCCGTTCTGAGCCACTCGTACTTGCCCGGCAATCGTCCGCCGCAAGACATCAGCAGCGGGGTGGTGTGCTTGACGTGATGATAAGCCTCGGTCAAAAAGGCGATATAGGCATCCAGGCTGACTTCGCCCATCGCGGCGGCCTGGATGATGGGCAAGCTCTGCAATTCATTGCGCTCAGTCTCGGTTGCTGCCAGTAATTGCTGATACGGTGTCATGAATGGTTAATCTCGCTGTTAATTATCTGAATTGTCATGATAAAGCTGTTCGATAGCCGTCTGATATTGCGCCTGAATCGCCTCGCGCTTCAAGCGACCATTGCCGGTCAGCTGGCCGTTCTGCGGCAAAAACGGCGCAAGGGCCGGCAGCCAGTATTTTACCTGAGCATAGTCCGGCAGAACACGATTGGCATCGGCTATGGCTTGATTGATTGCCGCGACAATCTCCGGTGTGTTGCCGCGCGGCACGATCACGGCCACGTTCCACGGGCGGGCTTCACCGAAAACAGCGGCCTGGGCGATGGCCGGGTGCAGGGTCAGTTCGCGTTCCACCCATTCCGGCGATACGTTGCGGCCGAACGAGGTGATGAAGATGTTTTTCTTGCGTCCGTTCAGGTGCAAAAATCCGTCGTGATCCAGATGCCCGATGTCGCCAGTCGGCCAATAGCTACCTGCGGGGACGGGTTCACTGCCGATATAGCTCAGCAGCGTCGCACCCGCAACGAGAATTTCGCCATCGCCGGAAATTTTTACTTTGACGTGCGGCAGAGGTTTGCCCACGCTGCCGGGCAGGCGATCGGATTCGGTATTGAGCGAGACCACTGACGCGCATTCGGATAGGCCATAGCCTTCAAATACCGGGATGCCAAGCGCCTGTGCGCGTTGCAGCAAACGCTCCGAAACACTTGCGCCGCCTATCGCAACAAAGCGCAACTGCGCAGGCCGGGCATGGCCCGCTTCAACCGCTGCCACCGCTGCGTGCAGTAATTGCGGGGTCAGTATCGTGGTTGTGGCCTGATATCTGATCAGCGTGTCCAGCATCTTCTGCACATTCAGTCCGCTGGAGCCGCTCAATCCCACGGTCGTTAGCGGCAGCAAATGACAGCTCGCGCCCGCCAGCAGCGGCACATACACCCCGGCCAGATTTTCAAGCAGCGTGGATAGCGGCAGCAGACTGACATGACGGTCGCTCGGCTTGCCCCGCGTGGCGGCCAGCAACGAGGTTGCGACCTGATGCAGAGCCTCTGCGGAGAGACAGACGCCTTTTGGATGCCCAGTGGTGCCGGAGGTGTAGGTGACTTTTACCGTGCCGACAGGTAAGGCTTTCGCCGGGATGTTGTCCAGGCGAATCTCGGTGAGTTCCTGACCGCTGATGATGTGCGTGAAAGAGGTGTCTGCTTCAATGCCGTGTTCGGACAGAATTTCCTGGTATTGATCGGGCTGGTCGGTGAGGATGCAGCTGATGCCCGCGTCACGAACGCTGTGGACGATTTGTTCTGCCGAGAAAAAAAACGGCAGGGGGATGATGACTTTGCCGTTGGCCAGCCCGGCCAGATCGAGCACCGCCCATAACGGCGAATTATCGACGGCCAGCCCTAATGTTTTGGTCGGGATGGTGCGCAGCAGCGCACCGATTTGTTCTATGCCATCGCTGAGGTCCTGATAGCTGAGAATATGCTGTTCGCCGATCAGGGCAGGCGCATCGGGCTGTTTTTCGCACTGCCGCATGAGGGCTGTGATGAGGGGTGATTGCACGTGCTTCTCCTTAACGGGTGATTTCGTTTTCCCTGCGACGTTCCATACGCCGCACTGCCATGACTTGCGGATGCTGCTGGTAATAACTGCCCCATTCGGATTGTTTTTCAGGGGGCAAGTGTGTGACCTCTGCATCGCATAATACTTTAGGGAAAATATTTTGTTTGATGAGCGAGTTGTGCAGCAATTGTACGATGGTGAATACCGCCCATTGCTTGGAAGTGGCGTGCAACTGGTCAAAAATGGCGGTAATCAGCAAACGGGCCATGCCTATCTCGGCGACGGAAAAATTACCTATTTCGACAATATCGTTGCGCTGAACGGGCGAGCCTGTCCGTTCGGCGAGCAGTTGTTCGACGGGTTTGTCCATGTATGTTTCCAGGAACAGACGTTCGGTTGCCGCGCTACGCAGCCCGCAGGCTGCAATCAGTTTCCCGTCCGGATTACGCAAACTCATCAGATAAGGCATGAAATGATTGATTCGCGCATTGTAAGCCTGATGGAAAATATCAGCGATGAAATGCTCTATTTCGGCTCTGTCTTCTGCATCCGGGCCGGAAAAATGTACGGTATTAGCGAGATGATTCATGCGGATGCCTGGTCAGGTAAGATTCTTAAAGGTCATGGATAAAAGGCGATGTTGTCCGTTACGGTCTGGTGCAAACACAGCCGATTCTGCCTCGCAATAACTATGCTTGCATCGACGGCTGTTCTCAGGGTGTGCGCAGGCAGAAAAGTTCAATCAAAATTTTTTATGGTGGGTGTGCATTTTCAGGAACTTGTTTTGCGGTACGCACTCCTATCGCCCGCTGTACTTTATTTAACATGATCTTGAGGATTGAATATGAAGAAAATTGCTGCTGTTGTTCTGTTGTCTGCTGTGATTGCTGCGCCTGCTTTTGCTGCTAACGAAGGGTTTTATGCCGGTATTACCTTGGGTAACGGTAAGCCTAACGTTACGCCAGTTACCGGTGCCGCACTGAGTAAGGCATCTAACTTCATTTATGGTGGCCTGGCGGGTTATCAGTACAACAAGAATATGGCTGTTGAAGTTCAGTTTACCGGTGTCGGCAAGGTAACGGACGTGGCTGGAAACACAACCAAGGCTGACGCACTGAGCATGACTGCTGTAGGTCTGCTGCCTTTGTCTGACAGCTTCGAGTTGCTGGGCAAGCTGGGTGTGGCGAGTACCAAGACTGCTTCATCGGCGCTGGCGACCAATCTGGGTGCAAAACGTAGCGGCCTGACTTATGGTCTTGGCGCACAGTACAACGTGTCTCAGAATCTCGGACTGCGTCTGGTTTGGGATCGTTATGGTGTAGCGACTACCAATGCCGGGATCAAGACCAACGCGAACGCGAATGTCATGACTGTGGGCGCTGTGTACACGTTCTAATCACCTCGTAAGATAAATAAAAAAGCCGGCTAAGTCCGGCTTTTTTATTGGGCGGTGCGGTTATGCCGCAGCATGCGGGTTTGACAAACAGGCGTTTGAAAACTACATTGCGCAACTCATTCAGCAAAATCTGATACATGATGAAATCTCTATTCCTGTTGATTGTATTCGCCGCTGCTCTCACCGCTTGCAGCAAGGAAACCGCGCCGCCCGTCAAGACCGAACGGCCCGCACTGACCCGGGTGGTGGGTGCGCTGGCAGGAGAGAACGGCAATTGGTATAGCGGCGAAATACGTGCACGCCATGAGGTCACGCTGGGTTTTCGACTGGGCGGCAAAATAGTCGAGCGCAGGGTGGAGGCGGGCAACTCGGTGCAGGCCGGGCAGGTGCTGGCGCGTCTGGATCCGACTGATGCAGGATTGCAGTCGAGTGCATCGCAGTCACAATACCGGCTGGCCGAGTCTGAAGCGGTGCGTTACCGCGAATTGCGCAGCAAGGGTTTTGTCAGCCAGTCTGCGCTGGACGTCAAGGAAACTGCGCTCCAGGCTGCCACCGCCCAGGCCGGGCTGGCGCGCAATCAGTCTGCCTATACCACCTTGCGCGCCGAACAGGCCGGAGTGATTGCCGCAACCTGGGTGGAAGCAGGTCAGGTGGTCAGTGCCGGGCAGCCAGTGCTGCGGCTGGCACAGGACGGCGAGCGCGAAGTGGCGATTGCAATACCGGAAGCGCAGTTGGCCGGGCGCAAAGTGGGCGAGGCGGCTGAAGTTGTGTTGCTGAGCGGTGACGGTGTGCCACGGACAGGACGATTGCGGGAATTGTCGGCGGTTGCTGACCCGGCCAGCCGAACCTATCCGGCGCGGGTGTCCTTCAGTGTTGCGCCCGGACAGGTGGCGCTGGGCATGACCGCACGCGTGCGTTTCGCCGCTCCGAAACACACGACTAGCGACTGGCTGATTCCACATTCGGCCATTTATCAGCAGGGCAATCAGACGGCGGTATGGGTTGTGGCGCAGGACCGCAGTGTCAGTTTGCGGCAGGTGAAAATCGCAGCCTACCGCGATGAAGGCGCCGTGATTGCTGGCGGGCTGGTGGCGGGTGAGCGCATCGTCAGTGCGGGTGTGCACAGGTTGACTGCCGGTGAAAAAATCCGCTTGATCGACACCGGCAGCGCGCCATGAAAGGGCCGAACCTTTCTGCCTGGGCGCTGAATCACCCGCAAATGATGCTGTATCTGATCATTGTGCTGACCGTGTCGGGGGTGATTTCCTATTTCAATCTGGGGCGTGCCGAAGACCCGGATTTTACCTTCAAGGTGATGGCGGTGCGCACGCTGTGGCCGGGCGCGACAGCGCTGGAGGTTGAACGCGAACTGACGGAACGGGTAGAAAAGAAGTTGCAGGAAACGCCGTGGGTGGACGTGCTGCGTTCCGCCTCCAAGCCTGGCGAGTCCATGGTGTTCGTGATGCTGAAGGATTACACCCCGAAAAAGGAGGTGCCGGAGGCCTGGCGGCAGGTACGCAAGAAACTGGATGATATTCGTCATACCCTGCCGTCCGGCGTGCAGGGGCCGTTCCCGAATGAAGAATTTGGCGATGTGCAAATCAATATTTTTGCGCTGACTGGTGACGGGTTTGATCTGGCAGCCTTGCGCCGTTATGCGGATCAGATAGCACTGGAATTGGCGCTAGTCCCGGATGTCAGGCGCGTCGAATTGATCGGCGTGCAGGATGAAAAAATCTATCTGGATGCGTCTCCTGCCCGGCTGGCGAGTTTCGGCATTACACCCGCGCAGATAGGCGCGGCATTGCAACAGCAGAACGGGGTTGCGCCCGGCGGCTTCGTCGATACGGACAGCGATCGCATCTGGCTGCGTGTGACCGGGGGTTACGACAGCGTAGAACGGATACGCAATACCGATTTGCTGGTGAACGGCCAGCATTTGCGTCTGGGCGATATCGTCAAGGTGTCGCGTGGCCTGAGCGATCCGCCGCGTCCGGCGATGCGGGTCGGCGGGCAACCCGCCATCGGCATGGGCGTTGTCATGGACAAGGGCGGCAATGTCGTCAAGCTGGGCGAAAATCTGGATGTCGCGATGAAGGCTATCTCGGCATCCCTGCCGGTGGGCGTTACGGTGCATGTGGTGGCCAATCAGCCCGAAGTCGTCAAAGAATCCATTTCCCTGTTCCAGACTTCGCTGGCGGAAGCGATCCTGATCGTGCTGGCGGTCTCATTTATCAGTCTGGGCTGGCGTACCGGTACGGTGGTGGCGCTGTCCATCCCGCTGGTGCTGGCGATTACCTTCTTCATGATGAAGCTGTTCGGCATTGATTTGCAGCGCATCTCACTGGGTGCGCTGGTAATCGCACTCGGTTTACTGGTGGACGATGCCATCATCGCCGTGGAAATGATGGTGGTGAAAATGGAGCAGGGCTGGGATCGCGTCAAGGCGGCCACCTTTGCCTATACCTCGACGGCTTTCCCCATGCTGACCGGCACCCTGATTACCGCAGCCGCCTTCACGCCTGTGGGCTTTTCCAAGTCGGCCGCCAGCGAATACACCTTCTCGATTTTTGCCGTGGTGACCATTGCCTTGCTGGTTTCATGGCTGGTTGCGGTGTTGTTCACGCCCTATCTCGGCTATAAATTGCTGGACCCGAAAAAACTCATCGAAAAAGCCCAAAGACATGGCGAGGATATTTACGACACGCCCTTCTATCGCCGTTTTCGCGCGCTGGTGGAATGGTGTCTGCGCAACCGCTGGAAGGTGATAGCGGCGACGTTGTTGTTGTTTGTCCTGTCCATCGTGGCCTTTGGCAAGGGTGTGCAAAAGCAGTTTTTCCCGTCTTCCAGTCGCCTGGAATTGATGGTGGATGTGTGGCTGCCGCAGGGCGCATCGCTCAGGGCTACCCGGCATGAAGTCGAGCGCATCGAACACTTGCTCAAAGGTGATGCTGCCGTGAGCACGTTCTCGTGCTATGTCGGTAACAGCGCGCCGCGCTTCTTTTTGTCGCTGGATGTCAAATTATTCAGCGACAACTATGCGCAGTGCGTGATTCTGACCAAAAGCATCGCGGCACGCGAGACGCTCAAGCACAGGCTGGAACAAATATTTACTTCTGCCGAGGGAGGGTTTACCCATATCCATCCGCATGTGGTGAGGCTGGAAAATGGCCCGCCAGTCGGCTATCCGGTGCAGTTCCGCGTCAGCGGTAACGATGTCGAACAGGTGCGCAGCATTGCAGATCAGGTGTCCATATTGATGCGCGCCAACCCGCATTTGCAGGATGTCAGCTTCGACTGGAATGAAAAAGTGAAAAGCGTGCGCATCGTCGTGGATCAGGACAAGGCGCGCATCCTCGGCACCTCCAGTAACGACATTGCGCGTGCCTTGCAAGGCTGGATGAACGGCATTGCGCTTACCCAGTACCGCGAGGGCGACCAGTTGATCGATGTGGTGTTCAGAGGCGAGCGAACATCGGGCGAGGTGCAGCGTACGCTGGATCGTTTGCCCGATCTGGATATTCCGCTGGCAAATGGCGCTCATGTGCCGCTGGCGCAACTCGCACGCCTGGTACCCGTGCTGGAAGAAGGCGTCATCTGGCGGCGTCATCGCACGCCGACCATGACGGTGCTGGCCGATATGAGTGATAAGACCCAGCCCGCAACGGTGTCCACACAATTGAATGCACAGCTGGAAACGCTGCGCGCCACTCTGCCGGCAGGCTATCGCATCGAAATGGGCGGCAGTGTCGAGGAATCCGCCAAGGGCGAAACGGCGATCAAGGCGGTGGTGCCGATGATGCTGGTGGGCGTGATTACCTTGCTGATGATACAACTGCAAAGCATCAGCCGCACCCTCATCGTGCTGCTCACCGCGCCGCTGGGCTTGATAGGCGTGACCGCAGCACTGCTGATTTTTCAGGTGCCGTTCGGCTTCGTCGCCAATCTCGGTTTCATCGCGCTGGCGGGCATGATCATGCGCAACTCGGTCATCCTGGTGGATCAAATTCGTCAGGATGAGGAAGAGGGTAAATCCCGCTGGGAATCTATCGTCAGTTCCACCGTGCGCCGTTTCCGCCCGATCACCTTGACCGCGGCCGCCGCCATACTGGCGATGATCCCGCTCACCCGTCAGGTGTTCTGGGGTCCGATGGCGGTCACTATCATGGGCGGGCTGGTGGTCGCCACCCTGCTCACCTGTCTGTTCCTGCCCGCGCTGTATGCGGCGTGGTTCAGGGTGAAGGAGGAGTGAAAAACAGGCAGGCAGTCACCGCCGTGAAAGCGGGCATGCATCCGCGCAATCCGCACCGGGAGCGTTATGATTTTCAGCGACTCACTGCCGCCAGTCCGGAGTTGGCGGGATTTGTGTCGCCCAATGCGTATGGCGACGCGTCGATAGACTTCGCCGATCCGCTTGCGGTGAAGGCGCTCAACTGCGCCTTGCTGAGGCTGGAATACGCCATAGAGGGATGGGATATTCCGGCGCAGTATCTTTGCCCGCCGATACCGGGCAGGGCGGATTATCTGCATTACCTTGCCGATCTGCTGGCTGACGGCGGTGTCATCCCGCGCGGTGATGCTATACAGGTGCTCGACATCGGCACGGGCGCGAACTGCATCTATCCGTTGATCGGTCATCGTGCGTACGGCTGGCAGTTTGTCGGTGCAGACATTGATCCGGTAGCGCTGGTCAACGCGCAACGCATTCTGGATGCAAACAGCGGCCTGAATGAGGTCGTCGAATTGCGTCTGCAGGCATCACCCGGCGCAGTTTTCAGCGGCATCGTTAAGCCGGATGAGCGCTTTGATCTTACCCTGTGCAATCCGCCTTTTCATGCTTCGCCTGATGAAGCCCGTGCGGGCACGCAGCGCAAATGGAAGAATCTCGGTAAACAGAACATCAGAAAACCGCTGCTGAATTTCGGCGGGCAGGGCGGGGAGCTGTGGTGCGAGGGGGGCGAGGAGGCATTTGTGTGCCGCATGGTCGAAGAGAGCGTGTTATTTGCTGATCGCTGCCTCTGGTTCACCACGCTGATTTCGAAGTCAGCCAGCCTGCCTGCCGTTTATCGTGCGCTGAAAAAGGCGGGGGTGGCAGGCAGCAGGACGATAGAGATGGCGCAAGGGCAGAAAAAAAGTCGTATCGTGGCCTGGACTTTTCAGAGCGAAAACCAGCAACGCCTGTGGCGTAGCTCGCGCCGGAAATAAAAACACGCTTCGGCTTGCCGCAGCCTATCAATTCGGGCCGGTCAGGCTGCATCCCTCTGCTATCATTACGCCATGCTCAATATACTTAACATGACTTATCTGCAGGGTGGCGTCCCCCTGCTTCAACAGGCGAATTTGCAGGTGTACGCCAACCAGCGCATCGGTCTGGTCGGGAAGAACGGTTGCGGCAAGTCCACGCTGTTTCGCCTGATACGCGGTGAAATCAATCCGGAAAGCGGCGAAGTCTCGCTGCAAAGCGGCAAGACGCTGGCCTATGTCGAACAGGAAATAGAGAATTCCGATCAGGCTGCACTCGAATTCGTGCTCGACGGGGATGTGCAGTTGCGCCAGCTGGAAAAAATTCTCATCAAGGAACAGCACGACACGGCATGGTTTGAAGCGCAGCAGCACTTCGAGGCGATAGAGGGTTACGGCGCACCGGCGCGTGCTGCACAGTTGCTCAGCGGCCTGGGCTTTGCTACGGACAGTCTGGTGCGCCCGGTAAGCAGTTTTTCCGGCGGCTGGCGCATGCGTCTGAATCTGGCGCGCGCGCTGATGCACAGGGCGGATTTGCTGCTGCTGGACGAGCCGACCAATCACCTCGATCTGGAAGCTATTCTCTGGCTGGAACAGTATCTGTCCCGCTATCCGGGCAGCATACTGCTGGTGTCGCATGACCGGGAATTCCTCAATGCCACCGTCAATCGGATTGCGCACGTACATGATGGTGTGATCGACTGCTATGCAGGGGATTACGATGACTTCGAGCGCGCCCGCGCCGAGAAAATTGCCCAACAGAACCAGGCGTTCCAGACGCAGCAGCTGAAAATCGCGCATCTGGAAGACTTTGTGCGGCGCTTCAGGGCTCAGGCCACCAAGGCCAAACGGGCGCAAAGCCGCGTCAAGGCGCTGGAGCGGCTCACGCGCATTGCGCCCGCCCACATTACCGACGGGCATTTCGAGCTGGAGATTGAAGCGCCTGAACGCAGTCCCGATTTGCTGATGCGTCTGGATAACATGGGCTTTGCCTACGGCGAGAAGCAGCTGTTCCGGAATATGAACATGGTGCTGCGTGCCGGTGCGCGCATTGCCCTGCTGGGGCCGAACGGTGCCGGTAAATCCACGCTGATCAAGCTGCTGGTGGCTGAGCTGCAACCCACTACCGGCAGGCTGGATATCACACCCGACATTCGCATCGGCTATTTTGCCCAGCATCAGCTGGAAAATCTCGACAGCGCGGCCACGCCTTTGCAGCACATGGAACGCATCGCGCCCAAGGAAACTACGCTGGCACTGCGCACCTTTCTCGGTCGCTTCGGTCTGGCCGGCAACGCGGAGGACAGGCCGGTGGAGAGCTTCTCCGGCGGTGAGAAGAGCCGTCTGGCGCTTGCGCTGCTGGCCTGGCAAAAACCCCATCTGTTGCTGCTCGATGAGCCGACCAATCACCTCGATCTGGATATGCGCGATGCGCTGACTATTGCACTGGAAGAATATACGGGTGCGGTGGTGATTGTCTCGCACGACCGCAGTCTGATACGCGCGGTGGCGGATGAATTGTGGCTGGTGGCCGATGGCGAGGCCAGCTTGTTTGACGGTGATCTGGACGATTACAAGAGCTGGATAGAAGCGCGCCGTCCGCGCGAGGCGGTTCAGGTCAAACAGGCCAAGCCGGTACAGGCGGCAGCGCCTAGGCCGAATAAAAAGGCATTGCAGTCGAAGCGCACCAAGCTGGAGCTTGAACTCGGCAAGGCGCAAGCCGAACTGACCGAAATTAACGCTCAGCTGGGCGATCCGGCCACCTATGCCAGTTGCAGTAATGACTTTATCGCCAGCCTGAATTCACGGCGCGAAATCGTGCAGGCCAGAGTTGATGAACTTGAGGAGGGCTGGCTGGAACTGGAGCTGGCGCTGGAAGCATGACATGTGTCTGAGTCAGCATCCGCTTTGTCATTGCCAGTGCAATGTGGTCTAATCGCGCCCATGAAATTTCCCTTTGAAAATGTCGCGCTGATCGGCAAGCATAAGTCGCCCGAAGTCGCTGTGCACGTGCTGCGTTTGGCGGAATTTTTGTCTGCCAGAGGCTTGAGTGTGGTGGTGGATGAGCTGACCGCCGAGCTGCTCGCGGATAATCCCTATCCGTCGATGGCGCTGGCGGATATGGCGGCTGTGACGGATCTGGCGATCGTGATGGGGGGAGACGGCACGATGTTGAATATTGCGCGCACCTTTTCGCCGCATCATGTGCCCTTGATCGGCGTGAATCAGGGACGACTGGGTTTTCTGACCGACCTTACCCCGGAAAATATGCTGGATAGCATCGAGGCCATGCTGGAAGGGCGGTTTGTTACCGAACAGCGGCTATTGTTGTCGGCGCGCGTGTTACGCGATGAGGTTGAAGTCTTCAGCGGTCTGGCCTTCAACGAAGTGGTGGTGCATCGCAGCAATATCAGCAGCATGGTGGAATTCGAAGTGCGCATCGACGGCCAGTATCTGTACAACCAACGTGCCGACGGGCTGATTGTCGCTACGCCGACGGGTTCGACCGCTTACGCAATGTCGGCCGGCGGCCCGATTCTTCATCCCGGACTCGAAGTTCTGGAACTGGTGCCTATCTGTCCGCATACGCTGAGCAATCGCCCGATTGTGGTGAATAGCCTGTCAGTGCTGGAAATTCTGATGCATCGCACCGATGATATTCGCGTGCGTCTGGATAGTCATAGCAACTTTGATATGCAGTTGAACGACAAAATTGTGGTGACCCGTCACCCCGATCACGCCTGTCTGCTGCATCCGCTGGGGCATAGTTACTACACTACGCTGCGCGAAAAACTGCTCTGGAATCAGGCGCTCTAATGTCCGAATCAGAAAAATGCTGAAATTTTTAAGTCTGCGTGACTTTGTCATCGTATCGGAGCTGGAGCTGGAATTCAGCGCCGGTTTTACCGCGCTGACCGGCGAGACGGGCGCGGGAAAATCCATACTGATAGATGCCTTGTCGCTGGCGCTGGGCGAGCGCAGCGACGCGACCATGGTGCGTAACGGGTGTGAGCGCGCCGAAATCACCGCAGAATTTGACGTGCGCGCCTTGCCGGATGCGCAACGCTGGCTGAAGGCGCAAGCGCTGGAAGGGGATGAAGGTATCTGTTTGCTGCGGCGTTTGCTGGATGCGGGCGGACGTTCGCGCGGCTTCATTAACGGGCGCAGTGCGACCTTGCAGCAGATGCGCGAAGCGGGCGAGTTGCTGTTGAATATTCACGGTCAGCATGCGCATCAATCGCTGTTGCGACCGGAAGCGCAGCGCGCCCTGCTGGATGGCTATGCCGGTTTGCAGGAGCGCGCCGCAGAGGTGGCGCTTCGTCATCGCGACTGGCAGACCTTGCAACACCGCCGCATCGCCTTGAGCGAGAATTCGCAGGCCATGGCTGCTGAACGCGAGTTGTTGCTATTTCAGCGCAATGAACTGGAAGGCATGGCTTTCAATGTTGCGGAATGGGAAGAGTTGCAGGTGGACTATGCGCGTCTGTCACATGCGGCGAGCTTGCTGGAGACCGCCGCATTGGGCATCGAGACCTTGAGCGAGGCCGATAGCGCCTGCCTTACACAGTTAAATGCGCTGATGGCGCGTTTGCGCGATGGCATGGAGCATGATGCCAGTCTGGCTGAAACGCTGCGTCTGCTGGAAAGCGCGCAGGCGGAATTGCAGGAGGCGGTATATGCCTTGCGTCATTATCAGCAGCGTCTGGATGCCGATCCGCAGCAAATTAAAGAAAAAGAGAATCGCATTCAATATGTTATCGAGATGGCGCGCAAGTATCGTGTCATGCCGGAACGTCTGGACGAAGTCTTGCAACAGATCGTCACGCGGCTGGCGGAATTGGGTGACGAAACCGATATTGCGGCCGTGGCGCAACAGGAAAAAGCCGCGCGAGAATGTTATCTGGATAGCGCACAGTTGTTGAGTCATGCGCGCCAGCTGGCGGCTGCAAATTTGTCGCGGGAAATTACTGCTGCGATGCAGAAACTGGCGATGCAGGGCGGCAGCTTCGCCGTGGCATTGCTGCCGCTGCCCGAGGGTAATGCGTATGGTCTGGAGACGATAGAATTTCAGGTTGCCGCCAACACTGGCATACCGGCGCGCAGCATGGCGCGTGTCGCATCGGGTGGCGAGTTGTCGCGCATCAGCCTGGCGATACAGGTCGCCACCAGTCAGCTTGCCAGCGTGCCGACGCTGATTTTCGATGAGGTGGACAGCGGGATCGGCGGACGCGTGGCCGAGATCGTCGGCCTGCTGCTCAAGCAACTGGGTCGGGATTATCAGGTGCTATGCGTCACTCACCTGCCGCAAGTGGCGGCAATGGCGGATGGGCAGTGGCGGGTCAGCAAGGCGGTGGAAGACGGCGTTACCCTGAGTCGTATCGAGGTGCTGGGCGACGAGCAGCGTATCGAAGAAATTGCACGCATGCTGGGCGGGGTAAAGATCACCGAGACGACACGCAAACATGCGGCGGAGATGCTGGGCATGGCCGCTTGAGGTATCATGCAGCGGCTTTTGGAAATTACGAGACTATAGACCATGCGCTTTAAAATAATTTTACTTTCCCTGACGCTGGCCTCATGCGGCAGCTTTTCAATGTCCTTGCCCTCGCCGTACAAAATGGATGTCCGCCAGGGGAATTTTGTGACTGCGGAAATGCGCGACAAGCTGAAAATTGGCATGTCACGCGCCCAGGTGCGCTATGTGCTGGGTATGCCGATGATCAGCGATGCGTTTCACGCTAGTCGCTGGGATTATGTTTACCGTCTGGAGCAGCGCGGCAAACTGGTCGAGCAGCAACGCCTGACGGTGTATTTTGAAGGCGACAACCTGGCGCGCATAGACGACAGCGGACTCTCTGTGAAAGCTGCGCCAGTGGTGTCTGAAGCCGATAAATAATGCGGATCAAATAGCTATTCTCCTGAAGGAATAAATATATGAGCAAGATTAAAATCGCTATCGCCGGTAGCAGCGGACGCATGGGCAAAGTGTTGTTGGAATGCGTGGCGCAGGCTGATGATCTGGTGCTGCATGCCGCGCTGGAACATAGCGGCAACACGATGCTGGGACGCGATGCGGGCGAATTGTCCGGCGCGCCCTGCGGCGTGAAGATCAGCGCCGATGTGGAAGCTGCCTTGCAGGGCGCGGATGTGTTGATCGACTTCACCCGGCCGGAAGGGACGCTGCATCATCTGGAAATTTGCCGCAGTCTGGGCGTGAATATGGTGATAGGCACGACCGGGCTCAACGCGCAGCAAAAGGCGCAGCTAGGCGCGGGCGCGCAGGATAACGGCAACGTGTTCGCTCCCAATATGAGCGTGGGGGTAAATCTGGTGTTCAAGTTGCTGGAAACCGCCTCACGCGTGTTGTCCGAAGGCTACGACATCGAGATCATCGAAGCGCACCATCGTCACAAGGTGGACTCGCCTTCCGGCACGGCGCTGGGCATGGGCGAAGTGGTGGCACGCACGCTGGGACGTGATCTGGAGGCCTGTGCCGTGTATGGCCGTGTAGGGGTGACGGGTGAACGCGACCCGTCCACCATAGGCTTCGCTACCGTGCGCGGCGGCGACATCGTCGGTGACCATACCGTGCTGTATGCGGGCATAGGCGAACGCATCGAAATCACTCACAAGGCCAGCAGCCGCGCCACCTTCGCGCTGGGTGCGCTGCGTGCCGCCCGTTATCTCGCCGTCCACCCTGCGGGGATGTACGACATGCAGGATGTGCTGGCGCTGAAATAATCGAGATATTTATTATAACTAATTGATATATAAATATATTGTGCTTAGCGCGCCTGTGAGTTTGCATGCTGATTAATTGCGCCGCCTATCAGGACGGGATCAAGCTGGCAGACATTTCTGTCGAGGCGATCAGCGATTATCTTGAACGCAAGGATTGTTTCGTCTGGGTGGCGCTCAGAGACACGACCGAGGACGAACTCGATAAAATGCAGGAGGAATTCGGCCTGCATGATCTGGCGATCGAGGATGCACGTCACGGCCATCAGCGCCCCAAGGTAGAAGAATATGGCGATACCTTGTTTGTCGCGATGCACCTGGTGGATGATGCCGCAGCCGAGGTGGGCGAGGTCAGTATCTTTGTCGGAGTCAATTTCCTCCTTTCTATTCGCAATCGTAATAATCAGGCTTTTGTCGGGGTGCGCGAACGCTGCGAGCGCGAACCGCAGTTGCTGCGGCTGGGTTCGGGCTTCGTGCTTTACGCGCTGATGGACGCTGTGGTGGATCGCTATTTTCCGGTGATCGACGAGCTGGAGTCGCAACTGGAATCCATTGAGGAACACCTCTTCGACAAGGGCGCTACACTGGATAATATCGCGCAACTCTACGGACTCAAGCGCAAGCTCGCCGTACTCAAACATGCGGCCATGCCGCTGATGGAAGCGACCGGAAAACTGCACGGCGGACGTGTTCCGCCGGTCTGTGCCACCACTCAGGAATATTTCCGTGATGTCTATGATCATCTGACACGCATCAACGCCACGATAGACAGTATGCGTGAAACCATAACCACGGCCATCATGGTCTGCCAGTCCGCCGTGTCCATGGAACAGAATGAAATCAATAAACGGCTGGCGGCCTGGGCCGGTATCTTCGCCGTGGCTACCGCCTTTGTCGGTATTTGGGGTATGAATTTTCAGCACATGCCGGAGCTGGGGTGGAAATACGGCTATCCGCTGGCGTTGCTGGTGATTACGGTGACTTGCGGTGGGTTGTATTACCGGTTCAGGCGTTCGGGCTGGCTTTAGGGGGCATACACCTGAGGTTTGCTTTTGTCAAAATACCAGTATCTTGACCCCGATCAGGATCAGCACCGTTCCACCGAATATTTCTGCGTGGCCTTCCAGCCAGGTGCCGCTGTTTTTGCCTATCAGGACACCCGTCCAGCTGAAAGCAAAAGTTGTCACGCCTATGATCAGGCAGGCCAGCCAGGCATTGACTTCCAGCAGGGTCAGGCTGAAACCTGCAGCCATTGCATCTATGCTGGTCGCGACGGCCAGTATCAGCATCATCTTATTGGTGATCGTCGTGATGTCTTCTTCTACGCCTTCCTGCAGGCCTTCGTAAATCATTTTTGCACCGACAAGCGCCAGCAATCCGAAAGCTATCCAGCGGGCATAGCTATCGACCCAGCCCAGTACGCCTTTCCCGCCCAGATAGCCCAGAAAGGGCATCAATGCCTGAAAAACACCGAAGAAAAGGCCGGCCTTCAATCCCAGTCCACGGGTGTTTCCTTTTGAGCCCAGGCCGATGGAAACGGCAAATGCGTCCATGCTCAGTGCGATGGCTAAAACGATTACTTCAAACATGTCGCTGTTTTCCTGTGCGTTGGGCTGACGCCGCATTGCGGGCGTGCGGCAGAAAAGGATTGTACATCGGGGAAAGATCGCTTTTGTAGCTGCACGAGCGATGCGTTGATAAATTTACCCTGCTTGCGCTTCATAAACCCGCCGATAAACGCTAGAATCCATACTTTGCAACTGACACATCAAAGGAATTCGAATATGTCCATGTCCGATCGCGACGGTTTTATCTGGTATGACGGCAAACTGGTGCCCTGGCGCGATGCTACTACCCATGTGCTGACGCACACTCTGCACTATGGCATGGGCGTATTTGAAGGCGTGCGTGCCTACAAGGCCGCCGAAGGAACTGCGATTTTCCGCCTGGAAGACCACACCAACCGCCTGTTCAATTCCGCGCACATTTTCCAGATGAAGATGCCCTACGACAAGGAAACCATCAACGAGGCGCATCGTGAAGTGGTGCGTGCCAATAATCTGGAATCCTGCTACATCCGTCCGATCTGCTTCTACGGCTCCGAGGCGATGGGTATTGCCGCGACTACGCTGTCCACACATGTGGCGATCGCAGCCTGGCCATGGGGCGCCTATCTGGGCGACGAGGGCATGCAGAAGGGCATACGCGTCAAGACATCCAGCTTTACCCGCCACCATGTCAATGTGAACATGTGCCGCGCCAAGTCGGTGACGACTTACGCGAATTCGATTCTGGCGCATCAGGAAGTCGCCAACGACAACTACGACGAAGCGCTGCTGCTGGACGTCGATGGCTACGTGGCCGAAGGCGCGGGTGAAAATATCTTCATCGTCAAGAAAGGCAAGCTGTACACGCCTGATCTGACCTCCTGTCTGGAAGGTATCACGCGCGAATCCGTGATTACGCTGGCCAAGGAGCTGGGCATAGAAGTGATCGAGAAGCGCATCACGCGCGACGAAATCTATTGCGCCGAAGAAGCGTTCTTTACCGGCACGGCCGCAGAAGTCACGCCCATCCGCGAACTCGACCAGCGCATCATCGGTTCAGGTTCGCGCGGGCCGATCACGACCGTGTTGCAGCAGGCTTTTTTCGATTGCGTTGCAGGCAAACATCCGCTGCACACCGACTGGTTGAGCTACGTTTAAGGAGATCGCCGTGAGCACTATCACTCAGCGTTACGTTGAAATAACCGCGCATGATTTGCCGCTGACCTGTCCGATGCCGGGCATGAATCTGTGGAGCGCACACCCCAAGGTCGCACTTGCGCTGAATCACGATGGTGAGGCGCATTGCCCGTATTGCGGAACGCTTTACAAATTCAAAGGCGAACTGCCTAAGGGGCATCACTAGAAACCCGTTGCGCGACTCAATAATCGCGCAACGGGTTTCAGGAATTTGACCGGTATGCATAAAATATTAGTCATCGGCCCCAGTTGGGTAGGCGATTGCATGCTGATGCAGCCTATGCTGATGCGTCTCAAGCAGCGTCATCCCGATTGCCTGATCGACGTGCTTGCGCCGCCCTGGACAGTCGGATTGCTGCATGCGATACCGGAAGTCAATCTAGCCATCATCAATCCTTTCCCGCACGGTGCGCTGAATCTCAAGGCGCGCTACCGGCTGGGTGTAGAACTGCGTGCGGCACATTACGATCAGGCCATTGTTCTGCCCAATTCGCTGAAATCGGTGCTGGTGCCGTTCTTCGCCAACATTCCCTTGCGCACCGGCTTTGTCGGCGAGTTGCGCTACGGCCTGCTTAACGATGCACGCAAGCTGGACAAGACAGTATTGCCGCTGATGGTGGAACGTTTCGCTTATTTGGCTGAAGAGCGGGATGGAGAAATACCGCGCACGCTGGATAATCCTAAGCTGAGTGTTTCAGCGGAGCAGCGCGATGCGACACTGCAAAAACTTAATCTGACGCTGGATCAGCCCGTCGCGGTATTCTGTCCGGGTGCCGAATACGGCCCGGCCAAACGCTGGCCTGTGGCTTATTTCGCCGAAACCGCACAGCGGCTGTACGATAGCGGTTATGCGGTCTGGCTGATAGGTTCCAACAAGGATCGCGAAGTCGCGGAAAAAATCGTCGCCCTAGGCAACAGGACCGCGCACAATCTGTGCGGCAGCACCGATCTGGCCGATGCCATCGCGCTGCTGTCCTGCGCGCAACTGGTCATCAGCAATGATTCCGGATTGATGCATCTGGCCGCAGCCCTCGATCGCCCGATGCTCGCGCTGTTCGGCTCCAGCAGCCCGCAATTCACTCCGCCGCTATCGGATGCGGCACGGGTCGTCAAACTCGATATAAAGTGCAGCCCCTGCTTCAAGCGCGAATGTCCCCTAGGGCATTTCAATTGCATGAATCAGCTCACGCCCGACCGGGTCTGGGAAAAGATTCAAAAGGTCATTCCCGTCAATTAGCACTGAAAGCGATTTTAGCAATGATGCCCCCCCAGGAAATCTTCAAGGCTTACGACATACGCGGCATAGTGGGCAAGACGCTGACTCCGGCGATTGTTGAAGCCATCGGCCATGCCATCGGTTCGGAAGCTGTCGCACGCGGACAGGCGAGCATTGCGATAGGCCGCGATGGCCGCCTGTCCGGCCCGGAACTGATCGCAGCATTGGCGCGGGGCATACGGAAAAGCGGCATCAACGTAATCGACATCGGCTGTGTCGCGACGCCGATGGCCTATTTCGCCGCCTTTCATCTGAACACCGACTGCGCGGTGATGCTCACCGGCAGTCACAATCCACCCGATTACAACGGCATCAAGATCGTGTTGAACAAGGAGACGCTGTCGGGCGAGGCGATACAGGCACTGCGCGTGCGCATCGAACGGGACGATTACTGTTACGGCGAAGGCAGTTACACGCAACAGGACATAGGCGCGGCCTATATAGCCCGCATCGCCTCCGACATCAAACTGGCGCGCCCGATGAAAATTACTGTTGATTGCGGCAACGGCGTGGCGGGCGCGTATGTCGCCGAGCTGTACCGCAAGCTGGGCTGCACCGTTGAAGAGCTGTACTGCGAAGTGGATGGACGCTTCCCCAACCATCATCCCGACCCGTCCGACCCGCGCAATCTACAGGACCTGATCGCGGCATTGCGCGACGACGCAAAACTTTTGTCCGGGCACCCGAACGGCAGCGAGCTGGGACTGGCCTTTGACGGCGATGGCGACCGTCTGGGTGTCGTCACCCGGGACGGGGCTATCATTTACCCGGATCGTCAGTTGATGCTGTTCGCCGCCGATCTGTTGAGCCGCAAGCCGGGTGCGGAAATCATCTTCGACATCAAATCCACACGCAACCTGTTCGGCTGGATACGCCAGCACGGCGGCAAGCCGACCATCTGGAAGACCGGACACTCACTGATCAAGGCCAAGATGAAAGAGACCGGCGCTTTGCTGGCGGGCGAGATGACGGGTCATCTGTTTTTCGTGGAACGCTGGTACGGCTTCGATGACGGACTGTATGGCGGCGCGCGCCTGCTGGAAATTCTAAGCCGGACAGATGACCCGGGCGCGGTGCTCAAGGCGTTGCCGGACGCCTGTTGCACGCCCGAACTGCACGCGCACACGAGGGAAGGTGAGAATCACGCCCTGCTGGCGCAACTCAAGGAAACGGCGGACTTCACCGATGCGCTTGAGATCATCACCATCGACGGACTGCGCGTGGAATATGCCGACGGCTTCGGTCTTGCCCGCCCGTCCAATACCACGCCGGTGATCATGCTGCGCTTTGAAGCGGAAACGGAACAGGCGCTGCAACGCATACAGAACGACTTCCGCCGCATATTCGCAAAGGCCGCGCCGCATCTGAAACTGCCGTTTTGACTGTGGTTCCCTTCTCATTGCAGGGGGAGGGCTGGGGAGGGGCTGTACTTAAGACCGTTTGTGCTGGGCGTAGCGCAGTCTAAGGGTGAATGACAAAAGTTAAAATCGCCGGCGGTCGTGGATGCCTGTCTGACGCTGTTCCGGGAAGGCAAGTATGCCTTTCCGGGCTGATTACAAAGACAGACACCACGTCCGCCATTACCGTTCCGGCAACGTATTGAGTTTCCTTGTATGCCTAATGGCCTATGCCTTTAGATATATATGCGTATTTCCCCAATACCGATAGTATTCATCCTACTCAAAGGGCAAACCCGTCGAAAGATGGCGACGCAAAATCACCGAACCTAAGTTTTCTCAGTCAGGTCAGCGGGATTGCTAGGTGACGCGTATTTTCCCTAAGGAGACGCCTAAAGGGAAATGATCATCATGAATATTGACGCGCGCGTGCTTCAATCCAGATACTGGCCCATCGCAGCCTTTCTTGTTTTTTCCGTGCTGCTCATCTCAGTAGGCTTTGCGTTAAAGCATCAGCTATTCAAGATCAACAAGGCCGAGGTCAGCCGCAATCTTGCCAGCATCGGCCATCTCAAAGTCAACCAGATACGCAGTTACCTGGACGAACGCCGTGGAGACGCGATCGCGCTGACCAATTTTTTGAATGTGCATGAAGCCCATCAGTGGCTGGTTCGCAAATCCGAAGCCAAACTGCCAGCCAGTCTGTTGAGCCCACTGAATAAAGTGATCACCGCCAATCAGTATGGCGGCATGTTGCTGCTGGATGACAAGGCCGATATCCGTCTTAATCTGGGCCAATACCCGCAACTCTCCGATGCCGGAAAAACCATGGCTCTCGGCGTGTTGCATGGCAAAATACCAATGGCATTCCAGATTTATTTCGGCGATCCCTCTCATCCTCAAAAGCCGTTACTGGACATCTTTGTACCCGTCGTCAATCCCGATAAGTCACAGCCAATAGGCGTGCTGGTGATTCGCGACGACCTGCATTTTTTGTACCAGCTGATCAACACTTGGCCCGGCGATAGCAGGACCGCCGAATCCCTGCTGGTCACCCGAGAGGGTGACAACGTGCTGTTTCTGAACGAACTGCGCCACAAGAAGAATACCGCGCTCAGGTTGCGCATCGCCCTGAGCGGAGATACCCATACGCCAGGCTGGCCGGCCATACTCGCAGCCCAGGGCTATACCGAATTACTCGAAGTGAATGACTACTGGGGAAAACCCGTGCTGGCCTACACCTTGCCCGTACCGGACAGCCCCTGGGGGATGGTGGTAAAAGTCGAGATGAGTGAAGCCATGAAACCCATCACGCGACTGCAATCCATCGCCTGGGTGATTGCCGGTCTGCTCATAACGCTCTCTGCCTGCGTGGCTTCGCTGTGGTGGTACAAACAGGAGAGCGAACGAGCGTCGCGCGAAAGATTAAACGGCGCACTGGATAAGCTGCATCAACGTGAGATCGTTCTGGCCGAGTTCAAACACACGCTGGATCAGGTGCACGACTGCATCTTTATGTTTTCGCCTGACACGCTTTGCTTCAGTTATGTCAATCAGGGTGCGTCAAGTCAGGTAGGTTATTCCGAGGCTGAATTACTGCGGATGACGCCGCTACAGATCAAGCCCGATTACAGCGAGGCGCAATTCCGCGCCTTGCTGCAACCCCTGCTGAACGGGGAAACCCCATCGCTGATCTTCGAGACCGTGAACAGACACCAGGATGGACATACGATACCGGTGGAAGTTTATATTCAGGCCGTGCGTCAGGAAGATCAGAAGCTGATTTGCGTCGCTCTGGTGCGCGACATCAGCGAACGCAAACAGGCAGAAGAGGAAATATCCCAGTTGGCCTACTACGATCCGCTGACCCGCTTGCCCAACCGCCGTATGGTGTATGAGCGCTTGCGCCAGGCCATGGCACGTAGCAAGCGCGACGGAGAATACGGTGCGGTGATGTTTCTCGATCTGGATCATTTCAAGGCTATCAACGACTTGCAGGGACACGAGATCGGCGACTTATTGCTGATCGAGATCGCTAACCGCCTGCAGCGGTGCATACGTGATGGAGACACGGTTGCACGACTGGGGGGGGATGAATTTGTGGTGTTGGTCGAATCCTTGGGGCATGAACAGGGTATGGCGGTCAACCTCGCAAAGCTTATTGCGGAAAAAATTCAGGAATGCATCAACCATAGCCACCTGATTGATGGTCATACGCTCTACAGCACGAGCAGCATAGGTATCAACCTGTTCATGGGGCAGCAGTGCTCGCTGGACGAGCTGCTCAAATATGCCGATGCGGCCATGTATCAGGCCAAGGATGACGGTCGCAACACGATTTGTTTTTTCGACCCTGTCATGCAGGGAGTGCTGGAAGAGCGCATCCGGCTGGAAAGCGACTTGCGGCTTGCGCTCGAGAGGCAGGAGTTGCGCCTTTATTACCAGATACAGGTAGGAAAACAGAGGGTGTTAGGCGCAGAAGTGCTGCTGCGCTGGGAGCATCCGCAACGCGGCCTGGTTTCACCCGCAAAATTTATTCCTTTGGCGGAAGAAACCGGGCTGATCGTGCCGATCGGCACCTGGGTACTACAAACCTCCTGTGCACAGATCAGAAAATGGCAAGGTGATCCGAAGACTTGCGGACTGACGCTGGCGGTAAACGTCAGCGCCAAACAATTCCATCAGGCCAATTTTGTCGACGTGGTGCGCAAAAATTTGCAAAGCAGTGGCATCAATCCGGCACTTCTTAAGCTGGAACTGACTGAAAGCGTGGTGCAGTCGAACATCGACGAGACGATCAGCAAAATGCATGAACTGAAGCAGATGGGCATCAAGTTCTCGATGGATGACTTTGGCACCGGATATTCTTCATTGTCTTATCTGAAGAGATTGCCGCTCGATCAGCTCAAGATCGACCAGTCCTTTGTACGTGATTTGCCGGGTGATCGCCACGATGCCGCCATCGTGCAGACCATCATCGCAATGGCCAGCGCGCTCGACTTGCATATCATTGCCGAGGGTGTGGAAAAGCAGGAACACATAAATTTTCTGCGTGACAGCCATTGCCACAGTTATCAGGGCTATCTGTTTGGCAAGCCCATGCCGCTCGAACAGTTTGAGGCATTACTCGCCGAACCGGAGCTAATGGTTAAACGGTATCTGCTGGCATCATCACCGGATTAAATTGCACAACGAGCCATATACCAAAGGATCAGGTTTGATTGTGCATCTATAACTTATGGCGCACCCAATCCGCGACAGAGGCCAGCGCCGCTGCCAGATGCTCAGGCTGCGTGCCGCCCGCCTGCGCCATGTCCGGCCTGCCGCCGCCCTTGCCGCCGACTTGCAGCGCGACCATGTTCACCAACTCACCCGCACGAACTTTAGCGGTTTGATCCGCTGTGACACCGGCGATCAGGCTGACCTTGCCGTCGTTCACCGAGGCCAGCACGATGGCCGCGGAATGAAGTTTGTCTTTCAGCTTGTCCAGTGTCTCGCGCAATACCGCCGCATCCGCACCGGGCAGTAAGGCTGCCAGTACCTTCACGCCGTTGATATCCTGTGCCTGTGCGAGCAATTCATCGCCCTGCGCGGAAGCCAGCTTCGATTTCAGTGCGGCCAGTTCCTTTTCCAGCGATTTGACGCTATCCATGATCTGCGCGATGCGTGTTGCTGCCTCATGCGGCTGCGCCTTCACCGCGTCCGCAACGGCACGCAACTGGCGCTCCCGTGTCTGGATCAGCCCCAGTGCGCCCTCGCCCGTGACTGCTTCGACGCGTCGCACGCCTGCCGCCACGCCGCTCTCTGCGACGATCTTGAACAGGCCGATATCACCGGTGCGCGCCACATGCGTACCGCCGCACAATTCTTTGGAACTGCCGATTGTCAGCACGCGCACTTCATCTCCGTATTTCTCGCCGAACAGCATCTTGGCGCCGGTCTGCTGCGCGTCCGCTATGCCCATCACGCTTGCGTTGGTTGCGGTATTGGCCAGTATCTCCGCATTGACGATGGCTTCCACCCGGAGTATCTCCGCGTCGCTCATCGGTTGGCTGTGCACGAAGTCAAAGCGCGTCTTGTCGGCATCGACCTGCGAACCCTTCTGCTGCACATGATCGCCCAGCACTTCGGAGAGCGCCTTGTGCATCAGGTGTGTGACCGAGTGGTTGCGCTCGGTATGCCGCCGTGCCGCCATGTTCACGCGTGCCGTCACGCCGTTGCCTATTGTCAGTTTGCCGGTGGTAATCGTGCCGTGATGACCGAACACCGCCGCCTGTATCTTTTGCGTATCTTCCACTGCGAAGATGCCGTGCACGCTGCGCAACTCGCCGGAATCGCCCGCCTGACCGCCGGATTCGGCGTAAAAAGGCGTATCGTCCAGCACCACCACGCCGGTGTCGCCCTCACCGAGTTCGTTCACCGATACGCCGTCCTTGTACAGCGCGAGCACGTTGCCCTTGTGTTCCAGGGTGTCGTAACCGTGGAAGGCGGTTGCCGGGCCGGAGTATTCGAGGTTTGCGGCCATCTTGAACTTGCCAGCCGCGCGCGCCATTTGCTTCTGGTTCGCCATCGCCTTGTCGAAAGCCGCCACGTCCACCGTTACATCCTGCTCGCGACAGATATCGGCAGTCAGGTCGAGCGGGAAACCGAAGGTGTCATGCAGTTTGAACGCGGTCTCGCCGTTGAACACTGCATTTCCAGCTGTTTGCATGGCGCTCAGTTCGGCTTCGAGTATCGCCATGCCATGTTCGATGGTAGAGAAGAATCGCTCCTCTTCCAGTTTGAGTATGCCCTTCACGCGCACCTGCTCGGCGACCAGTTCGGGATAGGCCGTACCCATTTGTTCGACCAGATCGGGCACCATTTTGTAGAAGAATGCTTCGCGCGCGCCCAGCTTGTAGCCGTGACGGATGGCGCGGCGGATGATGCGGCGCAGTACATAGCCGCGTCCTTCGTTGCCGGGGATCACGCCGTCGGCGATCAAAAAGGAACAGGCGCGGATGTGGTCGGCCAGCACTTTCAACGAGCTCAAACCCGCAGGCGTGGCATCTGCTTTGTCGCCTGCGTCGCTTTCTCCTCGCCTACCTTCATGGTATGTCTCGTCCAAAGCTCCTTGGCTTCGTGCATCTATCCCCGCCTGTGGGTTGAGCAAGTCCTCTCGGCGTGTCTCGCGCGCCGCCGCTTTAATCAGCGCCTGAAACAGGTCGATCTCGTAGTTGGCATGCACATGCTGCAACACCGCCGAGATGCGCTCCAGTCCCATGCCGGTATCCACCGAAGGCTTGGGCAGCGGATGCATCACGCCCGCTTCATCGCGGTTGAACTGCATGAACACGTTGTTCCAGATCTCGATGTAGCGGTCGCCGTCCTCCTCGGGTGTGCCGGGCAGGCCGCCGGGGATATGGTCACCGTGGTCGTAAAATATCTCGGTGCAGGGGCCGCAGGGGCCGGTATCGCCCATCATCCAGAAGTTGTCGGAGGCGTAGCGTGCGCCCTTGTTGTCGCCGATGCGGATCACGCGCTCATTGGGCACGCCGACCTCTTTGGTCCAGATGTCATATGCTTCGTCGTCCTCGGCATACACCGTGACATAAAGTTTTTCCTTGGGCAGCTTGAACTCTACCGTGAGCAATTCCCAGGCATAGGCAATCGCGTCGCGCTTGAAATAATCGCCGAAGCTGAAATTGCCCAACATCTCGAAGAAGGTGTGATGACGCGCGGTGTAGCCGACGTTTTCCAGATCGTTGTGCTTGCCACCGGCGCGCACGCATTTCTGCGATGACGTTGCGCGGGTGTAGGGGCGCTTGTCGAAGCCGAGGAACACATCTTTGAACTGGTTCATGCCCGCGTTGGTGAACAGCAGCGTCGGGTCTTCGTGCGGCACCAGCGAACTGGATGCGACCACGGTATGGCCTTTGGAGGCGAAATAATCTAGGAATTTTTGGCGAATTTCACTGCTTTTCATTACACACCCTGAATATCAAATGCACTATGAGCCCGGATGACCATCAGGTGGTTTTACCTGTGGAGGAGTCGGGATAAATTAAGACGCGCATCATATCATGAGCGCCCGCTGCATCTGTACTGCGCCGGAGCGGGTTTTGTCCGTGTCGCCCGACGAGTTGCTCAGCGCAGCAGCGGCTTGAGGGCGCGCAGCACATTGCGCATGATTTGCGGTTGTGAGGCCGCGGCGGGGTGCAGGTAGTCGGCCTGAAATTGTTCTGTTGTCACGCCTTCGAGCAGGAAAGGCAGCAGTTGGACGCGGTGCTTCGCTGCCAGACGGGGGAAAATAGCCTGAAATTGCCGGGTATAGATTTCTCCGTAATTCGGCGGCAGCTTCATGCCGACCAGCAGGACTTTGGCGCGGCTCCGGCTGGTTTGCGCGAGAATTTCATGCAGATTGCGTTCAATCTCTGTCGTGCTGTAGCCGCGCAAGCCGTCGTTTGCGCCGAGTGCCACGATCACGATGGCGGGGCGGTATTGTTCCAGCAGTTTGGTATAGCGTTGTCGCCCGCCCAGCGTGGTCTCGCCGCTGATGCTGGCATTCACGATCTTGTACGGCTTGCGACTGCGATCAAATTCCTGCTGTAATAGGCTGGGCCAGCTATCTTGCGTGTCTATGCCGTATCCTGCTGATAGACTGTCGCCGAATACCAGGATATTTTCAGGTGCGGATGCGGCCTGAACGGCTCCGGGCAGGCAGAGCGCGGCGAGCAGCAGGGCGCGCTTCAGGATAATCAGAATCGACGAGGATATTTTTTTCATGGCAGCGATTGTGCGGGCGGTTAAGCTGAGTAAGCAAGTGTTAAGTGGCGAGCTGCCGCTGAATATCTTGCATGAAATCAATTTTGAAGTGGCAGCGGGCGAGAGTCTGGCCATAGTCGGCGCGTCCGGTTCGGGTAAATCCACCTTGCTGGGACTGCTGGCCGGACTGGATGTGCCGAGCAGCGGCAGTGTTTGGCTTGCAGGCGCAGACTTGTTTGCGCTGGATGAAGACGGACGCGCCCGCTTGCGCGGCGAACTGGCGGGCTTTGTGTTTCAGTCGTTCCAGTTGCTGCCCGCGCTCACCGCGCTGGAGAACGTCATGCTGCCGCTGGAACTGCGCGGCGCGTCCGATGCGCGGCAACGCGCCGGGATATCGCTGGAACAGGTGGGGCTCTCCGCCCGCGCCCATCATTTGCCCAAACACCTGTCCGGCGGTGAACAGCAGCGCGTGGCGCTGGCGCGCGCCTTTGTCAGCCAGCCGAAAATCCTGTTTGCCGACGAGCCGACAGGGAATCTCGACGCGGCAACAGGCGCGCAGGTCATCGACCTGATGCTGGAACTCAACCGCGTGCAAGGCACGACCCTGATACTGGTGACGCATGATGAGCTTTTGTCAAAGCGTTGCGGTAAACAACTGCGCCTTGAGGCAGGGCGGATGGTAGATTGACTATGAGTATATTTCGCTTGTCCATCAATCTGCTGCGCCGCGACTGGCGTGCGGGGGAATGGCGTGTGCTGCTGCTGGCGCTGGTGCTGGCCGTGGGCAGCCTCGCCACAGTCGGGCTGTTTGCCGACCGGGTGCGGCAGGCATTGTGGCAGCAGGCCACCAGTTTGCTGGGTGCGGATATGCGCATCACTTCGACGCGGGAATTGCCGCCTTTTTATCGGGAAGCAGCCGAGGCGCGGGGCTTGCAGGCGGTGGAGAGCCGCACTTTTCCCAGCATGGTGGCGTATCGCGAACAGGTGTTGCTCGCCGAGATTCAGGCGGTGGAGGCGGGCTATCCGCTGCGCGGCAAAATCGAGATCGACGACGGCAATGGAGGGCGGGTGCGTTCAGCGCTTTCACTCCAGCCCTCTACCTCAAAGGGTGAGGGAGTAGTGGAACGCGGTACGGTGTGGGCGGACGAGCGCCTGATGCGCCGTCTCGATCTGCGTGTGGGAGAAGAAGTGAGTCTCGGTGCGCAGCGTTTTGTGGTGGCGGCACGCATCGTGAAGGACATCGACCAGACTATCGGTTTTGCCAGCTTCGCGCCGCGTGTGTTGATGAATGAAGCTGATCTGGCGGCAACGGGCCTGATTCAGGAAGGCAGCCGCATTTCTTACCGTCTGATGGTCGCCGGGGAGGCGGCGCAGGTGGTGGCCTTGCGTGGACAATGGCTACCCAGGCTCTCCGGCAACGAAAGACTGGAAGATGTGACGGACGCGCGCCCGGAAATTCGCACCGCGCTGGAGCGCGCGGAACACTTTCTGGGCCTTGCCGCGCTCACCGCCGCGATTCTCGCCGGGGTGGCTATGGCACTGACGGCGCGGCGCTACGTCGCGCGTCATCTGGATGGTTGTGCGGTGATGCGCTGTATGGGCGCGCAGCAGGGGCAGCTGTTACGGTTGTTCCTGTATCAGTTTGTGCTGGTGGGCTTGTTGGCGGTGCTGGCTGGCTCGCTGCTGGGCTATGTCACGCAAGCCATCCTGATAGAGAGCATCGCAACCATGCGCGAAGCGGATCTGCCGCAACCCGGCATGTTGCCGGTGCTCAAGGCGGGAGCCAGCGGGTTCGCGTTGCTGATCGGCTTTGCCTTTCTGCCCTTGCTGCAATTGCGCCGCGTATCGCCGCTGCGTGTATTGCGCCGCGAAATGGGTTCGCCGACGGTCAGCGGCTGGCTGATCTATGGTCTGGCGATTCTGGTGCTGGCTATCCTGTTTCTGTGGCAAGCGGGTACGCTGCAGCTGGGTTTGACCGTGCTGGGTGGTTTGTTGTCCGGTCTGCTGGTGTTTGGCGTTCTGGCCTGGCTGATGTTGCAGGGTCTGGCGCGTCATGCCAATTTATTCGGCGCGCGCCATGCGCTCAACAACCTCGCGCGGCATGGGCGCAGCACGGCGGTGCAGGTGGTTGCACTCAGTCTGGGCGGCATGGCGCTGCTGTTGCTGACGCTGGTGCGCGGCGATCTGCTGCAAAGCTGGCAGGGTAAGCTGCCAGCGGATACGCCGAACCGCTTCGTGGTGAATATCCAGCCCGATCAGCGGCAGGCCGTGCTGGATTTTGTGGTGGCACAGCAATTGCCGTCGCCCCAGTTGCTGCCTATGGTGAAAGGCCGTCTGCTTGCGATCAATGAACGCGCTATCAATGGCGAGAGTTATGCGGATACTAGGGCGCAGGGGTTGGTAGAGCGGGAATTCAATCTGTCCTACGCGGACAGGATGCCGCAGTGGAATGAGCTGGTGAGCGGGCGTTGGTGGTCGCAAGGTGAAAACGGGCAGTTGTCGGTGGAGGAAGGTATCGCAAAGACGCTGAACATTCATCTGGGTGATGAATTGACCTACGATGTGGCAGGCAGTCGTTTTTCCGCGCGGGTTACCAGTCTGCGCAAGGTTCAATGGGACTCCATGCAGGTGAACTTCTTTGTCATCGGAACGCCAGGCCTGTTGCAGGATTATCCATCCAGCTATCTCACCAGTTTTCACTTGCCGCCGGACAAGGTGCGGGCGGGCGATGAGCTGGTGCGGGCGTTTCCCAATCTGCTGGTGATCGATACCGGCGCGGCCATTGCACAGGTGCGCAACATTATAGAGCAAGTGTCGCAAACGGTCAGTGTGGTATTCCTGTTTACTCTGCTGAGCGGGGTGGTGGTGCTGTATGCGGCATTGCTGTCCACGCAGGACGAACGGGTGCACCAGGTCGCGATTCTGCGCACGCTGGGCGCTGACAGTGCTTATTTACGGCGCCTGCATCTGGGCGAATTCGCCGTTCTGGGGCTGCTTAGCGGTCTGTTTGCGGCGGCGAGTGCGGCGCTGTTAGGCTGGGTGCTGGCGTACTACATACTGGAAATTCCATATCAGTCAAATAGCATGGTTTGGCTGAGTGGCATGCTGGGCGGCGTGGTTCTGGTGATGCTGGCAGGATGGTTGAATACACGCAGGCTGGTCGAGATGTCGCCTATGCGTATTCTTAGGGGTGAATAAGCTTATGATTGATTGAGGTTATTTTGCATGGTGCGGATGTTGTTGGGAATTCCACGCAACTTTGATACAATCCTTCCCGCTTATTAACTTACAACAGGGTGGAGCCATAAAATGTCTATTGAACAACGCGTAAAAAAGATCGTATCCGAGCAACTGGGCGTAAATGAATCTGAAGTGAAAAACGAGTCTTCATTCGTGAATGATCTGGGTGCTGATTCCCTCGATACCGTTGAGCTGGTAATGGCGCTGGAAGAAGAATTCGAATGCGAAATTCCTGACGAAGATGCAGAAAATATCACTACTGTTCAGCAAGCTATCGATTACGTTCTGGCGCATCCCAAGTAACTGTTTCAATTTCCTTCAGAGTTGGCGGAGTTAATTTGTCTAAACGTAGAGTTGTTATAACCGGTCTGGGGATCGTATCCCCAGTCGGTATTGGAATACCCACTGCCTGGCAGAATATCGTCGCAGGCAAGTCGGGGATAGTCAAAATATCGCATTTCGATGCGAGTCCCTTTGCCAGTCAGATTGCGGGTGAGGTGAGTGATTTTGATGTCACACAGTATCTGCCTGCCAAGGATGCGCGCCGTATGGGGCGATTTATCCATTTTGGCCTGGTGGCGGGGATGGAAGCGTTCGCGGATTCGGGTCTGGAAGTCACAGAGCAGAATGCGGAACGCATCGGTGTGAATATCGGATCGGGCATCGGCGGCTTGCCGATGATCGAGGATACGCATAACGATTACCTCGCCGCCGGTCCGCGCAAGATTTCACCCTTCTTTATTCCTGGCACCATCATTAACATGATTTCCGGCAATCTGTCCGTGATGTACGGATTGAAAGGCCCGAATCTGGCGATGGTTTCCGCCTGTACGACGGGGACGCATTGCATCGGTGAATCGGCACGCATGATCGAATACGGCGATGCGGATGTGATGATTGCGGGCGGAGCGGAAGCGACCATAGGCCCGCTGGCGGTTGGCGGCTTTGCTGCTGCGCGCGCACTCAGCACGCGTAACGATGATCCGGCTACGGCCAGTCGTCCGTGGGACAAAGACAGAGATGGCTTTGTGATCGGCGAAGGCGCGGGCGCGCTGGTGTTGGAAGAGTATGAGCATGCCAAGGCGCGCGGAGCCAGAATTTATGCTGAAGTAAGCGGTTACGGCATGAGCGGCGATGCCTACCATATCACCTCGCCGAACAGTGACGGCCCCAAGCGCAGCATGCTGAATGCGTTGATGAATGCCGGTCTGAATCCGGATCAGGTGCAGTACGTCAATGCGCACGGCACATCGACTCCGCTGGGCGATAAAAACGAGACCGAGGCGATCAAGCTGGCTTTCGGCGACCATGCCCATAAGCTGGTGGTGAATTCGACCAAGTCCATGACCGGTCATTTGCTGGGCGGTGCGGGCGGTATCGAGTCTATTTTCTCGGTGCTGGCAATTCATCATCAAATTTCACCACCGACTATCAATATCTTCGAGCAAGACCCGGAGTGCGATCTGGATTATTGTGCAAACACGGCACGTGACATGAAAATTAACGTGACCATGAACAATAACTTCGGTTTCGGCGGAACTAACGGTACGCTGGTGTTCAGTAAAGTCTGACGCAGTCCTGTTAACGTAAGAAATCTTTCTATCCACGAAAAGTACGCAAAAACACAAACATCATTCAAAAAATGCAATTCAGGCTGTTAAGTAATAGCCTGTTTTAATATTTGAGCAGGACTTTGATGTTTTTCGAGAAATTCGTGTTTTTCGTGGACAATGTTTTTTCGGGCTCATTTCTATGCTGGTCAATGGCAAAGCGGGCAATTTGATCAGTATCCGTGATCGCGGTTTGCTTTATGGCGACGGCGTGTTTCGTACCCTGCGCGGCGAGCAGGGGCGGCCATTACACTGGCCTTTGCATTATCAAAAAATCCAACATGACTGCAATGCTCTGGGTATCGCCTGCCCGGACTATGCGCGTCTGTCCGCTGAACTGGCCGGTCTGCTGGCTGACCATCCTGATGGCGTATTCAAACTGATCGTCACGCGCGGACAGGCTAAGCGCGGCTACGCGCCATCGCCGCAGACCATACCCCTTCATATCTGGGACGTCGCACCCGTGCCGGAATACCCGGCGAGCTGGGCCTTGCAGGGCGTGACGTTGGCGCTGTGCGAGCTGCGTCTGGCTTGGCAGCCGCGCCTGGCCGGAATCAAACATCTGAACCGTCTGGAAAACGTGCTGGCCGCCGCCGAAATTGTCGGTCTGGGCGACTCTGTGGCTGAAGGGTTGTTGCTGGATGCTGATGATAATGTGATTGAAGGTACGCGCAGCAATGTGTTTCTGATTTCAGGCGGTCGGCTGATTACGCCGGATTTGGCGCGTTGCGGCGTGGCAGGTGTACAGCGTGATCGCGTGATGGCGTATGCAGGGGAAATCGGCATGGCGGTCGAGGTGCGCGATGTCAAACTGGATGAACTGCGTGGCGCAGATGAGGTGTTTTTAAGCAGCAGCGTATTCGGCTTGTGGTCGGTGTCTCGCTTCGAACAGCAACAGTGGACAGGCTTGGATTATGTACTGCGGATACGCGCCGGGCTGGCGGGCGAGGTGAACGCATGATGCGTAAATTAAAGGTATTGCTGCTGTTATTGATGCTGGCTTGCGTTGGCCTGGCTTATTATGCCTACAGCCCGTTGGCGCCAGCGAAGCTGCCATTGGAATTCACCCTGAATCAGGGCAGCAGCCTGAGCGCGGTCGCGCGCCAATTTGAACGCGAAGGCCTGCTGGAGTCGCCTCGATTATTCGTAGCCTTTGCGCGCCTGCTGGGTCGGGCCGGACAAATCAAGGCGGGCGTCTATCAGTTGGATCAGCCGGTTAGCCGCATGGAATTGCTGACAATGATCACACGGGGCAATGTCAGCAAGAGCCAGATCACCCTCATCGAAGGCTGGAATTTCAGGCAGTTGCGCAATATGCTTAATGCCAGTCCGAATCTGCGGCATGACACGCTCAATCTGTCTGACAGCGAAATATTGCAGCGCATCGGCGCGCCCGAAAGCCACCCCGAGGGGCTGTTTTTCCCGGAAACCTACCATATTGCCGCAGGCGGCAGCGACATCGAACTGCTGAAAGTCGCCTATCGTCTGATGCAGCAACGCCTGAATGAAGCCTGGCAGGCGCGCAGCCCGGACTTGCCTCTGGAAACCCCCTATCAGGCGCTGATACTGGCTTCCATCGTGGAGAAGGAAACCGGCGCGGCGAGTGATCGACCCATGATAGCCGGTGTGTTTGTCAATCGCCTGCGCATCCGCATGATGCTGCAAACCGACCCGACGGTGATTTACGGAATGGGAGAAAAATTTGACGGCAATCTGCGCCGCCGTGATCTGACCAGCGACACCCCGTACAATACCTATACCCGTGGCGGACTGCCGCCCACACCGATCGCCATGCCGGGACGAGATGCGCTGCATGCCGCGCTGCACCCCGCCAGCACCAATGCCTTATACTTCGTCGCGCGCGGCGATGGCAGCTCGAAATTTTCCAGTAATCTGAACGCACATAACCAGGCGGTGAACAGGTACCAGAAATGAACAAATTTATTACTTTTGAAGGCGTGGACGGGGCGGGGAAGAGCACGCATTTGGCGTGGTTTGCCGATGCCTTGCGGCAGCGTGGCGCGGATGTGATTGTGACACGCGAGCCGGGTGGCACACCGTTGGGCGAAGCTTTGCGCGAAATGCTGCTCAATCAGTCCATGAGCATCGGCACAGAAGCGATGCTGATGTTTGCGGCGCGTCTTGAGCATGTCGAACAGGTCATCAAGCCCGCGCTGGCGGCCGGCAAGTGGGTGATTTCCGATCGTTTTTCCGATGCCAGTTTTGCCTATCAGGGCGGCGGTCGCGGCATGGACTGGGAAAAACTCAGGCAACTGGAACAATGGGTGCACCCCGATTTGCAGCCGGACTTGACACTGTTTTTCGATGTGCCGGTGGAGGTCGCGCGGCAACGCCTGTCCAATAATGTGAGTCTGGATCGCTTCGAACAGGAACAGGATGCGTTCTTCGAGCGGGTGCGCGCCGGGTATCACCGGCGTGTGGCAGAAAATCCGCAACGCTACGCGGTGATCGATGCGGCGCAGACGCTGGATGCGGTGCAGCGGCAGTTGGCCGCAATTATCGAGTCGATTTGAATATGAACGAACTCTACCCCTGGCAGCAAGACGACTGGGCGCGTTTGCAGGCCTTGCGCGCACGCGCCTCGCAGGGCTTGTTGTTTCAGGGGCAGAAGGGCGTGGGCAAGCTGAGCCTTGCGCTGAACTTCGCCCGTGCCTTGTTGTGCCAGCATCCGCTGGCTAATGGCTTTGCCTGTGGCGTGTGTCCCTCCTGCCACTGGTTTCTTCAGGGTACGCATCCGGATTTCCGTTTTTTGCAACCCGAATCCGAAACCGAGGAAGTCGAGGCAGGCAAGAAACCCAGTCGTCAAATTTCGGTAGATCAGATTCGTGGCTTGGCTGATTTTCTGGGCATGAGCGCGCATCAGGGCGGTCGGCGGGTGGTTATCGTCCACCCGGCGGAGGCCATGAATGCAAATGCGGCCAATGCCTTGCTGAAGAGTCTGGAAGAGCCTCCTGCCGGTCTGTTGTTCATCCTGGTGACGCACAAGCCGCAGCAGTTGCTGCCTACCCTGCTAAGCCGTTGCCTGGTATTTAGTCTGGCTGCACCGGATGCGTCCACGGCTACGCGCTGGCTGGCGGGGCAGGGAGTGAAAAATCCCGTCGATGCGCTGGCGATTGCCGGATTTTCACCCTTGCAGGCGTTGCAGGGTGCGGAACAAAACGGTATCGATGCGCGCGATAAGTTGTTGCGCGGCGTAAAGCAACCGGTGACGCTGGACGTGTTCGCGCTGACCGATGCATTGCAGAAGACCGAGCAGGTGGAGATTGTGCAGTGGTTGCAACAATGGAGTCATGACCTGACTTCGATGAAGCTTACGGGGCGCTTGCGCTATCATCCGGCAGACGAGGCGCTTATCCGGAAGCTGGTTGCGCCGCTTGATCCGCTGAATCTGGTACGCCTGCAAAAATACCTGCAAACGGCGAAACGCGAATCGCAACACACGCTGAATCCTAAACTTTTCATCGAATCGCTTTTGTTAACCTATTGTCAATTGATGCACGTGTAACCATGCCTTTTATAGATTCTCATTGCCATATCAATTTCCACGAGTTGTCAGAAAATATCGGCGACGTGCTGGCTAAAATGCGGCAAAACGATGTGCTGAGCGCGTTATGCGTATCAGTCAATCTGGCCGATTTTCCGCAGGTGCTCAAGCTCGCTGAAGATTATCCGAATATCTATGCCTCGGTGGGCGTACATCCGGATTACGAGAATGTTGAAGAACCGTCTGTCGAACATCTGGTTGCGTTGGCCTGCCACCCGAAAATTATCGCGATAGGCGAGACGGGGCTTGATTATTACCGCCTGAGCGGTGATCTGGATTGGCAGCGCGCACGCTTTCGCAATCACATCCGCGCCTCGCGTATATGCGGCAAGCCGCTGATCATCCATACGCGCAGCGCTGCCGAGGATACGCTGCGCATCATGGCGGAGGAGGGCGCGGCTGAGGCGGGCGGCGTGATGCACTGTTTCACCGAGAACTGGGAGGTAGCGGAAGCTGCGCTGGCAATGGGATTCTATATCTCGTTTTCCGGCATTGTTACCTTCAAGAACGCACTGCAGATCAAGGATGTCGCGCGGCGCGTACCACTGGATCGTATGCTGATCGAAACAGACGCGCCTTATCTCGCACCTGTGCCTTATCGCGGCAAACTCAATCAACCGGCGTATGTGAAACATGTGGCCGAAGAAATCGCCTTGTTGCGCGGTATCAGCGTGGAGGAAGTGGGTTTGCGCACCAGTGAGAACTTTGCACGCTTATTTCGCCTGTAGTGAGCAAAAAATCTTGACAGAAATTCTGAACCCCCTATAATTCGCGCCTCGCAATGCGGGAGTAGCTCAGTTGGTAGAGCGATACCTTGCCAAGGTATAGGTCGAGAGTTCGAGCCTCTTCTCCCGCTCCAGTTTCACCGGAGTTAAGTTTCACGTTTTGCGATGCTCCAATGCGGGAGTAGCTCAGTTGGTAGAGCGATACCTTGCCAAGGTATAGGTCGAGAGTTCGAGCCTCTTCTCCCGCTCCACATTCAAGGGAAAGCATCAGGCTTTCCCTTATTTATTTCAAAGCGTGCTTTGAAGCACGGTGCGTTAGCAAATCGGTTATGCCCCGGATTGCAAATCCGGTTAGCCCAGTTCGACTCTGGGACGCACCTCCATACAAAATACCCGCCCGGGTGGTGAAATTGGTAGACACAACGGACTTAAAATCCGTCGGGGAGCGATCTCCGTACCGGTTCGATTCCGGTCCTGGGCACCAAATAAGTTATTTATTTCAATTGATTGGGTGATTTTTTAATTACCTGGTATTACAACTCATTACACGAGATAACAGTAGTTCTTTGCTTTCAACTGTCCCAAGAGTGTCCCAAATATCATATTTTGCCTAAAATGATATTGTCTTGTTTCTGCAATAAGCAGCAGCACACCAGACATTACAGAACATATCTACTGATGCTTTAATGCGTTGGCGTGCTAATTTTCTATCTTGTGTGCTAACAATCTATTACAAAAAATTACATGAAAATACTTGCAAAATTTATCTTGCTTAAAGATAATAGCAATCACGAACGAGCAGGCAGTCAAATCTACTGCACAAAAGAATTTGTGTAGGATCGAGAGGTGGGATCTCTCAAGTAGCAAATGCCCATGATTTGATTAGAACGTCGGAAATGAGGAACACCGACAACCGAGCAAGACGGTATCTTGTGACACACCACCTGCCTACCGGCATTCTGCAAAAGTGAGTGTGTATCCGAACGAGGATACACACTATGCATTCAAAATCAGTATTATCGTTTCTCGATGTAGCCAAAGATTTATCATACCCAACCCCTGAGTCAGCGTATGTTGCAAGATTACGCGGCTTGTTTCCCGTGCGCGTCAGAAAAATCGGCAGCAAACTTGTCTGCTTCAATGTTGATTTAGAGAAGTATCTTGATGACGGCGAATCACAAGCACACCTAAGTGTTTCAGCGATCAAACGTAAATCAACAACGGTAGGTCGTCCAAAAAAGTCAGAGACTTTGGAGGCGAGGAAACGCGGCATTTCAGTCCCTGAATTGCGCTCGGCAGGCAATGTTGTGGAAACAATTGATACCTCGATTGTAAAACGCAAACGTGGTCGTCCAACAAATGCTGAACGTGCCGGACGGGTTGCGGTGGTTGAAGGTGCTGGAGGTGCGTTATGAGTATGATCCGCACTCATACCAAAGCATGGGAATCTGTTCCTCGTGCTGCGGCAGAAGATTTGCGTCTTTCATGTCAAACGCGGGGAGTATTATTTTGGCTATTGACACGTCCGTCAGATTGGTGCGTTCGAATTGACCCGATGATGCGACTTACCGGAATAACGAAACACACATGGCCAAAAATCCGTGACGAGCTAATCAAGGCAGGCTATTTGGTTGCAAAAAAAGGCAGAACTGTCGCGGGGAAAATTACCTGGAATTTCGATGTATATTCCATATCAATCATCGAACCATCACCCGATTTACCGGGGGTGGTTAAACCATCGATGGTAAAGCGGGTGACTACTGATACACGAAGAACTAATACGGCAATTACAGAAGAAGCACACACCCGCCCCCCACACCTCGGGGAGCGAAAGAAAGTCAAAACCAAAGTAAGTGGCAGGTTAGAAAGCGGGGTGGCAGCATGACCCATTCCCATTCCCATTCCCATTTCCGTTGTGAGGTAAAAACCCTCAGCAAGTCGGTTGGTCAGTCTGCGGCAGCGGCCTGTCGGTACGACACACGTGCAAATCATCGTGACAAGTCCGACCTTGCGATGACTGGGTTAGTCAATATGCCATCCTGGGCGCATGCTGACCCTACTGTATTTTGGAAAGCCGCAGACGAGTTTGAGCGCGCAAATGGCATGGTGGCGCGGCGTTCCATTCTTTCATTTCCAAATCAACTCCCTGAATCGGAGTATGAAAATTATATTCGTGAGTGGCTGTCCAGAAATGTCCCAAATTGTCCCGCAAGCTGGGCTATCCATAACGACCCCGTTGCCGATCCTCAAAATCCTCATTGCCATATTTTAATCAGTGAACGTATGTCCGATGGAATTGTTCGTCCTCCTGAACTGTTTTTCAAAAGATACAACTTGAAAGATCCTTCCGAGGGTGGTTGTAAAAAGGCCGATATTGGCAGCAGCCGAAAGGACTGGTTATTGCAGGCAAGGGCAAGTTGGGCATCAATTCTGAATAAGCATTTGCCGTTGGATCAGCAAGTCAGCCATCTCAGCAATGACGCTCGTGGTTTGCTACCGCCACAACCAAAATTCGGTGCAAAAGTTTTGGGTGCTGAGAAAAAAGGTATACGCACCCAGTTGGTAAGTAGCGTTATTGAAGATTCATTAACGACCAACAAAATTCGTTGCTTGTCGTTTGTCGATCAGTCTGGTAGGGAGGTGACGTACCGCAGTGGCATCGATCGTGGAGACAGCATTGAGATTACCGGGAAAGTTTCGTACAGCAAAGTGATTGATCTTGTTAATGAATGCCGCGAGAAGGGGTGGGCAGAGGTCGAATTGTTCGGAACGGACGAATTTAAACGACTGGCAGGCGTAGAACTCACACGAGCATGCATAAAAATTAAAGGTGAAGACGATGAGCAAAATTCAGCAATTAATACAAAGTCGGATAGAAGAATCGGCAAAGGAAACAGCAAGGGTTGTAGAACAGAACGCCCTCAACGATCTGCACAAGTTGGCGCAACAACTGAGCTTGATCGCCGACCAGACGAAGGACGCGAATGTACGCAACAGCAAGCAAATTGTGACGATTCGCGATACTTTGAGCCAGATGATGACAAAAATGGACAAGATGGTACATTGGACAATTTGGGCAATTATCGGCAGTCTGATGTTGGTGATATTGCTTCAACTTACCATCCTCTTCAAAAGCTCGGCAGTCCTGGGATGTCGGCCAGTGCAAGGGGGGATGATATGCAAAAAGATTTAACCGCTATAGCAGTTCAAAAACATCTGTCCGTTATGAGTGATATACCGGTCTTTGAAATCGGTATTTTGAATCAGCAGACGGGCAAAATGATGATATCCAAGTTTGACGAGAGACAGATTGTGAATCAGATTGCACGATTAAAAAGAGAAAATGCGCGTGGTAATAATATCTATATCAGACCTGACCGCCACAGCATCCATCCTTATATTTTATTGGATGATCTTGAACTGGCCGAAGTTGAAGAGCTTGAATATGCAGGTTTTGACGCTGCCCTGGTAATTGAGACATCGCCCATCAACCATCAAGTATTGCTTAAGCTACCTCAGTCGTTGGATGCGGCTGGTCGTAAGCAAATCGAACTTACATTGCATAAAAGGTTCGGGAGTGACATCGGTTGTTGTGATGGTCAACATTTTTTTCGCCTCGGTGGATTTACAAACCGAAAACCGAAATATGAACAAAATGGCAGATTCCCTTTTGTCAAGATATTAAAATCGCGCACATCGCCGCGTTTGTCGCCAGAAGCCTTGATGTGGCTGGATATTGCGAAATCGGTTGCAGATGTTCCAGATGACAAGCCTGAACGGGTTGTCCGTGTTGTATCTGTACGGGCTGAATGGAGCGGTAAAGAAGGCGATCTGGTCGATGTGGTCGCCAAAGCACATCAGCACCTCAAAATTCGGTATGGGAGTGATTACAACCCATCTATCGCTGATTTTAAGATTGCACAGACGATGCTGAAACAGGGTTGGGGAGTTGCATCCGTGCGCGAAGGACTGCGTGCTGGTTCGCCAGATTTACAGGTTCGAAAGGTTGGTCATGTCGATGATTATCTCAACAGGACAATCAGCAATGTCACCGGTAGAACTGTTACCAGTGCATCAAGCCCTGAATTGAATTATTCAAGTCAGTTCCCACAATTCCCTCGCTCTTAAGGTTTTTCTTGTTATAAATCACGAACCGTCTTTGATAATTTAGCGACAGAGTAAATATTGTCAATATCCTGCGTGGTCGACAGTAACGCCTTTAAAGCCTTCTCAGCAGCTTGTTGAGCATGAAAGCAGACTTGTGGGGTGGATGCCGGCGTTGAGTAGCACCCTAGCCGATTTAATATCTTCTGATGCGTATTCCGTGATCGTTGGTGCTCACCTTCGGCACCTTCATCAGCTACAAGTAGAGTGTCCTCTGTGTCTCGGCAGCGGTACGCCGTTCATAGGCAAGCTGAATTTCAGCTATCAGTCCGATACCGGATAGTCGTATGATGATCAGGCTGACTTTTTGGCCAGCAACTTTGTGCCATTAGCGGACTGTCACGGGGCATGCCTTGAGCGACTGGTATCTGTAATAAAGCAGGCGGCTAATTGTGATCAATCACCGCCACAAACGTAACTCAAATTGCAAGACAATATTATGTCGTTTTTTCTCGCGAGGTTGGGGTGTTTGTAAAATACGTTTCTATAGTAGAGGCTCTTGCAAAACTCCGTATTTGAGCGGAATTAATTGCCAGTTGAAGGGCAAAAAACAGGTAGAAGTGGGCGGCCATTGCTGGCAAGATTAAGGTTCTGAAGACTTGATCAACGCCCGATATGAATACTACGCAAC
>JAUXWM010000008.1 GCA_030681375.1 Gallionella sp.
GGCCTATGGGCACAAAGGAGCAGAATCGATGATTTCGGACGGGTAAAGAGCAAAATGTTGCTCGAATAATGAAAAATCTCACCCGAATGTGAGACTTTCCCTGCTGAAACCATTGCGTTCAGCTATTTTGCAAGAAGCTCAAGTTAGTGGGTGATAATCATCAGAAGATTCTTCATCGCGTTGCAAAGGGCACATACCGATTTTCCGATCCTCGGATGCCAAGTTTTGTGAAGATTGTATGTGAAAGTTCAGTCCATTATCCAAATAAGGGTGTGCTTCTATAGGTTCAGTTTGTCTTCGTGGAACATAACTGTATATTTAATTAAGCTTTATTATTTTTTAGGCTTGTTGATTTACTACATTCTAAAATTTATATTCTGGTGCGAAAGGGAATGTGTCCCTTATACAAGTATAGCGGGCTGCGCCCGCACTCTCCGCCGCGCGCGGCGCGCGCTGTCGCTGATTTCGAGCCCAGCCCGCACAAGTTTACGCTGCAACATGATCCAGTTCATCGCGCTGTACTGCGCGGCGTTCAGCCTGCCATAAATCGTAATTGGCCTGCATGTAGAGCCAAGACTCAGCCGATCCACCGAAAACGCGAGCAAGTTTGAGCGCCATATCCGCAGAAATTCCGGCATGCGCATTAAGCACGCGAGATAACGCCACGCGGGTTACGCCCAGCTGTTTAGCCAGACCTGTCACGGTGACGCCATCGACCATTACGCCATCCTTTAACACTTCCCCGGGATGAGGGGGGTTGAACATGCGGCTCATAATTTTCTCCTAATGATAATCCTGATAATCCACCACTTCAGCATCTTGACCTATGAATCTAAAGGTTAATCGCCAATTTCCAGATACCGATACAGCCCAGAATCCTTTCAATTCACCCTTGAGAGGATGCAGCTTCCAAGCAGGCAAGCCCATGTCCTGCGGAGAATTTGCGGCATCCAGTTTGGCTAACTGCAAACTAAGGCGGCGTTCGTGTGCAGCCTGAATACCGGACTTGTTTCCTGTCTGAAAAAATTTTTCAAGACCTTTGTGAGCGAAGGATTTAATCATGTTGCTAGTGTAAAGCGTATATATACACAATGCAATGCTTCTTGTCAGATTGTTTGTGAAAATTTTCGAAGCAAACACCGTCTGGCAGAGCAGGGAATCAGGGTTGTAAATTCGTTCAGCTCGCGGACGGCGTGATGCTGCTGCGCTTCGTTGAAAACGCGCCCATGGAACGGTTCAGAGGAGGGTGGAACGAGCGGTTCTAACCGGCAGGAAGCCAGAAGACCCCAAGGTCTGTATCTTGCCAGCAACGCCAGCGATCAAAGCCCCATGCAGCGCCTTTTTCGTCATAGAAGGCAGTCAGCCATGCTATCGCCTCTTGCAGTGTTCTAAAGAGCTTTATGGTGCGTATTGGTGCTGCGATATTTTGAGAAATCCAGTAGCTTTTTTTATTTGCTGCAACGTCTGATATAGACTTGCTGATGTATTTGGAAATGTAGCTGGCAATACTGCCTGGGTTCATCTTTTTGGTTCCATTGCTGACCCTGACAAAGCCACGACCACCGCACACACGGCAATTCCAGATTGATTGAAGTAACTTGTAATCCTGACGGCCTCGCACAGCAACATGTGCATGAAGTGAGCCGCGTTTTGCCTCGCTGGTTTTGATGCTGTCGTGTTTTTCGACTGTCAGGACGTAGTGCATTTCATCGCCAGTGGCTTTGCGAACAAGGCGGGTGAATTTTTCGATCATCTTCTGGAATTCTTCACGCTCAAAGATAGCATCTCGGGTTGTGAGCGTCAGCATCCGGTCAAATTGAGCGGATTTGCACGCATGGCGGATTTTCTTTTTGGCGCGGCGGGCAGCCCGTTCGCGGTTTTTTTCAATATCGCCTTCGCCACGCACACCATGAAAATTGGGCATGGGTTCATCCGATGGTTGTGACCATGTTTCATATTTATGGATCATCCCTTCGAATTGTTTCCCATCATGGAAATCGTGCAGAACTAAACGATACCAGTTCTGATGCCCGTCCTTGTTGAGCGCTTCAGCCTGATTGTCGCGAAAACAATCAAGGCTATGCATGATGCGCAGCCTTGCAATTAACAGGGTGGAGCAGGGCGGTCAGGTTGTGACCGAGTTGTGACCAAGCAGAGGCAGAATCAGCCCGTTCAGGACAAATTGAGCGTTTTAAAAAGAAACAGCCAAGCCCGTTAAAAGGCTTGGCTGCATTGGTCTTCAGTGGTTTTTGAAGACCTTTAGATTGGTGGAGACGGCGGGAATTGAACCCGCGTCCGCAAGCACTCTACAGGCAGTTCTACATACTTAGCCATGCTATTTAATTTAATCCCGGACACGCCAACTGGCGGGCTGGTACGGGACGAGTCACCTTAGTTTTAGCTTCGTACAAAGTGACCCTGCACGACACGATTCTGTGTAATTTACCTCACTCATCTCCATCTTGCGACTTTGAGCCCCTCCACAGACAGCAGGGTGTGAGGTCTAACCGACTAAGCGGCTAAAGCGTAGTTTTCGTCGTTTGCGACTAGTTTTTTCCAGCTGATTTACGAGGTTGCGGGTCCTCGGTATGCCCTACTCTGCTTTGCAACCCACGTCGAAGCCAAGTCGTCCCCGGTTGGTTTTTGCTGCTCACGCTGCAAAACGTCAGTGATTGTAGCAGGTTCAGAGCTCAATCAGGGATAGAAGTTCACCGGGGTGATCAATAATTGCGTGTGCGTTCCAGGATTCGAGCACGGCATCTGCACCGATGTAACCGTAACGCGCGATGATGCCGCGCATGGCGGCGGCATTGGCGGCTTGCATGTCGCGCACATCGTCGCCCAGATAGAGGCAGTGCTCAGGTGTTATCCCGATGATGTCGCAGGCTCTGAGCATAGGCTCAGGATGAGGCTTCGCATTTGCGTAGCTGTCGCCGCTGATCAGGCAGGCGGCGCGCTCGGCATAGCCCAGCGCCTGCATCAGGGGCAGGGTATAGATATGCGGTTTGTTGGTGATAATGCCCCACTTGATGTTGCGATGTTCCAGTTCGGCAATCAGTTCGGCCATGCCGTCAAACAGGTGCGTATGTACGCAGATATTGTGCTCGTAATGTTTGAGCAGAATGTCGCGCAGGGCGTTGTAATCTGGCGCTTCCGGTTCGATGTCGAAGCCGATTTTGAGCAGGCCGCGCGAGCCGTGCGAGGCTTGTGGGCGGATGGTCGCCAGAGGAAGTGGTGGTAGTTGACGCGCGGCGCGAGCGTGATTGAGTGCGGCTGCCAGGTCGGGTGCGGTGTCGGCGAAGGTGCCGTCCAGGTCGAACAGAACGGCTTTGACAACCCTCTCTTTTGCGCTGACGCGCTTCCCGTTTGCGGGAGAGGGTGAGAGGGTGTTATTCAAGGCGGCAGGCCATCATGAAATTCACGTCCGTATCTTTGCCTAAGCAATATACTTTGCTGAGCAGGTTGTAGCTCATGCCGATCAGGTCATTCACATTCAGTCCGGCATTGCGGCAGGATTGAGCCAGTTCGGAGGGCTTGATAAATTTGGCGTAGTCATGCGTGCCGCGCGGCAGCATATTCAGCACATATTCCGCACCGATTACGGCGAATAAGTAGGATTTCGGGTTGCGGTTGAGCGTGGAAAAAAATACCCATCCACCCGGTTTGACTAGCTTTGCACAGGCAGCAATCACGCTGTCTGGATTAGGTACGTGTTCGAGCATTTCAAGGCAGGTGACGATGTCAAAGGTGCCAGGACATTCGGTTGCCATGTCTTCCACGGCGATCTTGCGGTAATTGACCTGTTTCCCGCTCTCCAGCAGGTGCAGTTTGGCAACTTGCAGGGCTTTGTCGGATAAATCAATGCCAGTGACGCTTGCATTCAGTCCGGCCATGCTTTCCGACAGAATGCCGCCGCCGCAGCCGACATCCAGCACGGTTTTTCCGGCAAGTCCGGCAAGGCGATCGATATAGTTCAGGCGCAGCGGGTTGATTTCGTGCAGAGGCTTGAATTCGCTATGCGGATCCCACCATTTGTGGGCTAACTGGGAGAATTTCTCGATTTCGACGGGGTCGGCGTTGCTCATGGCGGGTGTGTGGTTGGATGGCTAGGCCGCGACTTTAGCAAAACTTGTTACTGTAGCCAAATATTCCTGCGCCGGTCAGGTTTTCTGGCAGCCGCCAGGCTATTCGTGGCGCGGCAATGGCTGGCTTGAAAATGTCAGCTTGTGGTAAACTTGCGAGCTGTTTTTTTGAGTTAACTACACACATACCCATGGAACAATTCGCTAAAGAAACTCTGCCGGTCAGCCTTGAAGAAGAAATGCGCAAGTCCTATCTGGACTACGCGATGAGCGTGATTGTAGGACGCGCGCTGCCGGATGTGCGCGATGGCTTGAAGCCCGTACACCGCCGGGTGCTGTTTGCGATGCACGAACTGTCGAATGACTGGAATCGCGCTTACAAAAAATCGGCGCGTATCGTCGGTGACGTAATCGGTAAGTATCATCCGCATGGCGATACCGCTGTGTATGACACCATCGTACGTATGGCGCAGCCGTTTTCGTTGCGTTATATGCTGGTGGACGGACAGGGTAACTTCGGTTCGGTGGATGGTGATAATGCGGCGGCGATGCGTTATACCGAAATCCGCATGTCCAAGATTGCACATGAGCTGCTCTCTGATCTGGATAAGGAGACGGTGGATTTCGGCCCGAACTATGACGGTTCCGAGCATGAGCCGCTGGTGTTGCCTGCACGTTTCCCCAATCTGTTGGTGAATGGTTCTTCCGGTATCGCGGTGGGCATGGCGACCAATATTCCGCCGCACAATATGTCCGAGGTGATCGACGCCTGTCTTGCGCTGCTGAAAAATCCTGATATGGATATCGAGGAGCTGATTGAATATGTTCCAGCGCCTGACTTTCCTACAGCCGGTTTTATCTATGGTCTGGCGGGTGTAAAGGATGGTTACCGTACCGGCCGTGGTCGGGTGGTCATGCGCGCGCGCTGCCATTTCGAGGATATTGGCAAGGGCGAGCGTCAGGCTATTATTATCGACGAGCTGCCGTACCAGGTGAACAAGGCGAATCTGCTGATGAAAATCGGCGAGATGGTGCGCGAGAAACGTCTGGAAGGTATCTCGGAAATTCGCGACGAATCGGATAAGTCCGGGATGCGCGCGGTGATCGAGTTGAAGCGTGGCGAGAATGCCGATGTGCTGCTCAATCGCTTGTACAAAGATACCCAGATGCAGGACAGTTTTGGTATCAATATGGTCGCCATCGTGGATGGTCAGCCCAGGTTGCTCAACCTCAAACAGGTCATGGATGCATTCCTGCGTCACCGACGCGAAGTCGTCACGCGTCGCACTCTGTTTGAGCTGCGCAAGGCCCGTGAACGCGGCCATGTGCTGGAAGGTTTGGCCGTTGCGCTTTCTAATGTGGACGAGATTATCGCCATGATCAAGGCTGCGCCGTCCCCTGCTGATGCTAAACGTGAGCTGATGGCACGCAGCTGGCGTTCTTCGCTGGTCGAAGATATGTTGAGTCGCGTCAGCGAGGCGTCGCGTCCGGACGGACTGGCACCTCAGTTCGGTCTGGTGAACAAGGAGGGCGCACGCTGGTACCACCTTTCCGATGCGCAGGCGCAGGCTATTCTGGAATTGCGTCTGCAACGTCTGACCGGCATGGAGCAGGACAAGATCATCGGCGAATACCGCGATGTGATGGATAAGATTGCCGATTTGCTCGATATTCTGGCCAAGCCGGAACGCGTTACCACCATCATCAGCGACGAGTTGATAGCCGTAAAAGCGCAGTTTGGCGATAAGCGTCGCAGTGAAATTGTCACGCACACTCATGATATGAGCATGGAAGACCTGATTCCGCCGGAAGACGTGGTGGTTACACTATCGCACGGCGGTTATATCAAGGCGCAGAAAATGGATGAGTACCGTGCGCAGAAGCGCGGCGGGCGCGGCAAACAAGCCACCACGAACAAGGAAGATGATTTCATCGACAACCTGTTCGTCGCTAATACGCACAATTTCATTCTGTGTTTCTCTAATCGCGGTCGTGTTTACTGGCTGAAAGTTTATGAAGTGCCGCAAGGCAGCCGCACGGCACGCGGCAAGCCTATCGTGAATCTACTGCCGCTGGAGGATGGCGAGAAGATCAACGCGATCCTGCCGGTGACCGAATTCGTCGAAGATAAATACGTGTTCTTCGCTACGTCCAACGGTACGGTGAAAAAGACTGCGCTGAACGATTTCTCCCGTCCGATGAAGCGCGGCATTATCGCGATCAATCTGGATGAAGATGACTATCTGATTGGCGTTGCGATTACTGACGGTCAGCACGATGTGATGCTGTTCTCGAACGGCGGCAAGGCCGTGCGTTTCGATGAGAACGATGTGCGGGAAACCGGTCGTGCCTCACGCGGCGTGCGCGGGATGAAGCTGGCCGCCAAACAGCATGTTATTTCATTGCTGGTAGCCGAGAATGAAGAGCAAAGCGTGTTGACCGCGACCGAAAATGGTTACGGCAAGCGCAGCCCGATCGCGGAATACACCCGTCACGGACGCGGTACGCAAGGCATGATTGCGATTCAGGCTTCAGCGCGCAACGGCAAGATGGTTGCGGCGACGCTGGTGAGTGCCGATGACGAGATCATGTTGATCGGTACCAGCGGTGTGTTGATACGTACGCGCGTCAGGGAAATACGCCAGATGGGTCGCACCACGCAGGGCGTGATACTGATGAATATGGAGAAGGGCGAGAAGTTGGCCGGTCTGAGTCGTCTTGTCGAGCCGGAAGAAGAGCAGGAAGAAGGTCAGGAAGGTCAGGAAGGTCAGGATCAAGAGGGTAGGATTGAGGATTGAGATCGCAGCTACTCACGAAACAACGCAGCCAAGGCTGCTGTTGCTGAATGAAAAGCCCCTGTTTCTGAATGAAGGATTGAGTTAAAAGCGGCGCGCCGGGTTTTCTCAATTCTCAATTCTCGACTTTATATTTTTTACTGAAAATTTAGGAGTGGCAATGACTATCTACAACTTTAGCGCGGGTCCGGCAGTATTGCCGAAAGAAGTGTTGCAACAGGCACAGTCGGAAATGCTGGACTGGCAGGGCAGCGGCATGTCCGTGATGGAAATGTCGCATCGCGGCAAGGAATTCATGGGTATCGCGGCGCAGGCCGAGGCCGATTTGCGCGAGTTGATGGACATTCCAGCCAATTACAAGGTGTTGTTTCTGCAAGGCGGCGCCAGTGCACAGTTCGCGATGATCCCGATGAATTTATTGCGCGGCAAGACGACAGCGGATTATTTGAATACCGGCGAGTGGTCGAAGAAGGCGATTTCGGAAGCGAAAAAATTCGCCAGCGTAAATGTCGTTGCGACCAGTGCAGACAAGAATTTTTCCTACGTGCCTGATTTTGCGGCATGGAAGTGCGATCCGGATGCGGCTTATCTGCATTTCACCCCCAATGAAACCATAGGTGGGGTTGAATTCAATTGGCTGCCGGAGGCAGGTTCCGTACCGCTGGTGGCGGATATGTCCTCCACTATTTTGTCGCGTCCGGTCGATGTGTCCAAATATGGTCTGATCTATGCGGGTGCGCAAAAAAATATCGGCCCGGCGGGTCTGACTATTGTTATCGTGCGTGAGGATCTGATCGGACAGGTGGTCGCGGGTACGCCGACCATGCTGGACTATAAGACGCATGCCGATAACGACTCCATGTACAACACGCCGCCAACCTACGGCATCTACATCGCCGGTCTGGTGTTCCAGATGTTGAAACGCAACGGAGGTATCGCCGCGATGGAGCAAGCCAATATCGCCAAGGCTAATCTGCTGTACGCCGCGATTGATGGCAGCAACGGTTTCTACAACTGCCCGGTCGCAATCGCCAACCGCTCGCGCATGAATGTGCCATTTACCCTGAAAGATGCGGCGCTGGATAGCGCATTCATCAAGCAGGCCGACGCGCGTGGTTTGTTGCAGCTCAAGGGCCATCGTTCGGTGGGCGGCATGCGCGCCTCAATCTATAACGCGATGCCGCTGGCCGGTGTGCAGGCGCTGGTGGAATTCATGAATGAGTTTGCACAGAGCAACGGTTGAATAATCATGGGCGGGATGCGGCGCATGCAAGCCGCATCTAATATGTAAATAACCGCGTTAATTCAAGATCATAACAGGTGAATAATGGCTAATCCTTACCGTATCCTCACACTGAACAAGATTTCCGCTTCAGGACTGAAACGCTTTCCCTCTACCACTTACAAGGTGGGAACTGATGTTGCCGAGCCCGATGCCATTCTGGTGCGCTCGCAAGTCATGCACGACATGGTGATTCCTGACAGCGTGAAAGCGATTGCGCGCGCGGGTGCGGGAACCAACAATGTACCCGTCGCCAAAATGACTGCACGCGGTGTGCCGGTGTTCAATGCGGCGGGTGCCAATGCCAATGCGGTTAAGGAACTGGTGCTCGCCGGCATGTTGCTTGCATCGCGCAATATCGTGCCTGCGCTGGGATTTGTCGCAGGCTTGCAGGGTGATGATGCCAGTCTGCACAAGCTGGTGGAAGACGGCAAAAAGAACTATGCCGGCATAGAATTGCGCGGACGCACGCTGGGCGTCGTCGGCCTGGGTGCGATTGGCCGCCTGGTGGCTGATGCGGCGCTGGGTTTGGGGATGCGCGTCTATGGTTATGATCCCGAGATTACCGTCGAGGGCGCGTGGAGTCTGTCCTCGCAAGTGAAAAAAGCGCAAAGCATAGAAGACCTGCTTAAAAATAGCGATTTTGTGACATTGCATGTGCCCCTGCTGGACGCGACGCGCGGCCTGATCAACGAAGCGCGCGTAAAGGCGATGAAATCGGGTGCGGTGCTGTTGAATTTTTCGCGCGACGCGATAGTGGACAGCGATGCGGTTCTGGCCGGTCTGGCCAACAAGCGTCTGCGCAGTTATATCTGCGATTTCCCTGCGCAAAAATTACAAAACGAGCCAGGGGTGCTGACGCTGCCGCATCTGGGCGCCTCTACCGAGGAAGCCGAGGAAAATTGCGCGGTAATGGTGGTGGACCAGGTGCGCGAGTATCTGGAGCACGGCAATATCACCAATACGGTGAATTTTCCGACGCTGGTGATGCCGCGCGAATCGGCGTTCCGTCTGGCGGTTGCCAATGCCAATGTGCCGAATATGCTGGGGCAGATTTCCACTACGCTGGCGCAGTCGGGTATCAATATTCACACCATGATGAACAAGTCACGCGGTGAAATGGCGTACACGCTGGTCGATACGGATTCGGCTATTCCCGCTGAATTGATCGCGCATATCGCGGCCATCCCCGGCGTGCTGATGGTGCGTGATCTGCCTTTGCCGGTACTGTCATGAGCGCACAATTGAATCAGTATCGCGAGCAGATAAATCATCTGGATGACGAGCTGCTCAGGCTGGTTAATCAGCGTGCTGCCCTTGCGCAACAGATCGGTCACGTCAAGGAATCTGAAAAACAACTGCACGGACAACAGGATAGCGTGGTGTTGCGTCCTGAGCGCGAGGCACAGGTGTTGCGCCGTTTGCAAGCCGCCAACCCGGGGCCGTTGAGCAATGCGGCTATCGCAGCCCTGTTTACCGAGGTAATGTCGAATTGTCGTGCGCTGGAAGCACCGATGACGGTGGCCTATCTCGGGCCGGAAGGCACATTTACCGAAGCGGCCGCACTCAAGCGTTTCGGTACGGCGGTGCAGGGGCAATCGTGCGCGACCATAGATGATGTGTTTCGTGCGGTGGAAAGTGGCGCGGTTCAATATGGCGTCGTACCGGTGGAAAATTCTACCGAAGGCGCTATCGGTCGCACGCTGGATCTGTTTTTGCAAAGCGGTCTGAAAATTTGCGGTGAAGTGATGCTGGCGATACATCAATGCCTGCTGTCCAGTCAGTGTGATATGACCGAAATTCAGACGGTGTATTCGCATCCGCAATCTCTGGGCCAGTGTCAGGGTTGGCTGAACGTGAATCTGCCGCATGCGGCACGCATTCCCGTGTCGAGCAATGCGGAAGCGGCGCGGCTGGCAGCAGAGCAGGCTAACAGTGCCGCAATTGCGGGTAGTCAGGCCGCGCTGCATTTTAAACTGCAAGTATGCGTAGAAAATATTGAGGACGATGCCAGGAATGCCACGCGTTTCCTGGTGCTGGGAAATCAGCAGGTGGCACCGTCCGGCTTGGATAAGACCTCACTGGTTCTGTCTGCGGTGAATCGTCCCGGTGCGGTGCATGATTTACTGGTTCCGCTGGCGAAGCATGGCGTTAGCATGACTAAGTTTGAGTCACGCCCGTCGCGTTCCGGCGTATGGGAATACGTGTTTTACGTGGATATCGAAGGGCATCAGGCGGATAGCAAGGTGGCTGCCGCGCTGGCTGAGCTCAGACAATCTGCGGCTTTTATAAAAATTTTGGGTTCGTATCCGGTTGCGGTATAGGGCGGGTTTGCCCTAAAGGGTGCAGCCTGCCATCAAAAAGAGGTGTATTAAAAATGGCAATAAAACAATTGGCTTGGGAAGTGGATTTTCTAAAAGACAACCCGGCTTTTCAGTGCGACAACTACGGTGTTCCTCCCGATGCGCGCCACATCAGCTATCCCATCAGGATGGTGAGGTACTGGTTCATCTATCATTTTTTGCGTGAAGAATCCGCGCGCCGTGGTGCGCTGAATGTTTGCGAAATTGGCGTGGATATCGGGCAGATGCTGGGGTTTTTGAGAGCATCCGAAGCACTGGGCGGCGGCAAGGTTGAGCTGGCCAGCTGGGATGCGGTCGATGCGCTGATACGCGAGGATATACTCAAGCGCGTGGGGTACAACGAGTTTTATCAGGTCGATCTGGAAAGCGCCGAATTTTCCCTGAGCGATGACAAGCAATATGACGTGATGATTCTGTTGCATGTGCTGGAACATCTGTTCAAACCGGAGGAGCTGGTTGCGAAAATCGTGCCGCATCTGAAGCCAGGCGGCATGCTGATAGGCGGCTTGCCCTCCACACCCGAGTCATTTGCACAGGCACGCGAAGACAAGATACGCGCGACAGCCCGTAAATTCGGCCATGTCAGCGTGTTTTCACCCGAACGCGTGCGTGAAATGGCACAAGCGAACGGACTGGAAGTAGAATTTCTGAGCGGCGCATTCTTCATGCGCAAGAAAGGTTTTTTCCTGGAAAACTATCAGTGGTGGCTGCGTTTCAACCTGTGGTTCGGTGCAACATTCCCCGGTTGGCCGGGCGAGACTTACTGGATTTTGCGCAAGCCTCTGTAGGTTGCGCCAGGATAGAGACATGGATTACACACAATTGGCTCCGGCCTACATACGTGCAATAGCGCCTTACCAGCCCGGCAAGCCGATTTCCGAGCTGGAGCGCGAGCTGGGCATTACGGATATCGTCAAGCTGGCCTCGAACGAGAATCCGCTGGGCGCGAGCCCCATGGCTGTTGCTGCCGCGCGTGCCGCGCTGGACGAGATCAGTCTGTATCCGGACGGCAACGGTTATGCGCTGAAGGAGGCGCTGGTGCAGCGCTACGGCGTCTCGCACAGTCAGCTGGTATTAGGGAATGGTTCCAATGATCTGCTGGAACTGACGGCGCGCGCTTTTTTGACCGTAGGCGACAAAGTGGTGTATTCCGATCACTCGTTTGCGGTATATCCTCTGGCGACACAGGCGGTGGGTGCGATAGGCATCAGTGTCGCCGCACGAGATTATGGACATGATCTGGACGCGATGCGTCTCGCTGCGGTAGAGCAGGGTGCCAAGCTGATTTTTATCGCTAACCCGAATAATCCGACCGGCACCTTTTTGTCTGGCGATGCGCTGTATGCTTTCATGCGCGCCTTGCCTGAGAATATATTGGTGGTGCTGGACGAAGCCTATAACGAATATCTGCCCGAAAACTGCCGTTACGACAGTGTGAGCTGGTTGGCGGAGTTTCCTAATATTTTGATTTCGCGCACTTTTTCAAAAGCTTACGGTCTGGCCTCGCTGCGTGTCGGTTATGCGCTGGGTGATCCGCAGGTGATCGATATGCTGGGGCGGGTGCGACAGCCCTTTAATGTAAACAGCATGGCGCAAGCCGCCGCGCTGGCTGCGTTGCAGGATATAGAATTTGTACAGCGCACTTTTGAATTGAATCTGCGCGGTATGGCGCAGCTGACAACAGGTTTGCGCGCTTTAGGTCTGAAATACATTCCGTCCTTCGGCAATTTTGTCAGCTTTCATGTAACGAATGCAGCGTGGATTTACCGCCGCTTGCTGGAATCAGGCGTGATTGTCCGTCCAGTAGGCAATTACGCGATGCCGGACTATTTGCGTGTGAGCATCGGTCTGGAAACACAGAATCAGAAATTTTTATCTGCCTTGAAGCAGATACTCGGAGAAACAGCATGATTATAGTAATGGGCAGGGATGTCACCGACGAACAAATCGGTACGGTGGTTAAACGGCTTGAAGTGGCGGGTCTGAAGGCTAATATTTCACGCGGCATCGAACGCACGGTAATCGGTGCGATCGGTGATGAACGCCAGCTGAGTGAAGAAATGTTTACCCCTTTGCCGGGCGTAGAATCGGCAATGCACGTCACCAAGCAATATAAGATCGTGTCGCGCGAATCCCATCGCAACGATACCGTGATCGATATTGGCGGCGTCCAGTTGGGTGGCAATCAGATTCAGGTGATCGCCGGTCCCTGCTCGGTAGAAACTCAGGAGCAGATGGACTTGTCCGCGCAATTTGTGGCCGAGGCGGGTTGTCGCCTGATGCGCGGCGGGGCGTTCAAGCCGCGCACCAGCCCTTATGCTTTTCAGGGACACGGTGCCAGCGGCCTGGATATGTTCCGTCAGGCGGCAGACAAGTACAAATTGCCTATCGTCACCGAACTGATGGATGCACGTCAGCTGGATACCTTCATGGAATACGATGTGGACGTGATCCAGATCGGTACGCGCAACATGCAGAATTTCGATCTGCTGAAGGAAGTCGGGCGCATCAACAAGCCGGTAATCCTCAAGCGCGGCATGTCCGCCACCATCTCCGAGTGGTTGATGGCGGCGGAATACATCGCGGCGGGCGGCAATCACAACATCATCTTCTGTGAGCGCGGTATCCGTACCTTTGAAACTTACTACCGCAACGTGCTGGACGTGACTGCAATCCCTGTGCTGAAGAAAGAGACGCATCTGCCGGTGATCGTTGATCCTTCGCACGCAGGCGGCAAGGCATGGATGGTGGCTGCCCTGTCGCAAGCGGCGGTCGCCGCAGGCGCGGATGGTCTGCTGGTCGAGATGCATCCCAGTCCGTGTGATGCCTGGTGTGATGCTGATCAGGCACTGACCCCGCAGGAGCTGAAAAAATTGATGGGCACGCTGGGCGCAATTGCCGGTGCAATCGGGCGCACGCTTTAACGTGGGTAATGGACTGTTAACCTGACGGAGCCCTGGAATGCGCATGCCATTAAAATTATTGCTGCTATTACTGGCAATCAGTATCGCTCCATCCGTGGCAGCCATGTCACTGGGTGAAGGGAAAATACGCAGCCATATAGGCGAGCCGTTTCTGGCTGATATATCCTTGCTTGGCAGTTACAGCAAGGATGTCAGATTTTCGCAGGTTAACAGCGCCGAATGTCGTTCATCGATCATCGGGGTGACGGCGAATGGATGTGATGCGCTTTATGAAGGACGGTTGAGTTTTTCTATCAAACAAAGACCGGATAGTCAGCATTATTTAAGCGTGGCTGGTGAACGAAGCGAAGAAATGTTTTATCGCGTCATCATCAAGTCCGAATCGCAGCTCGGCGGAACGGTTTTTAATGCCTTCGTGTTTTTGCCCGAATTCAAGGTCGATTCCGAGAGTGCTCCCGTTGTTTCAAGTGAAAGTGTAGTCTCGCCTGAAATGAGCGCGGCGTTGCCGAAAAATCCGGTGACTGAAAAAACGACTGTGCCGGTATCAAAGCCGCTCAAGGCGACGTTGCCTGAAGAAATAAAGCCCGAACGCAAGCCCAAAGCACGCGTGCAGCCGGTTGCTGTGGTGCAAGCAGCGGGAAAAGCGGCCGATGCTCAATTGCAGATTAAAAAGCACGGGGAATATGCGGACGATATTTACGCGCTTGAAAAAGAAAATATCAAAATCGAACAACAGATTGTTCTGCTTGAGAAACATATCAGCTTGCTTAAAGAGGTTATCCGGTTGAAGAGCGAAGTCGGCGCCTCGGCGACTGTGGAAGTTGGCGTAACTCCGGCGCTTCCTGTCACCGCGCCTGTTTTAGTAACCGTTCCGCCAACAGCGGTCACGGCAGGACAGAACATATTGACCTGGTTATTGCTTGCCGTCGTTCTGGTGCTATCGGCACTGTTGTGGTGGGTTTACAGAAAGTTTAGCAGTCTGAAACCGGAAGTTGGCTCTGTCATCTCCGAAAAGAGCGTGCCGCCGCATTTGATGACGGATGCGAGAGCATCGCTGGATTTGACGAATGCTTTCGTTAAGCCAAAGTGGTAAGCGCACAATCACGCCTGTACTGCTGTTTCTGGAAAAACGCGTATAGCTGTTCCCACCTTTTTCACTGTGATTATGAAATTGAATAAAGTTGTTATTTTCGGCGTTGGCTTGATTGGTGGCTCGTTCGCATTGGCGTTACGCCGCGCGAATGCAGTTACTGAAGTGGTCGGCTTCGGGCGCAGTGAGGCCACGCTGGAACAGGCGCGCAGTCTGGGTATTGTTGACCGCATCGGACAGGATGTGGCCGCTGAAGTGAATGACGCGGATCTGGTATTGCTGGCGACACCCGTCGGGCAGATGGCGGAATTGATGGCGCGCATTGCCCCTTATCTGGGCCCGCACACGCTGCTTACCGATGGCGGTAGCACCAAGAGCGATGTGGTGGCCGCCGCCTATGCAAATCTGGGTGACAAGGTGGCACAGTTTGTTCCCGCGCATCCTATCGCCGGTGCCGAGCAAAGCGGCGCGGCTGCCGCACACGCTGATCTGTATAGCGGTAAAAAAGTGGTGCTGACCCCGCTGCCGGAAAATCCACAGGACACCGTGGCGCGCGTTCAGGCGGCCTGGCGGGCATGCGGTGCGAATATTTATAGTCTGACTTACAGCGAACACGATGCCGTGTTCGCGGCAGTGAGTCATTTGCCGCATTTGTTGTCGTTTGCGCTGGTGCATGATCTGGCGCAGCGCGATAACCGCGATGTGCTGCTATCCTTCGCCGCCAGCGGTTTTCGTGACTTTACCCGTATCGCGGCAAGTTCTCCCGAAATGTGGCGCGACATCTGCATGGCCAACCGCGCTGCCTTAATGAGCGAATTGCAGGCGTATACCGCTGAGCTCAATACACTGCATTCTGCACTGGAAAACAATGATGCGGCAAAACTGGAAGAAATTTTCAGCTTGGCACGCGAAGTGCGCGGCAAGTGGACGCAGCAGTAGCTTGTTGTACACTGCCGACTATATTTCAACTCACGCGAGGAGACGAACATGGGATTAACTTATGCAACGCTTAAATTAACCAATCTATTTGGTCACCAAAGCGTCGAGGTGAGTGCGCTGGTCGATACGGGCGCAACATTTATGTGTGTCTCGGAAGAAATTGCCTTGCAATTGGGCTTTGATATTACCGAAGTCAGTCGTCAGGTGGTGACTTTGGCCGATGGTCATCAACGCAAAGTGCCGAAAATCGCACCCATAGAAATTGCGTTTGGCAACCGGACTTATGTCACTGAGGCGGTGGTGTTGGGTAATGAGGCTTTGATGGGGGTTATTCCCATGGAGGCAATGGATTTGATTGTTGACCCGCGTCAGCAGATACTGATTGCCAATCCGCAGCATCCGAATTACCCGGTAGCCTCAGCGAAGTAAGTGTATGATTGCAAGATATTATCCTGTGAAAATACGCCACATTCTTGACAAAGGCCTCAAGGGTGGGTTTGTGCCAGAATCGGTCGCTCGATTTCTATAGGTAGCCAAAAACAATTGACCCCGGTACATTTCATTTGAGCATGTCACACAACGGATATAGGAATCACATAGACCATGTTAATTGAAAAGGACAAGCTTGAGCGTATTGAGTCTATTGCATCAATATGCTCGTCTATAGCAATTCCACTTGTGCTTGCTGTGATGGGGTATTTTGTTCAGAAGCAATTTGCCGAAGAAGGACTCAAAAAGGACTATGTCTCTATCGCTGCTGGAATACTGAAGGACGATCCTTCGAAGCAAGAACCTGACTTGCGTCAATGGGCAGTAAATGTGCTCGATTCTAATTCGCCAATTCCGTTCTCTAAACAAGCTAAAGATGGGCTATTAAAGGGGGTAGTTGCTGGACCAGGAATACCGCCCCCCATTTCCGACTGCATGAAGCCCCCAAAGAAGCGGACTGTGCTGGAGGAATACAAAAAATTAGCTGATTTTAGTCAAACGGCTGACGCCGATAGCTTGCTAAAGGCGTTCAATAAGTTCTCCGATGTTGTTAAGAAAGAAGAGATTGATGCTCTATATTTGGCAGAACATTTAAAGTGTATGCAGGCATGGGCAAAGATAGTTGTTGAGAGTGATACTAATTACAGGAAGTCAATCGGCGCAGAAGATAGCAAATCCATTTATAAAAGGTTACAAAAAGAAAAAATGGAAAAGTCAGCAGCAAGCGTGGTTAAGCCTAAGGCACCAAGTCATACCGTTCCGTCAACGCCCTGAAGAACTACACAATGTTCCGGTTTGTCTCGAAAGCTGAATTTCGGCAAGTTCAGCTATCTGGCAATGAGCAGCATCCGGGTTGACCACGGCAATTATGAATAACCTAATTCCCGCCTGTACGGGAATGACAAGAACCTGAAAGTGCAATATGAATCATATTGAGTATATCGATCTGCCTCCTTTGTTGTCTGCGCGTGGTACGGTGGTCCTGCCTGGTTCGAAAAGCATATCCAACCGCGTGTTGTTGCTGGCCGCGTTGTCGCAGGGTGCGACCGAGGTGCGCGATCTGCTGCGCTCGGATGATACGGGTCGTATGCTCGAAGGCTTGCAAACGCTGGGCGTCAGGATTGAGTCGTTGGGCGGGAATGCCTATAACGTGACTGGCTGCGGCGGGAAGTTTCCGGTCAAACAGGCCGAATTGTTTCTGGGTAATGCGGGTACGGCCTTTCGTCCATTGACGGCGGTACTGGCGTTGGCAGGCGGAAATTACACATTGTCCGGCGTGGCGCGCATGCATGAGCGGCCTATCAATGATCTGGTGGACGGATTGCGCCAGCTGGGAGCGAATATTGGCTATCTGGGCAATGAAGGTTTTCCGCCGTTGCAGATTTCTCCTGCTGTATTGGCGGGCGACACGGTGCAGGTACGCGGCGATGTATCGAGTCAATTTCTCACGGGGTTGTTGATGGCGCTGCCACTGACCGGACAGACTATAAAAGTCGAGGTGGTGGGCGAGCTGATTTCCAGGCCTTACATCGAGATCACGCTGGCGATGATGGCGCGTTTTGGTGTCAAAGTTGAGCGGCAGGGCTGGCAGTGTTTTGTTGTCTTTGGCGGGCAGTGCTATCAGAGTCCCGGCACGATATACGTGGAAGGGGATGCATCGTCTGCATCTTATTTTCTGGCTGCGGGCGCGATAGGCGGCGGGCCGGTGCGGGTGGAAGGGGTAGGCAGCAGCAGCGTGCAGGGTGACGTGCGTTTCGCCGAGGAGCTGGCAAAGATGGGCGCGCAGATCACAATGGGCGAAAACTGGATCACGGCTTGCGCGCCTGTAGGCGGGAAGCTGAAAGCCATTGATCTCGACTGCAATCACATTCCTGATGCGGCAATGACACTGGCTGTCGTGGCCCTGTACGCCGAAGGCACAACCACGTTGCGCAATATTGCCAGCTGGCGCGTCAAGGAAACCGACCGTATCGCGGCAATGGCGACCGAGCTTCGCAAGGTCGGTGCGACAGTCGAAGAGGGCGCTGATTACATCCGTGTTACGCACGTAGGGTGGGCACGTCTTCGTGCCCACGCGGATGCGCAAACGGATGCGCAAACGGATGCACAAACGGATGTGCATACGGATGCACAAACGCGTGGGCAGACGGAAGGTCTGTCAGCCCACCCTACGCCTGCCTCCGGTATCGATACTTACGACGATCATCGCATGGCGATGTGCTTCTCGCTGGCAGCTTTTGGTGCGCAGGGTATTCGTATCAATGATCCCGCTTGCGTGGCGAAAACCTTTCCTGACTATTTTTCTGAATTTGCCAGTGTGACACAGGCTGTGCCGGTGATTGCGATTGACGGTCCGTCCGCCTCTGGGAAAGGTACGGTGGCGCAGCGTGTTGCCATGCAGTTGGGTTTTCATTATCTTGACAGTGGTGCGTTGTATCGTCTGCTGGCGATGGCGGCAGAGCGCGATAACGTGGGGCTGGATGATGAGGCTGCATTGGCTGCATTGGCGGCGCGCATCGATATCCGTTTTGAAGGTGAACAAATCTGGCTGGACGGGGTGTTGGCGGGGGACGCGTTGCGCGGTGAGCAATGTGCGGCCGCCGCATCCCGGGTGGCAGCCTTGCCTCTGGTGCGCCTTGCTTTGCTGAATAAACAGCGCGCGTTCCGTCGCGCGCCGGGTCTGGTAACCGACGGTCGCGATATGGCATCGGTGGTATTCCCTGATGCACTGCATAAGGTTTTTTTGACCGCCAGTGCCGAGGCGCGTGCAGAACGTCGTTATAAGCAGTTGAAAGAAAAAGGGATGGATGCTAATATCGCAAACCTTTTGCAGGATATCAGGGCGCGCGATGAACGCGATACGCAGCGTAGCGCCGCTCCCTTGCAACAGTCGCCGGATGCAAGTTTGCTGGATACCACCGCTCTGAACATCGAGCAGGCGGTTGAATCAGTACTGACAGGCTACCGGACGAAATGCTTGGCCCCATAAGACTCTCCGTTTTGTGGGTTTTTAACTAACCTCTGTGTAAACAGAAAATCTTTAGGTGTATTCGATGAACGCAACTGCTGACGCTGTATTAAACCCCGATAGTTTCGCCGCAATGTTTGAAGAAAGTTTGACGCGCAAAGAAATGCGCGCAGGCGAGCTTATTACCGCACAAGTTGTGCGTATTGACCACAACGTTGTGGTCGTAAATGCAGGCCTCAAGTCCGAGAGTTGGATTCCTGTTGAGGAATTCCTGAACGACAAGGGCGAAATGGAAGTGGCTGCCGGTGATTTCGTCACCGTTGCAATCGAATCGCTGGAAAACGGCTACGGTGAGACTAAGCTGTCTCGCGAAAAAGCCAAGCGTCTGGCTGCATGGCACGATCTGGAATTGGCCATGGAAGAAGGCAAGATCGTTGAAGGTTTCGTCAGCGGTAAGGTTAAGGGCGGTTTGACTGCCATGGTTAACGGTATTCGCGCATTCCTGCCGGGTTCGCTGGTTGACATCCGTCCGGTCAAGGATACGACACCGTACGAAAACAAGACCATGGAATTCAAGGTTATCAAGCTGGACCGTCGCCGCAACAACGTGGTTGTTTCCCGCCGCGCTGTGTTGGAAGAAACGATGGGCGCTGACCGTGAATCCGTGATGGAAAACCTGAAGGAAGGCGCAATCGTTAAGGGCGTAGTCAAGAACATCACCGACTACGGCGCGTTCGTTGATCTGGGCGGTATTGACGGCCTGTTGCACATCACCGATCTGGCATGGCGTCGCGTGAAGCATCCTTCGGAAGTGTTGACCGTTGGCGACGAAATCGAAGCGAAGATCCTGAAATTTGACCAAGAGAAGAATCGTGTTTCTCTGGGTATCAAGCAAATGGGCGACGATCCCTGGAATGGTCTGGCACGTCGTTACCCACAAGGTACACGTCTGTTCGGCAAGGTCACTAACCTGACCGACTACGGTTCATTCGTTGAAATCGAACAAGGTATCGAAGGTCTGGTACATGTTTCCGAAATGGACTGGACTAACAAGAACGTACATCCTTCAAAAGTTGTGCAGGTAGGTGACGAAGTTGAAGTCATGATCCTGGAAATCGACGAACAGCGTCGTCGTATCTCCTTGGGTATGAAGCAGTGCCACTCCAATCCTTGGGATGATTTCGCGATCAACCACAAGAAGGGTGACAAAGTTAAGGGTCAAATCAAGTCTATCACTGACTTTGGTGTGTTTATCGGTCTGGATGGTGATATCGACGGTCTGGTGCATTTGTCTGATCTGTCATGGTCACAGCCTGGCGAAGAAATGGTACGCAACTTCAAGAAGGGTGATGAAGTTGAGGCTGTTGTTCTGGCTATCGACGTGGAGCGTGAGCGCATTTCACTGGGTATCAAGCAACTGGAAGGTGATCCTTTCGGTGGTTTTGCTTCCAGCAATGAAAAAGGTGCCATCGTGAACGGTACGGTGAAATCAGTTGATGCCAAGGGCGCGATCGTAACTCTGGACGGTGACGTTGAGGCTTATCTGAAAGCATCTGAAGTGTCGGTTGATCGTGTTGAAGATCTGCGCACTCATATGAAAGAGGGCGATACGATCAAGGCTATGATCATTACGGTAGATCGCAAAAATCGCGGTATCAATCTGTCCATTAAGGCGCTGAGCAAGGCTGAAGATTCTGCTGCAATGCAGAAACTAGCTTCTGACAGCAGCACCAGTGCGGGTACAACCAATTTGGGCGCGTTGCTTAAGGCTAAGTTGAACGGCAGCAAGACTGAAGCTTAAGCTCGGGAGAGATTGCATGACTCGTTCTGATTTGATTGCCCGGCTGGCAGAGTTGCATCCGCAGCTGTTGGCGAAGGATGCTGAGCTTGCCGTTAAAGTGATTCTGGATGCTTTGTCTTCTACGCTGTCGCGTGGGGGGCGTGTCGAGATTCGCGGTTTCGGTAGTTTTGGCTTGAATTACCGTCCACCTCGTCAGGGGCGTAATCCCAAGACGGGTGATAAGGTGAAGGTTCCAGCGAAATACGTGCCACATTTCAAGGCAGGTAAGGATCTCAGAGAGCGGGTCGGCAACGAAGTGTCTTGATGGTTTAGGTGTTTTAAAAGGGCGGTGATATTGAAAAATATCGCCGCCTTTTTTTTATTGTGCTATCTTCGTAGCGAAATTTTTGAGGGGTATCTGTATGCGTTACATCAGTTGGCTTTTCCAGATGTTTATTTTCATTACGCTGCTCGGTTTTGCGCTAAAAAACGGGCAACCCGTCACCCTGCATTATTTTTTTGGCTATGAATGGCAGTCAACTCTGGTTATTGTGTCACTGTTGTTTTTTGCCGTCGGTGCAGGTTTAGGTATCTTGGCTACCCTAGGTATCTGGTTCCGTCAACGTCGTGAAATTTCCCGCCTGAAGCGCGAGATCAGTGATATCAGGAAGTTGTCCGGCAATAGTGAAGTCGCTGAAACGTCTGTTTAGTGCGCAGGGACATGAATGTGACTTGCCAAGCCGATCTTAGCCTTATAATCCCACCTTTTAGCCGGTAGCATGTTGCGTACCTGGTTTGCCGGTACGCTGCAGGTGCGCTGGCTTTGTTAGTATTTCCTTACTGTGTGAGTGTTTAATGGAATTTGAGCCGTGGATGTTGCTTGTTTTTCCACTATTTTTTGGTATGGGATGGTGGGCTGCTCGTTTAGATATCAAAGATTTGCTCTCTGAATCCACTGCCTTGCCGGAATCGTATTTTCAGGGTTTGAATTTTTTGCTCAACGAGCAACAGGATAAAGCCATCGAGGCCTTTATCGAAGTCGTAAAAATTGACCCGCACACGGTCGAGCTGCACTTTGCGCTGGGCAGTTTATTCCGCCGTCGTGGCGAGGTGGATCGCGCCTTGCGCATGCATCACAATCTGGTAGACAGAGCCGATCTGGATGACGATAAACGTCAGCAGGCTATATTCGAACTGGCGCAGGACTATTTGAAGGCCGGTATTCTGGATCGAGCCGAACGCCTGTTTCGTGAACTGGAAAAATCTGCCTATGCCAAGCCTGCTCTGACATTCCTGCTTGAATTGTTTCAGAAGGAACGCGACTGGCTGAAGGCGATTGCTGTCGCGCAACAACTGTCTGATGAGACCGGTCAGTCTTATTGCAAACAGGCTGCGTTTTTTTATTGTGAATTGGCCGCAGATGAAATTGCCGCGGGTGATCTGATCGCCGCACGCGTGCACTTGCAGCAGGCATTAAATAATTGCCCAGCTAGTGTGCGCGCTGCCATCATGCTGGGTGATATGGACAGTGCCGAGGGCAAGGTGGAACAGGCAATTGCACTGTGGCAGGGTATTGAGACGCAGGATGCGCAGTACTTGCCGCTGGTCGCGGAGCGTTTGCTGATTGCTTACGGTTCGCTTGACCGTGAAGCTGAGGGCATACAGATATTGCGCGGCTATCTGGTTAAATATCACTCGATCGATTTATTGAACGTGGTCTTTGACGGTATGCTGAAATACGAAAGCCCGGCTTCTGCTTATCAACTGGTGCGCGACGAACTGGAGCGTAATCCAACGCTGCTGGGTCTGGATAAGTTGCTTGAAGCGAGACTGCTGGAAATGCCGATGGACAGACGCGCCGATATTGAAATGGTGAAGGATCTGGTGCATAAGCGTACGCGTAATCTGGCTATGTATCACTGTGGCCATTGCGGTTTCAAGGCAAGAAAATTTTACTGGCATTGCCCGGCCTGTCAGGCATGGGATAGTTATGCGCCGAGGCGCGATGAGGAAAGTGGCAAACCGTTATGAGTGATCCAAAAATTATTGTTGCGCTGGACTATCCGGGCGCGGTCCCGGCTCTGGCATTGGCGCACCGTTTATCTCCTGAATTATGTCGTCTCAAGGTAGGTAAAGAATTATTTACAGCAACTGGCCCGGCATTGCTGGAACAGTTGATGAAGAGTGGATTTGAAATTTTCCTGGATTTGAAGTTTCACGATATACCCAATACCACCGCGCAGGCCTGCAAGGCTGCGGCCAGTCTAGGCGTCTGGATGATCAACGTTCACGCGCTGGGCGGGCGGAAAATGCTGGAATCCGCAGCCAGTGCGGTATCCAGTTATTCAAAGCCACCGAAATTGATTGCCGTCACGCTCTTAACCAGCATGGCTGAGCAGGATATTAGCGAAATTGGCATCAATATGGCGCCGGAAGAAATGGTGTTGCGCTTGGCGAAACTGACGCAAGAGGCCGGTTTGGATGGCGTGGTGTGTTCGGCAATGGAAACGGAGTTGCTGCGTAAGCATTGCGGCAATAAATTCTGTCTGGTCACGCCGGGCATACGTCCGGCTGCAGCCAGTCTGGATGACCAGTCACGTGTGATGACACCGGAAGCAGCGTTGAAAGCAGGTGCCAGTTATCTGGTGATCGGCCGTCCGATTACCAAGGCAACTGACCCTTTGCAGGCTTTGCTTGATATCAATCAGGAAATTCAAGGGATGGCATGAGCGAGTTACCCGTATTTAAGGGCTGCAAAATATTGGTGGTCGGCGATGTGATGCTGGATCGTTACTGGTTTGGCGAAGTTCATCGCATTTCGCCTGAGGCACCCGTACCGGTGCTCAAGGTGGAACGCGTGGAAGAACGTCCCGGTGGTGCGGCGAACGTGGCACGCAACATCGCAGCGCTGGGCGCACAAGCTACGTTGCTGTCAGTGGTCGGTGACGATGAGGCCGGAGCGTGTCTGGAGAAGTTGCTCAAACAGCATGATAACCTCAATGCGCTGTTGCATCGCGACAGCAGCATTGCCACTATCATCAAGTTGCGCGCTATCGCTCGCCATCAACAATTGCTGCGCATCGACTTTGAAACACCGCCCAGCCACGAGGTGTTGCATGCGGCTCTGGCCGATTTTCATGCCCAGTTGCCCTTGGCTGACGTGGTGATACTGTCTGACTACGGCAAAGGCGGTCTGGCGCATATCGCCGAGATGATACGGCTGGCGCGCGAAGCGGGTAAGCCGGTTCTGGTCGATCCCAAGGGTGAAGATTATGAGCGTTATCGCGGTGCGACGCTGCTCACGCCCAACCGCAGCGAATTTCGCCAGGTGGCAGGTGGCTGGACGACTGAGGCCGAGCTGAATTCTAAAGCCGAGAAGCTGCGCATCGGCTTGCAACTTGACGCGCTGTTGATCACGCGCAGCGAAGATGGCATGAGTCTGTATCGTGACGATGAAGCGTTGCATGAGCCGACATGTACACGAGAAGTGTTTGACGTCAGCGGCGCGGGCGATACCGTAATCGCCACGCTGGCGGTGATGCTGGCGAGTGGCGCGGATTTGTCCGCCGCGATGCGCATCGCCAATCGCGCGGCGGGCATCGTGGTCGGCAAGCTGGGTACGGCGGTGGTCAGCCGTGAGGAAATCGTTCAGGATATGCAGTAAAGATGGTGAGTGGTAAGTGGTAAGTGGTAAGTGGCGGGTTCCACTTACTACTTTATTTCTATGCCTATATAAAGTAAGTGAGGTAATTCATGTATTACATCGTTACCGGCGCAGCCGGATTTATTGGTTCCAATCTGGTCAAGGCGCTCAATGAGCGTGGAGAGAACAACATCATCGCGGTGGACAATCTTTCCAGCGCCGATAAGTTCAGGAATCTGGTGGATTGCGAAATCGCCGACTTTCTGGACAAGGAAGATTTCCGGAAAAAAATCCAGGAAGGATTTTTTGACGGCTTGGTTAGCGCGGTGTTTCATCAGGGGGCGTGTTCTGACACCATGGAAACCGATGGTCGCTACATGATGGACAATAATTATCAGTACACCCTGGAGTTGCTGAACTACTGTCAGGCGGAGGAAGTGCCGTTTCTGTATGCTTCGTCTGCTTCTGTTTATGGCGGAGGGCATGCCTTCACTGAAAGCCGCGAGTGCGAAGCGCCGCTGAACGTGTACGCTTATTCCAAGTTTTTGTTTGATCAGATCATGCGGCGCCGCTGGCACAAGCGCGGCGCGCAGGTTGTCGGGCTGCGCTATTTCAATGTCTATGGTATGCGCGAACAGCACAAGGGACGCATGGCCTCGGTCGCGTTTCACTTTTTTAACCAGTATCGCGCAGAAGGGCGGGTTAAATTGTTTGCAGGCTGCGACGGTTATGATAACGGTGGACAATTGCGCGATTTTGTTTCAATTGAGGATGTGGTCAAGGTCAACCTGTTTTTCCTGGACAACCCGGATATTTCCGGTATCTATAATCTGGGCACGGGGGAAGCGCAGAGCTTTAACGATGTGGCGGCGGCGACCGTCAATACCCTGCGCAAGGCCGAAGGCAAGCCCGCGCTCAGTCTGGCCGAATTGCAACAGCAGGAATTGATCAGCTACATTCCGTTCCCCGATGCATTGCGCGGTAAATACCAGAGCTATACTCAGGCTGACATCGCCGCGTTGCGCGGTACGGGTTATATAGAGCCATTTCTGAACGTGGAGCAGGGCGTGGCGCGCTATGTGGAGCAGATGCTGAAGGCGTGAGCGCAGAAATACACTGGCAGGGGCGGCCGTTTCGCGTTCCTGCCGCAGCCTGTTAAAATTGCTATCGGATAACGGTAAATCGTTTGCCGCAGCTTGCCCTTCTTTTGTTGCACGACAGTGCAGCGTCATTTTACTAATCCATCCATGCAGTACCACCCGACAGGGGTGACGGTGTTTGTTTTGAGGTCGCAATGAATTCACAGAATTTTTCAGAGGTAAAAACCAACGTATTAAGCGGTCTGACGGTCGCACTGGCTCTGGTTCCCGAAGCGATCGCCTTCGCGCTGGTGGCGCATGTGCATCCGCTGGTGGGGCTGTATGCCGCCTTCATGGTGAGTCTGATTACTTCGCTGATCGGCGGGCGCCCGGGCATGATTTCCGGCGCGACGGGCGCGCTGGCGGTCGTGATGGTGGCGCTGGTGGTGCAGCATGGCGTGGAATACCTGTTCGCTACCGTTGTGCTGATGGGTGTGTTGCAGATTGCTTTCGGATTGCTTAAATTCGGTAAATTCATCCGCATGGTGCCGCATCCGGTGATGCTGGGTTTCGTCAATGGACTGGCTATCGTGATCTTCATGGCGCAACTCGGCCACTTCAAGGTCGCCAACTCGGACGGCACGTTGAGCTGGATGCAGGGTGCGCAGCTGTATGTCATGCTGGGGCTGATTGCGCTGACCATGGCGATTATTTATCTGCTGCCCAGACTGACTAAAGTGATTCCATCCACCCTGGCGGCGATTGCCACGGTTTCCGCACTGGTAATCTTTTCCGGCATGGATACCAAGACGGTCGGCGATCTGGCTTCCATCAAGGGCGGCTTGCCCCAGTTTCATCTGCCGGATATTCCGCTGAATTGGGAAACCTTGAACATCATCTTTCCATACAGTCTGATTCTTGCCGGCATCGGCTTGATTGAGTCGCTGTTGACGCTCAACCTGATCGATGACATGACACAGACACGCGGGATGCCGAATCGCGCCAGTATCGGGCAGGGCGTGGCTAATGTGGTTACCGGCTTCTTTGGCGGCATGGGTGGTTGCGCGATGATAGGGCAGAGCATGATCAACGTGACCAATGGCGCGTTGAGAAATCTCTCCGGCATTGCTGCTGCATTGTTTTTGCTGAGTTTTATTCTATTCGCTTCGGAGTGGATAGAGATGATTCCGCTGGCGGCTCTGATTGGTTTGATGTTCGTGGTGTCTGAAAAAACCTTCGAATGGGGTAGTTTTAGGCTATGGGGAAAAGTGCCGACGGCTGATGTGCTGGTTGTGGTGACCGTGGCGGTTGTGACGGTGCTGACTGATCTGGCCATCGCCGTGATCGTCGGCGTAATCATCTCGGCGTTGGTGTTCGCATGGCAACATGCCAAGAATATCGAGGTGCACGTATCCACCGAAGAGCATGGATGGAAGGTATATGATTTGCATGGATCACTGTTTTTCGCGTCCACACAGAATTTTCTCGCACTGTTTTCACCCAAGGAAGATCCGGCTGAGGTGGTGATTGATTTTAAGAACGCACGCGTCAAGGATCATTCCGCGCTGGAAGCTATCGATCTGCTGGCGGAACGCTACACACAACAGGGTAAAAAATTGCATTTGCGCCACCTCAGCCCGGATTGTCTGGAGCTGCTCGACAAGGCGCGGGCGATGATAGAAGTCAACGTGCTGGAGGATCCGAATTACCACCCGGCGGATAATCGTTTGGGCTAAATCTGCCGAGTCGTTGATAAAATTATTTTGGGTGGAAAAACCCGAATTTTTCGAGCGTAACGGCTGTTGCCTATCGTGAATGAAGTGTATAAGCTTCGCCAGAATAACTAACAGGATGAGTTTTATGGCTAATGAAGAATCTGCTCGAATGTCTGTCGCCACGTTTCGGGCCGCATTAGCCTATCGGTTCAATTTGCGTGCTGATCAATCCAGTTTTGAGGAAATTGATAAGAATATCCGCGATGGAATCGAGATCAGGGGTACCAATCTCTGGGTGCTGATGCTGGCGATATTTATCGCTTCTATAGGCCTGAACGTTAACTCCACCGCAGTCATCATCGGCGCGATGTTGATTTCCCCGCTGATGGGCCCGATTATGGGGGTCGGTTACGGCGTGGGGATCAATGATTATTTGCTGATCAGAAAATCGATCGGTAATTTGCTGGTTTCATTTCTGATCGGGCTGTTTACCTCCACCATTTATTTTCTGATCAGTCCCTTGTCTGTTGCGCAATCCGAGTTGCTGTCACGAACCTCGCCGACCATTTGGGATGTCCTGATTGCCCTGTTCGGTGGCTTGGCAGGCATTATCGCTTCTACGCGCAAGGAAAAATCCATTGTCATACCGGGCGTGGCGATTGCAACGGCGTTGATGCCGCCGTTGTGCACGGCGGGTTATGGCCTAGCCAATGGCTCAATGGAAATGTTTTTCGGGGCGTTTTACCTGTTTTTCATTAACTGTGTATTCATTGCCTTTGCCACCTTGCTGCTGATCGGCTATCTCAAACCGCCTCACAAACAGTTTGTGAATGAAAAGCTGGAGCGCAAGGTCAAGTTCTACACTTATATGGTGGTGATGGGCACAATCCTGCCCAGTATCTATCTGGCTTATGGGCTGGTGACGCGGGAAGTGTTCAATTCCAGAGCCAATGATTTTATTAAAAATGAGATGGTCTTTGAGAATAGTTTTATCGCAAAGCAAGAAATTTCGGCCAATACACAAGTGATCGACATTACCCTGATAGGCCAGCAGATCAGTGATGAACGGTTTAATGAACTTTCCAAGAAGCTGGAACAGTATCGTTTGCCCAAAGCCAGGCTGGTGCTGCATCAAACCGTCATCAAGGAACTGGATGAGGCGACGCTGAAGCAATCGTTGTTGGCGGATGTCTTGAATAGCAATCAGCAGGTGTTCGATACCAAAAACAAACAATTGCAGGATTTGCAAAATGAGTTGGCCAACTTGCGTACAAAACAAAACCAGCAAAGTGAATATTTGCAGGAACAGAAGAAAATTTTTGCAGAACTCGTCGCGCAATATCCGCAGGTGCAGAAACTGGCCGTGGCTAAGACCAGCGAATATCAAATGAATGCAGACGTTGCATCGTCCGTGTTGTTGCTCAATATTACTTCCAATAAATCACTTTCGAGAACCGAGCGGAAAAAAATAAGCGACTGGCTGAAGGTCAGAACAGGTGTGGATCAAGTGAAGCTCTCAATAGAAACTCATTAGGCCCACTGAAAATTTATGACGCTCATCCCGGAAATCAAACCCAATCAATCCGTCGAACTGCTCAAGGAATTGCACATCCTGACGCGTGATGGCAAGCTCAATCAGGACAGTCGGCGTAAGCTGAAGCAGGTGTACCACTTGTATCATTTTATCGAGCCGTTGCTGGATGAGGTGTTGGCAAGCAAAGCCGATCTGACACTGGCAGATCACGGCGCAGGCAAGTCCTATCTGGGTTTTATTCTTTACGATTTATTTCTGAAGGCGCGTGAGTCAGGACATGTTTACGGTATCGAGACGCGTGAGGCGCTGGTCAGCAAGTCGCAGGAATTGGCGAACAAACTTGATTTTGCGCGCATGTCCTTCCTGAATCTATCGGTGGAGGATTCCATTGCTTCGCCGCTGCTGCCGGAACAAATTGATATCGTCACCGCGCTGCATGCCTGCAATACCGCCACCGACGATGCCATTAAATTTGCCTTGCACAAGAATGCTAAATTCATCGTGCTGGTTCCCTGTTGTCAGGCCGAAGTCGCCAGCGTGTTGAACAAACATAAGAACCAGTCATTCGGCAAGACACCGCTGTCCGAAATATGGCGCCATCCTATACACAGCCGCGAATTCGGCAGTCATCTCACCAATGTGCTGCGCTGCCTGCTACTGGAGTCACATGGTTATCAGCTGACTGTCACTGAACTGGTCGGCTGGGAGCATTCGATGAAGAACGAACTGATCATTGCCCGTCACACAGGGACACCGCGTAAGGATGTAGGCCTGCGCCTGGAATTTATCCTGCGCGAATTGAACCTGGAGGCGTTGCGCGAGCGGTTTATCTATTAGCAGGCTGTGTCGCGCACTGTTGCGCCAGCGCCCAGCTAACATGTTCGCGCACTAGCTCAGAGGAATGTGCCGCGCGTGATTGCAAGGCTGCGATTATGGATGGGCTGTGGGGGGCATTGCCCATCGCTACAGCAATATTGCGCAGCCATTGTTCATGGCCGATACGGTGGATAGGGCTGCCGGCCAGTTTGGCTTTGAACTCGGCTTCATCCCACGCAAATAATTCCGTCAGACCCACATCATCCAGCCCGTGCCGCACGACGAAGTCAGACTCGGCAGTGGTTTGCGCAAAGCGGTTCCACGGGCACGCCAGCTGGCAATCGTCACAACCGTAAATGCGATTTCCTATCAAGGGACGTAACTCGATCGGAATGTGGCCTTTCAGTTCTATGGTCAGGTAGGAAATGCAGCGGCGCGCATCCAGTTGATACGGCGCGGTGATGGCTTGTGTCGGACAGATCGTTATGCAGCGGGTGCAACTGCCGCAATGTTCCTCTTGCGGTTCATCTGTCGGCAGCGGCAGATTGACGTATATCTCCCCAATGAAGAACCAGGAGCCGTGTTCGCGCGTCAGTAGTAAAGTGTGTTTGCCGCGCCAGCCCAGCGCCGCCTTGCTCGCCAGTTCCACTTCCAATACTGGCGCGCTGTCGGTGAATACGCGTCCGTCGAATATCGCCACTTCAGCGCGTATCTTGTCGGTAAGTCTGGCCAGACGATTGCGCAGCACCTTGTGATAGTCGCGCCCCAGGGCATAACGGGAAATAAAGGCACGCTCCCCCTGTTGCAACACCTGTTCACTATCGAGCGCATGGGGCGGCAGATAATTCATGCGCAAGCTGATGACTCGCAAGGTGCCCGGTATCAGTTCTGCCGGGCGGCTGCGTTTTACACCGTGTTTTGCCATATAATCCATCTCGCCGTGCAAACCGCGCGCAAGCCAGTCCAGCAGACCGGTTTCTGCTGCGCTCAGGTCGGTATCGGTAATGCCTACAGCCTGAAAGCCGAGTTCATATGCCCATACGCGTATCGTCGCGGCAAGCGCGTCGTATGGTCCTGACGGAGAATTTCTATTTTGCATAGCCTTGATGATAGCCGAATCACCCTGCAATTGGCCGATGAAAATGCGACTATGGGCTTGGCCGCCCGTTTGGCCGCGCAACTCCAGCCGGGTATGGTGATTTATCTGCACGGTGATCTGGGTGCGGGCAAGACATGCATGGTGCGCGGAATATTGAACGCACTGGGCTATAGCGGCCGGGTAAAGAGCCCCACTTACACCTTGCTTGAAACCTACCATGCCGCCGGACTGGACTTGTGCCACTTTGATCTGTATCGTTTGCAGGACGAAAATGAATGGGAGTCTGCCGGTTTTCGCGATGAAATTGACGGGCAGGCTGTTTTTTTAATCGAATGGCCTGAAAAGGCACAGTCATTTATTCCGCCAGCGGATCTGCTAATCGAATTGAAAATATTGCCACAGGGACGCGAGCTCGTCATCAAGGGCAAGACCACGATGGGATGGGCATGTTTAGAGCAGCTATAAATTTTATTTCAACGCACAAGGCGCGCAGGCTTGGCCAGGCCGCGGCTGCAGTGCTGCTTTGCCTATGGCTGCCGCAGTCGCAAGCCGCCATTGAAATCCTGGCGACGCGTTTCTGGCCAGCGCAGGATTACACTCGCCTGACGCTGGAATCAAAACAGGCCATTGGTCACAAGATGTTTTCCATGGAAAATCCGGATCGCCTGGTTATTGACTTGGAAGATGTTGAGCTGGGCGAGGCGCTGAACCAACTCTCCGGTAAAATTGGCAATGATGATCCCTATATCAAGGGGGTGCGCGTCGCGCGTTTCAAACCCGGCACGGTGCGTCTGGTGCTCGATCTCAAGAGTCAGATCAAGCCGCAGCTGTTCGATCTCAAACCGGTAGGTGAATATGGTTATCGCCTGGTGCTGGATGTGTATCCCGCTCAGGCAAATGATCCGCTGATGGCACTGCTCGATCAGGACAGCCCACCGTCTCCTGCCATAACTGAACCCGCGAAGCTGGCTGACAAATCGCTGGTTGAAGAGACTGGAAAATCAAGCGTAACCAACCGCAATCAGCCACAGTCGGCCTCGACGTCATTGAAGAACGTACCTGAATTGCGCGCCCGCACGCTGGTCATCGCCATTGATGCAGGTCATGGCGGGGAAGACCCGGGCGCACGCGGGAGCAAGGGTTCCAACGAAAAGGATGTCACACTGGCAATTGCGCGCAAACTGAACACGCTGATAAATGACATGCCGAATATGCGCGGCGTGCTGATTCGTGATGGTGACTATTTCATCCCGCTCAGCGGGCGTGTGGCCAAGACGCGCAAGGCCAGAGCCGATCTGTTTGTATCCATACATGCAGACGCATTTATCAAGCCGGATGCCCGTGGTTCGTCGGTCTTCGCGCTTTCCGAACACGGCGCTACCAGTACAGCGGCGCGCTGGCTGGCCAAGAAGGAGAATGAAGCGGATTTGATAGGTGGTATTAATATCGCGGTCAAGGATCGCTATCTGGCCCGCACCCTGCTGGATCTGTCGCAAACCGCCACGATCAATGACAGCATACGCCTTGCACGGCATGTGTTGGGTGAACTGGATCATATCAATGACTTGCATAGCGGTCATGTCGAACAAGCCGGATTTGCCGTGCTCAAATCGCCGGATATTCCGTCGATACTGGTGGAGACTGCTTTTATCAGCAACCCCAGCGAAGAGCGTCGTTTGAACGATGAAGATTACCAATTGAAGCTGGCCAATGCGGTCTTGAGTGGTATCAAACGCTATTTCTCCCAGAACCCCGCATTATCCAGACATAATATCGCACAAAATAATTAGGGATGGAAACGCCATGAATCAGCGACTGATCAGAATATTGGGCGGAACTACGGTGAATTACCCCTACGCACTGGAAAACAGCTATCCGCGCATTCTTGAAACGATCCTGTCGCTTTGGGATGACGACGAAATCGACAATTATTTTATGGAGTTAATGGTCAATGATCGGGGCGGGCGCTCCGGATTTCCACCTGAAATCGCTGCGGAAATCATGCATTTGAGCCTGGTTCACGCGGCTCAGGAACCGCCGGATAAGCACAAAGATATCTGGGATGCGGCTTCAAACTCGTTCACCAATTTTGCGCATCATCCCGCAACAGACTGGTCTGCACCGGACGAGCACTACAAGATCGAATTGCAAAAGCTGGATATTCCCTGTACGCCGGAAGGATTTTTTGAAGCCGCCGAAACCGGCAACCGCACGGCAGTGGCTTTATTTATCGAAGCTAAGATCAATACCGAAGTGCACGATAACCGCGGCTGGACGCCATTGATGATGGCCTCGTTTCATGGACGTGATGAAGTTGTCGGATTGCTGATTAAACATGATGCGGATGTTAATGCGCTCGATCTGGGGGGTAACAGTGCTTTGCACTGGGCCGCTTTTGGAGGACATACTGCCTGTGCCAGACAACTCATGCAGAACCATGCCCGAATGGATGTTCGCAATAACTTTGGCTGGACACCCTTAATGCAGGCAACGGCGCGAAATCACCTTGAGGTTGTGGTGTTGTTGATTGATAACGGGGTTAATCTGGATACTGCCGCCGATGACGGTTATACCGCATTGCACAAGGCGGCTGCGTTGGGCTATAGCGAAATTGCCCGGATACTGCTTGAGCAGGGAGCGGACCGCAAACTGAAGACTAACGATGGCGATACCGCTGAAAATCTTGCCGTCAAGAGTCGGCAGGAGGCGGTTGTCAGTTTGTTTAAGTCCGTCTAGATATACAGCGGATTGTCCGGGTCCAGTTTGCGGCCCATCTCGGCTGCCTCTGCGAAAGAAGAATCGTCACCCACTTCTTTCAACCGGTGTGACAGTGCCGCGAAGCTATCTTTATCGGCGCGTTTTTCATAGATACTCAGTAGAACAAGATACCCGTAAGTGTTTCTTGGGTTGGCCCTGATTGCCTGGATGAGCACTTCCTCGGCAAGATTGTCATCGCCGGAGCGCAGGTGTTTTTTTGCTTCCAGCAGCATTGCGTATTCAGGGGGAATGATAGCTGCACTTGTCTGTTCGGTGTGAGGTGAAGCTTCCATTGCTTGCTCGTCGAATGGCCAGACTTTATTCTCATTGGGTTGCGGTTTGGTGACGGGTTGCTCCCGCTTTTCGGCAAGTAATGGCGCAGTCTGTTCTGGTATTTCAGTAAACGACGGTTCGATCCGCTGTTGCACAGCAGCAGGCGATGCGCTAACAGGTGTCGCCAGTTTTTCAGTTGTGAACGTAGCAATGACAGGCGCGGCATTTGTTTCAGTCAACGGTGGCGTCATCACAGGTGAGGTTATCTCTTTGATTTGATACTGCGGCATCAATGGTGAACCTGCAGTTTCGTCTATATCATCAAACGGATTTTTCTTCACGTCCTGTGACTTGCGATACCAGACCAGACCCGAAACAGCCAATAGCAATGCCATGAACGCCAGCGCCAGCCTGTTTGCTTCAAAAAATGTCTCTGGTTCCGGTAAAGGCTGAACCGATGGGGAAGGAGTCTGAAGCGTGCCGGTTGCTGTGTTGAGAACGCTGCTGGCCGTTTCGCTTGAGGGCTGTACGCCTGAAGCCGCGTCAACGGATAGTTGATTGCTAAGATTAAGTCTGCCTTGCAATGCTTTAATTGCTGCCTGCATTGCGCCCAATTGTGCATTCAGGTCTTCGAGGGTCTTTTCCTTTGCAATCAATTCCTCATGTAAGGCATCGGCGCTCTCGCCCGTCGTCGGGTCGTGGCTGGAAATGGATAAGGACATGGCGAGTTTCATCTGAGGCACGCGGTCCGGATCCTTTACGGCCGCTCCTTGCAGAACATCGGGTGTGGCTTGAGTGGCTGGCTTGGGTGGGGTCGCGCGTTTGTTCTTTTTGCGCTTCAAGGCGGGTTTCGCCGGCTTGTCAGCTATCGCTTGCTCGTTGCTTTCAATACTTGGTCTGGTTACGGCGTTCGCCTGGCGAGCAGCGTCTTGAGCAGACTGGTGGATAACGAGCGGCTGTACAGCAATGGTCGGTTCTCGTTGCCAGGAGGGGGAGGGGTCAAGTAAGAATGTATATGCCTTGATGAATTTTCCGGATACCGAAACGGTCTCAAGAAGCAAGCTGAGGTAAGGATCGTCTATCGGATACGGGGTGATAACGCGTATAAACGGCTGTGTTCCTTGCTCATTGATTAGGCGAAATTGGAATTTGTAACCATCAGGATATTGCAGATCAGTTTTATTGTAGGCGTCAATATCTGCCAGACGTATTTTGAGTTGCTGAGCCTCTGTCGCACCGAGATCGGCTAAAGCAATTTTAGCCGAGAGCGGTTGGCCCAGATGGCTCAGTACCTGAATCTCACCGAGTACGAGCGCATTGGCATTTGACATATAGATGACAGCGACGGAAATCATCCATAACTGGCAGAAGAGTCTCATGTAGCCCCGCGCCTTATTCTTCATTAATAAACATAAATGGTGTTATTGACGCGGGATTGTAACCATATTCCTTATGTTCGGGGCAAAATTAGCTTGGAAACACGCCCGTAGAGAGGTATCGGTCGCCACGATCACAAACGATGAACGCTATGACCGCATTTTCGACTTGTTGTGAAACGCGCAGAGCAACGCTCAGTGCGCCACCGGATGAAATGCCGCAAAAAATTCCTTCCTCCTGCGCCAGTCGGCGCGTCATGGTTTCCGCGTCTGACTGACTCACCAGTTCCAGCTTATCGATATTTCTATTGTTGTAGATTTTCGGCAAATAAGCTTCCGGCCATTTACGGATACCGGGAATCTGCGCGCCTTGTTCCGGCTGCACGCCAATAATCTGCACGGCGGGATTTTGTTCCTTGAAGAATTGCGAGCAACCCATGATGGTGCCGGTGGTGCCCATACTGCTGACGAAGTGAGTGAGCTTGCCCTGAGTGTCACGCCAAATTTCAGGGGCAGTGCCTTCATAATGTGCGAGCGGGTTATCAGGATTCGAAAATTGATCCAGAATCAGGCCGCGACCCGCTGCGCGCAGCGCTTCTGCTGTATCCCTGGCCAATTCCATGCTGCCCTCTTTCGCTGTCAGTACCAGCTCTGCGCCGAATGCACGCATGCTCTGGCGACGTTCCACGCTCTGATTTTCCGGCATGACCAGTATCATCCGGTAGCCGCGCATCGCTGCCGCCATCGCCAACGCGATACCGGTGTTACCGCTGGTCGCCTCGATCAGCGTATCTCCGGGGGTAATTTCCCCGCGCTGTTCGGCGCGCATAATCATCGAAAGCGCGGGTCTGTCCTTGACTGAGCCAGCCGGGTTGTTACCTTCCAGCTTGGCCAGCAGCACATTGCTGGTGTCGCCTGGAATGCGCTTGAGTTGTACCAGTGGCGTATTGCCAACGAAATTTTCTATGGATGGGTACATCGTTTCGATTTTCCAAAGGCGCAATGATAACTGCGCTGACAGGAAACTGCATGACGATGAACAGAAATATATTTACTGGTATGCCGTGCATCAGTGGGCGGCTATGGCACCTGTTTCGTCAAGTGGCCACAATTGATGCGCATCCAGCAGTAAGCGGTAGCGCGTTTCGTTGGCATCCAGTCGCGCAAGTGTTTCCGTTAACGAAGACTCCAGCGCAAAACGACGTGCGGTGAGGCTGTCCGACAGACTGCTCTCACCCAGGCGATAAGCCTTGGCGGTCAGCTCGGCATTGTTGCGTATCGCCAGAGCCGCCAGCTGCGCCTGTTGCCAGGTCTCAAATCCCTTGACGGCCTGGAGATGCGCGGCATAAATATCACCTTCCAGGCGGCGCCTGATAAAGGCTTCCTGGTCGGCGGCAATCTCGGCCTGCTGTTGAACACTGTCCGCCGTGGCATTGCGATACCCGAACGAGAGCGGTACGCTGACATACACGCCGGTCACTTTCTCATTACCGGCTGATTCACTCGAATAACGCAGGCCGACGACAGGGTCGGGAAGCAGGTCGGCGCGGCTGCGTTGTGCCAGCAGGTGTTGTACGTGGCTGTGCTCCTGCACCATGGCGAGTTCATGATTATCATCGAGTATGCGTGCTTTCCAGAAGGCGAAATCATGTTCGATGGCTTGAGGGATGGCGGGCGGAGTGTTAAGGGTTTGCCGGATGGAAGGAAAGCTGCGTGTCAGATCGTTGCTCGCCAGTTGGGCACGCAACTGGGCCTGCCGCCATGACACGCCGGACTGTGCTGCGGCGGCTTGTGCCTGATTTAATTCGAGTTTGGGCGCGTCACCCGCCTTGACCCGTTTTTCGACCATTTGTGCCAACTGGTTGAGGATGTCTGTTTGTTGTTCCCATAAGGTGACTTGAGCTTGTTCGCGTTGCCAGATGAACCACTGTCGCAACAGGCTGCGTCCGGCTTCATGGCGCGCATCACCCAGTGTGTATTCGGCACGGGCAACGCTGGCCGCACCGATATCCTTATCAATATTTACTTTGTTAAACAGGCGTAGCGGGCGTTCCAGTGCGACATCCCATTCCTGTAATTTTTGTCCTGTATTGGCGATGTTTCGTTGCGATGAACCTGCGCGCAGATTGAATTCATAAGGGCCGTTATCCCATTTGCGCTGGTTGGCACGTTCCATTTTCAGGCCGCTGCTGGCATTTAATACCATCAGATGCTCATCTAAGGCGCGTTCCACTTGCGCAGGTGGCGGCAGGTCGGGCCGACTTGTCTCAGCTGCATATGCATAGCCGCTTGCCAATGTAAGAGCTAGCAACAAACCACTTTCCACTTTCCACTTTCCACTTTTCACAATCATGCCAGCCTCCCGAATTCAATCACCGGCGTCATCCAGTAGGCAATTTCAGGATTGGCCTGGTTCTGCTTGAGATGTGCAATGAGTTGGCGCGCATCTTCTATATTCATCACGCTGATAATCTGTACGCGCTGCGAACGTCCTCGCACCTGTTCCAGCATGCTGGGTAGTTTTTCCTTCTGGCTGCCGCCTTCTATGCGCGTCAGCGAAAAACCGCGCACCCATTCGGGATGCTCTAGCAGGTGATCGACCAGATGCTCTTCCTGGGAGCGATGGCAGACCAGAGTCAAACAGCAATTCATTTCTTTCATGTGGATTTCCTTACGCTTTCAAGTCCGAAACGGCGATACAGGATAGGCAGCATGATCAGTGTCAACAGCGTCGAGCTGATCAGCCCGCCGGTCACCACGATGGCGAGCGGCTTCTGGATTTCGGAGCCGGGGCCGGTGGCGAACAGCACCGGCAACAGGCCAAAGGCGGTGATGCTGGCGGTCATCAGCACCGGCCGCAGACGACGCTTTGCCCCTTCAAATACGACTTGGGTGATATCCATCCCTTCGGCGTGCAACTGATTGAAGTAAGACACCATCACCACGCCGTTGAGCACAGCAATACCGAGCAGTGCGATGAAACCGACCGAAGCAGGTACGGACATATATTCACCGCTGATCCATAAGGCAAAGATGCCGCCTATCAATGCGAATGGAATGTTGGTGAGCACCAGCACGGCTTGTCTGACCGAACCGAAGGTGGCGAACAGCAGCATGAAGATCATGCCGAGTGCCACGGGTACCACTACGGCAAGTCGCGCCGCTGCGCGTTGCTGATTCTCGAACTGCCCGCCCCAGGTCAGCGTGTAGCCAGGTGGGAGGGTGATTTGACCTGCCACGGCCGCCTTCGCTTCTTCAACAAAACCGACCAGGTCACGGTCACGCACGTTGCTTTGTACGACTACCATGCGCATGCCATTTTCACGGTCAACTTTCACAGGGCCATCGGTGCGTTCTAGTTTGGCCACGACGGACAGCGGTATGCTTTGGCCGTTGGGTAGGGGCAGTGTGAGTGCAGAGAACAGGGCGGGTGAGTGTCGAATGTCAGTCTCGCCGCGTATGATAAGCGGTGTGCGCCTGCCGTTTTCGATGATGGTGCCGAGTTGCTGGCCTTCTATCTGGCTGCGCAGGGTCATGCCGATGTCATCTACATTCAGCCCGAGGCGGCCGGCAGCAAGCCTGTCGATTTCCACGCGGAAATATTGCACGCCACTATTTTTGACGGTGGAAACATCTTCGCTTCCCCGAATAGCTTCCAGTACAGTGACCATTTTCTCGGCGGTTTCGTTGAGCTTGTTCAAGTCCGTGCCGAAGATTTTGATTGCAATGTCGCCGCGTGCGCCGGTGAGCATTTCAGACACGCGCATGGCGATCGGCTGGGTGAAGTTGTATTCCACTCCGGGGAAATTTTCCATTACTTTTCGGATGTGATCGGCAATGGCGGTCTTGTCCCCGCTGCGCCATTCCGCCTGGGGTTTGAGTACCAGGAAGTTGTCGGTCTCGTTTAAACCCATGGAGTCGAGACCGAGTTCGTCCGCACCGGCGCGCGAGACGATGCCTTTGACTTCCGGAACCTCCCTGAGTATGGCTTGCTGGATACGTTGGTCGATGAGGGCAGTTTGGGCGATGTTGATGGAAGGTAGTTTGGATACCTGCATGATCAAATCGCCCTCGTCCATTTCCGGCATAAAGGCCTTGCCGATCAGTGTGTACACCCCGCCGCTGATTACCAGCATGGCCAGCGCAATGCTGATGACCACACGTTCCTTGTTTAGCGCGCGTTCCAGCATGGGAGCATAGATTGCCATGGCGCGACGTACTAGCCAAGGCTCATCGTGACTGGCTGTTTTGAGCAGCAAGGATGAAAGCATCGGCACTATGGTCAGCGAAAGGATGAGTGAAGCTGCCAGTGCGAAGACGATGGTCAGGGCGACCGGAATGAACAGCTTGCCTTCCAGTCCTTGCAGCGTCATGAGCGGCAGAAACACGATAATAATAATGGCGACTCCGGCGGCAACCGGCGTGATGACTTCCTTTGTCGCGCGGTAAATAACGTGCAGATGAGAAATATGCGCCCGCTTGCTGGCGAGGTGATTGATGATGTTTTCCATCACTACGACCGAACCATCTACCAGCATGCCGATGGCAATCGCCAGCCCGCCCAGACTCATTAAGTTGGCTGACATGCCAAACTTTTGCATCAGGATGAAGGTGGTCAACACCGCAAGCGGCAGGGTGATGGCGACCACGATAGCCGCCCGCAAATTGCCCAGAAAAAGCACCAGCAATATCACTACCAGCACAATGGCTTCAGTGAGTGCTTTTGATACCGTTCCTATCGCGCGGTCTACCAGGCTGCCGCGATCATAAAATACCTGTGTAGTTACGCCGGCAGGAAGAGTGGGCGCCAGTTCCTTCAATTTGGCCTGTACCCCGGCAACAACTTTTTGAGCATTCGCGCCGCGCAGCCCCAGTACCAGGCCTTGCACCGCTTCACCCTTGCCGTCTTTGCTGACTACGCCATAGCGTGTCATGCTGCCTATGCGTACTTGTGCGACATCACCAATGCGTATTGGATTGCCAGACGGGCTGGCTATGACGATATTACGCAGATCCTGCAGATTTTTGATGCTTCCTTCGGCGCGTACCAGTAAGGCTTCGTCGCCGTCGTTAATGCGCCCCGCGCCATCGTTGCGATTGTTGGCTTGTAATGCCTGCTCCAGCATCGCAAAAGAGATGCCGTGCGAGGCGAGGGCGTTGTGATCGGGCACGACTTCAAAACTGCGCGCAAATCCGCCTAGAGAATTGACATCAGCCACGCCGGGTAAGGTGCGCAATGCCGGCCGTATTACCCAGTCCAGAAGGGTGCGCCGTTCCTCAAGTGAAAGATTGTCGCCTTCCACGGTGAACATAAACATTTCACCCAATGGCGTAGTGATGGGTGCGAGACCGCCGGAAGCCGAAGGCGGCAATTCGCGTTGTGCGTTATTCAGACGTTCGGCTACCTGCTGGCGTGCCCAGTAAATGTCGGTGCCATCGTTGAAGTCGATGGTGATGTCGGCAATCGCGTATTTTGAAATGGAACGCATGATGCGCTGATTAGGGATGCCCAGCATTTCCAGTTCTATGGGGGCGACGATGCGCGCCTCGACTTCTTCGGGGGTCATGCCCGGCGCCTTCATGATGAGCTTGACTTGTGTCGAAGAAACATCAGGAAACGCATCAATCGGCAGGTCACGGAACGAGACGATGCCTGCACCAATCAATAGCAACGTTAACGCGGCCACCAACAGGCGTTGTGTCAGGGAGAATTCAACCAGTTTTGAAAACATTAGTTACCCCCGCCAATGCCCATCATGCTTGATTTGAGGGCTGAAACGCCGCCCACGGCGATATTTTCATCACCTTTAAGCGCGCCGCTGATAACGCTGTTGTGGGCGCCTTCGTTGAGTATGTTGATGGCTTGAGCGCGAAATCCTTGTGATGTCTTCACAAAAAGTACAGGCTTTCCAGAGATGCGCGCAATGGCGCTATTGGGAATTTCCCATTGCGCAACACTGTTGGTGGCAGTGCTTATGCTGACTTCGATAAACTGGCCGGGGCGCAGATTTTCTGTGCCATGCTGAATAAGACCCCGCAATAAGATGGTCTGGTTGGATCCGCTCAGACTGCGCGCAATCGCAGTGATAGTGCCGCTGGCGGAGTAGGCAGGAATGCTAATCAATGCGCCTATCTTAATATTGCGGGTGACAGCCAATGGCGCCTGAATTTCCAGAGCGAGTGGATCAAGCCGGGCAATCTTGAAAATAGCAACGGCAGCATCGAGTCGTTGTCCGGCGCTGGCAGTTTTTTCTAAGACTACGCCATCAATAGGCGCTGTCAGAATAAGTAAACTGCTCAAATTGCCGCCAGATTGTAGCTGGGCTATGGCATTGGCCGGCATTCCTGAAAGGCGCAGCAGCTGTTTGCGCTCTGACAGGGTGGCCTGTGTTTCGAGTGCCAGGCCGCGGGCAGCGCGATAGCGGCTCTCGGAGATAATACCGTCCTTATATAAGGCCTCGTCACGCACCATGTTGTCGCGAGCGAGTTGATGTTGTGCATTCGCGAGTAACAAACCACGTTGTGCCTCGGCCAGGGCCGGGCTTTGCAGGCGAGCAATGGGCTGCCCCTTCTTTACGCTGTCGCCTACGCCCACCAAAGTTTGTTCGACCATCGCAGCAAGCGGTGTGCTGATGACAAACAACTGATTGCCTGGAATGACGACCTGAGCAGGCAGTCCGGAAATTTCGCCGGAATGCTTGCTTGGCAGTGCGGCAGTAGTAATGCCTAGAGATTTTATTTGTCCGGCATTGACAACGATATTCTCACTCGCATGACCGGATTGGATGATAGACAGGGCAATCAGCCCAAAAATAAATGAGACGTTCTTCATATAAAACTCCGGTGTGCACAAGGTGTGTTGCGCATTTTACTGGTTAGGCGGGGGAAATTCACAGCTATAGTCCTGCATAGTGCAGCAATGGTTCATTAGTGCAGAGAAAATAGTTAAAAATAAAATATTATTTGACGTCGAGGGGTGTCTTTGCTATAGTTCGTTTTCTGACGCGGGGTGGAGCAGCTCGGTAGCTCGTCGGGCTCATAACCCGAAGGTCATAGGTTCAAATCCTGTCCCCGCAACCCAGTTTTTAGTCGCAGTTAAAGCTGTGACCCAGATTTAAAAATAATACAGAAGTCGCTTGACAGAGAGTTTTTGATCTCTATAATGCGCACCTCTTCGCTGGCACAGCGAACGCTCTTTAAAAAACTAATTAAACAATCGACGAGTGTAGGTGCTTGGTTTTTGGGAAGTTTATTGGCCTTAGTGTTCGATTAACGACTTTAAAATATAGTAGTACTTACACGAAGTTGAAAAAAATCATGTCAATGATTTTCTTTGAGTAAGATCGGTTCTGCAGAGAACCAAAACAGGT
>JAUXWM010000039.1 GCA_030681375.1 Gallionella sp.
AAATATTGTCGCCCAGCACCAGCGCAGAAGGGTCGTTGCCGATGAAGTCTCGACCGATGATAAAGGCTTGCGCCAGTCCGTCCGGTGAGGGCTGAACCGCATACTGCAAATTCAATCCCCAGGCACTGCCATCGCCCAGCAGTTGCTCAAAACGCGGCGTGTCCTGCGGGGTGGAGATGATCAGTATGTCGCGTATCCCGGCCAGCATCAGCGTGGACAGCGGATAGTAGATCATCGGCTTGTCATACACCGGCAACAACTGTTTGGAAACAGCCAGCGTCACCGGGTGCAAGCGCGTGCCTGAACCACCGGCGAGGATGATGCCCTTTCTGGCAAGCGAGACCGCAGGGGTCTTCCCCGCACAACTAAGGGGCTGCGCCCCAAGTTGTTGCGTGAGTGAGTGGTCAGTGGTGAGTGGGGAGTGGGACATAGTTAGTGGTCAGTTGTAAGTTGTAAGTGGCTAGTGGCTAGTGATTAGTAGTTTTTTGTGTAATCCGGTCAGTAATTTTCCAGCGTGATCTGCCAATTTAAAGGCTTCATTGTCATCTGAGATAAAACTCAACATCATCGCTATTTGCAATTGTGTGTCCAATTCTGCCAACGAACCTCTGGCAATCCCGATAAACTGCACATATTCTTTGACGCCATTTCTTCCCGCGCCCTCGGCAATATTACTGGGAATCGACACCGCAGCCCTGCGCATTTGTTGCGCCAATCCATAACGCTCTTCAGCAGGAAAGGCGGCAGTTAGCTGATAAACTGATTTCACCAGTTGCATTGCGACTTTCCACGCTTCCAATTGTTCGTGCGGCTTGCTGCCCATTCACCACTCCATTCACGGTCAATAGTTACCACTTACCACTGAACGTAGCGGTCGTAGCCCAAGCTACGGGAACCGCACGGCCTACCCCTCACTCACCACTCACCACTCACCACTCACCACTCACCACTCACCACTCACCACTCACCACTCACCACTCACCACTCACCACTCACCACTCACCACTTACTACTTACTACTTACTACTCACCATATTGTTTCTCTACCCATTGCCGGTAATCGCCCGACAACACGTTGTTCACCCATTCCTGATTGTCCAGATACCATTGCACGGTCTTGCGGATGCCGGTCTCGAATGTCTCAGCAGGTTTCCAGCCCAGTTCGCGCTCGATCTTGCGCGCATCGATGGCATAGCGGCGATCATGGCCGGGGCGGTCGGTGACGAAAGTGATTAAAGAGCGGTAAGTGGCTGATCGTGAGTGGTGAGTGGTCAGTGGTGAGTGGTGAGTCTCTCCACTTGCCACTGACCACTCACTACTTACCAGTTTCATGGGACGCAGCTCGTCCAACAGGTCGCAGACGGTATGGACGATATCGAGATTGGCTTTTTCATTCCAACCGCCGACATTGTAAACCTCGCCCAACTTTCCTTTTTCCAGCACGCAGCGGATTGCGCTGCAATGATCCTTGACGTACAGCCAGTCGCGTATCTGCTGTCCATCACCATAGACTGGCAACGACTTGCCCGCCAGCGCATTGACGATCAGCAACGGGATGAGTTTTTCGGGGAAGTGGTAGGGGCCGTAGTTGTTGGAACAGTTGGTAGTCAGTACCGGCAAACCGTAGGTGTGATGGTAGGCGCGCACCAGATGATCGCTGGCCGCCTTGCTGGCCGAATACGGACTGTTAGGCTCGTAACGGTGCGTTTCCGTAAAGGCGGGTTCATCCTTTGTGAGCGAACCATACACTTCATCGGTGGAAACATGCAGAAAACGGAAATCGGTTTTGGTAGCGCCCTCTCCCCCAACCCCTCCCCCGCTCACGGGGGAGGGGAGCTTCTGCCAGTAGGCGCGTACCGCCTCCAGTAGATGGAAGGTGCCGACGATGTTGGTCTGGATGAAATCTTCCGGGCCATGAATGGAGCGATCCACATGACTTTCCGCCGCAAAATTGACCACCGCACGCGGACGATGCTCTGCCAGCAACTTGCCCACCAGCTCCGCATCGCCGATGTCGCCCTGCACGAAAATATGGCGCGGATCATCCTTCAGCGTAGCGAGGCTTTCCAGATTGCCCGCGTAAGTCAGCTTGTCCAGACTGATAACTGCTTCATCGTGCTGCGCACACCAGTCCAGCACAAAATTTGAGCCTATAAATCCCGCACTACCCGTTACTAAAATCATAGCTCTACTCAATTAGATTACAAAGCAAACCACCCCACGCCTAACGATGACTTATCAGGCAATAACCCCGCGCTGCATCATTTCACCGAGAACCTCGCGGACACAATCATCGATATTTTCTATACCCGTAGCCGAAACAAGCTCGGGTTTTATCGGCGCTTCGTAAGGCGAAGAGATACCGGTAAATTCTTTGATCTGTCCTGCGCGCGCTTTTTTATACAGTCCTTTTACATCGCGACTCTCGCACACTTCCAACGGGGTATCACAATCTCATGGCAACAACCTTGGCGAACTCCGAGAAATCTGCAAGGTGAAATTTTACAATGCTATGCACAATTTCCCAATTGATAGCTTCGTAGCTATGCACTGCAATATTGCGGAAGCCCACCGCTTTTTTCAGACTGCTTGCCAATTCGGTATTTATCACACCTTCCTGCGCCAATAAGTCGAAAGTCTGCCCCATGGTGCCGGGCGGCAGCACTTCCATGCCAGAGATCAAATGCGCACCGATATCTACTGAGATTTGCACTGCACGACTCAGATTGAGCGAAACAATATCCTGCAGATCGAAATCCGTTGCTAAAGTAGCGCAATCTTTTGGACACTTGGTTTCTATACGCAGTATGCAACGACGCAACGATTCCAATTTGTGTTCGACTACTTCCCGATCCATGCCAGCCGCCTTTCTGCCAGAATTCTTGTCCGGTAAGGCATAAAATCAGCTTGCTCAAACAGATGCCGGGCAATCAGATCGCCGTACAAGGTATCACTGCCCAATATTCTTCTCCCGTGACGCACTATTTGGCCAAGCAAGGGTTCAGACACGCCATGCAAATCAATCAAATCGACAGGACGACCAATCCGCTCTGCCAATGCACCGACAAGCGTGATTCTTTCCTGGGCGGTCAGCACTTGTTTTGCGGCAACGGCTATATCCAAATCGCTATCTTCGCGCTGGCTACCCGTTGCAACGGAGCCAAACAACACCGCGAGCGTTATCTGCGGAAAATGGGTTAACAATTCGCGCAACTGCACATCGACTGCCTGGGAAAATTGCAATTTTTCGCCCATCTGTTCATCACCCATTTACATAGCGCCGTAAGCAAGATGCGTTACTTCTTTTTTTGCCAACTCCAACGCCAACAGGGCGTTCTTAGTATGTTCCGGCAAATAAGCGAGGCTCAAAGTATTACTCCTGTGCGTTTGGCGATGTCGAATATAGGTGCATCGTGGGTGCGCGCATCTTTGAGCAGAATATCCAGCTTGCGATCACCCAGCGCGAAGGTTAACGCACCATGCAATTTACACAAAACTTTCGCCCGGTTTGGCAACACCACATCGGTTTCAATCAGTAAATCAATATCCCCACCCCGGAGTGTGTCATCAGCACGCGAACCGAATAACCATACCCGGCTCACTGTTCCCAGCACGCGCTCTACGGTGCTTTTGGTGATTAGCTGTTGCGTTTGAGTGAGTCGCATGTCTTGATTTATCGCGTTTCTGTTATACATTGATCGTGCAGAAGAATACCACGCTTCATCAGATCAGCGATGACCTGAGAAACACAGGTATCAAGTTCTGCCGAACCTGTGTCGACATCCAGTTCAGGATTTTCCGGGACTTCATAAGGCGATGAAATACCGGTGAATTCGGCGATCTGTCCGGCGCGGGCTTTCTTGTACATGCCCTTGACATCGCGGCTCTCACATATTTCAAGAGAAGTATCGCAATAGATTTCGATGAAATCGCCTTCCTTGATCATATCGCGCACGCGGTCTCGATCCGCACGGTATGGAGAGATGAAGGCGGTTAATACGATGATTCCAGCCTCCATGAAGAGTTTGGCTACTTCACCTATACGGCGGATATTTTCAACTCTGCCCGCATCTGAAAAATCCAGGTCGCCGCACAGTCCATGGCGCACGTTGTCGCCATCCAATACAAAGGTGCGGCAACCCCTTTGGTGCAGCGATTCTTCAACAGCATGCGCCAGGGTGGATTTGCCGGAACCGGATAATCCGGTAAACCAGATGATCGCCCCGCGATGGCCGTTCTGCGCTTCACGTCGCGCGCGGGTAACCGTGGCCTGATGCCAGACGACATTGGAAGAAGCGGGAGGGTCTGATAATTTGTTCATGCTGTCGTCCAAATATTCTCTTTAACTTGCGCGAGCATTTTATTATCCAATGCGGACAATACAAAAAACTCCGGATTATGCAGGTCCATTTTGTTATAGCACAACTCGATTCCATTAAGATTACACACTTTGCCGCCTACGTATTTCACCACTACATGTGCCACTGCGGTATCCCATTCCATGGTCGGACCTAAGCGCGGATAGAGATGCGCCGCGCCTTCGGCAACCAGACTGTTAAAGGGATCAAATTCGGCCCCTTTAACAAACTTATGTTCATTATTTTGCACGCTTCTTTTTTACTGTGTGCTTAAATCTCAGGACAGCAAAGTTAAGTTCGATCATAGTTTCAGCATCACTGGTTTGCAAATCGTCATCGAAGATTTCTGTAATTAGCTCTCCGCTCTTTTGCATGAGTGATTTTTGTTCGGCTTTATCTTGAACTGTTGATAGCTCTTTGATGCCTCTGGACAGCTCTCTGATTTTTGAGAATGTCTCAATTATTGTGATGGTCGCTTGCGTTGCTTGCTGACTTTTGAGTATGGTGGCAAGCATATACAAGCCTTTTTCAGTAAAAGCTTTTGGATTAACCGTGGAGTGCTTGAGCTTATCGAACCGGTGGAAATTTTCCACCAGTTCACTCTTCTCTGATTTTGTAAGTACCAAAATGTACCCATCTGGAAACTTATCAGGATTATTCGTTACCGCCTTATTAATATCTCTGGTCTCAACGCCATAAATTTGAGCCACATCGCTATCAAGCAAAACACTTTGCGATCTTATCTTAATGATGAACTCTGTTAAATTCTCAATTTTTACGATGCCATTCATATAAGGTCATCCTCTTTGTAGTTTCTTTGCGCTACCTGGCCCATTACTTCATCCCAGCGCATCGGAGAGATGCCAGTTCCGGGGCGCTTGGCAGTGTGCTCATGTCGGATTGTTGGTCGCTTTGTTTTTGTTGAGAAAGTAAATTTTATGGACGCTTCGCCGTGCGCATTATACAGACTGGTGCAAAAACCCCTATAGGCCGAAATATATAGATACTTTGCAGGTGCGAGACAAAAGGTACAAGTTAAGTTCTGTTGACATCCTCCCCGGCATGAATGCCGGAGATTCCTACGGCGCTACACAAGGGCAAGCCCCTGTGTAGTCGCTTTGGTGGGTTCCTGCTTCACGGAACGGCCTGACTGCGCCAATTCTCCACAGGCTAACAAGCGATGCCCTCGCTCTAATACATTGATCGCGCCGACTATATCGGCGTTATTCTCATAGCCGCAATCCATGCACGCAAATTTGGCTTGTGTCTGGCGATTATCTGCCGACACATAGCCGCAGGCCGGACACGTCCGGCTTGTGTTGCGTGCGGGAACCGCCAGCACGTCGCCGCCCAGCCAAACCTGTTTGTATTCCAGTTGCCGCCTGAACTCGAACCACCCTTGGTCGAGGATGGATTTGTTCAGGCCAGATTTAGCTTTGACGTTGCGCCCTAGCGAATCGCTGCTGCCTGCTGCGGACTTGGACATATTCCGTACCTGCAAATCCTCGATACACACTATCGCGTGGTTTTTGCTGATGGTGGTCGTGGTCTTGTGCAGGAAATCTTTGCGGACATTGGCGATGCGGGTGTGAATCTTCTGGACACGGGCTTTCGCCTTTTTCCAGTTGCTACTGAACTTCGTTTTGCGAGACATGGCACGCTGATACCGGGCAAGCCTTTGCTGGTGCTTCCTGAAGGTGTTGAGCGGTTCGATATAGCTACCATCGGACAGAGTTGCAAAGCGCGTGATGCCCACGTCTATGCCAACGATGCTTGTGGCCGGATGCACGGGCTGTTCAACCTCGCGCTCGGTCTGTATCGACACGAACCACTTTCTGCCGTTGGCCGACACGGTGATGTTTTTGGCTTGTCCGAGAATATCCCGGCTGTTGCGGTAGCGAATCCAGCCGAGCTTCGGCAGAAAGATGCGATTGTTGGACTGATCTATTTTGAATTGCTTGGCATCTGGATACCGAAAGCTGTCGTGCTGCCCTTTTTTCTTGAAACGCGGGAAATCCGCACGCTTGGCGAAGAAGTTGGTATAGGCACGCTCTAAGTCTTTGAGCGTCTGTTGCAGCGGATGCACGGGTGCATCGGCCAGCCATGCTGTTTCAGGACTATTGCGCCATTCTGTGAGTATTTTGCACAATCCGGCATAGCCTAATTTCTTTTCGCCATCCTCGTAGATGGCCTTCTGCATCGAAAGCGCCTTGTTGAACACGAAGCGACACGACCCAGCGAAGCGCCGCATGGAGCGGGCTTGTTCGCCGTTGGGCTGTAGCTCGAACTTGAATGCTTGCAAGCGTTTCATGTCTTGAATTATACTTGGTCTATGGAAAAAAACAACGAAATTAGACACGGCAGGCATTGCATTTTCAAGATGCACGTCCATTTGGTCTTTGTGGCGAAATATCGCCGCAAGGTGTTTGACGGCGATGCCATTGACCGGTTGCGCCGGATGTTCGGCAAAGTGTGCGAAGACATGGAAGCCTCTTTGATTGAAATGGATGGGGAAGACAACCATGTACATCTGCTAGTGGAATATCCGCCAAAACTGGCGGTATCGGTGCTGGTGAACAGCCTGAAAGGTGTGTCCAGCCGGTTGCTGCGCAAGGAAAGGCCAGACTTACGGAAACGGTACTGGAAAAATGTGTTGTGGTCGCCCTCATACTTTGCCTCTTCATGTGGTGGCGCGCCAATCAGCATCATCAAGCAATATATCGAGCAACAGCAAACGCCAATTTAGAAAACAACCCAAAGCAAGGATGCCTACGGCATCCGCGCTATCCTTCCCCGCCCTGAACGATGGGGCTTGCCGCGCATCTGGCTATCCTTCCCCGCCCTGAACGACGGGGCTTGCCGCGCATCTGGTCAGCAGGGTTCCATAGCCGATTGTTTTGTTTATTTCGATCATGCTGAATTAAGTTACCCCCGGCAAAGCCGGGGGTTTATTTTTGTTAGCCCCTCAAAGGGGCCGATAAAACCGTGGGCCGCCCAAGGCGGCTGATTTTCTCCTCCCCTTTCAAGGGGGAGTGCGAAGCGTGGGGGCAATTGGGTGGGGGATGGGGTAAACACCAAAATTCGCGTCTACACTCAAACCCATCCCCACCCTAGCCCTCCCCTTGAAGGGGAGGGAATAATACTACCTGCCCGCGCGATAACAATGATCGCATCACCCTAACCCTTCCCCTTTCACGCCAGTGCGAGCAGCTTGCTGCCGCACTCGGCGGGGATGCCCCTTGCGGGTACAAGGGGGAGGGAATAAAACAAGTGCAACCAAAGTCGTGACGACCGTATCACACGGTCAAACCTTACTGAGTCCCCCGGCAAAGCCGGGGGTTTACCTCACTTAATTAGTCTTTCCCAAATAGATCACGGCTAGATTGCACCAGTCGCAAGAGTTGTTCAGTATCAGCCACGTCGGTGAGGTGGTTTTTTGCCATCAGCCGCTTGCATTTTCAGTTGACTACAGTTTGTAGCCAACTCGCTGCCTTCTTTCTTTAGCCGGGTTTTGAGAACGCTCCAATATTTACGTGGGTTGGGGCTTCCTGACAGCACAGCCACCACGTCCACGATGCTAAAGAACCATGCTTCGCGCTCCGCGTCCCACAGGGAACGGACTTGCCTGGTTTCAAAGAGCTTAAGGGTGGTCATGTTTTATTAATCTTGCAAGCCGTTAGAGACGCCATAAGACGATGCCAGCAGCCGCGATCTCATCGGTTCTTCTGCCGACAACACCAAAAACTCCGGATTATGCAAATCCATTTTGTTATAGCACAACTCGATTCCATTAAGATTACACACTCTGCCGCCTGCGTACTTCACCACCGCATGCGCGGCTGCGGTATCCCATTCCATGGTCGGTCCCAAGCGCGGATAGAAATGCGCCTCACCTTCGGCAATCAGGCAGAGTTTGAGCGAACTGCCCATGCTGATGCATTGATAATCGCCCAACTTCCGGAGCAATGCAGCCGTGCGTTCATCCGCATGCGAGCGGCTGGCGACGATCTTGACTGGCTCGCCTGGTACATGTTCTTTAACTCGAATAGCTTGCGCTTCTGCTACACCCCGCCTGACGAATGCCCCTACCCCGCGCGCCGCGAAATAGCACACATCCAAGACGGGCGCATACACCACACCCAGCACAGGCTCACCATTTTCAATCAGCGCGATATTGACGGTAAATTCGCCATTGCGTTTGATAAATTCCTTGGTTCCATCCAGCGGATCAACCAGCCAGAACCGCTGCCAGTCACTGCGATTTTCATAGGCGATCTGCGCGGATTCTTCCGATAGTATCGGCCAGTCCAATGCCAGCGCCTTCAAACCTGCGCTGATCACACGATCTGCGGCGAGGTCTGCCTGAGTCAAAGGGGAATTATCCGACTTGGTCATTACCGCGTTGGCCGGATCAGCATAAATTTCCATGATGGCCTGTCCGGCATCCAGAGCGATAGCGACAATCTTGGGGAGCAACTTATCCATCACAATATGTTTCTTTCTTCAAAAATAAATGACAACTTACAGTTAGCGGCCTTAATCCCGGACACCCTCAGAAGCTCCTTTGCTTCAGTTTCTCCGCGACCTCCTTGATCACGACGTGGATGATCGTCCGTAAACAACGAGATTCTCCCGCGAGAATGGGTGTAAGGTCAGCGCGCTGCTTGAGGGATGCGTTCTCTGCCTCGAATTCCTCATAGATTTCTTCCGCCTTGCCCATGATGTGATTGCACAGCTTATCCAACAGACGCTCTGCAGTTGCCTTCCTGATGGTGAGGGCATCAGCAGCTTCGATGAGCAGCGCCCGGTCGACGTCTGCGATGAACTGCTTGCCCAATATGGGCCACGCCATCTCTGTCAGGTTTGGCCAGCTTTTTTTATCGTAGGCCAGTGTCTCATAGCAGGCCGTGCTCAGGATGTCGTAGTGTGGCGCCAGCTCGATACCCTCTTCACTTACCAAAAAGCTCAGGTTCTTCAGGTGCGCGTCGGTATTGCCGACCAGCACGTTGAACACCAGCCAGCTGAAAAGCCGGGTACGCGCAACAATATTGCCTCGACATTGATCTGCCAGAGCCACCAGGCTGGCCATGCTACCCTGGCTGTATTTGAAGCTGCGATCGAGCCCCAGCAACTGGCAGGCATCGATGACATGCCTGCGTTGCCAGCCATGCTCATCCCGAACGCGGTCGAAACGGTCGATGATATACACGGGCGCAGGAACATAGCGGTGATGAACATCGGGAACGTTCAACCCGGCCCGCTTAGCCAGCCGCATCACGAACCACTCATTAATAACAGAATGTGGATAGTCAGCATCAGGGTGATCAGGCTTGATAATATGCGTCGAGGGTGTCGCACCTGCAGGCTCGAACAGCGCCCCATCCTGCAATACGATGGCCAGCTTGTGTTGTGCACCCGCCAGCGACATGCGCTTTTTTGCACCATGCGTGAGTGGCACTCGAGGTAAGGCGAGTATCCGTTCGTTAAGCTCGACATCCGACAAGGGGAACAGGGCATCTTCCATTTGATTTTGAGCATCAGCGGTAAGCAGGGTGAGCGAGCCGGCAGACTCAGCGCCATAGTAGCCCAACAACCCGAATGCATCCGCAGCATCAATGCGGGCATCGCCGGCCAGCAATCTTCTTTGATGCTCTTCGGGCAGCAGGTTGTCGAAATACCACTGCACGGGACGCTTCGATGATAGATCCAGCAGCGGCGCTTGTTGCAACGGCAGAGATGGACTCAGACCGAAGTGTTGTTGGTCGTTAAGCCAGTTGCTGTCGTACTTGAAAGACCAGATCCCGTTCTCGTCCCGCAACGTGCCGACCGGGCCGTTATTGAGGGAAACCAGCAAGGTGCGCTCACTCATGGTTTATTCTTTTGGTTCTGCTCATTAATTTGCAGCGCGATGCCGTCCGGTACATCAAGATAGACGCGAATGCCCAAACCTTTCATGACTTGGAAGAGCTTACCCCATTGCACAGACTCATTCCCTTTCTCGACCTTGCCGAGAAAGTTTTCGCTAAGACCGATACTGCCTGCCGTGTCGTCCTGACGAAGCCCCTGAGCCTTTCGGGTAGCCCGGACAATCTTGCCGACATCAGATGCGCTGCTGAGTGGTATTTGCATTTTAATCCCCTTGTTCATGAGGATTATTGCATATATTGGGGGTTTTGCGTGGAAATCCGCAAGATCGCGCAGATTTATGCGTTCGCGCAGGAATAAAATGTAAAATCCTTAAGGATGAAAGGATTTTTGTTTCCCGGTCATTACCAGACATTGCCAAACAAAAAACCCCGTAAAAACGGGGTCTTATGATTATTATCTGCTTGTATTTACTGGTCGTTGCCAGACATCAAATCATTCCCACTCAATAATCAATGAGCCAAGAACAACATTGAAAATTAAAGGAATTTTTTATTTTTCTATTTCGATACCATGAAAAATACCATGGCCCATTTACATATGAGCATCTCTACGGCCCAGCCCCTCAGCTATAAAAGCCAGCACGAGCGAATTGAGACTAACACCCTCCGCTTTTGCTCGTTCAGCAAGTTTGGAATGGATTGTTTTGGGCAATCGCGCAACAAAGCGACCTGACGCAGTCGGCAAGGTGTCAGAACGATATACCGGTTCCGGTATTGCTTTTCCAGCATCTATGCGAGCGGACACCCAGGATTCAAAAGCATCACGACCATTGGAAACTGCCTCCGCCTCGGTTTCACCATCCGACATACAACCCGGCAAGTCAGGAAAGGTAATTAGATACCCACCTCCCTCCTCAGTAGGCAATGGACAGACAATATGAGCGTATGTTTCGAACGGAAATTTGGGAACCGCCTTAGCAATTTTCTTAACTGAAATTTTACTCATGATTGCAATTCCTTAACACTATCTACCAAATTCAAAAATTGTCGGATATAAACAGGTTTGATAGGCCTATGGGCTGGCACCGACACATCATTCTCAACACCAGGATGGCTGAATACGTGGTGACTACCACCGTGATTTCGACATTCAAGTCCAATTTGGGCTGCAACTGATAGCAATTCTTCAATCCGCCAGTCACGAGGACTGTTGCGCATCGCTTCAAGAATTTTTGTTCGCTTATTCATGCTTAGATAGTATCTCATGCGATACTATAAAACCAGAGATATTCAAATAATATTCAAATAATCCTTACCTTTGCTTCAGTTTCGCCGCGACCTCCTTGATCACGACGTGGATGATCGTCCGTAAACAGCGAGACTCCCCCGCAAGAATGGGTGCAAGCTCAGCGCGCTGTTTGAGGAATACGTTCTCTGCCTCGAATTCCTGATAGATTTCTTCCGCCTTGTCCAGAATGTGATTGCACAGCTTATCCAACAAACGCTCTGCGGTTGCCTTCTTGATGCTTAGGGCATCAGCAGCTTCGATGAGCAGCGCCCGGTCAATATCTACGATGAACCGCTTGCCCAATATAGGCCACGCCATCTCTGTCAGGTTTGTCCGGCTTTTTTTATCGTAGGCCAGCGTCTCATAGCAGGCCGTGCTCAGCATGTCGTAGTGTGGAGCCAGTTCGATACCCTCTTCACTTACCAGAAAGCTCAGGTTCTTCAGGTGCGCGTCAGTATTGCCGACCAGTACGTTGAACACAAGCCAGCTGAAAAGCCGGGTACGCGCAGCAATATTGCCTCGACAATGGTCTGCCAGGGCCGCCAAGTTGTCCATACTACCCTGGCTGTATTTGAAGCTGCGATCAAGCCCCAGCAACTGGCAGGCATCGATGACATGCCGACGTTGCCAACCACGCGCATCTCGAACGCGGTCGAAACGGTCGATGATATACACGGGCGCAGGAACATAGCGGCGATGAACATCAGGAACATTCAACCCGGCCCGCTTGGCCAGCCGCATCACAAACCACTCATTGATAGCAGAATGCGGATAGTCGGCATCCGGGTGATCAGGCTTGAGGATATGCGTCGAGGGTGTCGCACCTGCAGGCTCGAAAAGCGCCCCATCCTGCAATACGACGGCCAGCTTGTGTTGCGCACCCGCCAGCGACATGCGCTTTTTTGCACCATGCGTGAGTGGCACTCGGGGTAAGGCGAGTATCCGTTCGTTAAGCTCGACATCCGACAAGGGGAGCAGAGCTTCCTCCATTTGATTTTGAGCATCAGGCGCAAGCAGGGTGAGCGAGCCGGCAGACTCGGCACCATAGTAGCCCAGCAAGCCAAATGCATCCGCAACATCGATGCGGGCATCAGCGGCCAGCAATCTTCTTTGATGCTCTTCGGGCAGGAGGTTGTCGAAATACCACTGCACGGGACGCTTCGATGACAGATCCAGCAGCGGCGCTTGTTGCAACGGCAGAGATGGACTCAGGCCGAAGTGTTGTTGGTCGTTGAGCCAGGCGCTGTCGTACTTGAAAGACCATATCCCGTTCTCGTCCCGCAACGTGCCGATCGGAGCGTTATTGAGGGAAACCAGCAATGTGCGCTCGCTCATGGTTTATTCGTTTGCTTCTGCTCATTAATTTGCAGAGCGATGCCGTCCGGCACATCAAGATAGACGCGAATGCCCAAACCTTTCATGGCTTGGAAGAGCTTACCCCATTGCACAGACTCGTTCCCTTTCTCGACCTTGCCGAGAAAGTTTTCGCTAAGACCGATACTGCCTGCCGTGTCGTCCTGACGAAGTCCCTGAGCCTTTCGGGTAGCCCGGACAATCTTGCCGACATCAGATGCACTGCTGAGTGGTATCTTCATTACAATCCCCTTGTTCATGAGGATTATTGCATATCCTGGGAGTTTTGCGTGCAAATCCGCAAGATCGCGCAGATTTATTCGTTCGCGCAGAAATAAAATATGAAATCCTTACGGATGAAAGGATTCTAATTCCCTGAGAAAGTCATCAATAAAGCTTGAGCCGCAGGTGAGGTAACCGGATTGCGCCATGTTATTTGGCGCGCAACAGCCAAATTACGCCACGCAGCAGCTTTATATGGCGCGATATATAGAAATCGCGCCATCTCGTTACACTTTATCGAAAGTTTAGTTCGAAATCTGGCGTGAATGCGTGTTGATCATGTCAGATGCCACTTGATTACCCCATCTGAACGGGTTACTCAACACTTCACTCACAGCAACCTCGCCAACGCCCCGCGTACAAAACTGTCCTGCGGATAAGCATCCAGCAACTTCCGAACTCGCAATAAAGTTTGATCGACACTTCCCGCCACCCTAGCAGCTCTCATGCTCGAATCGAATGCAGCCATCACCTCACCTGCCGTAACCTCGTATCCCCTGCCCGCGAGTATCCAGCTCAGTGACAGCAATCCAGCTTCAATCGCAAATAGCGGCTGGGTTTCGATGAAATCCAACGCCGCGCGGTTCAGGGTGCGGTGATCAACCGGCGACTGCCTGGCCAGCTTGATCGCCAAATCATACAACCCCGTATCCTTGGCAGCGGCGAACCACTTACCTTCCTGGCCGGGCGTACTGGCCACCAGATCGTTGAGAATATCGGCGGGTGATTTGTGCGGATATTTTTTGAAAATAGCGCGGAACGTGGACAGGTAGGTCGTTCCTTGATTGGCTGCTATCGCGTAGCGTTGATAGGCTTCATCCGCCATGCCTGACGAGAGCAATATTTCCTCACAGGCTTGTGCGATGCTTTCCGGATTGTTGTTCAATCCGTGCGACATTTCCGCATAGCGCAAGGCTTCGGCTTTCTTGCCTTGGGCAATCAGCGCCTTGACGCCCCATTGCCGGTCATGCCACCAAACAAACGGTGCCTTTTCGAGCAAAGCCAGCAACTGATCGTAGCGTCCGGCCAGAAGCAGCGCGGAGAAACACATATAAGTCCCGTGAAAGAAGCCGGATCGCTCCTCACTGCCAGACCAGACCTGTTCTACAACACCGATTAAACGATCTGCCCATACGGTCGCCAGCTCAGGTGTGGCGCAGAGTTCACCCCAGTAGTCGCCCAGACTTTCGATGTAAGGAACCTGGTCAGCGGCATGGGCTTCATACAGACGCTCCAGCCATTTTCCACGCAGATTTTTTTCGACATTCGCTCGGGCGATAATGGATACCAGATCAGCGATGGCACGATTGACGGCGCTACCGATAGCACCCGAGGAACTATCGACATTCTGCAAGGCTGGTGAGACTTTTTCCAAGAACAGTACAGCACCTTCGGCTGCCAGCACGGGTTCTTTTCGGGCGACTTTTTTAATCTCGGCAACCGCTTCCTTGATGCGAGTAATGGCCGATTGTGAACGCCAACCGAAAGCACTACGACGAAATCGCGGCGCAAATTCCCAGCTATGCTTTTCGGCAGTAATTTTCATGATTTTTTCCATAAGCCAGCCTCAACCAGTCGCCGCACCAAGGCACCTCGCTTAATGTGTCGCTCCATAAAACACTGCATGGCGTACTTCCACTCCTGTCCTGAAGAACAGAGTTTGTAAGCCTCGGCCAGATCAACGACAGCCCGGCTGACCTCGTCATAGGCAGAGGCAATACCTCGTTCCGCTTTCTTATCCAGCATCTGCCAGCAGCGGTCGAAGTCCGCAGCCAGTGTGCGCAGATACGCATCACGTTGGGCTTGCTGTTCTGCCTTGAGCTTGATGCGTTGCTCGGCCTCCCATTGCCGACGTACCTCTTCAGCGGATTCGGCGAGTTCCCGAAGATTCGCGACGGTGCGCAGGACAGGGGCTGTCACTCTCGTTGCGAGGCTTTCCCTCTGCCACGTCAAAAATCGGGATTTCAATTGACGCTCGGCCCGGTTAGATTGGCCGGAAAGCAGTAGTTTGAGTGCCTGGCGACTGTCATCGGCAGGCAGGCCTGCAATCCACACATCCATTTGTCTGTCGGTATCATCTGATTCCGCATCTATTCCAACATCACCATTGGCGGCTGCGACAACCAAGTCAGGATCAATCTCCAAAAGTTCGACCAAAGCCTGCTGGGCTGCCGTCAGTCGTGATAACCCCGGAGGCGGTTGGGGTTCGCTCTCGCCCTCTTCTACTTCGCCTGCCGTTACTCCGGCCAACCAGCCCAAATATAATGAACGCAAATCGCCACGCAACAATTCGTCCCGCAACGCGATCAGTCGCCCCATCCAGCCCCGGCCATCGTCCTCACAGAAGCGGTCATGGTTTTCACTTTCGTTGAGATTCCACGAGATAATCCAGTGCGATTCACTGTGATTGATGTAGATCGAAGACTCGGTCGCAAAGGTATTAAGTGTTGCGCCATCAAAAATTTCACGCGGCACACGCACCATAAAACAGCAGACACATATATCGGTAACATAGACATGCGCATCGAAATAGCGCCGCATCCAGTCATCCGGATCACCCTTGAGGCCACTCCAGTGGTACTCATTAACAAAGCTGGTCGGTGTAATGGATGCCCGCGAGGAACAGGCACGCAATTCGGCCATTTGCCTCGGCGTTAACGGCTGATCAATGGCGACAAATTCGTAAAATTGATATTCACTCATCCCGGCTCACTTTATCTCCAATGGTGTGACATCAAGCTCAAGCACATTCTGCTCAATCGTGTCTGTATCCATCACGCGATGCAGACAGGTGTAAGCAACTCGCCATTGCTGCTGCCCGCAGAGCAAGGTGACCGTCTTGTCGTTGAGACGAATGATACGGCCACTGCGTTGCTGCTGGTTTCGATCAACAAAACCCACCGCATCGCCGATGGCCACCTCGTTGCGCCCCAGACCTTGTCGCGGTTGTTCACGAATTTGCACATCCGTGCCATCCAGATTGATCGCAGCATAGGCAATCAGCCAGCGCCGGCCATCATCCTGATCCAGGATAACGGCCTGTTTTCGGCGAAGTTCAAGAACTTTTCCACGACGCAAGGTATTGGCTTGAGAATCAAAATATTCAATGGCGAGCCCAATCTGCAACCGAGCATGAATCGCCTGCACCCAGCGCGGCTCATCCAGCACCCTGTCGATGGCAGCCCGCATACGGTAAAGTTCAAAGGCAGAGGCCTGATTCAGCGCTTTAAGGACATCTGAAAAATTCATGGCAATACGATCATGTGATTAAAAAGTAGTCGTTCTGATCAATGAATACTTCCACTGCTAGCTGCAGCTTAAATACCCACAATCCAGCTTTATGCATCAATTTCCATCAATGTAAAATTGTCGGCATCTCGTCATCGTCCTTCCTGGGCAGCAGATGCGAAAGTCGGCCTTTAACATCCGTGTAATAGCGGAATTCGACCACGCCAATTGTCCGCTTCTTCTTGGAAATTCCCTTAGGCTTGATTTGCGGTTGTGCGACCCACACACCGCGCCTTGTTTCCAACGTAAGCATGCACACGTCTATCGCGTAAGGCGAGGCACCGATGCTTCCATATTTATCAAGGATCGCATTCATCTGCCGTATTTTATCCGACCGCAATGACCATGCTTCCGTGATGGTGAACACAAAATCGGCATCCAATGCCAACGCCGCTGACTGGACTCCCTGCGCAGAGTGATCTTTACCCTTGATGCTTCCCGACTGAATCATCACCGGGATGACTTGCTTGCTGGTCAGATTACCAACGAAGGCGAGCGCTTGAAGTTTTTCGCCAGCTTCCAGAAAGTCGCGCGCTTTGTCGATCAGCGTACCGATGATGTCCATGTACGCTTGCGGTGGGGTGCTGATGGGTGCCTCGATCATTTTTTCCTTAATATTTGTCATCGGTCGCGAAAACCGGCTCTTCACTACATATCACGAAAACTTGGACAACCGCGCCAGTACCGACGGATCAAATTCCCGATTGTTCAATAATTCATTGATCGAAGACGGTCGAGACTTGAGTGCATCAGCTACGAACCCTCTTCGTTCATCAATAACGGTGAGCACTTTTTCTCGCAAAAATACTCGCTCCTCATTTGTCAGTCGTTCATCACCGATTACCTTGGCGATCGCTTCCGGTAAATCCGCACTCATTCGCGATAAGACACTACGAACAAGTCGAGGCGCGACACCCGCCTCATAGGCCATTGCATCCCAATGCGCCCCTTCCACCCATCCTGGCTTATTCTCTCCTGCGATAGACATCGCCATCGTCTGTCTTGGCAGATACGCCTCCACGCAAAGCATATCGTAGAACGGCGCTACTGCCGCTTTTTGTCCACGCATCAGGAAAGCAATATTTTTTGCGTGTGCATCCAGATTGCCGATTAAATAGTTAAAGGCAATCCAATGAATAACGGCATTGGCCGCTACGATTGGACGCTCGATGAAGGTGCCTCTGAGAACCTCGAACAGGTGATGCAGCCCCAAGCCACCTTCACTCTCATATTTTTTCGACGGTGGCACACCCAATGTTTGGCACAGGTCTATCTGGTGAATCCGTCTGAATGCCCGGCCTATCCATTTCTCGGCACTCAATGGCTCACGGTCAAACCGCTCAATGACATAAAGTGGTTCGGGAAGATGCAGCAACCCGACAGTGGGAACTGAAACTTTCAGCTCATGAGCCAAGCGCATGCAAAAAAATTCGTTGGCTGGGCAACACGGGAAGTCCGCACTGGCATTCTCCGGTTTGACGATATGGGTCGAGGGTGCCGAGCCTTCAGGCAGGAACAGCGCGCCATCGGCTTCAATACGCAGCCCCAGCTTTTCCTGAGCACCTGCCAGGGACATGCGGATTTCATCCCATGAGGCCATCAGAGGGAGATTGCGCGCCCTGGAAGCCTTAATTTTTTCCTGAAGCGTCTCTTGTGAAAGTGGAATCAGAATTTCCTCTGTTGCTTCCGAGTATCCTTCTGGCGTCAGCGAAAGCGCGCCCGCAGTGTCCTGTCCATGTCGAATCAGAAGCGCCCACGTATCCCGAGGATCGATTCTGTCCCGTGATGCGATCAGGTCTCGCAGCCGACCTTCGGGCAACAGGTTCTCGAAGAACCACTCGACCGTCCTGGCATTCGCGGTATCTTCGAACGCTCGGGGGATGATCGGAAAAGTGGGTGAAAGTGCATAATCTTTCCACTCAGTCGAGTAGCCAAATTTCCACTGCCCCTGCTTGATCTCAAGGGTTCCGACCGGCATCCCATTGGCCGAGACGATCAAAGTACTCATGCCGTTTCACCCGGCAGCCTCAGCCTGACATCAATGCCAAAACGACTACAGACGGACAAAACTTTTCCGATCTGTGCAGTCGATTTCCCTTGTTCCAAGCCGTTGAGAAATGGCAGACTGACATTGCACAGCGCTGCGGCATCGCGTTGAGTCAGGCCAGACTCCTTGCGAACAGCCCGAAGGATATCCCCTAATTCGCTGACAGAAGTAACACCGACTTCCCTGTGCACCATAGCCACCACCATAAAGATAAACGATCGTTGAATTTTACTTTGCACTAGCCCTCAATGCAATAGAAACTAAACGATCGTTTATTATAGATGAGTGCTACTGACTCTTGGCTGGTTTTACAGGAAACCACGTCTCGATCTCCCTCAAACTTTTGGTTCCGAAATTGCGGATACTAAAAAGCTCATTTCTTCGATAAACCTCGACAACTTTCTCTACTGTCGTCAACTCTTCTCCACGGAGAAGGCGCAATGTTCTCGGAGTAAGCTTGACGAACGGGTCAATGCTTTCGTGCATCGGTTTGCTTTGGTGAAATCGCTCTATTCTATCTTTGACATTGTCACCCGACATTTGAAACGCGCGACCGATGGCAGCATAGGACTGGCCGGCTTCCCGAGCCGCGAGAATTTCCTGATCCCGTTTGCGGCGAGCCTCACGTTCCCTCGTTATTTGATCGCACAGACCGGACATGACTGCGACTTCCTCCAAGCACTCCAACCCAAATTAGACAAACTCAAAAAAACAATCATAATTATTTCGTGAGCTGTCTGCCGATCATCGACACCACGTTCGAGTCCTGATATGCCTTGTGAGCTTCTGTCAGTCCAATGGAACGTTTAATCAGATCACCAAACGATCCAGACTTCTGTTCTGCCACCACAAGCCTTGCGATGTCATCCCTGATGTATTCAGGCTGTTGAGCGATGATGTTTGCTATTCGCTCAGGGCGTTCCAATCCTTCCAGTAATTTGTCCATGTTTTCCCCTTGCCTAGTTGGTATGCCATACCATCAGGTCAACAGTGCGTGTTCTGATGAAAACCATCTTCATTATGCTCGTGCAAAGCTTCCCCAGAAATTAACGGAATCTGGTTAAGAGCCAGAGATGTCGCTTATCAACTGAGCCGATATATCCATCCAGAAACCCGTCATTCGGTGTAGTTTGTATTTCTGTTGCACAACGAGAATTATAGACCGATGAAACCGGTTGTTCCATCAATTCGGCATTCGACGAATCAATCCCTCAAACTCTCCGATCGGCACGGGTTTGCTAAACAAATAACCCTGATATGCGTGACAGCCATTACGTTCGAGGAAATCACGCTGCGCCTCGGTTTCCACTCCTTCCGCAATCACTTCCATTCCCAGACTGTTGCCCATACTGATGATGGTCTGCACGATCACTGCATCAGTGGGTTTTATGCCAATATTATGCACGAAGGACAGATCAATTTTCAGTTGGTCAAGCGGAAGTTGTGTCAAGTAAGATAGTGATGAATAGCCTGTGCCAAAGTCGTCCATGGAGAAACGCACGCCGACCTCCTTGAGGTCGCGCATCTTGATGACAGCATCATTGATGTTGTTCAGCACCACGCTCTCGGTCAGTTCAATCTTGAGTCGGGCCGGATCGGCGCCGGTCTTTTTAAGGGCTGCACGCACTTGTTCGACGAAGTCCGGTTGGTGGAATTGCCGCGCGCTCACGTTGACGGCGAGTTGCAGTTCGCATACCAACGGGTTTGCTTCCCATGCCTTGATCTGGGCGCAAGCGGTTTCCAACACCCATTGTCCGATGGGCAGAATCAGCCCGGTATCTTCCGCCAGGGAAATGAAGTCCAGCGGCGAGACCAGGCCGCGTTTGGGATGCAGCCAACGCAGCAATGCTTCGGCACCGATGGGCTGATTAGTGGCATTCATCTGTATCTGGAAGAAAAGTTTGAATTGCTGCAGGGAAAGTGCGTGGCGCAAGTCGGTTTCAAGCACAGCACGGGCTTCGAGCGATGCCTGCATGTCCGGATCGAAGAAACGAAGGGTGTTGCGGCCAGAGGTCTTAGCCTGATACATTGCGGTATCGGCGTGCTTGAACACGTCATCCATGCCGATCTCGTTGTCACGGAACAAACTGATGCCAATACTGGCGGAGCTGTAGTGTTCAAACCCCTGAAGATTGAAGGACCGATTAAGGGAGGCAAGAACCGTCTCTCCAATATCCTGGGCTTGTGCTACCGCTTGCTGGGTATCTTCGTTCAGCTCCTCAAGAACGACGACGAACTCGTCGCCACCCATTCGGGCGACCGTATCACTGTTGCGCACGCAATCCTGGAGACGTTTGGCGACCTCAATCAGCAGCAGATCACCGATGTTGTGACCCTTTGTATCGTTAAGTGCCTTGAAGTTGTCCAGATCAATAAACAAGATTGCGCCATGGTTCTTGTGGCGTGCGCTGTGGGCCAGCACACGCTGCACGCGATCCCGCAGCAGGCTACGGTTGGGCAGGCCGGTTAGAGAATCATAAAAGGCGAGTTGCTCAATATGAACCGCCTGCGCTTTAAGCTTGGTGATGTCCTCCACTATAACCAGCAGATCTTCTTCTTCTTCTTCTTCTTCTTCTTCTGCAAGCCGGATTCCAGTGATGGTGAGGCGCAGCCATTTTTCGCCCAGCGCAGCGTCAATGCCACGCAAGGCCATCCCGCTGGTGAGGACAGTTTGTGCCTGTTGGTGCAGATTGAGTAGCGGCATGATGTCTTCGAGTTCGCGCCCGGAAACATCCTCTCCGTTCTTCAGTCCGAACATCTCGCGGAAGGAACGGTTGACACTCCGCACCTTGAGGGTATCGTTCACCACGATCAGCCCCACAGGAAGGCTCGCAATGATATCCTCGGCGTAGCGCTTGAGGCCAAGAATAGTATCCCGGTCAGTCTGCATATAGGTGTCGAGGGCAAGCCCCATATCCAGCATGACGATCTTGATCAGAGCCTGGCAGGTGGCGACAAAAGCCTCTGGTTCTTTCCCGAGCTGCTGCCAAAGTTCAGGGAGCAATCCTGCCAGGTACTTGCTGTAAGCGCCGAGGTACCACTTGGGTTCGAGCCCGATGTGCTGATGAACAACGCCTACCCGCAAGCGATGGAGAATGTATTCGGAGCCGTAGTCGCCCGCAGTCAGGCTGTCAAAATATGACATCTGGGTTCGCTTCAGACGCTCAAGGGAGAGAGCATCCGGAATGAAACGACGGGTTTCCTCGAACTTGAGCATGTGGGCGTAAAAGTCGTCCACGAAGTGCCGCGACACATTTTGCAGACGCGCGTGCAGCCCCGTGAGCAAGCTGACATCGGTTTCGTCGAACTTCAGGAACTCCTTGCGCCGAGCGATTTCTTGCGCGTCTATCCTGACCGCCCGGGCCAGCGCGGCGACGGCCTCGTCCGAGAGATTCATAGTCCGACTCCCGCTATAGAGCCGCAGACGGTGAGAGGGACGTCAGGCTTGCTTGCTTGCTTGCTTGCGCAATATTTTTTCCACGATACACCCAGCCTTTATTTATTCTTGTTCACGTTTTACACCAGACTCCAGTGTACCCTCTTCACCGTCTGCTCTCTTTCCTTACAAACCTGTGCAATTGTAGCACTTTGCTATGTCCTAGGCTTTCACCTACAACTGACACCCACGACTGATGCAGGTCGCGCCTTGGGGAAAGTCCTCTGCTGTCCATTCTGAATTGTCGTCACCCACCATTTCTGCGGAATTCTGGCGCTTTGCTAATTTAGCTATATCATTTCACCTCTCGCCTGTTGGCAAGTATGGATAAGAACGCGGCGTCCACATCCAATTTATACCTGCATCTAAACCATCACCCTTTGTAGAACTGAAAATTATTCTTGCCCGACTGCTTGGCACGATACATCGCCCCATCGGCGCAGCTCAACAACTTTCCCATCTCGGCGGCATGCTCGGGATAGAGGCTAATACCAATACTGGCCGTCACTGTTACAGAATATCCGCCCAAGTTATAAGGTTCTGCAAGACATAGCAACCCCTTGTTGACGACAGTCTCCACATCCGCAATGCCTCCAATATTCAGCAGCAAAATAGTAAATTCATCGCCACCCAGGCGCGCCACCGTATCGCCACCGCGCACACAGGATTTCAGACGCTCTGCGACCGCGCATAACAAACGGTCTCCTGCAGCGTGCCCATGCGTGTCGTTCACGTTCTTGAACCCGTCCAGATCCAGAAACACCAGTGCAAATTGGGTAGCGGCACGCTGTGCCTGCACGATAGCCTGTTGCACCCGATCCAGAAACAGCACCCGGTTGGGTAATCCGGTCAGGGCATCGTGCTGCGCCAGATGTTGAATCTCGCGCTCCAGGGCCTTTTGCTGTGAAATATCCTGCTGAATCGCCAGAAAATTCGCCACCTCGCCGCGCTCATCAAGAATGTGGGAGATGTTCTGAATAATGGTATAGCGCGAGCCATCCTTGCGTTGTTCCACCACTTCACCGCGCCACTCCTTGCCGGACAGGATGGTCTGCCACATATCGCGCCAGAACGCCTTGTCATGCTGCCCGGAACTGAACAGGTGCGGGGTCTGACCGATTATTTCTCCGCTGCCGTAGCCGCTGAACTGGCTCAACGCGTCGTTGTGCCAGATTATTTTTCCGTCGCGCGTGGTAATGATCATGGCATTTGCCGCATGCTTCACCGCCAGACTCAACATGCGCAACTCTTGCCGCCTCTCGGCCATGCGCATCGCGACGGTAATGTGATGGGCCATGCCGGTCAACTTCTGGATGACAACCTCATCAAATGCCTCGCGGTTTGCCGAATACAGCGCCAGTACGCCGCTCACCTTATCCATCACTCCCAGCGGAAGCGCTAGCACATCGTACATGCCATAATGCTCGGCACGCTCGCGCCAGCGCGCAAAACCCGGTGCGTCCACAGCAAACGTACAGGGATGATCCTGGGAAATTGCCCGTCCCACCGGGCCGCGCCCCTCCGGCGTATCATCCCAACGCACGTTGAGTCCTTCCAGATACGCCGTTTCTCCGCTGGCTGCAACCATACTGACCGTCCCGTCGGTTTCCTTGATGCCAGCCCAGACCAGTTTGAACTCGAACAGTTCGGCGATCTGCCGGCAAATTTCCGCCATCAGCGGAGCCCTGTCCATGTCCCGCAAGATCAGCCGGTCAAGCTCTTGCGAAAAACGCTCGGCGGCCATCAACTCGCGCCGTCGATTACGCCGTCCGAGCAGTTTCAGTTCGCGCCGCATAATCGGCACCAGACGCGCCAGGCTGTGCAGGCAGAGAATATCCCGCACGCCCGCGCGCATCGCAGCAACGACATGGTCATGTTCGCTATTGTCCAGATAGGCCAGCAGCGGGATGTCCAGCCCCCTCGCATGCAGCAGATTGGCAATCTGATCAAGCATGCTCGGGCAAACCGGTGAATATTCAATTTTCTGGTGTTGGCCGGTGCGGGTTTCGGAGCGGCGTTCAAACACGCCCTGGCGGGCCGGTGAGCATTCAATGATCAGCGCGTCCCAGTGTCCTTCGAGCTGTCGCTCCAGATCGTTCAGCGTATGCGCGCATTGATGATGGGGATCAAAACCGCCCTGGCGCAGTTCATTCAACAACTGGTTGACAACCTCATCCGGAATTCGTACCAATAACATGCGTAAAGGAGTGGACATAAATCACCTCACGGGAGTCTGAAACGCACAACCCAAACAGCTCTCAGGTACAACTGTGCAACCCTGACAGAAGGATTGGATGAAGAGCTAGAGGCCGCGCCACATGGTGCTTGCGTGTGGGGGACGTCAGGCTTGCTTGCTTGCTTGCTTGCGCAATATTTTTTCCACGATATGTTCCAACCTTTAATTATTCTTGTTCACGTTTTGCGCCAGACTCTGATTACATCTTCTTCTCTGGCGGTTCTCTTTCTCACGGGCTCATGCGATTGCACAACGGCGGCGTTCCGAAGGTTTCGCAAAACACCCGGTACAAATCCCGTTCCGCCCAGCGCCATCCTTCGTTGATCAGGCGAAACCGCACCCGTGCGGCACCATCTGCAAGATGGTTATAAAGTAACACATTATCGCTACTGCCGCGCAGGTGATCCCCCAGTCGTTTGCGCAAATCCCCAGTCGAGCCGATATACACTACGCTGTGCGGCCCCGGTGACGCACTTTTCTCCAACCATCCTGCGGGCGCCCGGACAAATGTTTTTTGTACTTTTGCTTCACTCGCGGGCGAAACCAACGCCGCCCGAATTTCGTACACCCCCGACTGAGCCGGAACCGCAGTTCGCAGCGCGTGATGAGTCAACGGTAGCAGCGCGGTAAACCCCTCGGTCGCCGCCAAATAATTCATGCGCTGGCGGCGACTCCGGTAATCGGGAATCGCCAAATCATGCCGGATGTTGGCCACCGTGCGCCGCAACAAACGAAGGCCATATTCGCACTCAAGGATGGCGACAATGGCACCATCCGTCAGCGGATCCCGCAATTCCTCTTGGAGCATCCATACCTTTTCCAGTTTAATCACATGATCCACGAAATGGCAATGAACCTGCCGAGGCTTCGGAAAAAGTCCGCCGAATAAAACCGTTTCGCAGTTCGGCAGCGCGATGGACAATACGCGCACCAATCGGGAAATCCGGCCCGGATCCGCCACCACGGAAAGACCCGACTCCAATCGCAGCCGGGCGGAAATCTCCGCCTGGGTCAGGGGCAAGAGCGCCAAAGCATGCCCGGAACGCAGATATGCCGCTTGCGATACCAGTACAGCCTGCATCAGTGCGTGGGTGAGCCGGTTTCGGGTGTTGATGAGGCGCAACCTGCGCAATACGCCCGCTAGTTCCGCTGAGAAGTCCGGACTGGACATCATGAGACTCACACCCTCTTCATCGAACCTGTATTCCCGTACGTAACTGGCGCAGTGGTAGAGAAACATCAGCCCCCTGCTCGCTCCAGTGCCGGGATACAAGTTTTCCATATCGTGTATCTTCCCCAGGACCGGGGATGCTTGTGTTTGAGGAGCGTCGCCCGCATCATGCTCCACCTGCGCGCCTTCTAATTGACTCACGGTCACCCAGGGGCGCAGGGTGTCGAACCCGGCGGATGACTCCACTTGGGTTACGAGACGATCGAAAGTCCGTAGCGGCAACTCCAGAAAGCGGGCGAGGACGATTTTGCCGAGCAGTCCGGCATCAATTTTTTTATTGTTATAGTGCTGCAATCGTTATTACGCCGATAAGTGTTTTTTAACATCGCGGATACACAACGAAATGCACTAAATTAAGTTACCTCTGGCAAAGCTTTTCACCTTCCGCGATTGCCGAGAAAACATCTTCCAAGGCCTCCCTTACCATTTCAGACAATTTGATGATTTCTTCCGGTGCAGATTGACTGGCAATATTGCAAATAAACAGAAGTAATTCCTTCATCAATTTCAAATTCTTCACAAACTACAAACTCATCGCCTCATCAATGTAAAACAGGAGTGTGTCTGAATTTGGGAAACTAAAATCATTGACGACAGCGTCTCTCAACGCAGACCATGCACTTTGCAGGTCTGAAAGCGCAGTTTTTTTATAGTCAGTAGGTTCTTTGTAAAATCCCATATTAGTGAGCTAACCGTTCAAAGGCAGAAGAATCAGAATATCGATTGTGGCCGCCAACAATCAGGCCCTTGGTATTCCATGATAATTTTTCTCAACCAAGCTTTTTAGTTTCGCACTGGGATGAAAAGTGACCACGCGCCGTGCCGAGATGGGAATTTCTTCGCCAGTCTTGGGATTACGACCGGGGCGTTGCTGTTTGTCGCGCAACTGAAAGTTACCGAAGCCGGATAATTTAACCTCTTCGCTCTGTTCAAGCTTGACGCGAATCTCCTCGAAAAACGCTTCTACCATCTCCTTGGCTTCACGCTTGTTCAGGCCAACTTTTTCAAATAACAAATCCGCGAGTTCTGCTTTAGTCAATGTCATGCTTTTTCCTATATATACAAATCACCCACCAAATCAAGCAGGCCAAACAGTGGGTGCTCTTCGTCGTCACCGGCAGCATCCAGCAGAAATTTCATCAGGCTCGTCATACGTGTGTAGCTTTCCTCATCGTGGATAGGATGAAGATGCGCCATTGTATCAAATGCATGCCAGGAAAATTGAATGGCTAGCATATCGAACAGAGTGTGTGATGCGTGCATGACTAGCCTTTTATTTTTCGATGAAGCTTGTTCCATTCATCGTATTCCCGATGCGTCATCACCTTATTCACGAAGACTTTTTAAATCGGCACCTTACGACAACCAATAAGCACGGGAACTCACAAAAGCAGTTTACTTTGGTGGTGAGCATCGTTCAAGAATGCGTTTCCAGCCATTTCTGGCGGCGATGGCCTCCCGAAGAATATCGACATACTCATCCCCTTGAACCCGTTTGTCCGGCGGCATCGGCGCTTCGGCAAGTTCTGACAACAGCCTGACACGCGCTAAACGGGTTTCGCCCAACTCAAGAATTCGGCTGTAAGCTTCGCAGGCATACGCGAAGGTTTCACGTTTTGCATAATCGATTTCGAGCAACCACTCGCGACGACGGCTTTCAGACATTCCGACCATTTCTCGTTTGCAGTTATGGAAGATGTGGGCCGCTTCGTGAATCACGTAATCGTCGAACGGATCATTGTTGCCAAAATACTTCATGGACACATAGCAGGTCGTCTCTTCGCTCAAGCCCAGAAGTCCTGACGCGGTGTCACTGAGCAGTTTTGCATCCAAACTTGCAAGGTAAAGGTTCGCCAGCTCCCATGCCGTATGAAGCCATCTCGTCTTTTCAAGGGTGACGATTATCGTTGCAGGCGTGAGAAATACGACCGAGTGTTCAAGCATATCGAGAATAATCGTTTGCTCGACCTGTGGAAACAGCCCTCTCACCATAGGCGCAAATTTCGCACGCGCATTTATGTCCAAACCAGAATTATGACATTCAGGCACAGAAACCCGGTCGGTCAGTGTGGAAACTTCCGAAATAAGCGCACCCCGGAGTGCGGCACTGCCACTTTTCGCCCGAGCTACGAACGTGCCGCCAGACCATATCTCAAATGAGTTGTCGTACTCGCCACTGGTGAGAAAACGTTCAATTTCAGTTCGTTGCAGTATATTCATTGTTTTGATGCTGGACTAAACGATATGTTGTTGTCAGTTCTTAAGGACAGAATGGTGATACCGCCGACACTTTATCCACTTGTCTTTGCACGGCTGTGCTGATGAAGTCGGCAAACGGCTTGATATTTCCATTCACACTGGCTTGTTCAAGCGCGGTCATGTAGCCGTCTCGATCTTCGACATGGATGACCGTCCACGGGTATCCGCCAGATGCGAGCATAGCATTCATCAAAAACCGCGCCATGCGTCCGTTGCCATCCCCATAAGGGTGAATATAGACGAAGATAAAATGGCCTAGCACTGCGCGGACTGCCGCTTCTGGCTCCTTCGAGATCAAGTCGAAAAAAACCGGCATGGCATCTCGCACTGATTCATAGGAGGGAGGAACATGCCGTGCATAGCGAATGAATACCGGCCAGGAACGATAGCCGGCGAGATGTTTAGCTTCGAGGATACCGCTCATGACGGAAGGCTCGAAGAGTTTTCGATACCAGTCATGATGGTCGCGCCGAATCACCTCGCCAGGCTCACTCCGT
>JAUXWM010000041.1 GCA_030681375.1 Gallionella sp.
AGGCTGAGCTAACCCGCATTTCGTGGACACTTTTAATAGTAGACAATACTAAAGGAGGTGTACATGGGAAAAGAGATACAGAAGGTCAATGCGGAACGTAAAAGGCAGCGCTACAGCAAAGAATTCAAACTTGCTGCGGTCAAGCTACTGAAATCAGGAACCAAGCCTGGCACCCTGATTGCGATGGAGCTAGGCATACAACGCAATCTGCTCTACAAATGGGCTGAAATGTTAGAACGTCATGCGGGCAACACGGAAACCGTGTTCAAGGGTCCTGGGCGCAACAAACTTGGGAAACACCACGATCCGCTCAAAGCCGAGGTCAGTCGACTTAAACGCGAACTGGCCCGCGTCACCGAAGAGCGCGACATTCTAAAAAAAGCCGAGGCGTACTTTGCGAAAGTGCCCAAGTGAAGTACGCCTTTATCCAGCAATATAGCGGACGGCATAAGCTTCAATCGCTGAGCAATGTGCTTCAGGTCTCACGCAGCGGCTATTACGCTTGGCTCAAGCGCGCACCGAGTGCACGCACGCAAGTGAACGATGAATTGTTGGAGCACATTCGAATTGCCCATCGCAAACATCGGCAGGCGTATGGTGCGCTCAAAATGTGGCGTTACTTGCAGGCTCAAGGCATCGCGTGCGGCAAACACAGAGTCGCCAGATTGCGCAAGTCGGCGGGTATCGAAGCACAGCGTAAACGCCGCTTCAGAGTGATGGTAGAACACCATCACACGCCAAAGGCAGTGCCTGATTTGTTGCAACGCCAATTCAGCCGCGACAAGCCCAATCGTGCATGGGTAGGCGACATGACTTTTATCCGCACACGGCAAGGCTGGTTACATCTGGTGGTATTGTTGGACTTGTTCTCACGCAAGGTGGTGGGTTGGTCTATGGGAGATCGTGCGACGACGGCATTGCATCAAGCCGCACTAACGATGGCCATCACACAACGCAGACCCGAACCGGGCCTAGTGCACCATACTGACCGGGGCACGGTATACAGCGCGCCCATCTATCGAGAACAGCTGGCACAAGCTCAGATGCGGCCTAGCATGAATGGTCGAAAGACGGCGTACGACAATGCAGTGGCGGAGAGCTTCTTCTCTAACCTGAAGAATGAGTGGGTACACCATCACGACTTCATAACCAGAGAGGATGCGAAGCTGGCGATATTCGATTACATCGAATGCTTTTATAATCGAAACAGAATTCATCAGTCGCTCGGCTATAAAACGCCTGATGAGGTGGAGCGCTTGTACTATGGTGCTTAATTTAACTGTCTACGAAATGCGGGTTAACTCAGGCTGGCCCCTTTGATCTTACTTGCCTGATGTGGAGATGGCGATCGAGCGTGTGGCGATGCGCGTGAGGCAAGGCGGGCACAATATTCCAGAAGAAGTCATCCGCCGCCGTTATGTGCATGGCGTCGTCAATTTCGAGCGCTACAAGATGCTGGTGCACACAGTAATAGGGGACAGACCACGGTTTCCGTTGATTGAAGAAGCGAGGCTCGATTAATTTGTCAGGGGGTTCTATGCGTCTTGTCGTTATTTTCTGTATTGCATTATCTGTCGCCGGGTGTGGAGAAAAGAACGAGACAAATAACCAGCATCCAGCTTTTACAATGACGGCCAAGCAGATGAGCGTGCAACCGCAAATCGGTAGTGCGCCCGTTGCGGCCCTGGCAGGTGGTGAGTTCTCTTACGACAAGAATTCGTTTATTAACTACTGGAGCTGTCTTGGTGTTTACCCCGGCAACAATAGGGGACAGACCACGGTTTTCTCTGCTTCCTAACCAAGCCTATCTAATCACACGCGAAAGTGATCCAACATGATGCAATCAATCTTGAAGAGATTTCCGGTGCTTGAGCGCTACAAGATGCTGGTGC
>JAUXWM010000048.1 GCA_030681375.1 Gallionella sp.
AGGACTATGCAACGAAATGGATGTGGACTTACAATCACGAACGCCCCAACATGGCACTCGGCGGCATCACGCCGAAACAGAAGTTAGATTTTTTAACCAGCTCTACTTTTGACCCCAACTAAAAATGGGGGGATTACCGGATGATTGGCTTTCCATCCTTCAGGATCGCGTAGTCGACCTTCTCGCCCTTCTTCGTTCCCACGTCGGCGACTAGTTCTGGTGTCACCTCAAGCGGATCAAAAACGTTGTAGCCAAGAAGCTGGATCATAGGCATGATCATTGCGTTCTTGGTCGCTTCCTCGGTTTGGATATTGTCCTTGTTGGCCGCGACGCGCGACGAAAGTACACGAAGTTGATCAATGAAGTCCACAAGCATTCTCCTCTTTGAGTTTGATGGTTCGAATTTGTATCATCACGCTGGATAAGTTGGCTTGTTCTGGGTTCAACGTAAAGCAGACACCTAATGTGTCGGACAATCCGGAATTAATTGTCGCACAACCTCGGCAAATAATTACAACTCGCTGATTTTTTGACAGTTACTGTCATCAGCACACCACCCATGCACTGGAAGTGCGCCTGAACCGTGTAGCACCGGTTCTGCTGACGCTAATCGGCTGCGGGCATGCGGAGCGTGTACTGGCCAGATTTTTCGTCTCGCACCACAGCCAGCAGTTTGTTACGCTGCGCATCCTCGACCAGTTCCTTGAATGAGCGGTAGCCGTAGGAGGATTCGGTAAATCCGGGCTTGCGGCGTTGCATGGTGGTCTTAACCAGAGACCCCCATATTTTTTCATCCGCGCCGCGCTCGGCTATCAGCGCTTCGACAGTTTCCACGATGAAATCCAGCGCTTCCTGACGCTTATCGTCTTCACCCTTGGCGACACTAGGCTTGGCCTTGCCTGCTTTTACTGGCGCCTTTTTTTCGGCGCGCTTTTGCTTCGCCTCTTGTTCGCGCACCAGATCGTCGTAAAAAATAAATTCATCGCAGTTTGCACTCAGCAAATTTGAGGTCGAATCCTTCACGCCTATGCCGATCACGTATTTGTTGTTTTCACGCAATTTGGAAACCAGCGGCGAGAAGTCCGAATCACCGCTGATGATGACAAAGGTATCCATATGCGCCTTGGTGTAGCAGAGATCCAGCGCATCCACCACCATGCGAATGTCCGCCGAATTTTTGCCTGACTGGCGCACATGCGGTATCTCGATCAGTTCAAAGGCCGCCTCGTGCATGGTCGCTTTGAATTCCTTGTAGCGATCCCAGTCGCAATAAGCTTTCTTGACGACAATACTGCCCTTGAGCAGCAGGCGTTCCAGCACTTTATTGATGTCGAACTGCGCATATTTGGCGTCGCGCACGCCCAGCGCCACGTTCTCAAAATCACAGAACAAGGCCATGTTGGTGATTTCTGATTGAATTGCCATTTGCGATTCTCCTGTCGAACGAATAACTCACTACAGGCGGCACATCCAGAACTTCAGATAAACTTGCCCGGATTCATCAGACCTGCGGGGTCGAACGCGTGCTTGATGTTGCGCATCAGCTCCAGTTCAAGCGGGTCTTTATATTCGCGTATCGCCTCATGCTTGAGTTGCCCCAGGCCGTGTTCGGCGCTGATGCTGCCGTCCAGCTCTGCCACGACGGCATAAACAAGGCGATTCACTTCGATTTCATGCTGTGCAATGAATGCCTGATTTTTCTCGGCGTCCGGCATGGATGCATTGTAGTGAATGTTGCCATCGCCCATATGCCCGAAAAAAACAATGCGTATTCCCGGGAAGGCCGCGCGCAACGCGGCGTTGGCCTGCACGATGAATGTTGCCACGCGACTTACCGGGACAGAAATGTCGTGTTTGATGCTGACGCCTTCCTGTTTCTGCGCCTCGCTGATATTTTTGCGCAACTTCCACCAGTTTTCCGCAGCGTCTGCATCGGAGGTGACGGATTGCGCGAGCACCCCCGGCCCGAAACTCTGCAACGCGGCATCCAGGGCACGATCCAGCGAGCCGGGCAACACATCGCTTAGCTGGATCAGCAAATAATATTCGTACTTGTCGGCAAACGGCTCATCCGTATCTGCGATATGGCGGAATACCAAATCCAGGCAGCTGCGCGAAATGATTTCAAAGCCACTCAGCGTATCGCCGCAATTCGCGCGCACATGTGCCAGCAGCCTTACCGCCACATCCACATCGGCAATCGCCACGCAAGCTGTGGAGGTGGTTTGCGGTCGTGGAAACAGCTTGAGCACCGCAGCCGTGATAATACCCAGCGTACCTTCCGCACCGATAAACAGATGCTTGAGATCGTAACCGGAATTATCCTTGCGCAGGCTGCGCAGCCCGTCCCAGATACGGCCGTCCGGCAATACTACTTCCAGACCCAGCACCAGATCGCGCGCGTTGCCGTAACGCAACACATTGAGACCGCCCGCATTGGTGGAAAGGTTGCCGCCCACCTCGCAATATTTTTGCGTGGCCGTCAGGCCGAGCGGGTACAGTCGCTTATGTTTTTCTGCTTCCTCACGCACATCGGCCAGCCTGCATCCGGCCTCGACCGTCATGGTGTAATTGATCGCATCCATCACGCGTATGCGGTTCATGCGTGACAGATTCAGCACAATTTGCCGACCGGAGCTCAGCGGCACACTGCCGCCACACAAACTGGTGTTGCCACCCTGCGGCACAATGGCAATCTGCCGGGCAGCGCACAATTTGACGACTTCAGAGACCTGCTGCGTGTTGGATGGAAATACGACGGCCAGCGCATCGCCGGAATAACGGCCGCGCCAATCCTTGCAATAGGGCGCGGCAGTTTCACCCGTCAAAACGGCATCGCCGCCGGCAATGGCGACGATGTCCTCAAGCAATCCCATTTCTGGTGGCACTAAATATCCGTCAGTGGATTAACGGGTTTAAGCAAACGCCTGGGCAGTATCCACATCTGATACAGGGAAGTGAAAATCATCACGGTAGCGGCAAGGCTATAGCCGAAGCCGCCGACAATCACCAGCCAGGCAAAGTTGGGCTCCAGCTTGGTCAACCACCATGAGAGGACGTCCACAATCAGGAAACCAAATGGCGTGAAGATCAGAACGCCTTTGGTCATCGGTGAGAAGCCTGTCGCATAGGTGAATATCCAGCCCACAAAGAAGAAGATAAAGGAAATGCCGAACAAATGGATGTGAGAAACACGCGTCAACGTCGACACGGAAACCCCACCGTCTGTTTTTGTTACTTCGTCCATCACGGTTTTATCGGAGATATTGATCAGGTTGGGCATATTGGCATGACAAGGTGCACAATATTGCTCCACATGCGGCTTGATGGTTGTCTCCCATTCCTCTTCAGGCGCGCCTGTACTTGCCCACTTGATGAGTGTCAGACGCACTTCGGGTGGCGCCATGTCTTTCATTGAGCCGTTCAGTTTGGCTTCCAGCTTGGTACCCGGCTGGCCGTGATAGCTGTATACGATATCATCCACCGAAAGACCCAGTTTGCCATCCGCCATTCCGTGGGTCAGAAGAATCTGCGCGCCCGCAAACAGCAATCCCAAGCCAACAACCAGTAAATAACCGGTAAAAAGTGTCTTGATGGGCAGAGCCAAATCGGCCAGTATGAACCGCTGAATTTCTCGTATCATTTTTATATCCTCAAATTATTTGGGAAATTATACACCACGTAATAGCAGTTACTTATACACCCTTTTGGGGGGTGTAAGTTTCAAAACTCAAGCGGGTCGATATCCAGCGAGCAACGTAATTTTTTTGTCGGAAGCGTATCAAGCAACGGCTTCCACTCACGCATGAATTGCTGTAAGCCCTTGCGCGTAGCGGCCTGAATCAATAATTGTGCGCGTACATGGTTTGCACGCCTCGCTAACACGGCTGGAACCACGCCGAATACTTCAATGTCATGTTTTAATTCGATGGCCGCAGCACGCGCCTGATGCAGATAGGCATACACCTCCGCCTCAACCATGCCTTCAGCGCGCAACATGACCTGAAACACAAACGGTGGGAAACCTGCCATCCGCCGTTCGCTCAATTGAGCCGCCGCCCAGCCTTCAAAATCGTGGTTCTGCAAACAGCGAAACAAAGGATGATCAGGGAAGGCCGTTTGTATCCACACCTCGCCCGGCTTGTCTGCTCGCCCTGCCCTCCCTGCCACCTGCATCAACTGCGCAAAGAGTTTTTCCGCCGCACGAAAATCGCTGCTGTATAACGCACTGTCTGGATTGAGCACGCCCACCAGCGTCAGCGCGGGAAAATCATGGCCTTTGGCCAGCATTTGCGTACCGACCAGTATGTCCACCTCATTCGCATGTATTTGCTCGCGCATCGTTTTCCATGCGCGCTTGTTGCGCGTGCTGTCCCTGTCCACACGCAGTATGCGTGCATCGGGGAATCGTTCCTGCAATATGCTTTCCACACGTTGCGTACCGCTTCCGAGCGGATGCAAACCCGCGTTGCCGCAATCAGGACAAGCCTTGGGGACGCGCAGCTGATAGCCGCAATGATGGCAACGCAGACGTTGTTCCTGGAGATGCAGCACCATCTTCCCCGCGCAATGCCTGCAATCAGAAAGCCAGCCGCATTCCGTACACATCAGTACGGGCGCATAACCGCGACGATTGATGAACAACAGACTTTGCTCGCCTCTTGCAATGCGCTGTTCAACCGCGCGCAGCAGTTTTTCGCTAATGCCCTCATGCAACACTGCCTGATGAATATTGATGCAGGCTACCGTGGGTAAACGCGCATCCACCTGCGCGCGCCCCGTTAGCTTCAACATGCGATAACGTCCAGTATGCGCATTGTGATAGCTCTCCAGAGAAGGCGTCGCTGAACCCAGCACGATAGGCACGCGACACTGGCTGGCGCGGAAAATTGCCACGTCGCGCGCCGAGTAGCGCAATCCATCCTGTTGCTTGTAGGAGCTGTCGTGTTCCTCATCCACGATGATCAGTGACAGTCCGGGCAACTCTGCGAATATCGACAATCGTGTCCCCAGCACAATTTGCGCCGCGCCTGACTGCGCGAGTTGCCAGTTGTGCAAGCGCTGATTTTCTGACAAGCCGCTATGTAGACTGACCAGAACAGCCTCAGGGAATCGACTCCTGAAATAGCCTTCAAGCTGGGGGGTAAGATTGATCTCAGGCACCAGCAGCAACACCTGACCACCCCGCTGCAACATGGAATCCATCAGATGCACATAGACCTCGGTCTTGCCACTCCCGGTGATGCCATGCAGCAAGAAACATGCATAACCCTCGGTTCCATTGATGCTATCTACGGCTAGCTGCTGCTCTGAAGTTAACGGATGCGCATTCGCAAAACTGTGCTTTATCGCAGGTACTGCACGCAATGGAGCGGCCTCAAAACTCTCGACCAGCTCTTCCCGCTCCAACCATTGCAACTGGGTTGATACCGTAGCCGACAGCTGTTTCAACTGCGCAAGCGTGCAGGCATGTTCTTGTAACTTCGCAATAATTTTTCTGGCCACCGATTTTCTCTGCGGGAAATCAGCCATATCCAGCGCCTTGCCCTTGCCGGTGAGTCTGTAGTGCAGTATAGGCTTAACGGTAAGCGGCTTGTCCGAGCGCAACCGGGTCGGCAAAGCGGATAAAACTGTCTGCCCCACGGGATAATGGTAATAATCGCTGCAAAAGCACAGCAACTTGAGCAATTCAGATGAAAGCGGCTCGCTGTCATGCAGCACCTCGCTCACCGTCTTGATGCGCTCGGGCAATACCGCTGTAGTGTTAACGCACTCCAGCACCACGCCAACCATCTGCCTGCGTCCGAACGGCACAAGCACCCGCATGCCTGGCGCAACGAGGTCATCCACCGTGTAATCAAACAGAGTGGATAGTGGAACATCAAGAGCGACGCGAACGATGGGCATGGAGTTGTAAATTACCGGGTGACGCAATTATCGCAGACTCCGGAGTGCAAATCCGGCCTGAATTTTTCGTATGCTGAATGCAAAAAGCCCCACCGTTACCGGAGGGGCTTTTTGTTGTAAGGAGTCTGACGATGACCTACTTTCACATGGGTAATCCACACTATCATTGGCGCGGAGTCGTTTCACTGTCCTGTTCGGGATGGGAAGGAGTGGGACCAACTCGCTATGGTCGTCAGACAAAC
>JAUXWM010000051.1 GCA_030681375.1 Gallionella sp.
ATCGCCATGCATCATCTTACATTGATCGGCTCACATATGCCGCCGAAGATGATGAAGAATTGTACACGGGCGTCGACTCCCTGCGTGTGGCAGAATCCTTTGATTCATATATCCGCCGCGATGTTCGGATGGATGCACGCGCTAAGAGCGTTCGCAATTCATTCTTCAATTCATTGGCCCTATGCGACGGCGCGCGGACGTATATGACTTACTCCGAGTCCTTGCGTTTGAAGTTACTTTTAAACGGTCCAGTCTCAATGTTTTTGCTGACCGGGGACAATTCAGAACTGCCCTTGTGGCATGGGGGCTTTAGCCCTGCTTTTGCCTTGGTCAATTCAGGGCTAGATTCCAAGGTGGCAGCATGACCGTTCGCACCATCACCCGCACCGATCACCAGCACCGCCTAGACATCCTGCGCAGGCTTGTCATCGGTTCGCCAGATGCCTGCCACAGCCTCTATCAAGCCTGTGATGGGTCTGCCGCCGAAGTAACCATGGCAATGGATTCATATGAAAAACTCTGTGCGGCTTTCCGGGACGGAACGAATTTGACCCGTCATGACGTGGTGCAGCTACTATCGGGGGCAGTCGAATGACCGCGTACCTAGTCAGCATTCGCCGCCTTGTTCTGTCCAATCAAGCAGCTTGCCGGAACCTCCACAGACTCGGCGGCGGAACCGAAGCCGGAATTGAACGAGCGCTCAATTCGGAGGCGTACCTTACAGCCGCTTTCAAGTCGGCAACGCGATTAAAACGCGATGAGGTAGAGCGCCTCATTAATTCGGTGATGGGGTCAAATAAAGAAGAGACCACGAAAGCTACATACAATGATGTGCAGCATATTTTGATGGCAGAATTTGCCGCAACGAAAGGACGTTAAGATGTTTGAAAGTGATACAACACAGTTTGAAAAGCTAGTCTCAGATTCAGAGACGCTTAAAACCAAGTGGACAGCCGTCTGTGAAGCTGTTCAGACCGACATTAAGAATCGCTATGGACTCGACGTGGACGAGTCCACTGTGCGCAAGATTGGTGAGGTGCGGCTATTCACATTGTCCAATTACGCTGCGCTAGATCAAGCGGAATACTCAAAGCAAGTAGAGGCATTGCCACAGCTTGCCGAGGTCATTCGGATTCGTGAAATCGCCGCCGGAAACATGATTGTGCGGAAGGCCGCGCTGGATGAAATCAACGCGATGCCAAACCGCTCTAAAACCAACCGCGCCGATAAGATCAGCGAAGCCCGCCGTTTGAATGTGGCCACCAGTGGCGCGGATTATGACGACTCCGGTTACAGCCATGAGCAGAAGGTTCAAATGTTGCTTACGATTTCCAATATCTCTGCCCGGATCAGTCAGGCGCGGGCATGGGGTATCCTGAAATGACCGAAGAGGAACTCCAGCCAATAATTGACCATATCCGCGAGTCTGGCGTGGACCCTTGCAGCCTGTTCGCTCCGATGCCACCCCCGGCACGCTGGAAACGCGGTCAAGCTAAACCCGCACCTGACAGCACGCCGCGCATGGATCGGCCCTTCCGAGTATTCACCCCTAGCGGGCAGGTGCTGAATACGCACGAATATATCCACGCCATCTATATGACCAAGTCCGTGCCACGTCTCGCACGCGCGATGGGAGGCATAGCATGATCACACTAGACCACTGCCAACTGCATTCCCATTGTGTGCGCGTGTGTACTGAGGGGCTAGACCCCCTGACGATTTTTGGACCCGATCAGGAAGGATACCGGGTTTCAATTTGGGGCGGATGGATTAGGACCCGTGACCACGAGCGGTTTCTGCTGCAATGTGCTGGCACGCTCAAAGCTATCGGTATGAAGCGTCAGATTTCAGCAGCTTGGAATCTGGAGAGGGGCCGATGGTGAATCCGATCATGGTAAAGCTTCCGTTCAAGCTTGGGCCGATTGTGTCCGAGATCAGACTATCTAATAAGCCCCCTTCGGCGTTCTTCACTGCCAGAAGGGCGGATGGGTCAAGGCTCTGCCACATTGGCGGGCAAGGTATTCGCGTCAGCGAAGCCGAGTATCTCCAGATTCTCAGTGCGCTACAGCCCGCCACAGGCACCAGCCCCGAACAAATCAGGATTTGGAACCTCCAGCGGCGAGCTGGTGGCAGGGATTAGGGGCTGTGGCGGGGTATGTTTGCTACCCCCGCCACGGCTTAGGACGCGGCTAGTCTCCTAGAAGCCCGT
>JAUXWM010000056.1 GCA_030681375.1 Gallionella sp.
AGGACTATGCAACGAAATGGATGTGGACTTACAATCACGAACGCCCCAACATGGCACTCGGCGGCATCACGCCGAAACAGAAGTTAGATTTTTTAACCAGCTCTACTTTTGACCCCAACTAAAAATGGGGGGATTACCGGACTTTCTGGAAGTGCGGCACAATCAATTCGAAGTAAGCTCGAAACATTGCGACACACAGGAAAGCCGGAAGTTACGCTAAATATGATGTACTACATGCTGGGTCAGTTTTGTCATCGGCGCATGTTTGTATTCACATGGAAGGAATATCGGGAGAAGTGGGTAAGCCTTGATCGTGCTTTTGGAACATGGTTTGCAATCTTCGACTGGGATACCATGAAGCTTGCTAAAAAAGGTGGTAAACAAGAGGCGCCTGGCGTAGGGCTGCTGATTGAGCCAGGATCATATGCGACGTTAAGAAAATGGTTGGGCTCATCTCCGCCACCCGAAGTTGTGCAGGAATTTGTCGATCACTTCAAGTGTCACCAGCAGCTTCTACCATCATCGCCATCTCGTGCACAAAATAGTTCTCGTGAACAACTTGAGGAGTTAATGCGATGTTGGGAAGAGGTATTCTTCAAACCAAAATGAACCCGGGACGCGCGAGAATCGCAACTCGGCTGGAGCACTTTATTCGTGTAGTCTCATTTGATTTACCAGAAACTTACGGTTTGGCATTACAAGGGTCTTGGGCAACAGCTGAGTATCATGCTGTTGAAGAAAATGGAATTATCCGCTCCTACTCAGATGTTGATTTCATCTGTTCAGCGCCTCTTCAATCAAACGAACAAATGGCTGCTGAAGAAGCACTCTACCGAGCCGCAGCATCTTGCAATCTTCAGTTGCAAGGCATCTCAATCCGATCGGCAGACGAGATGCGTAATATGTGGACGCTGCATGGTCACGGTGATGATCAGGAGAAATGCAGAAAACTTCAGAGCGAATTTATCCAATTCTGGACGCTGATCGGTGCAGTAGAAGTGTGTGCTGCTTGGTTGTTTAGTGAAGATAGCCCCCTTTCCAAGCGGTATTACCATTTAAATAAATTTTTTCTGGGAATTTGGCGTGATCTAGGTATTGTTTCTGGTCATCGCTTAGGGTCATATTTGGAAACGGTTCATTATGCAGCACGGTGCTTATCAGTAGACATTTGCAATGCAAGCTATGCGTTGAAGTTAGGGATTGAAACGACAGTACCTTGGGTCGTGATTCGGTCTGCTCATCAGTCATTAATTCTCAAAGAGTTTAGTCGTCATATGCAAAGCCATAGGGAGCATGAATGGATTCAGAGCATAGTAAATGACCTTATGCGGCTTGAGAGAGTGACTGCACGATACTGGGCTGATGAAATGCTCGAATATGCCAAAAACTTGGAAGGTGACTTAACCGTTCGAATGGCCGCACGTTCGAGACTCTCCCAAAAGCTAGCGAGGGAGACAGGGGGGCACAGCAACAAAGAACTGCGAATATCCTGTTTGCCTTAATTTTGGTCTGTACCTGAAATGGAAGGATTACGCCTCTTCGCACCTCTGGGTATACCGGCTATCCGGCAGGGGGATGATCTTGCAATCTTGATAACTACAGCAATTGAAGAGCACGGAGAAACACTTCAGCCTGGAGATATTATTGTAATTGCGCAAAAAATAGTCTCCAAACAGGAGGGAAGGTTACTATGCCTTTCAGAGATTACACCCTCGCACAAGGCTGTCTCTCTCGCTGCTGCCAGCGGTAAAGACCCGCGTTTTATCGAAGCAATTCTCATGGAATCAGATAATGTGCTGCGAGCCGTATCGAGACCGCCTCATGGAACAATCATTACCCGCCATCATCATGGGTGGATATGTGCCAATGCTGGCATAGACCAATCAAATCTTGATTGCGATGAAGCCGACAATATGGTTTTGTTGCTACCAGTTGATCCCGATGCTAGCGCACGTAAATTACAAGCTGCATTGGAGGCTCGCTACGGAGGGACGCTCGGCGTGATTATCAGTGATACATTTGGCAGGCCTTTCCGAAAGGGCTTGGTGAACGTGGCCATTGGTGTGGCTAGTGTGCCAGTATTGGTGCATATGGTGGGTGAGCATGATGCATACGGACGCATGTTGAGAGCAACTAGACCTGCATTGGCTGATGAGCTTGCGGCTGCGTCAGGGTTGCTGATGACCAAGGCCGGACGAACACCTGTAGTTGTGGTGCGCGGGCTAGATTGGAGACCTGTACAAGATGCGCGTGCCCGTGACATTGTCAGACCAGACGAGAAGGAGTTGTTTTTATGAACGGGGTTGATAAAGGTCAGATTGGTCAGCAGAGGCAGGAACCAGCTCTGCAATCCGCCAATACCAACGACTCTGTTTTTATGTTTATCACTCGCTCTTGCAATCTTACATGTAGCCATTGCTATGTTTCTGCTGGTCCACGCCTTAAAGGGAATATGAGCCTGGATATTTTTGGTGAAGTTGTAGATTATTTTTTAAGGCAGGGCATTAATGATTTTCGACTAACAGGAGGGGAGCCTACATTCCATCCCGAGTTTGACTTAATGCTCGATTTACTTAGCACCAAAGGAATAACACCGCGCTTAATCACCAATGGCATTCGGTTGATGAAAATGCAGTCGCCTCAGTTTGTGTTGGAAAAGGTAAGCAAGTGCTGGATCAGTGCTTATGGAGTAAACAAAAATCAGCACCGTGCGATAGGTGGGGAACGCAGCCTAGCTCTGGAAGATATTCTGGAATTTGTAGGTCGACAGACTATGGCCGGGCATTGGGTTGGGATAAGCGTTTTACTAACCGAAGTCAGCCTAGATGACTTGGAAAATTTTTTGGTGCTAGCCAAAAAATATGGGGTACGGTATTTGCGTTTCTTATTTGCAGAACCTACTGGACGTGCGATGTCGAGCAAGGTTGCATTTGCATATGGAGATCGAACGCGCGATCAGGCGAAAATAGTATTTGATTATTTAGACCACTCTATTACCTCCGATGCATTTGACTTTCTTTCACTTAACAATCCATTTGACCTTAACACGGCGCATAAGCTGGGTCTTGCATCGTGCATGCTTGGTTCGAGGAGCATGTGGTCGATTTCTCCTGAGGGTGACATCTATTCTTGTTGCTTTAACATATACGATCCAGTACACAAAGTAACAAATGTACTATCAGATACTGCAGGTCAAGCATTAAGTAACAATAATTTGGTTAATAACTATGCGCATCGTTGCAAGGGGCTGAATTCAAATTATTGGGGTTCTAAAAATAGTGCTGTTGCCTGCCCGATTTCCGCCTTAACATTGTCGCGCTCAAGATGAACTAACTCAGATACGATGTTGAAGGTATTTATTCTTTGTGCAGGTGAAGGTGATCGCTGGAATGATCACCTAGATATTCCGAAACAGCTAATTACTTTCGGGGGAGAGACGCTTATTGAGCGGACTGCCAGATTGGTTTCGAACCGAACAAAGGGGCTTGTGTATTGCGTTGCTCTCGATGAAAGGATTTCTCTGGCCAAGAACGATACATTATTCGTATCCTATACGGCTTCATTGGCAGAGACAATATTGGCGACGTACAAGTTCTGGTCTGATAGAAATATATTTCTTCTCGGGGATGTTTTTTATTCTGAACGTGCTATCTCATGGATTTTTGCAGAGCAGCGTGACTTGATATTTTTTGGCAGGCCATGGCCAAGTGCATTTGTAAAATGTGGGCATGGTGAAATGTTTGGGTTGTCATTCACCTCAGACACCAGTGCTTACGTGCGTAATCTTGTTACACAAGGTCTATCCAACAAGCCTACTGAGATTCAGGCAAACCTATGGTATCTCTACCAACTCGCGGGTGGAGTAAAACTGGGGTCTTCGAAATTTCTTCCTCATCTGCTGGTTCCAATTGATGATTATACAAATGATATTGATACTCCTATTGATTATCAGCGGCGTAATTGGTTATACGAAACAGTTTCATCTGGAAGAACATGCGATGTATTACTTGCAGTACGCTATCTGGTGCTGTTGCCAAAGCACTTTCTCGGAATACTTCGTTGGCATGTCATAAATCTATGAATCTACTCGGTAATCCCCATATTTTTAATTGGGGTCTACCATTGAATTGCAGATGACGACCGTCGGTTGGAAGTGAGGTATTACGAGCGTCTAAGAAATTTTGTGTATTTACGAAGTTCCGTTATGTCTCGATAGTACACATCCAAAATTTCAAGAAGCGGACGTTCCAGAAAGCTGATCCGAGCACTTTTTCAGCAAACCGCCAGCGTCCGGTTAGGCCGATCAAGGGCCAATCATCGTCTTAAATTGACGGTCTGCTGTCTGTAGTAAAGCTGCCGGTCAGATGTCCAAGCTTGGCGGTCGGTTGTGTCTCGTTTGCAGATATACAGTGTTGAAAATTGTTAGTCCGAAAGCTGTCGGACTTTAAAGCAGTGCTATGAGGTTGAACTGTCCTCTTTGAGGAATTATTACAATTGCTTTCCAGTATTGATTATTGCTGGATTGGGAATTGCAGGTGACTGATCCGGTAAGGCATCAATTGACACTTGCAATCTGTCTGTCGAGAAAATCGGACGGGTGCTGGGCCAGTGTCAAGGTGTGGTCGGCGTAGTAATAGCGACCCATGTCGGCGATTTGGAGGGCGGCTTTGAAAACGGTTGCTTTGATGGCCATGTGATTCGTTCGGAAATTAGCAGACGCGTATTCTAGCAGGGGCTTGCGGCTTGAATGGTATTGCGCCGCCGTTCCGTCTATAATTCGCCTCCTTTTGCTTTGTCATCACCCCCTAATCAAGATGCAGCTGTTTGCCTTTGGCCTTAATCATCAAACTGCTCCGCTCGCCGTGCGCGAGCAGGTCGCGTTCAATGTGGACGGGATGGAGAACGCGCTGCGCGACCTCGTGGAAAACGGTGCGGCGAAAGAAGCCACGATACTGTCCACCTGCAATCGCATGGAGCTGTATTGCAATGCCGCTAAACCCGAACACGCGATAGACTGGCTGGCGCAATACCATCATCTGCCGCGCAAAGATCTTGAACCTTATCTCTATACCTTACCGCGTGACCTGGCCATCAAGCATTCATTCCGCGTTGCCAGCGGTCTGGATTCGATGGTGCTGGGCGAGCCGCAAATTTTAGGTCAGATGAAGCAGGCTGTGCGCCAGGCCGAGCAGGCGGGCACGATGGGCATCCTGCTGCACAAGCTGTTTCAGAGCACCTTCTCGGTTGCGAAACAGGTGCGCACCGAGACTGAAATTGGCGCGAATCTGGTTTCTATGGCGGCAGCAGCGGTGCGCCTGTCCGAGCGCATTTTCCCCAGTATCGCCGAGCAGAATGTGCTGTTCATCGGTGCGGGTGAGATGATCGAACTTAATGCGGTGTATTTTGCGGCACGTAATCCCAAGCGCATTACCGTAGCCAACCGCACGCTGGATCGTGCGCAGACGCTGGCGCGGCAATACAACGGTCATGCCATCACGCTCTCGGATTTGCCGGAACAACTGGCGCAGAACGATATTATTGTCACCTGTACTGCCAGTCAGTTGCCGATACTGGGCAAGGGTATGGTGGAGCGCGCGCTCAAGGCGCGCAAGCATAAACCGCTGTTTATCGTCGATCTGGCGGTGCCGCGTGACGTGGAAGCGGAAGTCGCCGAATTGAACGATGTATTCCTGTACACCGTGGATGACATAGCCGATGTGGTCAAGGACGGTCTCGAAGCGCGCCAGGGTGCGGTCAAGGAAGCGGAAGTCATCATCGATGCCGGGGTGTCAGATTTTATCCACTGGATGGACTCGCGCGAAGTGGTGCCGACCATACGCGCCCTGCGCGATCATGCCGAACAGAATCGCAATCAGGAGCTGGAAAAAGCCATGCGCCTGCTGGCGCGTGGCGAGAGCCCGGAAAAGGTGCTGGAAGCAATGAGCCGCGGGCTGACCAATAAGTTTCTGCATGCGCCTACCAAAGCACTGAATCAGGCGCAGGGGATAGACAGGGAAAACTTCCTCGAAGTGGTTCATCGCCTGTATCACTTGCACACTGAAGAATAATCCGCTCGCCGAATGAAAAAAAATATAGCCACTAAACTCGCCCAGCTGAGCGAGCGTCTGACGGAAGTTAATCAACTGCTGAGCACGGAAGAGGCCACCCGTGATATGGATTCATATCGCAAGCTGAACCGCGAACGCGCCGAACTCGAACCTGTGGTGGAACTGTTCCACGCCTATCAGGCCTGCGAAGGCGATATTGCCGCCGCGCGGGAAATGGCGGAAGACCCTGAAATGTGCGACTTTGCCGAAGATGAGATCAGGGAAGGTGAGAAGCGACTGGAACAACTGGACGGCGAATTGCAGACGCAGTTGCTGCCCAAGGATCCCAATGACGAGCGCAGCGTGTTTCTGGAAGTACGCGCCGGAACCGGCGGCGATGAGGCCGCGCTGTTTGCGGGCGATCTGTTCCGTATGTATTCGCGTTTCGCCGAGCGTCGTCGCTGGCAGGTGGAAGTGATCTCGGAGAGCCCCGGTGAAATGGGCGGCTACAAGGAAATTATCGCACGTATCGTCGGTCAGGGCGCGTATTCAGTGCTGAAGTTCGAATCCGGTGCGCACCGCGTGCAGCGGGTTCCGGCCACCGAGACTCAGGGGCGCGTGCATACTTCGGCCTGTACCGTGGCAGTGATGCCGGAGGTGGACGAGGTCGATGACGTGGTGCTCAATCCCGCCGATCTGCGTATCGACACATTCCGCGCTTCCGGTGCGGGCGGGCAGCATATCAACAAGACCGATTCGGCGGTGCGTATCACTCATCTGCCGACCGGCGTGGTGGTGGAATGCCAGGACGGGCGCTCGCAGCATCAGAACAAGGCGCAGGCGATGCGCGTGTTGTGCGCGCGGATCAAGGATGCGCAGGTGCGCGCACAGAACGCCGAAACGGCCGCCACGCGCAAGAGTCTGGTGGGTAGCGGTGATCGTTCCGAACGCATCCGCACCTACAACTACCCGCAGGGGCGCATCACCGATCATCGCATCAATCTCACGCTGTACAAGATGGATCAGATTATGGACGGCGACATCAGCGAACTCAGCGGCGCGCTTATGGCTGAACATCAGGCGGAGCAACTCGCCGCAATGGCGGAAGATGTCAGTTTCTGATTTTGTGCCGTATGATGCCCTGCATCGCTGAAGCGCTACGGCTGCACAGTAAACAGCTGCAAACCTCGCTGAATCTGGATGCCAGCACTGCGCGCATCGAGGTGCAATGCCTGTTGCAAGCCGTATTGCAGGTGAATCGCGCTTACCTGATCACCTATCCCGAACGCATCCTGAATGAAGCTGAGTATGCACGCTACGCCGCGCTGCTCGGACGGCGGCTACAGGGCGAGCCCATCGCTTATCTGCTCGGTGAGCGTGAATTTTTCGGGCTCAATTTCAAGGTCACGCCCGCTACACTGATACCGCGTCCCGATACCGAGTTGCTGGTCGAGCTGGCTTTGCAGCATATACCGCAAAGCGGCATGCGCCGTGTGCTGGACATGGGGACGGGCAGCGGTGCCATTGCGCTGTCCATCGCGCATCAGCGCCCGGATGTCGCGGTGGTCGCGGTGGATGCTTCCACGGCTGCGCTGGAGGTGGCCGCCGAGAATGCGCTGCGACTCGGCATAAGTAATGTGCATTTTCTGCATAGCGACTGGTTTGCCGCGCTGGCGGGTAAACGTTTCGACCTGATTGTTTCCAATCCCCCCTATATTGAAGCGAATGATGTTCATCTGGCTCAGGGCGATGTGCGCTTCGAGCCGCTCAGCGCGCTGGCATCCGGCACGGACGGGCTGGATGACATCCGCCGCATCACTGCCGGGGCCAGTGATTATCTTTTTCCCGGCGGCTGGCTGATGTTCGAGCACGGCTATGACCAGGCGGAGCGCGTACGTCGCTTGCTGCAACAAAGCGGATTTTCCGATGTGTCCTCGGCATGTGATTTGGCAGGGATTGAACGTGTGACGGTTGCTCATGTTTGATTACCGGACAATCGCTAAGACGCTTGACGCTGGCGCAGGAGTTCTGGGATAATTCCCGATCAATTAATTAAGGTAATAGCCATGACTACAGATATTCAGCAACGTATCCATGAACAGGTCACCAACAACGATGTCGTGCTCTACATCAAAGGCACGGCCAAATTCCCGCAATGTGGTTATTCTGCCAATGTCGTGCGTATTTTGAATGCGCTGGGCGTGCAAAACTTCCTGGCGGTGAATGTGTTTGACGATCCTGAAATGGTTCCCGGCCTCGTGAAATATGCCAGCTGGCCGACGCTCCCGCAGTGCTACATCAAGGGCGAATTTATCGGTGGTTCGGATATCATGACCGAAATGTATCAAAGCGGTGAATTGAAACAATTGCTGGCTGAACAGCTTTCGGCAGGCGAATAAGGCAAGTCATATAGGCCAATCGGCCTATATGAAAAACAGGGAGTATGCAGCTATAGTCTGCGCCGAGTGTTGGGAATCGTCGTTGCTGACAACGCGATTCCACGGGCTCTCCTCCTTTCAGGTGACTTTATGGTCGCCTGTTTTTTTGCCCGAGTAATCAGGGAGTTGCGAGGCGGGTTCGCGCCCGTGAAATCGCAGCCTCAACCTGATTCGGCGCGGTGCCGCCGATGTGGTTGCGGCTGGCGAGCGACCCTTCCAGCGACAAAACCTGATAAATATCATCCTCTACCAGAGTAGAGAAATTCTTCAGTTCGGCAAGGCTGATATCGGAGAGATCGCAGCACTTTTGTTCGGCGTAGCGTACCGCGAGTGCCACAGCCTCATGCGCATCGCGGAACGGCAGACCTTTCTTGACCAGATAATCTGCCAGATCGGTCGCTGTGGCATAGCCTTGCAGCGCGGCGCGGCGCATGGCTTCCGGTTTGACTGTGATGCCGGCAATCATGTCGGCATAGATGCGCAGTGTTTGCGTCAGGGTGTCCACGGTGTCGAACAGCGGCTCCTTGTCTTCCTGGTTGTCTTTGTTGTAGGCCAGCGGTTGACCCTTCATCAGCGTGAGCAGGGCGACCAGATGGCCGTTCACACGGCCGGTCTTGCCGCGTACCAGTTCCGGTACGTCGGGGTTCTTCTTCTGCGGCATGATGGAAGAGCCGGTGCAGAAGCGGTCGGCGATGTCGATGAAGCCGACCATAGGGCTCATCCACAGGATCAGTTCTTCGGAGAAGCGCGACAAATGCGTCATGATGAGTGCGGCGCAGGCGGTGAATTCGATGGCAAAATCGCGATCAGAAACGGCATCCAGCGAATTTTCGCACACGCCTTCGAAACCCAGCAGCTCGGCGACTCTCTCGCGCTTGATCGGATAGCTGGTGCCAGCCAGCGCCGCTGCGCCCAGTGGCAGGCGGTTGACACGTTTGCGACAATCGACGAGGCGCTCCGCGTCACGCTTGAGCATTTCGTAATACGCCATCAGATGATGCGCGAAACTAATCGGTTGCGCGACTTGCAGGTGCGTGAATCCGGGCATGATGGTCCGGGTGTGCTGTTCGGCCAGATCAAGGATGGATGTTTGCAGATTTTTGATTAGACTGGATAAGTCATCAATAGCGCTACGCAAATACAGGCGAATATCGGTGGCTACCTGGTCATTGCGCGAACGCCCGGTATGCAGGCGTTTGCCGGCATCGCCGACCAGCGTGGTGAGGCGTTTTTCGATGTTGAGATGGACGTCTTCCAGATCCAGAGACCAGATGAATTCGCCCTCGAGGATTTCCTGTTCGATTTGCGCGAGGCCGCGCTGGATATCCGTCAGGTCCTGCATGGCGATGATGCTGCACTCTGCCAGCATTTGCGCGTGTGCATGCGAGCCCTGAATATCGAACAGCGCCAGCTTCCGGTCAAAGTCGACTGAAGCGGTGTAACGTTTTACCAATTCCGCAACGGGTTCTGCAAATCGTCCCGACCAGGTGCCTTTATCTTGTATGCTTGCCATCTCTAGTCCAAAATTCGTCGGATGTTTAAATCCGGATGCTAAATAGTGTAAGGCAGCAAAACTTGAGGTTTACCACCATGAATGAGGTGCGCAGTATAAAACAAAATCCCATGCCCGATGCGTTGCCCAACTTTCATAACCTTGGTGTCATCCTGCGCATTCTGCTGTTCAGCAATGTTTTGGCGCTGATGGGTGCCGTGATGCAGGCCGCAGGCTGGCAGGATGTGACCATGCAGATGATGCAGATTGCAGCGTTTTCTACGCCTGTCCTGCTGAGCAGTCTGTTGCTGCTCTGGCTGGGGCAGCCGTGGTTGAATACACTGCCGTACTGGCGCGGGGTGTTGGCGGTGAACGTTATGGTCAGCATAATGACTTTGCTCACCTATTATTTCGGGGGCGATTTTTACCGAATGGCGGTTGCGGATGACCGCTCTTTTGAGATGTTGCGCGGCGTGTTGCTCAGCGTAACGGCGTGCAGTCTGTTGTTGATGTATTTCCGGATGCGCGCACGGGTATTGTCGGGCGCGCTGGAAGATGCACGTTTGCAAGTGTTGCGTGCGCGTATCCGGCCGCATTTTCTGTTCAATACTATCAATGCCGTGCTTGGCATTGTGCGCACCCAACCCGGAAAAGCCGAAACCGCGCTGGAAGATATGGCTGACCTGTTTCGCATGGCGATGTCGGATGCTCAGGATCTGGTGTTATTGCATCAGGAAATTAAAATGAGCAAACAATATCTTGCGCTGGAGCAATTGCGCATGGGTGAGCGGCTGAGCATAGACTGGCAAATTCAGGAGATGCCGGAGGATGCGTTGATTCCGGCCTTGTTGCTGCAACCGCTGTTGGAAAATGCGGTGTATCACGGCATCGAGCCCTTGATAGCAGGCGGTTGCATACATGTTTTGCTGCGCCGTAACGGCGGCATGTTGCAGATTGTGGTGGAGAATCCATGTTCGTTGCGTCGTGACGGGCGTTCACATGCGGGTAACCGGATCGCCTTGCAGAACATACGCGAACGTCTGGCGTTGCTGTTCGACATAGAGGCCAAGTATCAGGTGGCAAGCGGAGAAGATTACTATCGGGTGGAAATTACCCTGCCCTATATAAAGGATAAAGTGACATGAGCACAATAGAACTGGCCTTGCGTGTATTTATCGTGGATGACGAGCCGCCCGCGCGTAACCGATTGCGCGAGCTGTTGAGCGATTGCAACGAACAGTTGCCTCTGCTTGTGGTGGGTGAGGCCGGCAATGGTCAGGAGGCATTGGACAAGCTGATGGAAATACAGGCTGATGTGGTGTTGCTGGATATTCGTATGCCGCAAATGGACGGCATCGAGCTTGCACAGCATATTCAAAAAATGCCCAGACCTGCCCTGAACCGGGGCGAGAGGGCGGGGATGCTTGAGGACGAAGATGCGGAACTGAGCGCGCCTAAGTGGCCTCCGGTCATTATCTTTACTACGGCTTATGATGATTACGCGATCAAGGCGTTTGAGTTGCACGCTATTGATTATCTGCTCAAGCCGATACGCCTTGGGCGTCTGTTCGATGCGCTGACGCGTGCGCGCGCCGCCGTGCCGGTCCAGACCGAAGTGCTGCGCGAACTCTTGCCTGAGCCGCGCAAGTATCTTTCCATACATGAGCGCGGCAAAATTCATCTGGTGCCTGTCGAGCAGGTGCTGTTTTTACGTGCCGAGTTGAAATACATCACGGTGCGCACGGCTGAGCGCGAATATTTGATCGAAGAATCACTGACTGCGCTGGAAAAGGAATTCGCCACGCGCTTCACGCGTATTCATCGCAACTGTCTGGTGGCGAAGGAGGCGATTGTGGGCTTTGAACGGGGCGATGATGAGGTGGAAAGCGGCTGGCAGGTAAAGCTGAAAGGGCTGGAAGAGCTGCTGGCAATCAGCCGCAGGCAGCAGCACATCGTCAAGGAATTCAGCTAGGGAAACGCTGATTTACTCACCCAAACCGTCATTGCGAGCGCAGCGCGGCAATCCAGTATGTTGATTATAAGCAGAAGTATTGATTGTTACGTCCCGCCACGGCTTTATGGGTCTCGCGGCTAAAGGCGGTTCCTCGCAAAGACGAATTAATCAGCGCATTCATGGCGGTTTCAGGCCGCATGTCTGAATAATATTTTAGTTCCAGAAACCCGCAGTCGGTGAGCCGTCCTTGTGTCGTCGCTCAGGTTCACGGGGTGGATGTTAGACGGTCCAGCAATTTCTGCATGGCGCGATTGATGGTGTCGAAGCGGCGCGCGTCGGCAAGCATGGCCTGTGCTGACTGGATGTAGCTACCTGCAACGAGTTCGTCTTCACCATGAGCGATAATTTGCTGTGCGCTGGCCGGGGTCGTTTCCAGATGAAACTGCAATCCAACGACTCGTTCGTCGTAAACAAACGCTTGATGTGCACAGCCGGCGCTGCGTGCGACATGGATCGCACCGGTCGGTATATCAAACGTATCTCCGTGCCAGTGAAAAACATCGAGTTGCCGGGGAAATGCGCAAAATAATTTGCTCAAGGACGCCGCTTCGGTCGTTTCAACCGGAAACCAGCCAATCTCCTTGTCGTGATTGGCATAAACCCTCGCACCAAGCACGTCGGCGATGAGTTGCGCGCCCAGGCAGATGCCCAGCACGCGGCGACCGGCGGAGATGTTCTTTTTGATGTAGCGTTTTTCGTCCGCGAGCCACGGGTAATCGGCCTCTTGGTAAATGTTCATCGGGCCGCCCATGACGATTAACAGGTCTGCTGTTTCAACCTCTGGCAGGGGTTCGCCCAGATAGAGGCGTGTGGCACTGAGGGTATGACCTTTTTGCCTGGCCCAGTCTTCGATGCTGCCCAGACCTTCAAACGCTACGTGTTGCAAGTAATGTATGTGCATGATGTCCTCTTGTTCGGGGTAGGTGTGCAGTAAACGGCTTGCACGGCTCACGCCTGGCGCAGCGTTTTTTCACGGGAATATTTTACATGATCGCTTGCCGTGCTCGCTGCCTCATCTGTAACAGTTGGCCAGGCGTTGCCAGCCACCACAGCTAGGGCGGCCATTTTTTAGGCAACTATTACAGAGTAATTTGCTCAAGCTTGACAGAGTAAATGATGCGCAGATAAGATAGCAAGCAATTACTTACTTGTGATGTTTTTGATAAAACTTATGTCGAAACTCGGATTGAAAATTATTTTGCTGGCGGCACTTTTGATTGCCATCCTTGCGTGGGCAATTTTTACTCAGGGACCGCTCGCTCCACTCAAGGTTACCAGTGAGAGAATTCAGGCAGGGAATCTTGAGACTGAGGTGTTTGGCGTGGGCTTGGTTGAGGCCAGACGTAGCTACAATATTTCTTCCGTCATGACAGGCAGAATCAAGAATATGTTGGTTGATCAGGGCGATCTGGTGAAGGCGGGTCAGGTGCTGGTTGAGCTGGATCCCATTGATCTTGATGAGAAATTGGCCAGCAGTCGTTTGATGGCTGAACGCTCAAGCTATGCAATCAAGATGGCCGAAGCGCAGTTGGTTCAGGCGCAGAGTCAGGGGAAAACGCTTGCTGCCGTGTATCAAAGATATAGCGAATTGCATGCAAAAGGCTTTGTCAGCCAGGAAATGCTGGATGCCAAATTAAACGAGAAAACGTCTGCGCTGGCCGCGCTGGAGGTGGCTACGGCTACAATGGCAGCGGCGCGACGTGACTATGCCAAGGCGCAGCTTGACGCAACCGGTATGGGAAATCTCCGTGATCAAACCCGGCTGACAAGCCCCGTAGATGGGATCGTTACGGTGAAATGGCTTGAGCAGGGCGTGACGGTTGTTCCGGGGCAAATAGTGCTTCAGGTGATCGCACCCGGGGATTTGTGGGTCAAAACCCGTATTGAACAGCAGCAATCGGGTTTGATACGCACGGGTCAAAAGGCGGACATCGTGCTGCGTTCGCATCCGCAAACCAGCTTGCACGGAACAGTTGAGCGTATTAATTTGATCAGCGATACCGTCACCGAAGAACGCATCGTGAATGTTTCGGCTGCCGGGATAAATGCCAGTCTGGGCGAATACGCCGAAGTCACCATTAAATTGCCTGCCCTGGAAAATGCACAATTCCTGTCCACGGCAGCGGTCAAACGGATCAATCAGCAGGACGGCATCTGGGTGTTGCAGGACGGCCGTGCCAAATTCAAGCCTGTTCAGATTGGCATCTCGACGCTGGATGGCCGCACACAAATACTGGGCGGAGTCAGTGAGAGCGATGAAGTGGTTGTTTACAGCCAGCAGGCGATAAAGGCGGATGCGAAGTTGAAGGTGGTTTCGGAAGTCGCGGGGAACTGATAGTGATCAATCTCGCAAGCCGGGACATTCTGCACGGGTGGGGCAAGTTCGTGTTTACCGGCGTCGGGCTGGGTTTGCTGATTGGCGTCACGCTGACCATGGCTGGCGTATATCGGGGTATGGTGGACGATGCCCGTGCCATGATAGATAACGCGGGTGCCGACCTGTGGGTAGTCCAGCAAGACACGCTGGGCCCTTATGCTGAGCCTTCCAGTATTCATGATGATGTAGCGCGCGATCTGCTCGGTCAGCAGGGAGTCATGGAGGCGGGAAATGTTGCCTACCTGACCATGCAAATCCAGCGAGGCGGCAAGGATGTGCGCGTCATGCTGGTAGGTATCGAGCAAGGCAAGCCGGGTGAACCCGCTTATTTGCTGGCGGGGCGGCCGATTACCCATGCTCATTATGAGGCGCTCGCGGATATCAAGACCGGACTGGCGCTGGGTGAGCGTATCCAGATTCGTCGTCATCAGTACACGGTAGTCGGACTGACGCGCCGCATGGTCTCATCGAGTGGCGATCCCATGGTGTTCGTCCCGCTCAAGGATGCTCAAGAGGTGCAATTCCTGAAAGACAATGATGCCTTGCTGAGCGATAGGGCGCGGACAACTGCCAACCCCGCTTTTAATCGCCCCAACGTGCCGGGATTGCTGGATGCGGTACTGGCCAATCAGGTTGCGAGCCATATGGTCAATGCGGTACTGGTGCGTGTCAAAACCGGATATGACGAGCAGCGGGTGGCCGATGAGATAAAACGCTGGAAACATTTGCAGGCTTATACCAAGGTTCAGATGGAGGAAATCCTGGTAGCCAAACTGATCGCAACTTCCTCCAAGCAGATTTTCATGTTCCTGGTAATCTTATCCATCGTCAGCGCAGCGATTGTGGCATTTATTATTTTCACCATGACTATGAATAAAATACGGGAAATTGCGGTGCTCAAACTGGTGGGGGCGGGAAATGGCACCATAAGCGGCATGATTTTGCAGCAGGCGCTGGGTCTGGGCTTGATCGGCTTCGTCGTCGGCAAGGTGGCGGCAACTATTTGGGCGCCGCTGTTCCCGAAATATGTATTGCTGCTCCCGGCGGATGCGATTCTGGGCTTTGTTCTGGTCATGTTGATGTGTTCGCTGGCCAGCATCTTCGCTATCCGGGCAGCTCTGCGGATTGATCCTGCCACGGCGATTGGAGGATAACGCGATGGGAGAGCCGGCAATTCATATCGAAAACCTGATGAAACGTTATGGTGAGGGTGATACTGCTGTTGATGCGTTGAAAGGTGTGGACATGACCATCTGGCCGGGTGAGGTGGTCGGTTTGGTTGGGCCTAGCGGGTCGGGTAAAAGCACTTTGCTGAAATGTTTGGGTGCGGTAATCGAACCGACGGCGGGCAAAATGCAACTGGGCGGACAGACGATTTTTGACGGCGGATGGAAAATAGACGACCTGCGCACCTTGAGGCGCGACCATATCGGCTTTGTTTTCCAGGCGCCCTATCTGATTCCGTTTCTGAATGTGACTGATAACATCGCGCTGCTGCCCATGCTGGCAGGTGTGCCGAATGTGCAGGCGCGAATCCGCGCCAAAGAGTTGCTGGAGGCGCTGGATGTCGGCCACCGCGCGCAGGCGCTAGTGTCCGAACTTTCCGGTGGTGAGCAGCAGCGCGTGTCGATTGCGCGGGCACTGGCCAATCATCCTCCCGTCATTCTTGCCGATGAGCCTACGGCACCTTTGGATAGCGAACGCGCATTGACGGTGGTGCGGATTCTGAACCAGATGGCGCAGCAATATCAAACGGCCATTATCGTCGTCACGCATGATGAAAAAATCATCCCTACCTTCAAGCGTATCTACCATATTCGCGACGGGCGGACTTATGAAGAAGCGGGTGAGGGACGAGATGCCTAGCAGCAGTATTTATTGGGAATTATTATGAATCAGGAAGTTATCAAGCGCCGTTTATCTACAGAAGAGCGACAAAGCGAAATTGTCCGTGTTGCCGTGCATCTGGCCGCCGAAAAAGGGATAGACAGCGTCACGACGCAGGATATGGCCGATGCGATGAATGTCACGCAGGGTGCCGTTTTCAAGCATTTTCCGACCAAGGATGATATCTGGTTTGCCGTCATAAGCTGGATACGCGGGCGACTCATGACGGTGCTGGAAAAAGCGGCCTCGGAGGCGAGCGATCCAATCAACGCAATTGAACGGATGTTCTATGCGCATATCACCTTCATCAGCAAACACCCTGCCATTCCCCGTCTGCTGTTCACGGAGATGTTGCACAAGAAAAACAGCAAACTTCGTGACCTGATACAGGAAATTATCTCGGGTTATGAGGGCAAGGTCGCAGGATTGCTCGACGCGGCGAAAGAACAGTCTCTGGTTGCGCGCGATCTGGATAGTCAGAGTGCAGCTGTGCTCTATATCGGCATGATTCAGGGGCTCTTCATGCAGGTGTCAATTTTTGGCGGCAAACGTTCATTGCTGGACGAGGCCAAAAAAACCTTCCCGATTTATTTGTATGGCATCAAAAAACGCTAAGACGCAGTTTAAATTCTAACTTTAAAACCCTAAAGGAATAGCAATGAAAAAATCTCTCGTGTTGTCTGCCGTTATCAGCGGCCTGCTTTTTACAACGATGAACGCCACAGCGGCAGAGCCACTGGAACTGCAAAAAGTCATGAAAGAATTGGGAAAAAATATGCAAATAGTGACGGACGGGATTTCTCGTGAAGACTGGCTATTGGTAGAGCATACCTCGCACCTGATAGGCGGACATCCGCAACCGCCCGTGGCTGAAAAATTGCGTATCATGACTTTCATGGGGGCAAACATGGCAAAATTTAAAGAATTTGACGGGCAAACGCATGAATTTGCGCATGAAATGGCGCTGGCCGCTCAGGCAAAGGACGGCCAGAAAGTTATTTCCGCCTTCCAGAAGCTGCAAACGTCCTGTCTGGCATGCCATCAGGCGTTCCGCCCCGCGTTCGTGGAACATTTTTATGGAAAGTCGGACAAGTAAACGAGCTATCTATAAAATTCAAATTCAAGGGTATGAATCATGAAAAATTGTAAACTGAGCTGGACTCTGGTTGTGGTGCTGGCTATCGTCGTCGCTATTTTCGGCTATAAATTCACCGTAGGTGAGGTGCAGCCATCGGATGATGGTCGACAGGCAGTCATGCTCAGCAAGGATGAACGCAACGCCTTATTGCTTGAGATGCGCACCTGGCTACTGAACTCGCAAAAAATATTGGCAGCATCTGCCGAAAAGGACTTTGCGGGTGTGGTCAGCGCGGCTAGGGAATCAGGCATGGCTGCCGAGGCGGATACGCCGGGTTCGTTATTCAGGAAGATTCCGATTGAAATGAAGACACTAGGATTTGATACCCGGGGAAAATTTGATGATATCGCGGCTGATGCGGAACAGCATAAAGACAGCGACCGCATAGTCAGCAAATTAAGCGTAGCAATGAACAATTGCATCGCTTGTCATGCAATGTACCGGTTTGTTGAGACGGAGCAATAGGTGACACACATGCTCAGCATCCCGCCGTTTAACAAGCAAATGATGCTGCTGGCGTTGGTTGTGTCCGGTGCGGCTAGTGGAGCCGACCTGCTGGACACCTTCCACAGCGCGCAGCGCAACGATCCGGTATTCGCTGCTGCGCGCGCCGCGCAGCAGGCCGGGCAGGAAAAGCTGCCGCAGGGCCGCGCCCTGCTGATGCCGAGTGTGAATCTCACCGCCAAC
>JAUXWM010000057.1 GCA_030681375.1 Gallionella sp.
CTTGATGGTCGAGTGAAACATCAGTCCCAGCACCGCCGGCGGCAGGAAGCCGATGAACAGCATCGCGGCGAAGCGTTGTTCGGCAGGCTCGCTGGTCAGCCCTGTCATCATCTTCTTCAGGCGCTCGCGGTAATCCCAGCACACCGCCAGAATGGCCGCGAGCTGGATCACGATCTTGAACACCTTGCTGGTCTCGTCGTTGTAGCCGAGCAGGTCGCCGAGGATGATCAGGTGGCCGGTCGAGGAGATCGGCAGGAATTCGGTCAGTCCTTCGACCACGCCGAGAGTGGCCGCCTTGAGTAAAAGAATAATGTCCATAATTTTCGTAGGGTGGGCTATTGCCCACCGTTATTGTTCATTGTTGAAATACGTCGGTTCACCGCGCAACGTTGCTCATCGCTCATCTCTATCCAGCGGGTGATTTCATCGAAGGTGCGCAAACAACTGCGGCACACATCGTCGCCCAGCACCGTGGTGCAGTGACCGATGCACGGGCTTTCTGCCGTCACAACAGTCGAGGATGTGGCTTGCATCTACTGATCAGGACTTGCTGTAAAGCTGGCTGCCTTTGGTGACAAACTCAATGGATTTCAACTCCATGCCTTTGCTCAGCGCTTCGGCTTCGGCTATGCCTTCCTTGGCGGCAAAGTCGCGGACATCCTGAGAGATTTTCATCGAGCAGAAATGCGGGCCGCACATCGAGCAGAAATGCGCGACTTTGGCAGACTCCTTGGGCAGGGTTTCATCGTGAAATTCGCGCGCGCGATCCGGGTCGAGTCCCAGATTGAACTGGTCGTCCCAGCGGAATTCGAAGCGCGCCTTGGACAGCGCATTGTCGCGAACCTGTGCGCCGGGATGCCCTTTGGCCAGATCGGCGGCGTGCGCGGCGATCTTGTAAGTGATGATGCCTTCCTTCACATCCGCCTTGTTGGGCAGGCCCAAGTGTTCCTTGGGCGTGACGTAGCACAGCATCGCCGTGCCGAACCAGCCTATCATTGCCGCGCCGATGGCGCTGGTGATGTGGTCGTAACCCGGGGCGATATCCATGGTCAGCGGGCCTAGTGTGTAGAACGGTGCGTCGTGGCACCACTTAGCCTGCAAATCCATGTTTTCCTTGATCATGTGCATGGGTACATGGCCGGGGCCTTCGATCATCACTTGTACATCATGTTTCCATGCGATCTGCGTGAGTTCGCCCAGCGTCTTCAGTTCGCCTAACTGCGCTTCGTCGTTGGCATCGTAGATTGAGCCGGGACGCAGGCCATCGCCCAGACTGAAGGTGACGTCATACGCCTTCATGATCTCGCAGATGTCTTCGAAATGGGTGTAGAGGAAGTTTTCCTTGTGATGCGCCAGACACCATTTTGCCATGATAGAACCGCCGCGCGACACGATGCCGGTCATGCGGTTTGCAGTCATCGGCACATAGCGCAGCAGTACGCCGGCGTGGATGGTGAAATAATCCACGCCCTGTTCAGCCTGCTCGATCAGCGTGTCGCGGAAGATTTCCCAGGTCAGGTCTTCGGCCTTGCCGTTCACTTTTTCCAGCGCCTGATCGATAGGCACGGTGCCGCTCGGCACGGGCGAGTTGCGCATGATCCATTCGCGCGTCTCATGGATATGCTTGCCGGTGGACAGATCCATCACCGTGTCGCCACCCCAGCGGATCGCCCAGGTCATCTTCTCAACTTCTTCCTGTATGCTCGAACCTAGCGCCGAGTTGCCGATGTTGGCGTTGATTTTCACCAGAAACTTGCGACCGATGATCATCGGTTCGATTTCCGGATGGTTGATGTTGGCGGTAATCACGGCGCGACCGGCGGCGACTTCATCGCGCACAAATTCAGGGGTGATTTTTTTCGGCATAGACATGCCGAAATTTTCGCCCGGATGCTGGCGCAGCATCATTTCATTCATGCCATCGACTTTTTGATTCTCACGAATCGCGATGTATTCCATTTCCGGCGTGACGATGCCCTGGCGCGCATAGTGCATCTGCGTGACATTCTTGCCGGGCTTTGCGCGGCGTGGCGCGCGGCTCAGGTTGAAGCGCATTTCGGCGAGCTCCGGGTCGTCCAGACGTTGCTGGCCGTAATCGGAAGTCAGCTTGGGCAAGACTTCGGTATCGTCGCGTTCGACGATCCAGTTTTCGCGCATCGCGGCGAGTCCCGAGCGAATATCTATTTTTACGGCGGGGTCGGTGTACGGGCCGGAGCAGTCGTAGACATAAATGGGGGCATTCACTTCCGCGCCCATGCCGTCCGGCGTGTCGTCCTGTGAAATTTCGCGCATGGGCACGAGGATGTCAGCGCGGCTGCCCTGAACATAGACTTTGCGGGAATTGGGCAAGGACTTGATGGCGGCGGCATCGACGTGTGCGGCATCAGCGGTGAATTTGGTGTTGGCGTTCATTTGATGCTCCAGGAAATTACAGGGAAGCATCGTGCTTCCCTACGACGGCATTACCCGTACAGGTTCAAAGGGTGTATCTCACTTCGCTGCATAGCAGACAAAGACCCCTAGCGAGTTGCGCAAGGTACTGGAAAAGTAGGGGAAAAGCAACCATTCCGCTTGCAGTTGTGTTGAGCCTGAGGGGGTGTGTTGTTATACTGCCGAGAATAAAATTTATACACACTGGGATGGAGATCAAAAATGCAGAACCTGGAACAGGCGCGCTTCAATATGATAGAACAGCAAATTCGCCCATGTGACGTATTGGAGCCGCGGATTCTGGAGTTGCTTCATCACGTTCGCCGTGAATATTTTGTGCCTGAGGGCAAAAGAGCCATGTCCTTTATGGATATGGAAATCCCGCTGGGATTCGGCGTGTCCATGTGGCATCCCAAGCTGGAGGCGCGCGCGTTGCAGGAGTTGCACATAGGCCACAATGACAAGGTGCTGGAAGTCGGAACGGGCAGCGGCTATCTGACCGCCTTGCTTTCGGCGCTGGCGGGTCATGTCACCTCGGTTGAGATCGTGCCGGAACTGAGCGAAATGGCAAAAGCGCACCTGCAACCCTTTCATCGCGACAACATCACCCTGGAAGTAGGTGATGCGTCGCGCGGCTGGGGAGAGGGCGCAAGTTACGATGTCATCGTGCTGGCGGGTTCTACGCCGGTGTTGCCGGTAGCGTTTCAGAATAGCCTGAATATAGGCGGACGATTGTTTGCGATTGTCGGTGACGCGCCAGTGATGGAGGCGAAATTGATTACCCGTGTCGCGCCTGATACCTATGAAGTCGTCAATATCATGGAAACCAGCGTAGCGCCGCTGCAAAATGCGCAACAATCCAAGCAGTTTGTATTTTGAATCGGCTTCCGGATTGCGCAAGCGCACGGTAAGCCTTATCAACAATAAATTACCGCGAAATCCCGATGAAACTAAAATTACTGCTACTGATTGCCGCGCTCGGTGCAATGAGTTGCGCGCAAGCTGCCGACCTGCTGGACACCTTCCACAGCGCGCAGCGCAACGATCCGGTATTCGCTGCTGCGCGCGCCGCGCAGCAGGCCGGGCAGGAAAAGCTGCCGCAGGGCCGCGCCCTGCTGATGCCGAGTGTGAATCTCACCGCCAAC
>JAUXWM010000061.1 GCA_030681375.1 Gallionella sp.
TGGTCCCACTCCTTCCCATCCCGAACAGGACAGTGAAACGACTCCGCGCCAATGATAGTGTGGATTACCCATGTGAAAGTAGGTCATCGTCAGACTCCTTACAACAAAAAGCCCCTCCGGTAACGGTGGGGCTTTTTGCTTTTGCGGGAAACGCCAGAGAGGCGAACGCTATTTTTTGTTGCAGGTAAGCGTCCAGCCGTACCATCTTGATTGAGCAAGCAAAAGCTAAGAGCATGGTGTCCACCTAATTTAAGTGGACACCATCATGAGCACTACGAATCCTGCACCTCGCCGACGCACGTATACAACCGAGTTCAGGCAGGGACTGGTCGCACAATGCCAACCTGGCGTATCTGTTTCCAGAATCGCGCTGGCGCACGGTATCAATGCCAACCTGCTGCGCAAATGGATCGACCGCTACCGGAATCAACTGCCAGCACCTGTCGCAGCAGAACCTTCAAAATTGGTTGCCGTTCAAGTCGAATTGCCTGTAAAGGTTCAGGCTGAAGCTGCTTGCAGTGAGACCATTGAGATCAGTCTGACCAAGCGCACCACGCACATCAACATTCGCTGGCCAGGCAATCAAGCGCAAGCATGTGCCACATGGTTAAGTGCGTGGCTCAAATGATCCAGCCGGAACATGTATTCCTGCACGCGGAACCCGTAGACATGCGCTGGAGCATGGATCGACTGTCATTGCTGATCCAGCAGATTGACGGACGTTCTCCCTGCGATGGCACAGCCTATGGATTCACCAATCGCAATTACTCCCGCCTCAAGTTATTGATATGGGATGGCACCGGCGTCTGGCTGTGTCATCGACGTCTGCACCAGGGCCGATTCCGCTGGCCCGCTCCCGATGAAACATTGTTCCGCATGAGTGCGGAACAATGGCGCTGGCTGATCACTGGTGTGGACTGGCAACGGCTGTGCGCGAAGCCTTCTGCGCAGTGGCGGGTTTGACGCATAACCACCTGATATTTAGTGAGTTTTAGGGCGAGATTTGATATAATCAAGCCCATGAATTCACTGGATAAATCGGCTAACTCAAGCATATCTTCAGCGCTATCTGGCGAGGCTTCGCCGACCCTATCCCGCGACGCCGAAATTACCCGCCTCACCGAAATCAACCGCACACAGGAAATCAAGATTCAGGCGCTGATTCAGGAAGTCGCCTATCTGCGCCGCATGCGTTACGGGGTCAAGAATGAAGCAATGAGCGCAGAACAGCGTTCATTGTTTGAAGACGATGTGATTCAGGATCTCGCCGCCGTGGAATCCGAACTCGAGTTACCTGCCACGCCAGCGCTCCCCAGAAGTCGTGCCGGTCGCCAGACCTTGCCCGAACATCTGGAGCGAGTCGAGGTGCGCCACGAACCGGATTCTTGTACCTGCTCAGCCTGCCAGTCCGACTTGGTTAAGATCAGCGAAGACATCAGCGAGCAACTGGACATTGAGCCGGCGCGCTTCTTTGTGATTCGTCATATCCGCCCGCAGTATGCCTGTCGCCAGTGCGAAACCATCACCGCCGCACCAGTGGCCCCCGCCGTTATCGATGGTTCGCTGGCCGCGCCCGGTTTGCTGACCTGGGTGGCCACCAGCAAATACTTGGATCACTTGCCACTCTACCGGCTGGAACAGATCGCCGCACGACAGCAAGTCAATCTGTCCCGCAGCACGATGAGCGAGTGGATCGGTCGCATGGGCTTTGCCCTGCAACCGCTGGCGGATCGATTATCTGAACTGCTCAGGCAACGACAGGTGCTGCATGCTGATGAAACACCCGTGAAGCAACTGGATCCGGGAGCGGGCAAGACCAAGCGGGCTTATCTGTGGAGTTATCGCAGCAATGATCTGGATGAGGGCCCGCCTATTGTGGTGTTTGATTACCAGAGCAGCCGTTCCGGTCAGCATGCCAGAGACTTTCTGCATGGCTGGCAGGGCAGTCTGATGGTCGATGACTACGGCGGATACAAGAAGATGTTCGCCGCCGATGCGCAGTTCGCCATCACCGAGCTTGGCTGCTGGGCGCACGCTCGGCGGAAATTCTTTGACCTTCAGGTTGGCGGTGTACATCCACAGGCGGCGGAAGCCTTACGGCGTATTGCACAGCTATATGCTGTCGAGGAAGCATGTCGAGACATGGATCATGCTGCCCGTGTGCAACATCGCCAGCAAAACAGCGTGCCAATGCTGATGGATATGCATGAATGGTTGATTCGTTTGCGCGTTGCGACCGCTGACGGCAGCGGTCTGGCCCGTGCGATCGACTACAGTCTGCATCGTTGGCCCAGCCTGAGCCGCTATGCGCAGACTGGCAATCTGCCAATCGATAATAATCCGGTGGAGAATGCGATTCGCCCGATTGCTTTGGGCAAGAAGAACTGGCTATTTGCCGGAAGTGAACGCGCCGGCAAGCGGGCGGCTGCGATACAAAGCCTGTTCGCCACCGCGAAGCTCAACGGCATTGAACCGTCTGCTTGGCTGAAAGATACACTGGAAAAACTCCCCGTCTGGACCATGCGACGTATCGACGAACTGCTGCCTATCAAACCCGCTGCATAAACTGATTCAACTGAACAGATGGGACGGCTGGACGCTTACTGTTGCAGCTCGTGCAGAGCGGGTCTTTTAATAGCGTGCTCTGCTTGATGTTCATGTCGAGCGCATTTATCGATAGCAGCTTGCCGCTTAAGCCGGAATTGATGCCTGCCAGCAGCTTGAGCGCTTCAGCGGCTTGTATGCTGCCTACGATGCCAGTCAACGGCGCGAAGATGCCTGTGGTGGCACAACGCAACTCCTCGGATGCGCTATCTTCTGGAAACAAACAGTTGTAACAGGGAGATTCCGCGTGGCGGAAATCAAACACGCTGGCCTGCCCGGAAAAAAGGATGGCCGCGCCGGATACCAGGGGTTTGCGGTGCGTCAGGCAAGCGCGGTTGATGGCGTAGCGTGTGGCGAAGTTGTCGCTGCAATCGAGTACCACATCGGCATGAGCGATAAGCGTATCTAGCTGGGTGGCATCGGCGCGCGAGGAATGAATGACACAGCTGACTTCGGGATTGATGTCATGGATGGCTGCCACGGCTGAATTCACCTTGGGCTGCCCAAGCGTGGAGGTGCGATGCGCGATTTGGCGTTGCAAATTACTTAAATCTACATGGTCATGATCGCACAGGGTCAGTTGGCCGACGCCGCTGGCCGCTAAATAAAGCGCGGCCGGTGAGCCCAAGCCGCCAAGACCAATTATTAATGCATTGGAATCCAGTAAACGCTGCTGTCCTTCAATGCCAATTTCAGTAAGCAGGATATGACGCCCGTAGCGCTGGAGTTGCGAGTCGTTCATGTGAAATATTGAAAAGCAGAGTTATTCGTATTCACGCAAATCGGGAGGTATGCCGGCGTGCTCTTTATGTGAATGCTGTCCATGCTTCTCAATAAAAATCCCTTTTTCATTCTTCTTGGTCACATGGTCAGGAATTTCCATGTTGTGTCGGGTGGTGTCTTCACAGTAATAAATGACATTGCGACCCACATTATGCAAAAAACTGTGATCAAGACGAAATCCCTCTTGTTCCAGCGCATGCTCCAGCGCTTCCAGAGTGTAGTCGCGCAGGTTATAGCGGATTTCTAGTGTATGGGGTCGATCCGCGCGCGCAGCGCTTAAATTGGGAAGACCGCTCAATATCTCCAGTGCGTGACTAAGCTGATCGGCAGGCTCTGCCTCGAACAGCAGTTCGCGCTTTTTTTCCAAATCGAAGGGATTGATCATGTCATTCTCCTGGATAGGCTAGGGCTTACTTGCCGTGTAATATTTGCATGCCCTTGAGCAGGTTAAGCGCCTGATTAAGCTGGTAGTCATTTTTGGTGCCGAATTCTACCGGTGTTAGCTTATCGTTATCGCCGTTACTCTTGGGCGTAACTTCAGGCTTGGTCACGGAATTGGTTTTCTCTTCAGGTTGTTTGTCGTTAATCAAGTGCTTTTCCAGATCAGCTTCGCGCAGCCTGAAGGCGTTATCTGCCCCGGCTGTAGAGGGATCTTCAACCAGAATGTCCGGCACGATACCTTTTGCCTGAATTGAGCGTCCTCCCGGGGTGTAATAACGCGCCGTAGTGAGCTTGATGGCCGTGTTGTTGCCAAGCGGCAGAACCGTTTGAACTGAACCTTTGCCGAATGTTTGTGTGCCCATGATGACTGCGCGCTTGTGATCCTGCAAGGCGCCTGCGACAATTTCAGATGCGGATGCTGAACCGCCATTCACCAGCACCACCAAGGGAACGCTTTTGATTGATGCGGGTATATTTTGAATGTAGTCATTCTTGCCATTGCCGCGCAAATAAAATTCCGGGGTGGCAGTCAGGCGCATTTTGGTCTCTTCACTCCGGCCCTCGGTGTAGACGACGAGGGCGTCCTTGGCCAGAAAAGCAGCAGACACGGCAACAGCGCCATCAAGCAAGCCGCCCGGGTCATTGCGCAAATCGAGCACCATGCCCTTCAGGTCGGCTTTATTGTCTTTTACAAGCTTTTCGAGTGCTGTTGCCAGATTTTCGCCGGTATGTTCCTGGAATTGCGTGACGCGGACAAAGCCGTAACCGGGTTCAATCAGCTTTGATTTTACGCTCTGCACCTTAATGACGGCGCGCACCACGGTGATGATGAGCGGTTTGTTTTCGTTTTTGCGCAGGATAGTTAAGACTATCTTGCTGCCCGGCTTGCCGCGCATGCGTTTGACTGCATCGTTTAGGGTCATGCCCTTGACCAGCGAGTCATCGAGTTTAAGAATCAGGTCGCCGCTCTTGATGCCCGCCTGATAGGCAGGCGTATCTTCAATCGGTGAAATAACCTTTACAAGGCCGTCTTCCATGCCGACTTCTATGCCCAGCCCGCCAAATTCGCCTTGAGTGCCGACCTGAAGGTCTTTGAATGCATCCGCGTCAAGGTAGGATGAATGAGGATCCAGACCGTTTAGCATGCCGTTGATCGCTTCGGTAAAGAGTTTTTTGTCAGAGACAGGCTCAACATAATTGCTCTTGATATGGCCGAAAACTTCGGTAAAAGCGCGCAATTCCTCTATAGGCAAGGGCGTGACAAGCGTTTCCTTGTCGGCCAATGCGGAGAAATGCAGGCTGAGCGAAATGCCAGCCACCAAACCTAAACCTATCAGACCTGCTTTTTCCAGACGACGCATAGTAATTCCTAGTTATTTTTTAGCCAACCATTTCAGTGGGTCGAGCGGTTTACTCTTGTGGCGCAGTTCAAAGTATAAACCGGAATCAATATTGCCGCCGCTGTTGCCGACGCTGGCGATGGTATCCCCGCCGCGCAATTCATCACCCACTTGTTTGTACAATGTTTCATTATTGCCGTACAGGCTCATGTATGCGTTGCCGTGATCGACGATGAGCAGATTGCCAAATCCGCGCAACCAGTCTGCGAAGACCACGCGGCCGGCAGCTACGGATTTGACAGTCTGACCACTGCTCGTTCTGATGAATAAACCTTTCCATATGACGGTGCTGTCGGGACGTTTTGTGCCGAATTGGTTGGTAATGTCACCTTTTACCGGCAGGCTTAGCTTGCCTTGAAGCTGGGCAAACGGCTCGCCGTCAAAACGATTGTCAGGCAGGTTGTCGTTGCGGAATAAGGATTTTTTTTTGGGTTGCGCGAGCATTTCGGTGATTTTTTCGACCAGTTTTACCAGCCGGTTTTCGTCACGTTGCAAATGCTTGATTTCGCGTCGTTGCTGGGTGAGTTGCTTGGAAAACTGGCCCAATACCTGTTTACGCTCCAGTTGGTCCTGTTGCAATTGTGTCTTTTGTTGTGCCTGCTCTGCGCGTAATTTTTCCAGCGTGCTGTTTTGTGACTGCACTTCCAGGCTGATCTCGTTTAGCTCGCTGAGATTGCGACGTAAACTCTCAAGCCAGACGGCACGGTTGCGGGCGATATATTGGAAATATTGTACGTCACGCGCCACTTTGTTCGGATCCTGATTGTCCAGCATGAGTTTAAGATATTCATGTTTGCCGCCCAGATATTGCTGGTACAGCAACTTGGACAGCGCAGCCTGTTGACGAGACAAATCCAGATTTAATTGTTGTTGTTGCTCTTGCAGCGCGTGCAGTCTGAAGCCGACTTCATGTTGTTGCGCTGACAGCTGTGCGAGTTTGCGATTGCTGTCGCTAATCGCACGTTCGGATGCGCGCAGCGCGTCAGCCGCCTCGGACTTTGATTCGCGGGTCTTCTCTATTTCACTTTGCATCGCGGCGATATGACGACGCAGGTTCTCAAGTTCTTCCTGCTGGCTGGCCGCAGCCCGGCCTGCCAGCATCAGGCTGCACAACGCCAGCAATAGAAAGAGTTTGAGAAAATTCACGTTAAGCGGATCAGGCTGTTCCCCGTCATTTCTTCAGGTTGTGGCAGACCCATCATGCACAGCAAGCTGGGTGCAATGTCGCGCAATGAGCCCGTGTCGGCAAGTTGTGCTGGGCGTCCAACATACAGGAAGGGCACCGGGTTGAGCGTGTGTGCGGTGTGGGCCTGCTGCGTGATGTTGTCCTGCATCTGTTCGGCATTGCCGTGATCGGCCGTGAGGATGACCTCTCCACCTATGGATTGCATGGCTTTAACCACACGGCCTATGCATACATCCAGCGTTTCGATGGCTTTTATAGCGGCCGCCATGTTGCCGCTGTGACCTACCATATCGCCATTGGCGTAATTGCAGACTATGAGCGCATATTTGCGGGACAAAATGGCGGCTTCCAGCTGATCGGTTACAGTATATGCGCTCATTTCAGGTTGCAGGTCGTAGGTGGCCACTTTAGGTGAGGGCACCAGAATACGGTCCTCGCCGGGGTAGGGTTGTTCTTTGCCGCCACTGAAGAAGTAGGTGACATGCGCATATTTTTCTGTTTCCGCGATGCGCAGCTGTTTCAACTCCAGACTGGAGACGTACTCGCCGATATCGTTGTGTATGGCTACCGGTGAATAGGCGCAGGGCAGGGTGAATTCGGCACCGTAGTTGCTGAGCGTGACGAAGCTGGCAAACTGAGGCCGGTATGCGCGACTGAAATCGTTGAACATCTCGTCGGTCAAGGCGCGGGTTATTTCACGGGCACGATCGGCACGGAAATTCATGAATACCACCGCATCGCCGTCCTGCATGGCAATGGCGGGTTCGTCACCGGATTTTATGCAGGTGGGCTTGACGAATTCATCGGATTCGCCGCGCGCATACGCGGCCTCTAGTGCGGTCAGGGCATCGCTGGCTGCATAGTCGGCAATCCCTTGTGTAAGTAGTTCATAAGCTGGCTGCACACGCTCCCAGCGATTGTCTCTGTCCATCGCATAAAAACGACCTACCAAACTGGCAATTTGACCTACGCCCAGCGCGGTGCATTTTTGTTGTAAGGCGTTCAGGGACTGCGCTGCGCTTCTGGGCGGCGTGTCGCGGCCATCGAGGAAAGCGTGCAGATAAACTTTTTTCAAGCCGTTGCGCGCCGCCATTTCCAGCATGGCGAAGATGTGATTTTCGTGGCTGTGTACGCCGCCGTCAGAGAGCAGGCCCATAATGTGAAGGGCGCTATTATTCTGCTTGGCGATTTCAATAGGTGCGCGTAAAGCCGGATTGTCAAAAAAACTGCCCTCTTCGATGTCCACATCGACGCGGCTCAAATCCTGATAGACCACGCGACCGGCACCGATGTTGAGGTGTCCCACTTCGGAGTTGCCCATTTGATGTTCCGGCAAGCCGACAAATTTTTCCGAGGCGTTGATCAGGGTGTGCGGATAGTCGCGCCAAAGCGCGTCCCAATTGGGTTTGTGCGCAGCTAAGATAGCATTGGAGTCGGTTTCTTCGCGGTAGCCGAAGCCGTCCATAATAAGCAGCAAGACAGGAATAGCATTCATTGAGGTAAGATATAAGCTGTTGTTAATTTAAGAACGGTGTATTTTAACCGAATTGGCCTGGGTAGGGCGTGCGGTTGTTATCAGGAGGAAGCATGACGAGCAGATTAATAGACAAGGAAGAAGACATCCAGCAGGCCTCGCAGGCGATCAAAGCCATTGCGCATCCGTTGAGGTTGAAGATTTTATGTGTGTTGGGTGATCAGGAAGTCAGCGTGCAGGATATTGTCGAACAAGTCGGCACCTCGCAGAGCAATATTTCACAGCATCTGGCGATTTTAAGAGATAAAGGCGTGCTGGCTACCCGCAAGGATGCGAATAAAGTGTACTACCGTATTGGCGATTTGCGCACACTCAAGCTGGTGAGCATGATGCGCGATGTTTTTTGCTCGGTGTAATCGTTGATTTATATAGAATATTAGCGTATTATTATGGATTGAGATTGCAAAAAAACAGGCGAGAAATTCGGGCTGGAGTGGTGCTTCTGGTCACTTTTATTTTCCGCTTAATCCCGCGCCTCATGGCGCAAAATACATTCATCAAATTAATAATCAGGAGCTTTAATTATGACCGCAGACCGTATCGTACACATCGTAGCTGGTAGTTTTATCTTGTTGTCGCTCGCGCTGGGAGTGGAAGCCAGCCCGGTATTTGTGAGTAATTACTTTTTATTGCTTACCGCCTTCGTTGGATTGAATTTGTTTCAAAGCGGCTTTACTAACTTTTGCCCCTTGAATAACATTCTCGCAAAACTCGGAGTCAAGGGCGGTTCCTGCTAACGTGTTTGCACGCTGCGCGAGTTAATCGTTGATTGACAAGCTGCAACGGATCAAATTAACCCACATGAGTCTGGCTTTGGTCGGGCTGATGTGGGTTTTCCCGTTTTTGCATTTTCGTCATCGTTATCCGCTGACCACGTTTGATCAGGAGTGGTGGAGCGCACTGCTAGGCGTGCTTGCTCTCACGCTGCTGCTGGCTCGCGATGGCCGGGGGCAGGCGGGAATTCCGCGCATTGTGCAATTGCCCGTCGCACTGATAGCCGTGGTATTGCTGCAAATGGCCATGGGTATGACGGCCTACGTCGGGCAGGGGCTGCTTTACATGCTGTATCTGTTGTTCGCCGCATTGCTGATGATGCTCGGCGCCAGAATGCGTGACTGTCTGGGTATCGACAAGGTCGCCATGGTGTTGGCGATTTGTTTGCTGACAGGCGCGGAATTGAGTGCGTTGATTGGCGTGTTGCAGCACTATCGCTGGCATACGCTGCTGGATCAGGTCGTGGTGGTGAAGGTGTCCACTGGCGTGTACGGCAATCTGGCGCAGCCCAATCATTTTGCCAATTACATTGCCTTGGGTCTGATTTCGCTGGGCTTGTTGTTCCAACAGCGAAAATTACACGCGGCTTACGTGGTACTGCTGGCTGCGCCCTTGTTGCTGGTGATGACGCTCAGCGGTTCGCGCAGTGGCTGGTTGTATCTGCTAATGATGGCCGCGCTGGCCGCATGGGCGGGGCGGGGCAGGCCTGAGTTGCGCCCGTTGTTGCGCTACGCTTTGCTGCTGCTGGCGGGCTTCGCCGCGATGCATGGCCTGGTGCAACTGCCCTTCATGCAAGGTGCGGGCAATAACTACAACATCATGCAGCGCATGTTCGGTGATGCCGCGTCCGGCGGTGTTCGCCTGTATTTGTGGCATGAGGCATGGTTGATATTTAAACAGTCGCCATGGCTGGGCGCAGGGTTCGGTCAATTTTCCTGGCAGCATTTCCAATTGGGGCCGTTGCTGCAGCGCACGCATCTCACCGGCTTGTACAACAACGCGCATAACCTGATTTTTCAATTGGCTGCGGAAGCAGGCATCGTCGGGTTGTTTGCGTTGTTTGCCGCGCTGGGGGTGTGGCTTAATGGCTTGCGTCGCGTGTCATTGACTGCCGCGCACTGGTGGGGGCAGGCCGTATTGGGTGTGCTAGCTGTACACAGCCTGCTCGAATATCCCCTGTGGTATGCCTACTTCGTGGCTGTCGCAGCGGTTTTGTTGGGCGTACTGGACGAAACGCGTTACCGGATGGCGTGGTGTGGCACGGCACGCGCATCGCTGGCGGCCATGTTGTTGCTGGGTTTGTTCTCGCTGCTACAGTTGCGTAGCGGTTATCAGCAACTGAAGGACACGCTGGCGATACGCCCGGCATCTGCGACTGCCGCTGCAGAAGTGCAGCAGATACGCAGCGGGTTGGTTGCGGTACGTCGTGGTATGTTGCTGTCGCCCTATGCTGAGCTGTTCATGAGCTCTTACCATGAAGTGAATAAGGACCGTCTCAAGCAAAAGCTGGCGATGAACGAGAGGGTAATGCGCTTTATGCCGGTTGCCTCGGTCGTTTACCGGCAAGCGTTTTTATTGGCGCGAAATGGTCAGCAGGCGCAGGCGCAACGGGTATGGGAACAGGCCATCTGGTCTTACCCGGGGAATGAAGAAAAACGCGAACAGTTAGTCAAGTTGGCCGAGAAAGACCCCGAACATTTTTCTGCTCTGCTAGAATTCGCCCTCCAGAAAGAACAGGAGTACCTACGTGCAGTTCATAATTGAAAACCTATTACCCATTTCCATTGCGCTGATGAGCAGTGCCATGCTTGTGTGGTCCATGTTTGGCAATCGCGTTCGCGGTATCAAGGACGTTGACGCCAATGCCGCCTTGCAGCTCATTAATCACAAGGATGCTTTCGTGCTGGATGTGCGTGAGCCGGAAGAGTACAAAGCCGGGCATTTGTTGAACGCGCATCTGATCCCGCTCGGCAAGCTCAAGGAGCGTATCGGTGAGTTGGAAAAATACAAGGATAAGCCTATCGTCGTGGTTTGTCGGAGCAGCAACCGTTCGGGTTCGGCTTGTGTAAATCTCTCCAAGCAGGGCTTTACCCAGGCTTATAATCTGACGGGTGGCATGATGGCGTGGCAAAAAGCCAATCTGCCGGTGCAAAAATAATGGCTAAAATAACCATGTACACCACCGAAGTATGCCCCTACTGCATCCGCGCGGAGCAGTTGTTGCAGCGCAGAGGGGTCACTGAAATCGAAAAGATACGGGTGGATTTGCAGCCTGAATTGCGCATCGCCATGGTGGAGAAAACCGGGCGGCGTACAGTGCCGCAAATATTTATTAACGAGCATCACGTCGGCGGCTATGATGATTTGGCTGAATTGGATCAGGCCGGTGAATTAACAGCACTATTGCTTGAATAATTTTTAACAAGGATAAAACATGACCGAAGCAGCGCAGGAAAATAACCAACCCATGTTCAATATGGACAAAATCTATGTGAAGGATTTGTCGCTGGAAATCCCGCACGCCCCGCAGATATTTCTGGAGCGCGAAAATCCGCAAATAGAGGTGCAATTGCATACTTCTGCAGAATCCATCGATGAGGGCGTGTATGAAGTGACCGTGACGGCAACCGTTACGGCCAAGCTGGGCGAGAAGGTGATGTTTCTGATCGAGGCCAAAGAGGCTGGGATTTTCACTTTGCGCAATTTGCCGGGTGCTGAAATGGAGCCGATTCTGGCGGTGATGTGCCCGAATATCTTGTTCCCTTATTTGCGTGAAGTCGTCTCCGATGTGGCGGTGCGCGCCGGTTTTGCGCCCGTGATGTTGAATCCGATCAATTTTGAGGTGCTGTATCAGCAACAGCAGGCGCAACAGGCTGAGGCGGCCCAGGTGACTACCCACTGATGAGGCTATTCAATCCATCGCATCTTGTCCTGCTGTGCACGCTGTTGGGTGCCGTGGCGGCGCATGCGGTGGATTATGTCTCAGTCGGGGAAAGCAGCGCGATTCTCTACGATGCGCCTTCGCTCAAGGCCAACAAATTATTCGTGGTTAATCGTTACATGCCTTTTGAGCAGGTTGTCGGTCTGGATGCATGGGTCAAGGTGCGAGACCGTTCCGGTGCGTTGTACTGGCTGGAAAGACGCGTGCTGGGCAACAAGAAATATGTTTTTGCAGTGATACCGCTGCTTGATGTGCGCTCGGCACCCGATTTTGGTGCGCCGCGCCTGTTCCAGGTGCGTCAGCAAGTGGCGCTGGAGTCGCTGGGTGCCACGGGCACGGGTTGGATAAATGTGCGCCACAAGGAAGGTGAGGTGGGCTTTGTGCGCAGCACCGAGGTGTGGGGCGAATAAATCAGCATCCGGGCCGCAATGCCGCATGGGTCACGTCGCCAGATGATAGTCGCGCAAAGCAGCACAGTGATTTTTCACTTACCACTTTCAAGTAAATCATGAACATTACCATTATCGGCGCAGGTGCCTGGGGAACAGCTTTAGCCGTCAGCCTGGCTGCGCGGCATCGTGTTACCTTGTGGGCGCGTGATGCCGAGCAGCTGGCGGCAATGCGTGCCCAGCGCTGCAATCAGCGCTATTTGCCCAGCGTGACGTTGCCTGACAATCTGCTCCTGAGCGCAGATTTTTCCGCCGCCTTGCTGGGGGCCGACTTGCTGATCGTCGCCGTACCTACTGCTGCTTTTCGCAGCACTCTGCACGCGATCGTACAGTCCGGGCTTTGCGTATCCTCATGTGGCGTGGTGTGGTTATGCAAGGGATTTGAGGCGGAAACTTCGTTGCTGCCGCATCAGGTTGCCGCGCAGGTATTGCCGCTCGGGCTTCAGTGCGGCGTGTTATCCGGCCCCAGTTTTGCTTTGGAAGTGGCGCAGGGTCTGCCCACTGCCCTGGTGTTGGCGGCCACGGATGAGGCCTTTGCGCAGCGTATTGCGCACGCGCTGCATCATTCCTGCTTGCGGGTGTATGCCAGCCATGATGTCGTCGGCGTAGAAGTCGGTGGCGCAGTCAAGAATGTGATGGCGATTGCCGCCGGCGTCTGCGATGGCATGAAGCTGGGCAATAACGCCCGTGCCGCCTTGATTACGCGAGGCCTGGCAGAAATCACCCGGCTGGGCTTGAAGCTGGGCGGGCATCAGGAAACGCTGGGCGGTTTGTCGGGTGCGGGCGATTTGATTCTGACCTGTACCGGCGACTTGTCACGTAACCGGCGGGTAGGCTTGCTGTTGGCACAACAGCAAGGCGTGGACGAAATATTGCTCCAGTTAGGGCATGTTGCCGAGGGGGTGTATGCCGTACGTGAAGTGCACCAGCTTGCGCAACGTCTGGGTGTGGATATGCCTATCAGCGATGCCGTTTATCGTGTTATTTACGAACATGTTCCCGCCGCCGAGATGGTTGCCACGCTGCTGAACCGCACGGCGAATCTGGAATTCGCTCAGTAATAGCTGGGCTGCCGTCGCCATTCGCGCGCCAGGCCGGTAACTCGCAGAAATAATGAGTTGTTGCAATATTAGAAAAAGCTAATATAATGACCGAGTAATTCGTTAAGTTGCGAATTGGACTACGAATGGAGGTGAAGGATGGCTTTGTTGAATATGACGCAATGGATCAGGCTGGCGGGCGCGGCGTTTTTGTGGGGAACGATGGGTGCTGCCCAGGGCGCGGATTTGCAACAATGCGTTAGCATCGCACTCAATCAAAATCCCGATATTCTGGCGAGCCAGTCTCAACTTGCGCAGGCGGAAGCAGCATTGGGTCAGGCGCAGGGTCAACGATGGCCCAAGCTGACGGCCTCCGTGACGGCAACGCGTACCAATGACGCGTTGAATGCGTTCGGACTCAAGCTCTCACAGCGCAACGCGACATTCAACGATTTTGGCGCAGGTCAATTTAATCCTGCCGCGCCCGGAGCGCTCTCTGTTGCGCCCACCAATCTGAATTATCCCGGCGCAGTGAACAACTACAATTCGCGGCTGGAATTGCAAATCCCCCTGTATAACGGCGGAATGATCTCGGCTTATGTCGATCAGGCTCATGCTTACGTCAAGGCGGCCCGAGAAGGTGATCTGGCCGCGCGCCAGCAAGTTATCTTTCACGTAATTCAGGCCTATCAGGGCGTGCATACGGCAAGAGCCTATGTCAATGTTGCGAAACAGGCACAGGCGGCCGCTGAAGCCTACGTCAAAACCACACAAAATCTGCTGCGCGAGGGGGTGGTTGTGCGCAGTGATCTGTTATTTGCCCAGGTTAATCTTGCCGATATCAAACTCAAGCAGCAAGAAGCCAGTCGCGCGGAGGCTGCCGCAGTTGACCAGTTGCATTTGCTATTGGGGCTGTCACTGGATGCGCCACTCGAAATTGGCGCTGATTTCACCCCGGATGCAATGAAAGGTGAAGTTGCCGGATTGCAGGCCGAGGCGCTTGCAAGCAATCCGAGCGTCATGGCGCTGCGCAATCAGCTGGAAGCGGCCGGCGCCGGTGTGAAGGTGGCGCGTGCGGACTATTACCCCCATTTCAATGCGATGGTGCGGCAAGACTGGAACGCCCCTACGCTGCAACAAACAGCATCTTCCTATACCGTGGCCGGCGTGCTTTCCTGGCAGTTGCTGGATTTTGGTGTCACGAACGGTGCCGTGGGGCGCGCGGAAGCCTCGCGCAGCCTGTTGCAGGCACGCCTTAAACAGGCTGAAGAAGGCGTGCGCTTTCAGGTGGTTGATGCATGGCGTGGCGCTGTCGAGGCCGAGTCGCGGGTCAATGCGCGGGTTGCTGCCGTGGCGCAGGCCGGTGAGGCGCAGCGTCTGGTCGCAAGGCGTTATGAGAACGGCGTCACGACCATGGTCGAGGTGCTGGCTGCGCAGGCACAGCTCGACAAAGCGCGTGCCGATGAAGTGGCCGCAAAATACCAGCTGACAGTGCAACGCTCCGCCTTGCGTCTTGCGGTGGGCAAACTCAATAGTGATCAATTATGAATAGTACGGAATTAGGGAGAAAAGCGATGAATGTGCAACAACGTTCCATGGGAAAGCTGGCGCTCATATTGCTTGTTTTATTGTCAGCCTGTCAGCCTCACGATCAGGCCGCTGAAGTGCAGGTGCGGAAAGTGGAAGCACAGGTATTGACAGTGAGCTTGACGGCAATGCCGGTGTTCGATGCGACGCCGGGTTCGGTTATTTCCGAACAGCAGGTGCAGGTTGCATCCCGGCTCATGGGCTATATACGCGATATTCATGTGCACGAAGGGGATACGGTAAAAACAGGGCAATTACTGTTTACTATTGATCCGTCGGATATTCAGGGACAAGTGGTTCAGGCGCGCGCCGGACACGCTCAGGCGGAAGCTGCGCTGGGCGATGCCAAGTCTGATTTTGAGCGTTTTTCAAACCTGTACAAGGAAGAATCTGTTTCGAAATCGCAGTACGACAAGATGAAGTTGCAATACAGCATGGCGCAGAGCCAGGCGCGCGCAGCGCGCGCAGGCCTGGACATGGCGGAGTCGCAATTGCGTTATGCCGAAGTGCGCGCGCCCATCGCCGGTGTAGTGACGCAAAAGATGGCCTCCAAGGGTGATCTGGCCGCGCCGGGCAGACCAGTGCTGGTGCTGGAAAACCCGGGCAAGCTGATGGTGCAAACCTCAGTTGGCAACGAGACCTATTCCTTGCTCAAGCTGGGGGATAGTGCGCGGGTTGAAATTTCCGGGCAGGCCCAGGCGCTGGAAGGGAAAATCGTGCGGCTGGTTCCTGCCGCAGATGCCATGTCGCACACCCATCTGGTCAAGCTGGAATTGCCGGATGCCAAGGGGCTGACCAGCGGCGCCTTCGCGCGTGTGCGATTTAACGTGGGCGCCGGGCAGGGTATCAGCGTGCCGAAAGCAGCGATTCTGCAACGCGCGGGCATCACCGGTGTCTTCGTGGTTGACGGGCAGGGGATCGCACGTTATCGCATGGTCAGAACAGGTGAGGACAGAGAGGGCGCTGTCGAAATCGCGGCCGGGCTCAATCCGGGTGAGAAAATTGTGGTCGGCAATGCTGATGCGCTCAGCTCGGGCGACCTCGTACAGTTGACTGGAAGCAAAGCACCATGAGCGAAACGAACCAGCCAATGAATATTGCCGGGCGTCTGGCAAAGACCTTCCTGTCATCGAAGATTACCGCGATGATTATGCTGGCCATCACACTGGTCGGCCTGGTGGCGATGATGGTGACGCCGCGTGAATACAATCCGCAGATCGTCGTGCCGGCAGCTAATATCATCGTTGCCAAGCCGGGCGCCACTGCGGATGAAGTGCAAAACATGATCGTCAAACCGCTAGAGGCCATCATGAATGCGCAGGCGGGCGTCAAGCACACCTTTGGCTTTGCAGCGAATGACTTTGGCGTGGTGACAGTTCAGTTCGATGTCGGCGAGGATCAGGAAAAAAGTCTGGTTAAGCTTTATAACCAGCTGATGCAGAACATGGATCGCATGCCGGCGGGGGCGATGCAGCCTATCGTCAAGCCCATCAATGTGGACGACGTGCCGATTATGACGCTGACACTGGCGTCAACCGGGCAAAGCGACTACGAGCTGCGTTATGTCGCACTGCGCGTGCTGGAACAGTTGCGCAATATCCCGGGCGTTTCCTTTACCGAGATTGTCGGTGGAAGCCCTCGCGCGGTCAGTATTTATATTGACCCGCAGAAACTGGCGGCCACAGGCCTGACTCTCGATCAGGTGGATAGAATGTTGAATGCCACCAATATCTCGCTGCCGGCAGGGGAGTTGGTCAATAACAATAAAAATACCCCGCTGCGCTTCAACGGCTTTCTCACCAGTGCGCGCGATGTGGGCGATATCGTGCTCGGCGCGCCTAATGGCCGTCCTGTATTTCTCAAGGATGTCGCGCGTATCGTGGATGGAGCAGCGGAAGTGGAGGCATCGTCGCATTTTGCCTTCGGACCGGCGGCTACTCAGCCTGCTTTCAAGGGAGATGCTCCGGCTGTGACCATCGCGATTGCGAAGAAAGCGGGCACCAACGCCGTGGTAGTCGCCAATCTGGTGCTTGAAAAACTCGAAACGCTTAAGCTTGCAGCCATTCCGGACGGCGTCAGCGTAACCGTGACGCGCGATGATGGCGCCAAGGCGAACGATGCGGTGAATACACTGGTCGAGCATCTGGGCATCGCCATCGTTTCTGTTGTCGTTGTGCTGCTGTTCTTCCTGGGCTGGCGCGAAGCAGCGATCGTGACACTGACGGTGCCGCTGATCCTCTTTGTTGTGCTGACCGTAGGGCTGCTGGCAGGCCAGACTATGAACCGGATCACGTTGTTTGCACTGATATTGTCGCTGGGCTTGCTGGTGGATGCGGCTATTGTGGTGGTGGAAAACATTCATCGCCATCTGCATAACGGCGGTGCGGCCAATTTCAAAGAGGCGCTGGTGCTTGCCACCAACGAAATCGGCAATCCGACCAATGTGGCGACGATTGCCGTCATTCTGGCTTTCATTCCTATGGCTTTCGTTACCGGCATGATGGGGCCTTTCATGCAGCCTATCCCGTTTAATGTGCCGGTAGCGATGATTGCTTCACTGCTTATCGCATACATGGTGGTGCCGTGGGCCGCGTATCGCATGCTCAAGGGTAAGGCGCTGGCGGAACTGGAAAACACACCGACGCTGGAAGAGCGGGCTGCGCGGCCGCAGGACCCGTTGCATCGCGCCTATGTTAGCGTGATTACGCCGTTTCTCAACAACGGGCGTCGCCGCAACTGGCTGTTTCTGGTGGTAGTGGCCCTGCTTGCGATGGCCATGCTGCAACCGGTATGGCAGTTTATCCGCCCCTCGGGTCTGAACGGCGCGCTCAGTCCGATGGGTGTGGAGCTGAAAATGCTGCCGAACGACAATACCAACACTTTCCTGCTGGAAATCAACACCCCTGCGGGCACTGCACTGGCACGCACGGATGAAGTTGCGCGCGCGGTGGGTGATGTGCTCGCGCATACCGAACATGTGGTCGATTACCAGACCTTTCTCGGCGTTACCGCTACGGTTGATTTTGCGGCACTGGTGCGCGGTGACATTCTCAAAAGCGGGACCAACCTGGCGCAGATACGCGTCAATCTGCTGGACAAGCATGCTCGCTCGGAAAGTTCGCACGAGATAGTGTCCGGCCTGGATGACGCGTTCATGCCACTGAGAAAACGTTTTCCGGAAGCGAAGATCAAGCTTTATGAGACTCCGCCCGGCCCACCGGTGCAATCTCAGGTTCTGGCGGAATTGTATGGTCCCGATTACGACGTATTGCGGGCGGCTGCATCGGAAGTCGGCACTGCGTTCAAGTCGGTTTACGGCATGATCAACGTTGATGATTCCGTGACGGCCTCAGTGGATAGCTATGAGATACACGTCGATGCCGAGAAAGCGGCACTGTCAGGAATTGCGCCTGCGCAGGTGGCCAAATTATTGCACGACTATGTCAGCGGGTTCTCGCTCGGCACGCTGCATGTCGAGGAGGCTAGGGAGCCGATCAATATGACCGTACGACTTGCCCGCGCTGAGCGGCAGTCGCCGGGGCAGATACTCTCGCTCTCAGTGGTTAATGCCATGGGGCAGCAAGTGCCCTTGTCCTCCATCGCCACGCTGCGGCCTGTGGTCGCGGTCAAGCCCGTTTATGACCGGGATCAGCATCCGGTGGTCATGGTCGGGGGTGAATTGATCCGCTCCAGCCCGGTTTACGCGGTGCTGGCGCTCGACAACATGCTGGACAACAAGAGCATGGCGGGCGAGCAATTTACGACGGCGAACCTGGGTTTTAACGACGCCCAGCCCAAGGATATGAAGGATTATCAGATATTGTGGGGCGGCGAGATGCGCCTGACACTGGACGTATTTCGCGATCTGGGCAGCGCCTTCATCGTTGCGCTGGTGCTGATTTATCTGGTGCTGGTCGGCTATTACAAATCCTTCGTGATCCCGATGATCGTGATGGGTGCGATTCCGCTGACGCTGGTGGGCGTTTTTCCCGGGCATTGGCTGATGGGCCAGGCATTTACCGCAACCTCGATGATAGGCGTGATTGCGCTTGCGGGTATCGTGGTGAGGAATTCCCTGCTGCTGATCGATTTCATCATCGAATATGAAGCGCGCGGTTACAGCGTTTCAGATGCGGTTATCGAGGCGGGCGCGATTCGTTTCAGGCCGATACTGTTGACGGCGCTGGCCATTATTCTGGGTTCGGCCATCATGGTGACCGATCCGGTTTTCGGCGGTTTGGCCGTGTCGCTGATTTTCGGTACCTTCGCTTCTACGGCGCTGACGCTGCTGGTGATTCCGCTGCTCTACTTCCTCTGGAAACGCGGCGCCAAGCTGGCAGTCTGAGCATCAGGGGATATAGCGGATAAACCATGTCACAGCCCCCGTTCCAACGGGGGGCGAGCGAAGTTGCAGGAGTTAGTCTGAGGATTTGTCTATGTGCAGATGGATGACATTGGTCTTCTGCGGCTGATCTTTGTAATACGGTTTTTCATTCCTGCTTTGCCCCAGCAGTTCAGCAAGCTCAGCCTCGCGATCCGAGATCAGGCCGAAGCACTCGCGTATATCCTGAATGGTGTTGTCCGATAGCGGGTGGGGCATGCCAGGCTTGGTTGTCGTGTCTTTTACCACGCTGGCCAGGATTTTGCGCATCAGGTACAAGACCTGCTGTTCTTTCGATAAGTTTTCAGTATTCATTTTTGCCTTTTCAAAGAGGTTGGTTGTTATTCAGGCCGCCGGTCTATGCGGCTTTAAGCATACTGGAAAGCACGCTTTTAGCAATCACCCGAAATCAGCATGCCCTCAAACCCCGTCTGCCTCCACGCCTCATATACCGCCACCGCCACTGTATTGGATAAATTCAGGCTGCGGTTGTCGGGCAGCATGGGCAGGCGCACACGCTGTTCAGTCTTGAACTGGTTGAGCACGTCAGCGGGCAGGCCGCGACTCTCCGGGCCGAACAGGAACGCGTCACCCGCCTGAAATTTTATTTGATGGAAGGGATGCGAAGCCTTGGTGGTGAGCGCGTACACGCGTGCCGGATCAAATGCGCTCAGGCACTCAGGCAGATCGTCATAGACGCGCAGTTGCGCAAATTCGTGATAATCCAGCCCGGCGCGTAGCAATTGCTTGTCTTCCAGCGTAAAACCTAGCGGCTTGATCAGATGTAGCTGGCAACCCGTGTTGGCGCATAGCCGGATGATGTTGCCCGTGTTGGGCGGGATTTCAGGCTGGTAAAGAATGACATGAAACATATGCTAGGTCTCGTCCTGTAATAACGGTCAGTTTTTGTTCCGGGAAAACAGCATCGCCATAGGCGTAATGCTGCCAGACGAAGTGTTTCACCATACGCGGATCAATGTTTAAGCGTATTATACTGAACCGGCTGCGGCAGTTATATCACCAACTGTTGTCGTTGCTGACTAGGAATGATACATGTTTCGATGACTTGCATCAGCCTGTCTGAGTTGAATGCCCTCGCTTGAAGGTTAATTGAATTAAATGAGTGGGAGGCTATGATGGGAGTCGTGATGTCTGCGGCAGATAATGCCGACGATAAGGACGTTGCCCAATATTTGGCGGCTATCCGCGCCATGCAGCAAGGTAATTTTTCACCCGTTTTCCCGGCAGAGGCCGAGTCGAACCCGTTATGGGGGGAGTTGCGCAAACTCGCTACGATACTCGAACAACGCTGTGATGAAGGCGCGCTGCTGCAGGGCATCATGCATGAAGTGGCATCCGGCTTGCTGGTGGACGATGTCATGGATCGCATCTACGATCGCTTTCATTCCATCATCCCCTATAACCGCATTGCGTTGGCTCTGTTGAGCGAAGATCAGCAAACGCTCAGTGTATATTGGCTGCGTTCCGATGCCGATGAGGTTCAGTTAAATCGTGGTCATTCGGCCAGCATTGTGAACAGCAGTTTGCAGCAGATTATCACGACCGGCCAGCCGCGCATCCTGAATGATCTGGTCGCCTACCTTGAACAGCATCCTGATTCTCACGCCACGCGTCTGATAGTCGAAGAAGGCATGCGCTCCAATTTTACCTGCCCGCTTTCCATAAACGGCAAACACATCGGTATTCTGTTCTTCACCAGCCGCGAAAAGAACGCCTATCAGAATATTCATCAACAAATTTTCATGCAGATTGCAGAGCAGGTATCCATAATGGTGGATAAGCAGTGCCTTGCACGAAAGCTACGCGAGAACGAGGAAGAGCGTTACAAGAGTATTGTGCGCACAGCATTGGACGGGTTCTGGCTGGTAGATGCGCAGGGTTGCCTGAGGGACGTGAATGACGCCGCCTGCGAATTGTTGGGGTATTCCCGCGAGGAACTGTTGTCCATGCACATCAGTGACCTGGAAAGCTCGGAAACGCCGGAGGATACGGCGCGCCACATTGAACAGATAATCGAATGCGGCAGTGATCGTTTCGAGACACGGCACCGATGCAAAAATGGGCGCATCATCGATGTGGAAGTCAGCACCAATTTTGTGACCTCGAATGGCGGGAATTTCTTTGCATTTTTGCGCGACATTACGGCACGCAAACGCGCAGAAGAGGATGTGCGTGTAAAAGTCATGCTGCTGGATAATGTGAACGATTCGGTATTTATGGTCAGTCGGCAAGGCGATATTTGCTACGTCAACCAAACCGCCTGTCGGGCGCGTGGTTACACGCAACAGGAAATGCTGGGTATGAATGTGCGCGTTTTACAAAATCGGGAAAATGTCGCTCTGATTCAGCCGCGTATGGATGAGCTGTTGCTGCGTGGCGAGGCGATCTTTGAGACGGTTCATTTGCGTAAGGATGGGTCGGCGTTGCCGGTAGAGATCAATGCTCGTATTCTTGAGTCCGGCGGGGAGAAGTTTTTTCTCAGCGTTGCGCGTGATATCACGGACAAGAAGATGGCCGAAGAGCATACGCATCTTGCCTACCATGATCCGCTCACCGGCTTGCCCAACAGGCGGCGTCTGGTGGAGCGCATCGAACACGCCCTGACACAGGCCAGACGACACCAGCGGCTACTTGCGCTGCTATTTCTCGATCTCGATTATTTCAAGGAAATCAACGATACGCTGGGTCACGATGCTGGTGACGCGGTGCTCCTTGTCGTTGCGCAGAGACTTGCACGTTGCGTGCGCCAGGATGACACGCTCTCGCGTCTGGGCGGCGATGAGTTTGTGGTATTGCTGAGTGAGATTGTCGATGCAAACGATGCAAGGTCGGTTGCCGAAAAAATCAAGGCAGAACTGGCATTGCCGTTCTGCCTTGGCGGGAAAACTCTCGCGCTATCGGGCAGCATAGGCATCAGCCTGTATCCCGAGGACGGGACGGAGGCTCAGGTACTGATTGGTCGTGCCGATGCGGCCATGTACCAGGCCAAGCGTGCAGGTAAGAACCGTATTGGCCTGCAGGGAGAGAATGTCTGAAAAGGCATGGTGGTTGCACGCAGACTACAACCCGATTGTTTGATTTGAGCAGTGTTCACCGGTGCGGCAATGTACGGGCAACGACCCATGCGCTGATTTCTGTTGCGCCGCGTTTTTTAACGGCATCGGCAAGCGCGTTGAGGCTGGCGCCGGTCGTCAATACGTCATCCACCAGCGCGATGTGTTTGCCGGATAAATCCACGTCACAGCGGAATGCGCCACGCACATTTCTGCTGCGTTTCTTCCACGATAAAGAGGATTGGGATGGCGTGTCGCGCAGCCGCTGGCATGCCTGTGTCAGCAACGGGCGCTCAAGAGAACGGGCCAGTCTGGCGGCAATCAGCAGCGCCTGATTAAATCCGCGCCGCTTCAGTTTTTCGGGGTGCAGCGGCATGGCGATGACATAATCCGGTAGTCTGTCTGGGCTGATCCGTTGGATGAGCTTGCCGGAAAACAGCTGCGACAGGGCGAGCTGTTCCTCGTATTTCATCGCCCGAATGAGTCTGTCGAGCGGAAAGCGGTAGCCGAAAACCGCGAGGGTGCGGTTGAAAGACGGCGGTTTTCTCAGGCAATGACCGCAGATTTCTCCCTGTGGCGTGGGCAGCGCGCAGATCGGGCAATGCGCAGCATCGAGATAGGGCAGGGCTGCATCGCAAGCCTCGCAACATAAGCCGTGGCGGCTCATACCGGCGCATAGTACGCAGGGTTGAGCGGGCAGGATGCGCTCAAATTTTGTACAGATGTTTAGCATAGGCTTGCTCAGAATTGACAAGGTGTCGTCCTTTCCGTGATGATGCGCGGCTAATCAATTCGCATCATACCGACAAATCCGACATGAACAGTTCACCGATCGCGTTTCACCCCCCCGTAAAAAAATCTGACATGCCGCAACGCTGGAGTGTGGATGAGGTGGAAGCCTTGTTCAAATTACCGTTTGCCGATCTGCTGTATCGCGCGCAGCAGGTGCATCGCGAACATTTCGATCCGAATCAGGTGCAACTCTCCACGCTGTTGTCCATCAAGACCGGCGGCTGCTCGGAAGACTGCGGTTATTGTCCGCAGTCCGCGTTCCATTCGACCGGCGTGGAAGATCGCAAGATGCTGGAACTGGATGCCGTGGTGTCGGCGGCGAAAGCCGCGCAACAGGCCGGTGCGGATCGCTTCTGCATGGGCGCGGCCTGGCGCGAGCCTTCCGAGGCGGACATGCTGAGCGTCGTGGATATGGTCAAGGCAGTGCGCAGACTGGGCATGGAAACCTGTGCCACGCTGGGCATGTTGAACGATGAGCAGACCGAGCAGCTGAGACAGGCCGGGCTGGATTACTACAATCACAATCTGGATACCTCACCCGAATTTTACGGCGATGTCATCAGCACCCGAGACTATCAGGACAGGCTGGATACGCTGGAGCGGGTGCGCAAAGCCGGAATGCATGTGTGTAGCGGCGGCATCGTCGGCATGGGGGAAGATCTGACGCAACGCGCAGGTCTGGTCGCGCAACTGGCGAACATGAATCCCTACCCGGAAAGCGTGCCGATCAATAACCTGGTCAAGGTGGAAGGCACGCCGCTGGCCGATCAGGCCGACCTCGATCCGCTGGATTTCGTGCGCACCATCGCGGTAGCGCGCATCACCATGCCGACGGCGCGCGTGCGCCTGTCCGCCGGGCGGCAGCAGATGTCCGATGCGATACAGGCATTGTGTTTTCTGGCGGGGGCAAATTCGATTTTTTATGGCGAGCAATTGCTGACCACCGGCAATCCGGAAGTGGAACGTGACCGCGCCCTGCTCGACAAGCTGGGTATGTATCCGTTTGCGGATAAACATTAGCACCCTTACCCGCGGAGGCGCGCCTCCGCGTGACTCGCTATACCTTAAATGTGTTTTATAGCCACCACCGTTTATGCCTTTTTCTGAACTCCAGCTTGAATTAGACGAGCGCGCTGCGCAGGGTTTGTTGCGTGCGCGGCGTACCGTTTCCAGTCCGCAGTCGCCGCATATCGTGGTGGATGGCAAACCGTATCTGGCCTTTTGCAGCAACGATTATCTGGGGTTTGCAAACCATCCGCGGCTCATCGCCGCGCTGCAGCAGGGCGCGCAGCAGTGGGGCGCGGGCGCGGGAGCGGCGCATCTGGTTAGCGGACATTTTTCTCCGCACGAACAACTTGAAGATGAGCTGGCGGCCTTTGTCGGCAAGCCTGCCGCGTTGTTGTTCTCAACCGGTTATATGGCCAATCTCGGCGTGGTGCAGGCCCTGGTGGGCAAGGGCGATACCGTGTTTGCCGATAAACTCAATCATGCCTCGCTGAATGACGCGATGTTGCTGTCGCGTGCCAGCGTGCAACGCTACCGTCATAACGACATCGCGCAGCTGGACACCCTGCTGGCTCAGAGTGGAAAAGGGCGCAAGCTGATTTGCACCGATGCGGTGTTCAGTATGGATGGCGATATGGCGCGCTTGCCGGAACTGCTGGCGTTATGCGAGGCACATGATGCCTGGTTGCTGGTGGATGATGCGCATGGCTTCGGCGTGTTGGGCGCACAGGGGCGCGGCGCGCTGTCACATTTTGGCCTGGATTCGCCGCGTATCATTTATATGGCGACGCTGGGCAAGTCCGCCGGTGTATTTGGCGCGTTCGTCGCGGCTGGTCAGGTGGTGATCGACACGCTGGTCAACAGTGCACGCAGTTATGTTTACACCACGGCAACGCCGCCCGCCTTGTCGCTTGCGCTGCTGGAAAGCCTGAGATTGATAGAGCAGGGCGACGCTTTGCGCGCGCATCTGCACAGCCTGATTGCGCAGTTGCGCGCCGGGTTGCAGGGTTTGCCCTGGGCATTGATGCCGTCGGATACGGCAATTCAGCCGCTGTTAATCGGTGAAAATCAGGCGGCGCTGGATTTGAGCATGGCTTTGCGCGAACGCGGCATCTGGGTTGCGGCGATCCGCCCGCCTACCGTGCCCACGGGAACAGCGCGACTGCGCATTACCCTGTCCGCCGCGCACAGTGCAGCGGATGTAAGTTGCCTTCTGGAGGCCTTGCGTGAACTTGCACGCTGAAACCAGCGGTTCGGGCGCGCCTTTGTTGCTCATCCACGGCTGGGGTATGCACGGCGGAATGTGGGGCAGGGTGCCGGAACAATTGGCGCAGCATTTTCAGGTGCTGGCGGTGGATTTGCCGGGACATGGTTTAAGTCGTAGGGTGGGCACGCCGTTGTGCCCACGCGGATTGAGCAGCGGGAGGGCAGGTAAAAACCCTGCCCTCCCTACTTTGGATGCCATTGTTGATCAGTTATCAGCCCAATTCACCGGGCCGCTCACCGTCTGCGGCTGGTCGCTGGGCGGACAGGTCGCGTTGCGCTGGGCGTTGCGTTATCCGCAACAGGTGAGTCGTCTGGTGCTGGTGTCTTCGACCCCTTGTTTTGTGCAGCAAACCGACTGGCCCTGCGCGATGGCCGCAGATACGCTGGCGGATTTTTCCGCCTCATTGCAGCAGGACTACCTGCCGACCTTGCGCCGTTTCCTCGCGCTACAGGTGCGTGGCAGCGAACAGGAGCGAGAGCTGCTGGTGACCTTGCGCCACAGTCTGCTTAGTCGCGGCGAACCGGATCTGGCGGCGTTGCAATCCGGCCTGGAGATTTTGCGCGATAGCGATTTACGCGCCGTCCTGCCGGAAGTTGCTCAGCCCGCGCTGGTGATAGCCGGAGAACGTGATACGCTCACGCCTTTGCCGGCCTCACACTATCTTGCGGCTCAGATGCCGAATGCGCGACTGGCAACGATCAGGGGCGCGGCACATGCTCCTTTTCTGTCGCATCCCGATATATTTGTAAAACAGCTGGTGAGTTTTTTGCATGGATGAATTTGTTATAGACAAGAAGATGATGCGGCGCTCCTTTAGCCGTGCAGCGGCCGCTTATGATGCAACAGCGGTGTTGCAGCGCGAAGTGTGCACCCGCATGCTGGAGCGGCTGGATTACATCAAGCTGCAACCCGCGCAACTGCTGGATGCAGGCAGCGGAACGGGTTGGGGCGGGCGCAAGCTGGCGGAGAAATATCCGGCAGCAACGGTAATCTCGCTGGATATCGCCATCGGCATGTTGCAGAACGCGCAAAGCCATTCAAGCTGGTGGCAGAAGCTGTTCGGCGGCGTGAGGCAGTTGTGCGCGGATGTAGAAGCCTTGCCGCTGGCATCGGGCAGCGTTGACATGGTGTGGTCGAATCTGGCGGTGCAGTGGTGCAACGACTTGCCGGCGACTTTCGTGGAATTGCAGCGCGTGCTGAAAACAGAAGGTTTGTTGATGTTCAGCACCTTCGGGCCGGACACCCTGAAGGAATTAAGGCAGGCCTTCAACGGCGTGGACGAACGCAGTCATCTGAACCGTTTTGCCGACATGCACGACATAGGTGACATGCTGATGCAGGCGGGCTTTGCCGAGCCGGTGATGGATATGGAATACATGACGCTGACTTACGACGATGTGCGCGGGGTGTTGCAGGACCTCAAGACCATAGGCGCGCACAACGCGACGGCGGGGCGTGGGCAGGGCCTGATGGGGAAAAATGCCTGGGCGCGTCTGCTGGAAAATTATGAAAAGCTGCGTCGTGACGGAAAATTGCCTGCCACCTATGAAGTCATCTATGGTCATGCCTGGAAGCCGCAAGCGCGCCTGAGCAGCGATGGCTCGGCCATTATCAAGACATCGTTCAAAATAAAATGAGCTACTTCATTACAGGTACGGATACCGATGTCGGCAAGACGCTGGTCAGTTGCGCCTTGCTGCACGGTTTTGCGGATCAGGGTCTGCGCGCGGTCGGCTTTAAACCCGTCGCGGCAGGCTGTGATGAACATGATCACAACGATGATGCTCAGCATTTGCGTGCCGCTGGCAATGTGCTCGCAACTTACGGGCAGGTCAATCCCTATTGTTTCACTCAGGCGGTTGCGCCACACCTGGCCGCGCAATTTGCGGGCATACGCATCAATTTGGATCGTATCGTGACCTCCTATCTGGAGTTGGCGGCACAGGCCGATGTGGTCATAGTCGAAGGCGCGGGCGGGTTTTTTGTGCCGCTGAATGCTGAACAGGACGGCGCAGATCTGGCGAGGCAGTTGAAATTGCCGGTCATTCTGGTGGTGGGCATGCGGCTGGGTTGTCTGAATCACGCGCTGCTCACGACGCAGGTCATTGCCGCCAGAGGGCTGAAACTGGCGGGCTGGGTGGCGAACTGTGTGGATGGACAAATGGCTATGCTGAACGAGAATATTGCCGCTTTGCAGCAACGCATCGCCGCGCCCTTGCTGGGCATTGTGCCGCATTTTGACGGATCGCCGGATGCGACGGAGGCAGCCAGGTGTTTGGATTTCGCCCTGTTAAGCCGCTAAAATCCCACTAACGACTAACGACTAACGACTAACGACTAACGACTAACCTTATGACTGAATTCAGCATTATCGCGGTGTTTTTTGTTGGCCTGTTGGGCGGCGTGCATTGTCTGGGTATGTGCGGCAGCCTGGTGGGCATTCTCACTGCTCAATTGCCCGGGGAGGGTGCGCGCTGGCCGTATCATCTGGCTTACAACAGCGGGCGTGTGGCGAGTTATACGCTGGCTGGCGCGCTGGCCGGCGCGGTGGGGCAAGCCGGACTGCTGTTGCGAGATGTGGTGCCGATGCAGCATCTGTTGTTTGCCTTGTCCAGCCTGATGCTGATTGCACTGGGTCTGTATCTGGCCGGAATATGGGGGGCGGTGCGGCGCATCGAAGGTCTGGGACGCGTGTTGTGGAAGCGCATCCAACCGCTGACGCGCGGCCTGTTTCCCGTTACGACGCCGTTGCGCGCATTCTTTCTGGGTACGCTGTGGGGTTGGTTGCCTTGTGGCCTGGTCTATAGCGTGCTGGTTACAGCGCTGGCCAGTGGTCAGGCTGAAAGCGGGGCGCTGGTGATGCTGGCGTTCGGTCTGGGAACATTGCCGAATTTGCTGGCTATCGGCCTGTTCTGGGAAAGTATCAAGCGTTGGGTGCAATCACCACAGGTGCGCATGGGTGCGGGATTGCTGGTGGCAAGCTTCGGTGTGTATGGCCTGGCTAAAGTGGGCTATACCTTTTATGTAAACGGTTGGGCGGGGAGTTGTCATGTTGCTGCGTAACACCTTGATTCTTATTGTGACATTATTGCTCGCTGGATGCGGAGAGCCCAAGCTGCCTTCGCCGTTTCATGCCAGCGAGGTGGGGGCAAAGTATGCCGGGGCAGATTTCAAATTAACGGATCACCACGGCACGCCGCGCACGCTGGCTGATTTTCGCGGCAAAGTGGTGGTGTTATTCTTTGGTTATGTGCATTGCCCGGATGTCTGCCCGACCACGATGGCCGATTTGCGCCAGACAATGGAAACGCTGGGCGCGGATGCTGACAGGGTGCAAGTGCTGTTCGTTACCGTTGATCCGGAGCGCGATGACCGCGAATTGCTGGCACAGTACGTGCCAGCATTCCATTCTTCCTTTCTGGGGCTGTATGGTGATGCACCCGCCACCGCTCAGACTGCCAGGGCCTTTGACGTGATGTACCAGAAACAACCGTCCAAGTCAGGCTATAACATGGATCATAGCGCCGGTACATTTCTGATAGACGGCAAGGGCCGGGTGCGCCTGCTCGCACCCTATGGGCAGAGCGCCGAGTGGCTGACACAGGACATACGCTTGCTGCTGGCGCTGGGAAAATCGTAGCTCATGTCCACACGGCTTGCGAAAATATTATCGTGTGACATTGACGCAGATAATTTGCCGCTGCGTGCCGAGCAGATCCGCGCGCGTTTGCATTCCTACCCGCTGCTGATCGCCGGACAGGTGTCGATCGTGTTGCTGCTGGTGGTGATGATGTTGGACAAGGTGGCGCATAACGTATTGTTGGTCTGGGCGGGTGTGCTGCTCGCCGCGCTGAGCGTGGAAATTTATTATGTACGGCGCTACGCCGCCGCGACGCGCAATCTCGCCGAGTGCAGGCTGTGGCGCACGCGTATGATCGTCTTCGTTATTATCGTAGGAATGATTTGGGGCGCAGGCGGTATCGTGTTATTCGTCACGGATGATCTGGCCTATCAGGCGCTGCTGATCTGTGTATTCCTGGGGGTGGCGGCAGGCGCTGCGACGACTAATCCTGTTTTTCCACCTGCGCTGTATCTGTTTATTTCCCTGCTGATTTTGCCGCTGTTGTTGATTAATTTCGCTGTCGGCGACCGCACCCATGTCATTCTGTCCGTGATGCTGGGCGTGTATCTGGCTTATGTGCTCAATACGGGCAGGAACCTGGGCCAAATTTTCGAGTTGGCATTGCTCCGTACTTTTGAGAATGAGCGCTTAGTCAAACAGTTGACGGAAGAAAAGCAGCGCGCCGAGCAGGCGAATCAGATGAAATCCCGTTTTCTGGCCGCCACGAGCCATGATTTGCGTCAACCTATTTACGCACTGACTTTATACATAGAGTCGCTCAAAAAACATGTACATGGCATACAGGGCGAGGTGTTGCACGGCAAAGTGGAGCATTCGGTCGAAGTGCTGGGCAGTATGCTTGATGTGCTGCTGGATGTTTCCAGGCTGGAGGTAGGCGTCATACAACCTAACTACGAGCGTTTCCTCTTGCAGACGCTGCTAAACAGGCTGTATCAGGATTTTTTCGAACTGGCTCAGGGAAAGGGTTTGCATCTGGAGGTGACGGCCCGTGACGATCACGTTTTTAGCGATCATCAGTTGCTGGAACGCGTGTTGCGCAATTTGCTCAGCAATGCACTTCGTCACACGGAGCGGGGCTCGATATCGTTGACCAGCAGGCTGGTTGCAGGCGGTGTGGAATTGACTGTGCGCGATACCGGCAGCGGTATCGCGGCGGAGCATTTGCCGCATATCTTCGAGGAGTACTACCAGGTAGGCAATCAACATCGTGATCGCCGCAAAGGGATGGGGATGGGGCTGGCCATTGTGAAACATCTGGATCAATTGCTCGGCTACCAGTTGCAAGTGAGTTCAGAGCTGGGCGTAGGGAGCTGTTTTTCCATCGTGGTTCCGCAGCGCGTGCAGGAACCAAGTACGGTGACGCTGTTGCCCGCATAAAGCAGGCTGCACGCATTCGTTACAGACTACGATTTTTTGAGGTGGGCGGGTGTTATGATTGGCAACCATTTGAGCAAGACTAACTTATCCGGGGGGAAAGTATGAAAATTTTGCTGGCAGATGACCATTCTTTGTTCAGGGGAGGGATGTGCTATTTATTGCAGCAGCTGTCCGGGGTGGTGGAAATATTGGAGGCGGGTAATTTTCTGGATTGTTTAAAGCTTGCGGCGCTGCATCCGGATATGGATCTGGCACTGCTGGATTTGCATATGCCCGGTAGTGACGGGCCGAGATCCGTCAGTTACTTTCATCAGCGTTTTCCGCATATCCCGGTGGTGGTGATCTCCGCAGAGGAAGGATGTGCGAACATGGAAAAAGTGATGAATTATGGAGCGGCAGGTTTTGTCAGCAAGAGTTCGAATGAGCAGACCATGCTGGATGCGTTGAAGTTGGTGTTATCCGGTGGCGTGTATGTGCCGCCGGAAATATTGCGTAATCAAATGGCGGCAGCGGGTCCGGTGGATAAGCGCAGTTCACCGGCCAGCGGGTTCGGCCTGACGCCGCGACAGCTGGAAGTCTTGCAGCTGCTTTGCGCCGGGAGAAGCAACAAGGAGATCGCATCCGCCTTTCATCTGGCCGAAGGCACCGTCAAAATCCATGTGGCAGCGGTGTATCTGGCACTCAATGTCAAGAGTCGTCTGGAAGCGGTACGTGTGGCCGAGCAGTTGGGATTGGTCGGGGTAGAGCATGGCTGAATCGGTTGATGACTTGCCGGGCAACAAGCTGTTCAGCCTGTTGCGGGAATCACGCTGGCTGTTGCTGGTTGCGGGTGCGCTGTATTTCGCCGTGGCCATGTATGGCTACAACCCGGCTGATTCGGCCTGGTCGCATAGTGTAGCCAGCACGCAGATCGATAATCCTGCGGGGGTGCTGGGCGCTTATTTATCTGATCTGCTGTTTTATCTGTTTGGTTTTTCGGCATGGTGGCTGGTGCTGTTCATGCTGCAGCAGCTGTGGGCAGGTTATCGCAATTTGCGGGCGGACAGCATCTTCAGTAAACGCGCGCTGTGGGTTTCGATAGCCGGCTTTGTTGTATTGTTGCTCGCCAGCAGCGCGCTTGAAGCCACCCGTTTATATACCCTGAAAGCATCTCTGCCGTTGGTGCCGGGCGGCATGTTCGGTCTGCTGATCGGTGATGCGCTGACGCGCTTGCTAGGCTTCACCGGTGCTACCTTGCTGCTGCTGGCGTTGATGGCGAGTAGTTTTAGCGTGTTTAGCGGCCTGTCGTGGTTGCGTTTCATGGACTGGCTGGGTACGCAGATGGAAGCCGCTTATTGCGGAGTGCGACAGTACTGGCAGACGCGTCAGGACCGACGCATCGGTGTACAGGCCACCAGTCAGCGCAGCGCAGTCGTTGAAGTAGAGAAGAAGCGCGTCGAGGTGCATCAGCCGATACGCATCGAAATGCCGCAGGTGGAAGTGGCCCAGTCGGCGCGGGCAAGTGAAGAAAAACAAATCACGCTGTTTGCTGATATGCCGGATTCGCCGCTGCCGCCCCTGCATTTACTCGACCCGGCGACTCAACAGCTTGATGTGGTGTCTGCCGATACGCTGGAATTCACCTCACGACTGATCGAACACAAGCTGAAAGACTTCGGCGTGGAAGTCAAAGTGGTCGCCGCTTATCCCGGCCCTGTTATCACGCGCTACGAGATTGAGCCTGCGGTTGGCGTGAAGGGCAGTCAGATCACCAATCTGGTGCGCGACCTGGCGCGCGCGCTGTCGGTGGTCAGCATCCGTCTGGTCGAGACCATACCCGGCAAGAGCTATATGGCGCTGGAGTTGCCTAATCCCAAACGGCAGATGGTGCATCTGTCGGAGATTCTCAGCTCTCAGGTATACGCGCAAATGGGCTCCATGCTGACCATCGCGATGGGCAAGGATATTTCCGGCAAGCCGGTCGTGGCGGACTTGGCAAAGATGCCGCATGTGCTGGTGGCGGGAACGACCGGTTCGGGCAAGTCGGTGGGGATCAATGCCATGATACTCAGCATTCTCTACAAAGCCACGCCGCAGCAGGTGCGCATGTTGCTGATCGATCCGAAGATGCTGGAGTTGTCCGTCTATGAGGGCGTTCCGCATTTGCTCTGTCCTGTGGTGACGGATATGCGGCAGGCCGCGTCCGGGCTCAACTGGTGCGTGCAGGAGATGGATAAGCGTTACCGGCTGATGTCGCACTTTGGCGTGCGCAACATCGCAGGCTTCAACCAGAAACACCGCGAAGCCATCAAGGCAGGCCAGCCGCTCACCAATCCGTTTTCGCTCACGCCGGACGATCCGGAAGCGCTGGAGGAATTGCCGCTTATCGTGGTGTTTATCGATGAGCTGGCCGATCTGATGATGGTGGTCGGCAAGAAGATAGAAGAGCTGATCGCGCGTCTGGCGCAGAAGGCGCGTGCCTCCGGCATCCATCTGGTCTTGGCGACTCAGCGTCCGTCGGTCGATGTGATTACCGGCTTGATCAAGGCTAACGTGCCGACGCGCGTGGCGTTCCAGGTGTCGAGCAAGATAGACTCGCGCACTATCCTCGACCAGATGGGCGCCGAAGCCCTGCTGGGGCAGGGCGACATGCTGTATTTGCCACCCGGAACAGGCTATCCGCAGCGCGTGCATGGCGCGTTCGTATCCGATCAGGAAGTGCATCGCATTACCGAATATCTGAAGTCGCAGGGTGAACCGCAGTATATCGACGGGGTACTCAATTCCCTGGAAGAGTCCGCTGATGACGGCGGTATGTCACCAACGCTGGATGCCGAATCCGACCCGCTGTACGATCAGGCGGTAGAAATCGTGGTCAAATCCCGTCGCGCTTCGATCTCGCTGGTGCAACGCAATCTGCGCATAGGCTACAACCGCGCCGCGCGTCTGGTCGAACAAATGGAAGCTGCCGGCATCGTCACACCGATGCAGAGCAACGGCAATCGCGAAGTGATCGCGCCTGCAAGGCAGGAATAAGGGTGGTAAGTGGTAAGTGGTAAGTGGTAAGTGGTAAGTGGTAAGTGGTAAGTGGGGAAGCCCGTAATTCCTAAGTCATGAAAAAATGAAATATATATTTGCAATATTGATGCTGTCTGTTTTACCACTCACGGCACAGGCTAGTGCGATAGAGAAGCTTAAAACCTTTATCTCGGCTACCCATTCCGCGCAGGCGAATTTCACTCAAGTGGTGCTGGAACAGAATGGCAAGCGTATGCAGAGCGCCTCCGGCATCATGCAGTTTCAGCGCCCCGGTCGTTTTCGCTGGACTTATCAGCAGCCTTACGAGCAGATTATCGTCGGCGATGGCGCGAAATTTTGGCTGTATGACAAGGACCTCAATCAAGTGACGGTCAAAAAGCTGGACGCGGCGCTGGGCAGTAGTCCGGCCGCACTGCTGGCAGGCAGCAATGAAATCGAACGCGGTTTTGTACTCAAGGAAGCCGGGCAGCGCGACGGGCTGGACTGGCTGCAAGCCACACCCAAAGCGCAGGAAAGCAGCTTCTCAGCTGTGTTCATGGGGTTCGACGCGCAAGCCGGACTGGTTGTCATGGAGCTGAACGATGCGTTCGGTCATAAAACCGTGCTGCGTTTCTCCGCGATGCAACGCAATCCCAAACTGTCCGCACAGCAGTTCCAGTTCACGCCGCCGGCGGGCGCAGATGTGATAAGTGATTGATTAAGCGTGTCAAATAATACGCTTTTTGATAGCTACGCTGCTGCTGCCCCGCTTGCCGAACGGCTGCGCCCCCAACATATCGCCGAGGTGATCGGCCAGTCGCATTTGCTGGGCGAGGGGCGTCCGCTGCGTCTGGCGTTTCAGTCCGGTCGCCTGCATTCCATGATCTTGTGGGGGCCGCCGGGGGTGGGCAAGACTACGCTGGCGCGGTTGATGGCTTCGGCCTTCGATGCCGAATTCATGCCGCTGTCCGCCGTGCTATCGGGCGTAAAAGATATACGCGAGGCGATCGCCGAGGCGCAACGCGTACTGCAGCAGAACGGGCGTCACACTATCCTGTTCGTGGATGAGGTGCATCGCTTCAACAAGTCGCAGCAGGATGCGTTTCTGCCCTTCGTCGAACAGGGTCTGGTGACTTTTATCGGCGCAACCACCGAGAATCCCTCTTTTGAAGTAAACAACGCGCTGCTGTCGCGCGCGCAGGTGTATGTGCTGCACGCCTTATCCATCGATGAGCTGGGCGAGTTGTTCGAGCGTGCGCGGCAGATCGCCTTGCCGGGATTGAGTTTCGCCGACGATGCACGCGAGCGCATCATCGGCTATGCCGACGGCGATGCGCGCCGCCTGTTGAATGTGCTGGAGCAGTTGCAGACTGCCGCAGAAACAGCCGCGATCAGTGTGATAGACAGTGCGTTCCTCGATAACACACTGGCGCAGAATCTGCGTCGTTTCGACAAGGGGGGCGAAGCGTTCTACGACCAGATTTCCGCACTGCACAAATCGGTGCGCGGCTCCAGTCCGGATGCTGCGCTGTACTGGCTGGTTCGCATGCTGGATGGCGGGGCGGATGCGCGTTATCTGGCGCGGCGCATTGTGCGCATGGCGTGGGAAGACATCGGCCTGGCCGATCCGCGCGCCATTCAGCTGGCCAATGATGCGGCGCAGACCTATGAGCGGCTTGGTTCGCCCGAGGGCGAGCTGGCGCTGGCGCAAGCCGTGATCTATCTGGCTTGCGCGCCCAAGTCGAACGCGGGTTATGTCGCGTATAATGCCGCCCGCGCCTTCGTGGCCAAGGATGGCTCGCGGGAAGTGCCGCTGCATTTGCGTAATGCACCGACCAAATTGATGAAGCAGCTCGATTACGGGCGCGATTATCGTTACGCGCATGACGAGGCGGACGGTTATGCGGCGGGGGAGAATTATTTCCCGGACGGCATGCCGAACATGGATTTTTATCAGCCTACGGATCGCGGGCTGGAAGGCAAAATCACCGAAAAACTGGCGCGGCTCCGTGAACTGGATGCCGCGGCGAAAAACATAAAGTAGAGAGATGCCATGTGTAATGATGCGATATACAGCTCGGTTGAGCAGGTCGTCAAACAACGGTTGAAACATGATACGCCGCGCTGTCTGGATATCGGTGCGGGCACGGGTGATCTGCTTGCCCTGCTGCGCCAGAACTGGCCAAAGCTGGAGGCACGGGCGTGCGACTATCATATCGAGCGTTTTGCGCTCAAGGATGTGCCGATTACCCAGCTGGATTTGAATACCCATCCCCTGCCTTATGAGGATGAAAGTTTTGATCTGGTGACTTGTTCGGAAGTGCTGGAGCATGTGGAAAATTACCGTGCCGTGCTGCGCGAAATCAGGCGCGTGTTGAAACCGGGCGGGCTGATGGTGGTCACCACGCCCAATGTGCTCAACATGAAATCGCGCCTGCGTTATCTGGTGACGGGTTTTGCCAATCTGTTCGGCCCCTTGCCGGTCAAGAATCAGGATAGATTCAATACCAGCGGCCATATCACTCCCATCCCCTATTTTTATCTGGCTCACGCCATGCTGGACTGCGATTTTCGCGATCTGCAATTGGCCACCGATAAGCTGCAGGCTAGTTCCAGGCTGTTGAGCATCCTGTTTGCGCCGCTGGTTTGTCTGGGGTGGGGCCGGTTCCTGCGTCTGGAGCGCGATCGCTACCATACGCTGGGCAGGGAAAATGAGCCTTATGTCATGCAACATAATTCCAGGACCATCCGTCTTGGACGTACCGTGGTCGTGTCCGCTTTCAAATAAGGAAATACAGCATGTTGGATATTCAGCTTTTGCGCAGTGATTTGGAGGGTGTGGCGGCACGGCTGGCTACACGGGGTTTTGTGCTGGATACGGCGCGTTTTCATGAGCTGGAAGTGCGGCGCAAAGCCATACAGATGCGCACTCAGGAGTTGCAGTCCAGGCGCAACAGTGCGTCCAAACTGATCGGGCAGGCCAAGGCCAAGGGCGAGGACACCACGGCCATCATGGCTGAAGTGGCGCTGGTCGGCGACGAGCTGAAAACGACAGAGGTGCAACTGGTTGAATTGCAGGCGGAATTGCAAATCATGCTGGAAGGGTTGCCGAATATGCCGTACGAGAGCGTGCCGGTCGGCGCTTCTGAGGCGGACAATCAGGAGTTGCGCCGTGTCGGCAGCGCGCCGGTATTCGATTTCGCGGTGAAAGATCATGTCGAGCTGGGTGAGGGGTTGGGCGGTCTGGATTTTGAGACGGCGGCGAAGATTTCCGGCGCGCGCTTCTCGGTGCTGAAGGGCGGGCTGGCCAGGCTGCACCGGGCGCTGGCGCAATTCATGCTGGATACGCACACCGATCAGCACGGCTATACCGAAGTATATGTGCCGTATCTGGTGAATGCCGCCTCGATGCGCGGCACGGGTCAGCTGCCCAAGTTTGAAGAGGATCTGTTCCGCGTGCCGCGTCAGATGGGTGAGGGGGGAGAGCAGAATTTTTATCTGATCCCGACCGCCGAAGTGCCTGTCACCAATATGGTGCGCGACGAGATCGTGCCGCTGGAGCAATTGCCGCTGAAGTTTGTCGCACACACGCCGTGCTTCCGTTCAGAGGCAGGCTCGGCAGGACGCGATACGCGCGGCATGATACGCCAGCACCAGTTCGAAAAGGTGGAACTGGTGCAGATGGTACATCCCGATGAGTCGCCTGCCGCGCTGGAACAGTTGCTGGGACACGCCGAGATGATATTGCAGAAGCTGGGTTTGCATTACCGCGTGGTCAGGCTGTGCAGCGGCGACATCGGTTTTTCATCCGCCATCACCTATGACATCGAGGTGTGGCTGCCCGCGCAGGACACCTACCGCGAAATCTCGTCATGCAGCAGTTTCGAGGCGTTCCAGGCGCGCCGCATGCAGGCGCGTTTCAGGAACAGCGCAGGCAAGCCGGAATTGCTGCATACCCTGAACGGTTCGGGTCTGGCGGTCGGACGCACGCTGGTCGCCGTGCTGGAAAATTACCAGCAGACTGACGGCAGTATCGTGATTCCCGAGGTGCTGCGGCCTTACATGGGCGGCCTGGAAAAGCTGGCTCGCTAAATGGCTATCGTCCACTGGCTCGGTATCGCAGGCGTTGATGAAAGCGAGACACCTGCCGCGCGTCTGTGGGGAAAGCGGCTGGAATGGCCGATGCTCTGCGTTGCGCTGTGGATACCCTTTCAGTGGTATCTGGGCGAGAGCGGCAGCATTTCACCTCTGGCAGAACGCATCGCCGAATGGCTGGTGTGGCTGGCGTTCTTCAGTGAAACTGTGCTGCTGACCATCCTGACCAAAAACAAACGGCGCTATTTGAAGCATAATTGGATGAACTCCCTCATCATCGTCGGCAGCATACCTCTGCTCTGGGCTTATACCCCGCTGGCGGGATTGCTGCGGAATCTGCGTCTGCTGCTGGTGATGGTGCTGTTTACGCGCATGTCGCGCACGATACGTAAACTTCTGTCCTACCACCAATTGGGCGCCACGCTGATTGTGGCGTTGATCACCATGCTGTTGTCGGCTGTGCTGGTGGTGCGCATCGACCCGTCTATCGGCACGGTGTGGGACGGCATGTGGTGGGCGTGGGTGACGATGTCCACGGTGGGTTATGGCGACATCGTGCCGTCGAGTCCGGCGGGCAGGGTATTCGGTGCCTTGTTGATCCTGTTCGGGGTTGTGCTGGTGTCATTGCTGACCGCTAACCTGTCGGCCTTCTTTGTCGGCGCAGATGTGCAAAAGATCGAACGCGAGGAACGTGATACCGGGGTGATGCTGCAGGATATCGCCGCACGCTTGGAGCGTATCGAGCGACAGCTTGCAGAGCATCGTCAGGGTGACAGGGAGTAGGTCGAGACAGACCGCGCCGTGCTGTCGGGTGACAGTCTGGTCTTGCCTTGCGCGTGCAGAGAAAAGGCGGGGGTTTTACGTGTGCTGATCAGCTGGTAGTCGTGTTTCTGGGGTGTGGCGGTTTCGCTGGTGAGCCGGGTCAGCATGTCGTAATAGGCGCGGATATTTTCCACGAAAATCACGGCTTCTCCGCCGCGCGCATAGCCGTATTTCAGATTCTGAAAATGCTTAGGGTTGCTTAATGAGGGCAGCCATTTTTTCACCTCTACCCAGGAATCAGGATTGCCGCCCTGCCGTTTTGTCAGGACGCGTGCATCCTCAAGATGTCCCTGCCCCTGATTGTAGGATGACAGTGCCAGCCAGGTGCGTTCGGGTTCCTGGATGCGTGATGGAAGTTGTTTCTTTAGCAGTTGCAGATATTTGGCGCCTGCGAGTGTGCTTTCGCGGGCATCGAGGCGGTTGGATACGTTCATGCGGTCGGCTGTCGCTTCGGTCAGCATCATCATGCCGCGCACGTTAGTGAAAGAAGTCGCCAGCGGGTCCCAGTGTGATTCCTGATAGGCGATTGCGGCAATCAGACGCCAGTCCTCGTTGACCGCCCTGCCAGCCTCTTCGAATAAGCTCTGAAACCTGGGCAGGGTCAGGCTGGTTTGTTTGATAAAAGCGGCCGCGTCCAGAGGCGCCAGCCTGTCGTTGTGGCCATAGTAACGATCCAGCAGTTTATTCAAATCCCCATTTTTCTTAATGCCGGCAAAGAATTGTTCGGATGCGGCAATCAGCGCGTTATCTGCATCAGCCGGAAAGGCCCATGCCAGTTTGGAAGGCTTGCCGATGTCGAACGCGACGGCAAGATTGGGGAAGTAATTGAGCATCTGCTCAATTTGTTCGTGATTGGCAACGGTGAAGTCCAGTTTGTCCTGCGCGATTTCTGTGAGCAAATCTTCAACGGTGGTTTGCTTCGTGCGGGATTCCCAGCTCAGCTCGGGCATGTCCTGCTTAAGTGCGATCAGCGCCTTCTCGTGATTTGAGCCCGCCACCACGGCGATACGCTTGCCGACGAGTTCGTTCAGGTGACGCGGGGCGCGCTGATTCTGATTGAATGCCACCTGTTCGCGCACAGGTAAATAGCCCGGACCAAAAAGCAGCGCCTTGTTTTTTTCGTCCAGCCTGAAGCCGGATGCGGAGAAGTGGGCGCGGTGATTACGAAAGTGGGTTTCAATTTGCTCTGCCGGAATCAGCACTATTTTCAGCGGCACGCCCAGATAATTGGCGAAATGCTGCGCCAGCTGTTTGGAAAATTCTTCGTCCGAAAGGGTCGTGTTCTGCGAAATGACAACGACCAGCTCTTCGTCTCGCCAGGAAGGCAGCGCCTTGTCCAGGCTGGAATAGCCGAACATCAACAACGACAGAAAAGTGCCGATCTGTAATGACCTGATTAAAATCTCGTGTCTGCGCATGCCATCATTCTGCACCAAATTGCCGGTATCTGGTAGAATTCGCGTCCCGGAGAGGTGGCAGAGTGGTCGAATGTACCTGACTCGAAATCAGGCGTAGCGTTATACGCTACCGAGGGTTCGAATCCCTCCCTCTCCGCCAGATAATAAAGGGCACTCGTCAGAGTGCCCTTTATGTTTTGGAGCGTGGCGGGTGAGAGTGCACCCGGGTTTGACCGGTGAGCCGGACGCAAGCAGAGCGTTCCCTGGGGTGAGGGATGAAATGTTCGCAGATGTAGTGACCACTGAACAACTCCGCCCTCCGCCAGAATACTGTCTTAACGCGCCCCATAAAATCTCAATAGTTTTGCAGCGGCCTGTTAGAACTCAATGCTTAGTGCGACGGAGCCATAAGCCTGGCTTGCTCCCTGTTCTTCGAATTCCCGCGAACGGTAAACACGCATCACGGCTAACTTGGCACCGTGCCCGGCCACCATGCCCTGAGCGCTGATGCCGATGGCAGCCTGGGCAACCCATGGCCGACGAGTGACGCTATGGCTTGATTGCAAGAGGTTGCCGTCGAGAGAAAAGTCATGGGCGACGAGCTTTGTTTCCATCGTCCCGAACATGTGTATCCCCGGCCGCGGTCTGGCGACCGCAGAAGAGGCATCGTCGGAGCCGCTGTGGATGGACGCTGCGGAGGGCGGGCGATTTTCGGCACCCGGTCTGATCGGATAGGTGCCGAAGTCGTTCGGCAGGTTCCAGCCGATACGCCCCTCTATGCCCAGGCTAGCGGAGGTTTCGATGTTGCCTAGCCGCAGTCCCAGTGAGCGTATCGAATCGGCGGAGAAGCCCGGCATGATTGCGCCCGCGCCGCGATAGTCCTTGAATTTGCGATCCATGGCCAATTGCACAGCAGGCTCATTTTTCAACTGATGTTGCCAGCCAAGAAATCTGGCGGCACCGATCGCATCGTGAAACAGGTTTTGTGATTGTTCCGCAAGAGCCCACGGGCCGATGACACCCAGGGTGATCTCGCGCGTATCGAGCATTTCCGAGTTGCTTAGGGGTTCATGTTTCCTGCGGTTCCACGACATGCCCACGTACAGCAAGCCCGCATAAGGCCGATCGCCCGTGATCAAATCGGTTCTGGCAGGGTCTTTGGGCGTAAACATGGATTGGCCAAACTTCACCGTCACGTTTTGCGTGTGATCAGGATTTTCCGCATCGGCCCAAAAGTCGGGATTCATAAACTTGATCAGTTCAGCATGCAGTCGCACCGGCGTGGGCAGGCATTCGACTCTAAGCTTGCCGGCGATGTCGTGCGAAATAGCGGTGAATGCCACGCCATTGGTGTAATTCTGGTCAGTGCCGGTAAAAAGGTCGTTCTCCAGTCTGGCTGTTCCCCCGCGAAATCTGACGACCTCATCTGCCTTGCAATCCTCAAGGCCGGAAATGCTTTCATTGGCGGCTTGTGCAGGTACGATGTGTAAAAGCAGCACCAGCACCCACACGGATTTTTTCTGTCGTGCCGGCAAATGACGGAAGCAAGGCGGGTTCATCGCATTTCGTCGTTTATGCGGTGCTGCGTTATAAGCGGCACAGCAGCATGACATCATATCCGGCGCCACACCAGCTGGCGCCAGGCGAGGGTTGCAATGGTTGACCACACCAGCGTTCGCATGCTCATGGCGATCACCGTACGTTTTTCGTAAAGCCCGTCAAAAAGCACATGTATGCCAAAGGCGGCGAATGTGATTGCTGTCGCTGCGGCGAGGCTGGCGGCCAGCCAAACTGCCCAGCGTTGTTGTAGCCACAAGCCGATGCCGGCGACAACGTAGGCAAAGCCCGCTACAAAATTAAACCAGAGTACGAACGGCACATAGTTGCCGGCCGTAGCGCGTGTCGCTTCGTCGCCAAACAGGATGGTGCCGCCTTCCTTGATAGTCAGCAATCCGAAACCGACTGCAATCAGAGAAATCAACCAGATAAGGGTGGTGCGTTGTTGTGAGCGTATCTTCATGAAATGACTCCTGTAATGTTAATGGTGTGATCGGGTTGTATCACAGATCAGCGCTTTTCTTGCCATAGAAATGCTCGATAAAGGGTTTGCGGAATTCGCTGTGGCAACTGTAGCAGCTGGTTTGGAGCTGCTGGAAGGCAAGAATCACACCCTGCCCGTCTTTGGCCTTTGCTGCCTTGCCCACCGCCTGAGCCTGCTTGTTTGTTTCGCTGTCATGAGCCTTGAATTTGCCCATGTTGGTGCCCATGAAGCTCATGATGCGCAGCTTTTCGGAGAAGGGTGGCTGTGGGTGGTCGGCGATCAGTGGCGCGGTTTTTTCCACCTGTTCCCAGTCGCCACGGGAAATGCCGTCAGTGATGACTTGCATGTTTTTACCCAGGTCTCTCATAACCTGCTGCAAGGCGAGAGGCTCGCCCGCCTGCGCACCGGATACGACGAATAACAGGGAGGAGGCGAAAAGGTTGAAGATGAAATTGCGGTTTTTTTGCATGTCAGGTTGTCCTCGGATAAATAATTCTGTCTGGTCGATTTAATAAATGGGGCAGTGGGGGCAAGATATGCCCCCGCTTGCTTATACTGCCGTTGAAATGGTGCCGCCACTGGTTTGCTCGTCTTGAGCTGTGGCGCCATACGTGGTCATCATATCCATGATTCTAGCCATAACCTGAGCATCGCCATTTTGCACACCGCTGGTGGACGAAGTGGCTGAATTCGATGCCTGATAGGCCATTAATTCCTGCGCACTGATAGTTCCATCCTGATTCGTGTCAGCAACATCAAAATTCTGAGCCAGTTCGTTCAGTTGTTGTGATGCGCTGCCGCTGCTGTCTGCCATGCTGCTAATATCGCTCTTCGACATACCGACACCGCCCATGCCGCTCATTCGCATATTTTGCAATTGGCTGACGAGCTGGTCAGCAAGTTTTGTGACGCTGTCTGACATTTCCTGCTTGGTGATTTTGCCGTCATCATTGCCATCCAACGCCTTGAAGACATCGTCCGCGCTGGCGCTTTTCGAAGCGACTTTATCAAACGCGCCCTGAAAATCGCTCTTCTCGATATATCCCTGGCCTTTGGTATCCAGCTTTGAAAATAAATTGTCGACCATTTTCGATGAATCCGGTCGCTGCATTCCGCTCATGCTACCCGCCGAAGAACACCCTCCTGCACCACCGATTGCGCTCATAACAATACTCCCTGTAAAGTTGCTGTATCCCGCCGCCGGGACACGATTTTTAAGTTAACCGGGCATGGCGGCATGCCCGTGCATCATTTGCAATCATGCCCGTGCTTCTAAGTCCAGCGCCTCACAAGCAACAAAAACGCGCTTAACGATGCGCTGTGCCCTTTCGCGAGTTTCTTGAGATATCGTAGGTTCATTTTTCGTCCAATCCAGCTCCACAGCGGCATCAATGGCGGCCTGCCGCAATGCGGCGATATTGAAGCTACTTTGTTTAAGTTGGCACATGTCAAATTCCTTATTTTGCAATATTGTCCAGCGCGGCTAGTACGCGTAGCGCACAGTTTTTGATTCTTGCATTAGCGGCGTCCGGCACTGCCTCTGCCGTAAGCGCCGCTTTGTTGATTGCCTGTGTTGACACCTGATCCGCTGCGCAGGGTGTTTGGCCTGTTGCGGGAGACGTAGCCTTGCCCATAGCGGCTATTCGCGTCCCGTTTTTCCATCTGCTCGCGCTCATTGATGCCGGTCAGGTTTCGCTCTTCAGGGTTCAATCCATTCATACGGTCACGCATCTGTTCGCGGTATGCGTCATATTCCTCATGGCTCATGCTCTGCAGACGTTCCTTGTCCGGGATCGTGGATTCCTGTGCTACTGCCGTGGAGATGGACAGCACAAGGATGAACGGGGCGAAAAGGGTGAAGAAATTCATATTTTCATGCATGGTGTGATCAATAATCTGGCAGGAAAATCTCATACTGTCTCTCCTCGCAACGATCTCATTACGAGGAGAGGCAGCCGGGTGTTTATGTCGCTGCTATTTCAGTTACGGATATAAACAGTTTGTTCGGAGATCAGCGTCCGCCCCTGCCGTGCCCGCCACCGCCGTTGCGACCATATTGACCGCCCGATCCGGAACCATCGCGCGACATGCTGCCTTGCCCCTGTCCACCACCACTCTGGTTTCGCGATGCCTGTTTTTCAGCGCGCTGCTCCGGAGTCATGCTGGACTGCCTTTCGGTGCGATAGGCTTCGCGCTCCTGCTGGGTCATGATTGATGGATCGATATTAACGGGCTCGTCCGCAAAACTCGGGCCGGCAACGGCAAGGCCGAAAATAAGCGCAGCGTTGTAAAGAAAGTTTCTGGTATTCATTCTGTACTCCTGTTGGTTAAGTTCAAGTTGTGTTGTCATCATCAGGTCGCGTTACTGATGTGGCCATGATGACGGGGAAGCATTGCGCAACAATTTCCGTGTTGCTGCAAATTGTTACGATGTGTTACCGGAGGCGTGCCGCCCGTTACAGCGGAAAGCACTCTGCTGTATAGTGAAAAACATGAGCCATAAACATATTCTGGTGGTGGATGACGATATCGGCCTGCGCGAATTGCTGCAGCAGTATCTCTCTGAGCAGGGCTACAGCGTCGCTGCCGTTGCCGACGGTTCTGCTATGGAACGATATCTTGCGGAACATGCGGCTGATCTGGTTATTCTCGACCTGATGTTGCCGGGTGAGGACGGGTTGACGCTGGCGCGCAAATTACGGATGCGGGGCGGTCAACCGATTATCATGCTGTCGGCGCGCGGCGAGGATATTGACCGTATTATCGGTCTGGAGGTCGGGGCGGACGATTACCTCGCCAAGCCGTTCAACCCGCGTGAACTGCTGGCGCGCATCCGTTCTGTGCTGCGGCGCAGGGAAGGCGGAGATAGTCGAACGGAAGAGTCGGCGCAGGGCATGTTACGTTTTGGCCCTTATCGACTTGATCTTGAGTCACGCAGCTTGTCCCGAGAGGGAGCCGATGTCGTCCTGACTGCCGGAGAATTCAATCTGCTGCGTGTTTTTGTCGAGCATCCCAATCATGTGTTGAGCCGCGACAGCCTGATGGACAAGCTCAAAGGTTATGAGCGCACACCGTTCGATCGTAGCATCGATGTCAGGGTGACGCGATTGCGGCGCAAGATTGAAGACGATCCATCCGCGCCGGTGTATGTACGTACCGTATGGGGAGAAGGCTATCTGTTTTCTCCCGGAAACAAGGTCGGATAATGTTTTTCCGTCGTAAGAGCACCACCCTGTTTCGCAGCACGGCCACCACGGTGGCACTCGCTTTGATCGTCTTTCAGCTCATCACACTCGCTGTTACTGCGTACTTCATCATGTTGCCGATGGCTAAACGCTCAGCGGACGATCTCGCCGCTCTCATGGTGTTGTCGGCCCAGACCTGGGTAGAATTGCCCCCGCAAACGCGCGCAGATTTTGGCCTTGAATTAGCCAAAAAACATCACCTCTGGTTATTCGATGACACTACAGCCATGCCGGGTTACGAGCGCTATTTCCCCTATTTGACTCTGCTCGAAAATGCCCTTGAAGCGCGCACCGGGGAAAACATTCGCATCAAAACCACGGAATGGGAACAGACCTGGTTCTGGGCTGAAATTCACACCGGCGGGAAGCTGATACGCATCGGTTTTTCACGCGATCAACTGGGCATACAGCCGCCATTGGCGTTGTTGCTGGTATTGGCTGCAACCATTGCGCTCACGCTGATTACTGCCGTCATTCTGGCGCGGCGCATTACGCGCCCGCTGAAACGACTTTCAGATGCGGCGAGGCACGTCGGACAAGGCCATGTTCCTGAAGCATTGCCGGAAAGCGGCCCGGAGGAGCTGGCCAATCTGGCGCGCGCCTTTAATCAAATGGCGTTGCAGGTACAGGAGTTGCTCGCCAACCGCACCATCCTGCTGGCCGGAATTTCCCACGACCTGCGCACGCCGCTGGCGCGCATGCGTCTGGCGATGGAAATGTTGCCGGAAAATGCGAATCCTAAAATCGTCGCGCGATTGCAAAATGATCTGGAGGAAATGAACCGCCTCATCGGCGAGTTTTTGGCGTTTAGTCGAGGGCTGCAAAAGGAAGTGGCTCAGGAAATTGATATCAATCAGATGTTGCAGGAGCTGGCCGACAATGCCAGAAACGAGGGTGCGGAAATTATCTTTCAGCCACAAGATTTTTGTCTGCGTTCTATCGGTCATATGGCCCTGCGGCGCATATTGGCTAACCTGATCGGCAATGCGGTGCGTTACGGTGCAGGCAAGGCGGTGGACATCGAGTGTGACTGCACAAACAGCATCACTCTCATCCGTGTGCTCGACCGTGGCCCCGGCATCCCTCCTGATCAGGTGGAAAACGTATTTCAGCCTTTTTACCGGCTCGAATCATCGCGCAGCAGCACTACCGGCGGTAGTGGACTGGGCCTGGCGATTGCGCGTCAACTGGCAGATATTAACGGCTGGAAAATAGCACTGTTGCCACGCGAGAGCGGCGGTACGGAAGCGCGGCTGACTATTCCCTGACAGGACGCTGAAGCTGCCATCGCTGTGGGTGGCAGGTAGAATAGCGCTCAAGCGTTTTATGCGTATTTCTGTTTGCGGCAGCAGCGTACAATCCGTTCAGGTTGTGGCGATTATGTGTGCAACACGCAAGAAGTCCGTTCAACATGCGAGAAATGGATAGGTTCAGAGAGGCAGGCCAGGGGAGTTTGAAAATTGGAAAACAATCAGGGAAATTTGCCCTGTAGTTGTGCAAGGAGAAATAGATGAGCATTTTTCAGCAACCGGCTCAAATCGGGCCGCGCGAAGTGTTAACACCCTTCAGACCTATTCCGCTGGAAGTGCCGGAGGGGATGAAACATAACGAGTTTTTCAACAGCACCGAGAATCTTAATGATCTGGTGAACAACAACGGTTTGCTGATTAACCCGGAAAATCTGTTGCTCTATCGCAAGGCGCTGGGACACAGCACCGAGTTCGATTGTTCCATTATTTACAATACTTCCAGGACGATACTTAATCCCCTGGGGCGGCCGGTACGGCGCACACAGGTTGCCGACAATGTGAAGCATGTATGGAACCGGATGAACCAGATCATCATCGATTACATGCTGGAGCAATATCCCGATCCGGACGAGGCGCTGATTCTGGCGGGCGAGGCGAGCCTGGATGCGACCTGGCCGCTGACTTCTCCGGGCGTGCCCAGCATACGCATGCTGCACAACCATTTTGTGGTTTTCCCCAAGCAACAGTTGCGCGACGCGCAACTGGCCGACAGCAACAATCCCAATCTGACCGATGGTGGTCAGCACAGTTTGTTTCAGGCCTATATGCGCGATGTGTATCGCGAATTTTTTTCCAGGGCGCTGAATCTGAAAATTCTCAAACCGGTGAGCGGAGACGATGCCCGCATCGGCCTGACCGGTTATCCGCAGGGATTGCCTAGTTGGGAAATACAGGGCGGGGCGGATGCGCTCAGAGACGTGTCTTTCTGGCGGGAATACGATGAGGTGCTGAAGGGCTTCATTGATTTTTATCGCACTTTCTTTTCGCAAGTTTCCACGCATAACGCGCCCATGCTGCCGGATGTGTATTTCCCGGAGCAGGTGGAGAGTGTGCTGCTGTTCAATAACGATTTTATGAAGACCGCGAAGAAGGTGCGTAATCACTGTATCGCGGACGTGAAATATGCGAGTGCGATACGCTGGCAGCCCGCATTCAAGCAGCTGATCTATCGCAATGATGCGGGCAGGCTGATCGTGACCATTAGTCAGAACTCCATAGGCAATGCAATTACCGAATTACTGGGGGTGGTGGTGAGTCGCAAACCGGACGCGGAAGCGTATGCCGGGTTTGAACCCGCGCTGATCGAACGCCTGCTTGAGGTGCGCCGCCGGCTGATCGATGCTGATCTGGGTGAGGGCATAGCCACGGCGTACTGGCCGAAAGAATAAGGGGATGTGTGGCTAAAGTATAATGCTTGACTAATTTTGTCGGGCAATATATAGTTTTCATAATATTAACTTTATGTGAAAGGTTGTGAATATGGAACTCCCAAATCGTGATGGTGATGGTTATCTGGTTGATATGAGTGACTGGTCTGAGGAGATTGGTCGTGCGATGGCCGAGGTGGATGGTTATGAGCTGAACGAGAAAAAGTGGGATCAGATCATGAAGGCGCGTGAGTATTACGAGCAATTCGGTTCGGTACCACCGATACGCAAATTCGCCAAGCACATCGGCGAAGACCAGAAAGAGGTTTTTGAGTTGTGGATGACGGGCCCGATGAAGCCGATAACCAAATACGGCGGCATGCCCAAACCGACGGGTTGCGTCTGAGTATTATCAGCCGTTTTCGGACGGCTGATTAATTCCGCGCAGGCCACGTCTGCCGGATTGAAGATTACATTCGAGCATTTTTTCAAGAGCACACCGATCCTGATCGGCCAGCACACGCTGGTGACGCTGCCCGTAAATGGCTCACCCGCAGACTGTCTCTCGAAACTGCGCTTCACTGGTTTTACGAGCATGACAATCAGCATATCCTTAATCCCTCTCTGTAAGCGATAATCCGGCTTGCGAATTTATTGGAGTTTGGCATGTGCGGCATTTGCGGTGAATTACGCTTCGATCAACTTGCGCCCGACATGGAGGCGCTCAAGCGCATGACCGCGCGTCTGGCGCGGCGCGGGCCGGATCACGAGGGTTACTACAATGATGGCCCGCTGGCATTGGGTCATCGGCGACTGGCGGTCATCGACCTTTCCAGCCACGCAGACCAGCCTATGCTGGACGAAGACTTGCGCCTGGCACTGGTATTCAACGGCAGCATCTATAACTACAAAGAACTGCGCGCGGAATTGGTGGAGATGGGCTACGCGTTCTTTTCCGAGGGCGACACAGAGGTGATTCTCAAGGCGTATCACGCATGGGGCGAGCAATGCGTACAGCGCTTTTACGGCATGTTTGCCTTCGTCATCTGGGACCTGCGTGACCAATCACTGTTCCTTGCGCGCGACCGGCTGGGTATCAAGCCGCTGTATCACACGTTGGATGATGCACGGCTGCGTTTTGCTTCTACGCCGCAAGCCTTGCTGGCGGGAGGCGGGGTGGATACCCGTCTTGATCTGATCGCGTTGCACCAGCATTTCACCCTGCATGGCGTAGTGCCGGCCCCGCGCACGATACTTCAGGGGATTAAAAAACTGCCCCCCGCGCACACTTTACGTTTTTCCGCTTCAGGCGAAGTGACGCAACGTCGTTATTGGACGCTGGATGCGACCCGTCCCGAGCAAACGCTTTCCGAGCAGGACTGGCTGGACGCGATGCGCACGGTATTGCGGCGTGCGGTGGAACGTCATCGCCTGGCCTCCGATGTGCCTATAGGCGTACTGCTTTCCGGCGGACTGGATTCGAGTCTGCTGGTGGCGTTGCTGGCTGAACATACGGATGAGTTAAACACGTTTTCCATAGGTTTCGAGCAGGTGGCGGACGAACAGGCCGACGAGTTTGAGTATTCCGATTTTGTGGCCAAACTTTTTCATACCCGTCATCACAAATTTTCGTTGCCTAACGCGGAAATGCTCGGACATTTGCCGGATGTGATCGCGCAGATGTCTGAGCCGATGCCGAGTTACGATGTCGCCGCGTTTTACCTGCTGGGTGAGCAGGTGTCGCACGAGATGAAGGTCGTGTTGGCGGGGCAGGGCGCGGACGAGGTGTTCGGCGGCTACTTCTGGTATCCGCGCATGGCGGCGGAAAACGGCACGCCCGTGGAGCGCTTTGCGCGTCATTACTTCGATCGCGATCATGCCGAATATCTGGAAATGATGACGGAAGACTACGATATCCCGGACGTTACCACCGCCTGGGTGGAGGAACAGTTGCAACAACCGGGTGCGTCCGAATTCCTCGATCAGGTTTTGCGGCTGGATGTAACGCGGCTGATGGTGGACGATCCGGTGAAGCGCGTGGATAACATGACGATGGCCTGGGGTTTGGAAGCCCGCGTGCCGTTTCTGGATCACGAGCTGGTGGAATTGGCCGCAAAAATGCCGCCTGAATTGAGGCTGAAGGAGGGCGGCAAGTTTCCGATCAAGGCGGTGGCGCGCGGCCTGATCCCGGATGCGGTGATAGATCGCCCCAAAGGTTATTTTCCGGTGCCCGCGCTGAAGTATCTGCGCGGTGATTTCCTCGAACGGATACGCGGCATCCTGAATTCAGAGGCTTGTATCAAGCGTGGCCTGTATCGGCGCAGCTATGTGGAGAAATTGCTGGCCGCGCCGGAATCGCATCTGACGCGTATTCAGGGCAGCAAATTGTGGCATCTGGCCTTGCTGGAATGGTGGCTACAGATCAATGTGGATGCGGTAGGGTAGTTACTAGTCGTTAGTCGTTAGTCGTTAGCAACTAGCAACTAGCTACTGGCCGGTAGTTTTTGCTGTTAGTCGCCAAAGCGAGGTCAGTTCTGCCGCGCGCGCTGCGTGTAGCGGGTCGCTGGTGTCGGATACGCGGGGGTGGTGCGGTTTTACATCTATTTTTTCCATGACTTGCAAGCCCGCCGCCGCAATCGCGGCAAGCAATTCGGCGCGGGTGCGCAGACCCAGATGTTCGGCCAGGTCTGAGAGTATCAGCCAGCCTTCTCCGCCAGTCTCCAGATGGGCGGCCAGCCCATTGAGGAATCCGAGCAGCATGCGGCTATCCGGGTCGAATACGGCGTATTCAAGCGGCGAGCTGGGCCGGGCCGGAACCCACGGCGGATTGCATACGATCAAGGCCGCGCGTCCTTCCGGGAATAGGTTGGCCTGCATTACTTCAACTTGTGCGGTCAGCCCCAGACGCGTCAAATTTTCGCGCGCACAGGCCAGTGCGCGTTCATCCTGATCGGTGGCGACGATGTGTTTGATACCACGTCGTGCCAGCACGGCGGCCAACACGCCGCTGCCCGTGCCGATGTCGAAGGCGACGGATCGAACATCGGTCAATTCTGGGAGGGGTGCATCATTTACCAGGCCTACGTATTCGCCGCGTATCGGCGCAAATACGCCGTAATGCGGATGAATACGTGTATTTAGCGCGGCGACGTCGACGCCATTTTTGCGCCACTCGTGCGCCCCTATCAATCCCAGCAGTCCGCGCAGTGAGGCAATATAGGGCTCTGTTGTAGTACCGTAAGCTTCAGCGCAAGCCTGATGCACATCGGGTGCGCGGCGCAGCGGTACGCTGTGGTCTGCGTTGAACGGCAGCAGCAACATGCCCAGGGTGCGGGCACGCTGCGATTGCGCCTGACGATGCAGATGAAAGGCTTCCTTAGCTTGAAGTTCGCGTAGCGATACGTTTGCCTCCTCTCCCGCTAGCGGGAGAGGATTGAGGTGAGGGAAACGGGCTTGCCCGTTGGGTGAGGCGGCTATCTTCTTGTTTTTTTTGGGTTTCTGGTTTGCGCGTCGCGTCATTGCCTGCAACAGTTGGCGCGCATTCTGAAAATCCCCGCGCCACAACAGCGCGGTACCTTCGCAGGCCAAACGGTAAGCCGCATCGGCGGTGATGCGATCATCGGCGATGATCACCTTTCTGGGCGCTGGTGTGCCGCTTTCAGAGCGCCAGCGGGCGGATTTGTCTATGCCTGCCTCGCTCCAGTGGATCACGGGGAAATCATTCATCTAGCGGCCTTCTTCTCTTTTTAGCTGCTGATAGCGCAGTTTCGCCGCATGATCATCGCGTGCGGAGGTGATTTCGCGCATCACGGAATTTACGTCAGCGGCTTCTTCACTTTGTTCGAAGCAACCGGTTAAGGGCGTGTCGGGAAAAAGTTCGCCGCGCTGGTAGATCGCCCATATTTCCTTGCCGTACTGGGTGGTACGCAGTTCGGGCGCGAATTGGCCAAAATAATTGGCCAGGTTATCGACATCGCGTTCCAGCATGCGGCTGGCATTATTGTTGGCTGCGGCATCCACAGCCTGCGGCAGGTCGATGATGACCGGGCCGTGTTCATCGACCAGAATGTTGAATTCCGACAGATCGCCGTGGACGATACCCGCGCACAGCATCAGCACCACTTCGCGTATCAGTCTGGCGTGGAATTCCCGTGCCTGTTCCTCAGTCAATTCCAGATCGTTAAGTCTGGGGGCGGCGGCACCATCTGCATCGGTTACCAGTTCCATCAGCAGCACACCTTCATAAAAACCAAAGGGGTGAGGGACGCGGACACCTGCCGCAGCGAGCTTGTACAAGGCATCGACTTCGGCGTGTTGCCAGGCGGCTTCCTGTTCCTTGCGACCATAACGCGTGCCTTTTTCCATGGCACGCGCCTGACGGCTGTTTTTTACCTTTCGGCCTTCGGTATAGTGAACCGCCTGATGAAAGCCGCGCTGGTTGGCTTCCTTGTAGACCTTGGCGCAACGTATTTCGTCGCCGCACTGCACGACATAGACGGTGGCCTCTTTCCCGCTCATCAGTTGACGCAAGACTGCGTCAACCAGGCCGTCCTCAACGAGTGGCGCTATTCTCTTCGGTGTTTTCATCGGGGCTTCAGGCGTCGTCCGGCTCGCCGCGCAGCGAGTGGACGCGCGGTTTTACCGGATTTTCCAGCGCGTTCTTGATCATCGCGTCGCGCGTCGCGGGGGATTCCAGGCTGATGCGGCCCAGTTTGCCGGCGCGATATTCGGTCAGCAGGATGATGGAGGCTTTTTCCAGATCGAGTTCGCCGCCGCGCCCTTTGAGCAGGCAGCCGCGCTTCTTGGCGACCGCTTCGATCAGGCCGATGCCGTCCATTTCGCTCACATCCAGATTAAAGCGTTCGGCGAGGCGTTCCGGATAGCGCGCCAGCAGGTTGTTGGCGAGATGTTCGGCTATTTCTTCCTCGATCACCGCGTTGCGTCCGATCGCATGAATCGCCGCGAGCATATAGCCGTCTTCTTCGTGTTCGATCTTGGGCCACATCAGGCCGGGGGAATCGGTCAGCGTCATGTGGTCGTTGATCTTGTGGCACTGCTGCGACTTGGTGACAGCGGGTTCGTCGCCGACATTGGCAACGCGGCGCTTGAGCAGCATATTCATCAATGTGGATTTGCCGACATTGGGTATGCCCATGATCATCAGGCGCAGTGGTTTATGATTGTCGTTGCGATGCGGGGCGAGCGGCTGGCAGAGACGGGGTACTTTCGCTGCATCGGTCGCGCTCTTGCAGCTGAGTGCGACGGCTTTCACGCCTTCCTGCCGGTTGTAATAGTCCAGCCACTCCTGCGTGATGACAGGGTCGGCGAGGTCGATCTTGTTAAGTATCTTCAGACAAGGGCGCTGGCGGTGTTCGCGCAGCTCGCGGATCATCGGGTTGCAGCTCGCCTCGGGCGCGCGCGCATCCAGCACTTCGATGATCACGTCCGTGAATTCCATCGTTTCGGCCGCTTTTCTGCGGGCCGAGGTCATGTGACCCGGAAACCATTGTATTGCCATGTATACCTCTATAAATCCATTTTTTGGGCGAACCGCGGTGTCGCGTGCTCGCTCATTCCTAGTCTATCAACCTGATATGCCTGCGTCATTCGCTGCGCGGCTCCTTGCGCTTCATCCCAAACCTATGGATTTCTAAAGATTTACACGATCGATCGGCGCGGTCAGTAGCGCCAGTTGAGCTTCATTCAGATAGCACCATTCGCCTGGCGCCAGTCCCAGCGCGTCAAGTTTCAGATTGCCAATTTGCGAGCGGTTCAGCGCAGCGCAATGATTGCCCGCTGCTGCCAGCATGCGTTTAACTTGATGGTATTTCCCCTGTTCAAGCACGATTTCCAGTTTATTTCTGTCTATCATCCGGCAAGTCTCCGCTGCCAGAGGTCCCGGTTCGTCGTGCAATTTGACGCCTTTTAACAGCAGCTCGATTAGTTCCGGCGTCACCGGGTCATGGGTGGTAGCGACATAGACCTTGGGGACGTGATGTTTAGGCGAAGACTGCGTGTGGATGAACGCGCCATCGTCAGACATCAGCAGCAAGCCCGTGGTGTCATGGTCGAGTCGGCCAACAGGCTGTACATCGCGCCGTGTAAACTGATCGGGAAGGATGGTCAGCACCCCGGGATGATGGCTGGGCTTGCGTGAGCACTCGGAATTCGCCGGTTTGTTCAGTGCGATATAGACCTGCTTACGGAACTGCCACAACTCGCCAAAAATCGTGAATTCCAGTCCGTCAGTCTCTATCGCGGTGTTTGTGTCGGTGATGACGGTGCCTGCGATACTGACTTCGCCGCGGGCGATCAGCTCACGGCACCACTTGCGTGTGCCAAAGCCCTGCGTATGCAGGATGCGATCCAGGGTTAATTTACTCATGGCGGGATTTTAACAGAATCAAGACGTTAACGCCGTGATGGCGGCGCTTTCCTTCGGGGCGTGGCCCGGCGTTTTTGCGGTGTCGCACGGTGTCGTAGCGGTGGTGAGGTGTTGAGGCTAAATTTCATGATGTGAAATGGCTGAATGTCGAAGTCTATCGTTACCGGCCATTCATAAAGCACGCATAATTTCCCCCTCTCAGTACGGCAAGTTGACACTACACACCTTGCGGGAATACAGTTCGCCCCACTTGCAAAACTGTCCACAGTACATCGCACCGCACGTACGGCGCGAGGCCAAAGGCGGAATTCCCCAGAACAGGAGCTGGCGCAAGGCAAAACCCGCGATGTCGGGCGCATGCCAGCTGCACCACTGTTCGCAAAAGGGGAAACACTGAAAATGATCGCACCAGTAGCTCAGATCGAATCGAGGATGTTTGTTATTCGCTCGCACTGCGAGAGGGTGGAGCCGAAGGCTCCGGGTATCCGTCGGCGTCCTCCTTGCGGGGACAAGGTCATGCTTAGTCCGCACTTGGCCGAATTGTATGAAGTCGAACCACGCGCGTTGAATCAAGCGGTCAAACGCAATATCGCACGCTTCCCGGAAGACTTCATGTTCCAACTGAACCCTGAAGAATTCGCCAACTTGAAATCACAATTTGTGACATCAAGTTGGGGTGGTATCCGAACTGCCCCCTATGCCTTCACCGAACAGGGTGTTGCCATGCTCTCCAGTGTTCTTCGCAGCAGACGCGCCATTCAAGTCAACATCGAAATCATGCGAGCCTTTGGGGGTGACGTGATGAAAAGAATACGCAATCAACAAATCCGCTTGCGTCAATATCTAACTACTTATATATTGACCGTATGAAGCCGCTCAGATTCACCGGCTCCAGCGAAGATGACTTGGCCGCTTTCCCTCGCGAGGTGAAGCAAGCAGCAGGTTTCCAACTCTTCCGCGTACAGGCTGGCCTGATGCCTGCAGACTGGAAGCCAATGCTGAATGTGGGCGCAGGCGCTTATGAGATTCGCGTCCATGTGCTGGGCGAATGGCGCGTCATCTATGTGGCGAAATTCGCCGATGCTGTTTATGTGCTGCATGCCTTCCAGAAGAAGACGCAGCAGACGCGCAAAGAAGATATTGAGCTGGCAGCCGCCCGCTACAAGCAACTCAAGGAGATTGCAAAATGAATCAACTCAAAATCACCAAATCCAGCGGCAACGTATACATCGACCTCGGATTCCCGCCGGAAGAAGCTGCCATCCTCGCCATGCGTTCCGAACTCATGTGCCGTCTCGAAATCCTGATTCGCGACAAGGAATGGACGCAGGCAGAAGCCGCGCAAGTGCTAGGCATCTCGCAATCGCGCGTCTCCGACCTGATACGCGGCAAGTTCGAGAAATTCAGTCTGGACATGCTGATCACGCTGGCGACGCGGGCGGGAAAGAAAGTTGAACTAAAAATGGCGGCTTGAACATGGAATACGAAACCGTGGTCTGTCCCCGAATACGCCTGTCCCCGAATACGCCCACAAATCCAACGTGCCCGACGCCGCTGACTTCGGGTGCTTGGTTGGGTGTGGGGGTAAGCGATAGAACACGAGGGAAGCAATTATGCAAAAAGTATCAATCCGTCTTGAAAACTGCTATGGCATCGGCAAGCTAGACTACGATTTCGATTTCAGTCAGGCCAATGCATATTCGGTCTATGCACCCAATGGGTTCATGAAAACTTCCCTGTCCAAGACCTTTCTTGATCTGAGCAGAAATAAGGACTCCAGCGACCTCATCCACCCTGAACGCACGACGAAGCGTGAAATCAAGGTTGAGACTGGAAGTGATTTGAAATCTGAACAGGTCTTCGTCATCGAGCCCTACAACGAAAGTTTCGATTCTGAGAAGACTTCGCTGCTGCTAGTCAACCAGACGATCAAGAAACAATATGACGAGGCCTTGAAGAAAATCGAGGATAGCAAGAACGAACTCTTCAAAAGATTGAAGCAGAGATCCGGCCTCACCGGCAGAACGGTAATCCCCCCTGAAATTAGTTGCGATTAGAAGTAGAATTTTCTCACTTGGAAATAGAGGAATTTTTACATGAAGTTATCACGCTTTTCAGATAGCCAGATCATCGCAATTCTTAAGCAGGCCGAGGGCGGCAGCCC
>JAUXWM010000062.1 GCA_030681375.1 Gallionella sp.
AAGGGATCAGGAATCAAGGGATCAGGAATCAAGGGATCAGGAATCAAGGGATCAGGAATCAAGGGATCAGGAATCAAGGGATCAGGAATCAAGGGATCAGGAATCAAGGGATCAGGAATCAAGGGATCAGGAATCAGCCCGATTACCACGGTGCTCACAACATCACCGCACTGTGTTTGCACTGTGCTTGCACTGTGCTTTGTGCAATCATCAACCAATACAGCACCGTTCTTATCTGGTATTACGCTATTTTTTTCGTCACGATGAGGGTTCTGGTGCTTGGAAAAATTTACCACTTGGATGTATTTCTTGTTCTCCACGGTATATCTTTCAATCATGCCCAGCTCTTGCAGCAGGCTTAACAGAGCATCGCAATCAAGATTATCAGCTGGGAACAGCTCCATCTTGATTTGCTTTGGGCGGTCATCCATGCGTCCAGCCTTATCCGCTATAGTCCACAGTCCAATGAACAGCAGACGCGCCTCAAACGGAAGCTCAACGAGGTCTGCATTACGGAAAAAACCGGGCTTAATATTTCTAGCGCGGGCCATGATTCACCTCGCTTTATTTGATTACAGAAAACATATGGTCGGAGAGTCTTGACAGATACATTCCCGCCTCATATTGAGCCCGCGTCCAGGTGCAGTCACTCATACCGCTTTCCTTGATTAACTTTTCAAAAGGGATATTCAGGTGGCCGGCAATTACAAAAGCTATCTCACTCCTGTTGCATGGACCATCCATTGGCGCGTATGAGCAAACCATCTTCAGAATATCGGTCGACTCATGCTCTGCTGCATGACATGACTCGCATACCACCGAAAGCTGCCTAACTTCATATTCCCAGACCTCATGACCCTTCAGATACTCTTTGTGATGAACGTGAAGCGTTGATTCTGCGTCCCCGCAAATCTCACAACAAAAACCATTTGCATTCATAACCTCAAGCCTGAGCTTTTGCCAACGCGGGTCTTTAAGCTTTTCGCTGTACGTCTTTTTCGTATTCATTTTGTGATGTCCTTTTCACTGTCCAATAAATAAGGTGGGTGACGAAGCCAGTGGACGCTGGCATTGGCGATCAACCTATCGCCATCCGTAAACTTGTGCGCCTGCTACGGCGACTATTTGCTAATCCCTGCGATTCCCTGCCAATCCCTTCGCTTTCATAGCCGATTGAAGTAACGTGGACTCAAGTTCACAGCGGAGCGCCCAGTCATGCATAACCTCACGGATAATCTCGCTACGGTCTTTTCCGGTAATCGTGTGGCGAACATCAAGCACTGTGTCAGTCAACTCGGTAATCTTTGTTCTTGCGTCGATCAGTTCAGCGCTCATGGTTGCTCAATAAAAAAGCCGCACACGGATGCGCGGCAAAGTCACAGGAGTGACGAGAGAAAAGGTGGGGTTGCACAGCCGTGCTATAGTTTTGATTCCACTCACAACCGTAGAAACGAAAGGCAGCCCCATGAAAAACGAATACACCGCAATAGAGCAGGCCGATGGATTTATCCAAACACTTCTGACAACACAGCCGGAATTACTGCGACTATCCACGGTAGATGCAGAATCCGGAAAGAATCTAGGCGATTTCATTTCTGCTCTTCGCACTCGCTTAGCGGAGGAGTATCGCCAGAAGAATTAACCAAACGGAAAGCGCGTATCAGCTCTCTGGCTACAAAATCCGGCTGGCGAGTTGAGCGTGCGGCAAGTTTTGCCATTGCAATCTTCATCAAAAATTTATCAAGCCAGCTCATTTCAAATTCCTTGTTCAGAGGCCGATTGCTCGGCGGGAGGTTTTGGGGTGCACTTAGCGGTAGCGAACAGGTCTGGGCGCAGCAGCTTTAGGTACATGAGACGCGCTTTAGGGATACCGTTGGTGCGCCATTGTGAAATAGCGCTTGGCTCTACGTCGCACAAAAGCGCTAGATCACAAGTTCCGCCAAAAGCATCAATAATTTCGTTATCAGTATTCATGGCTTATTTAAGCATACTGCAATTTATTTTGCAACATGCTTAAATAAATAAAGTTTAGGATGCTTAAATGGGACTTAAAGACAGAATTAGGGAGGCGATAGATTCCTCAGGGATTCGTAAAAGCCATATAGCCAAAGAGATAGGGATTTCTCCGTCCGCGATAACGCAATGGATCAACGGGGAAACCAAGAAAATTGATAGCAATAATCTTGTTCGACTTGCGGGGATAGCAAAAGTAAATCCGGTTTGGCTGGCTACGGGTAAAGGTGAAGCGCAAAACTTCACCCAAGCCCCAGACGTTCGCGACTACGTGCCGCTGATAAGTATGGTGCAGGCAGGCGCGTTCTGCGAGGCAATGGATAATTTGGCTGTTGGTGACAGCGTTGAGATGGTCCCGGCCATGTATCCAAAGAAGCGACACACGTTTGCACTTGAGGTACAAGGGGATTCGATGCTGCCGACGTTCCCTCCTGGGATGCGGCTAATTGTAGAGCCTGACATGGAGTACCGATCCGGAGATTTCGTGATTGCGAAGAATGGCGGGGATGCAACCTTCAAGCAGATCGTGAAGGATGGGGGAGTGTGGTACTTAAAACCACTCAATGCGCAGTTCCCCACCCTGCCCCTTGCCGACGCTCATGTGATCGGCGTGGTGCGCAATGCAGTGATTACATTCAGGTAGAGAGGGTTTATGAAAAAAATATTTGTGTTTATTGCGTTCATTGTATTCAGCACTGGCGCGTTCTCATCTGAGTGGGTTTATGTTGGTAGTGTTCCAGGAGAATCCGAAGTAAAGGTTGATAAGTCGAGCATTGCATCGACATTAAAATCAAATAGGAAGGCGTGGGTACTATTTACTTACAACGAAAAACAAACGCAGAAATCAGCCCCTTATGCACAGTACGATGAACTAAAGGCTTTATGGCGTATAAATTGTTCAACACATGAAGTGGGAACAAAAGCGGTAGTGTGGAGACTTGAGGGTAATTTAGTTGATAGCACAGATATCCAATCCACATCATTTAATGATGTTGTTCCGGACTCTATAGGGGAGATAGTTTTTAATTACGTTTGCCGAAGCAAGATTAAATCATAGATTTAAGTCACAGCAAAGGAGAGACACCATGAAGTTGATTCTAATCGCAATCACCCTGCTTATTTCAATCCAGCACGCATCGGCAACTGAGGACGTGGCGACCAAACCTGCCAACCCCAATACTGTCCAGTGCGAGTCGCTTCAATCATCAGGCGCATCCAAAGAACTGCTCGCTCAAAGCGGGTGCTGCTCACACCATGACGGGGTATGCGGCTGCTCGGGAACAATGGTGATGTGCTGCGACAACTCATTCAGCCCGTCTTGTCGGTGCAACAAGGAAGAGCCGATTCACAACGTCAACTAAGGATAAGTTATGTGGCATAACCTATATATCGAAGACGCTAAAACAGCTTGCGCAACATCACTGATAATCAGCGAAGAGTGTATGGCGTTAATAATTGCCACCCAAGCTATAGATTGCGCCATCTTCTCTCGTATTGATGACAGCGGCGGGATGCACTACTTCTTTACCCCGCCCGCATCCGCTATCGCAAAAAGACATCATGCGAATCAATGTGAAAAACCATCAAGACAGGATATTGGCGGCCTCCTCTGCGGAGATCAGACCATTATTGCGCGCCTGTATTGCTAGCCCTTTAGCTAAGTTAACCCACGCGAGAATACCATTACTAATGATTGCGCCATCTGGGAACCCTTCAATTCTCCCGTCGGCAAAAATCCTATACCTCCTGCCGTCAAGATAAACGACCTCAAATATGGGCTTGTCATCTGAGGAAACGCGGGGGGCCGCCGTTAGCTCTCCTGTCGTAATATTTTTTTGCTCTGGCATAGCATTTTCCTTTATGTATTTAGAGTGCGTGGTTTTGATGCTGCGTCAGCCAGCCCAGCGCCATTATTCCTTGCCTGCAACCTTATTGGTTCCAGTAGATCTGGCTGACGCGAAGATTCAAATCCCGCATAACCTTGTTGTAGCAATACTTGATCTGGCGAACCTAGATAGCCAATTTGGTTTTCTGGACTCAGAGTAATCCCTCGCACAACCAGCATCCAACCCCCCAACCGCCTCGGCGGTTTTTTTACGTCCATCGTTTATGAAATTTCTGCTGCGGGTGGATTATAGCGAAAAAATTAAGCAAACTTAAAATATCTATTGCTTTTTTATTTAAGCGGGCTTAATATTCACCTATGCCGCAAACATCACGGCAACCAGCAACCAAAGCCGCCGAGCGCGGGGAATCAGGAAAGCATCGCTGAGAAGCGACCCGATGATGCAGGAGCTGGAGATTCACACGCACCACGATGCGAACCATCGTTAAAACCCGAGCGGTATTCCAGGCTGACTGGAAAGACGAGTAGAGAGTCCGAAGCAGAGGTCTTGATCCGACAGAGCTGGCATGGCGCAAGTCATGTTTATTCAATACAGGTTCAACGAGCCTGTATCGACGTAGATCAGGCTGACGTAAGTGCTTGAGCTCAGGCGCGGTGCGCTTTTGCGCAGTCCGGGTTGAATGATGGGTTGGACAACTTTTTACAACGGAGAGCGAAATTGAAAAAGAAACGAAGAGAGCAAAAATCAGGGCTGCAATGCGCAGGATCGGAGCGCAGTTTCCTGACCAACCAGAGGCCAAACTCATGCTTGGAATAATCAATCAAGCGGCAAATGACCTGCTGGACAAAACCCACAAGGACGAGGCCGAGCGATACCTCAGAAATGCCGTACATGCCGAGGTATGCGGAGTAGAGCCAGCTTGGATACGCGAGACTTTCGAGAAAATGGGAATCTTCCCGAGGGCGGCCAACGTTTGAATTCAGAGGCGATGCGCAGCTTTATCGCGCAGCGTCCTCTGGAATGATGGGTTAGCCGGCTACCCACGAAGACCGGCGCAACAGGAAAGGAAACACGCATGAAAGCAGCAATCAACGAACTGACCATCGCCCTTGAAACGATGGAGACGAACGAACCGATCAATCGTGCCGAAGGCAACGCCGAGCAAGCCGACCTCGAAGCCGCGAACGCTGCCGATTTCCGGCAGGCGCTGGCGGTGCTCAAGGCTGCAAGCAACGGCCCGATCTGGCCGGAACCGCAGGCCGCGTAATTGGAGGCCGGCATGACGACGAAAGAACCCATGCCGGCTAACGTGTAGGTGACCGGCGCTGCGCGGACTCATCGCGCAGCGTCCAGAGAGCGAAGCGAGCGGGGTCGACCGTAGGGTTAGAGCCCATCGGCCACAAAGGAGAAGACGATATGTGCAACTGCATGACGTGGTGCCGAGTGCCCACAGACGAGAACGGCGGAAAGTACCCGATGAGCGCACACGCGCCGGGATGCGAAGATTTCAGGCAGGAGCCATTCACGAGGCTGGAATACGACGGCACCGTTTGCGTGATGGAGCCGAGAGAAGCGGAGGCAGTGCTTGCGGAGAGCGAGGCGCAATACAACGTTTCCACGGTGATGCTGGCGCGGGACCAGTTCGAGCGGATGCCAGAGTTCAATGGGTTCTAACTAGAATTATGCAGAACTTCTTCTGCATAAGTAAGGAGAAAATGATGAGCAGAGAAAGCTTACGAGGCATATCTGAAGGCAAAGAGCAAAATTCATCCAATGTAAACGCTTTGAATTCCAACAAACGAAAGCAGCCGATTACCTGTGCATAGGATATTTTGGAAAGCGCGCGATGAGGATAGTAGGACGCAGCCTGATAGCGATACAGGCCGATTACAGCACTTACGAGAGCGTGCTGTCGTGGGGAATACAGACAACAGTTCCACGTTAAAGCACAGGTCTGTTGACAGCCGCAAAGACGGCATGAGCAACGATGACATAGCTGTGACCCACGAGTGAAGGCGACGGATTCAATGCTCTGACAGCCGGACAAGTAGCGGCACTGAATCAAACCCGCAATTCTTGCGACGCGAAAAGTAGCTGAATCTGCCGGATAAAGCCGGAGGTCATTGTGAAAAGTAGTTATGAACAAGAAGCGCGGCGACGATGCCGAGAACCGAAGGCGCTGCGGTGACACCTCGGAAAGACGAGGGCCAACAAGAAAGAGGGGGCGCTGCAAAAAGGACTTCCAGCCTGCAAGCTGTTCCGAACGACCGAGAGGACGCAGGACGACTGGTGTAATCCTCTTTTTTCTTGTTGGTGAATGCGCAGGCTGATGCGCAGCGGGTTGTAAACAAACTTGCGGGGAATATTACTAGGCGGAAATGCGCGCAGGAAAGACCGCTGCTATGAAAAATATCTCGCCCCCATGATCCGAGATCAGCTCCGGACACCAACAAAGAAACTGAGAAAGACTCCGCTTGAATCAGTACAAATAATAGAAGTTACAAGGTGCGGACATCTGGGGCAGAGCCAGAACCAACAAGATAGGCGGCTTAAATAGCAGCCTGCGCAGGACTAAACGAAGTGACAGAGTGATAAAGCTCGGCAAAGTTTAGTTTAAGCCGTCTTCCTTGTTGGTGGGATCACCGAACGAGCACGGTAGAGCGTGACGAACTGCCCGGTGAAAGTCCGGCATAGAAGCCTGCTCTCTGTACAGGCCGATTACAGCACTTACGAAAGCGTGCTGTCGTGGGGAATGCAGGTATTAGTTCCACGTTAAGGCAATGGCCTGATGACAGCCGGAAAGACGGCACCAAACAACCAAACGGAGATCGCCATGAATACGCAACGCACCAAGCAACCGACAAGTTTTGAAGCGCAGTTCAATCGCGTCTTTGCCGCGAACGATAAACCGATTCGCACCGTTACGCGCATCTACTCCGATGGCGCTCGTCTGGTAGGTACGGAGCGTCCGAACGAAATCCCGGTGCGTATCAAGAGCGAGGTGGAGAAATGAATCCGTTTAAAGAGGAATGGCAAAAACATATCAACGAAATCGACCCGGAAGATGGCAGCTGCGCGCTGGTAGACGATGACGTTTTGCTGTGGGCTGAAAACAGGCTCACAAAGATGCAAAGCATGCTGGAGCGCGCCGCGTTGCACGTAGACAGTATTGAGCTTTCAGACGAAATAAGGGGTTTTCTTGATGAAGAATGACGACTTGCACGACTTGGAAATAAGCGCAGCGCCTGCGCTGTGGATTTGCTTCGTTGTGGCGCTACTGCTTGGCTTGTTGGTGGCGCAACCATGAAACGCATCATCACCCAATTGATACAGCGATTTTCCGATTACCGATACCTGCGCAGCCGGGGTTACAGCATCAAGGCGGCGTGGTTTTTTTCAGACAATATACAGAAATAGGGAGAACACAATGAACACAGACGTAGCGACACAAGAACTCAACACCATACAGGATAGCCGTACATCTTCGCTGGCGCTGATTACCAATGACGGCAACATGACACGCATAATGTCGCTGGCAAAGATGATGGCATCCAGCAAGGTCACTGTGCCGAAGCACTTGCAAGGGAGTGAAGGCGATTGCATGGCTATCATTATTCAGGCGACGAACTGGGGGATGAATCCGTTTTCCGTGGCGCAGAAGACGCACCTGGTCAATGGCGTGCTGGGTTACGAAGCGCAGTTGGTTAACGCGGTGATCGGTGAATCTGGCGCAATCGTCGGCGGCTTTGAGTACGAATATCGCGGCGAAGGGTTATCTCTTGAGTGTCGCGTCGGCGCTGTTATGCGCGGCAAGTCTGCAATCACATGGGGGCAGTGGCTCCGCAATGGCGATGTGACAACTCGTAACTCGCCGCTTTGGAAAACCAACCCAGCGCAGCAGCTCGGTTACTTGCAAGTGAAGAACTGGGGCCGCCAATACGCACCCGGTGCAATTCTCGGGGTTTACACCACTGACGAATTGGAAGTTGTGCCAATGAAGGACGTTACTCCGCAACCTGAATCGTCGGCTCCAGCCGAGAAGCCAGCATTGCCAGAAATAACCGTCGATGAACTTGCCGTAATGTGCGCCGACAAGATTAACGAAGACGGCGAAATTACCAAGATGGGCCACAAGTCAAAGATTCAATCCGGCAGCGGCACGGCTGAAAAATTTATTGATTGGCTGAGCAAGAAGGCGACGATCACTGACGAAGTTAAGTCAATCATTGAAGCATGGGAACCAATTCAAGGGGAAACAGCATGAAAACAGTCGATTTAGTACAGGGAACTGAAGCCTGGAAGCAGCACAGGGCAGCGCACTTCAATGCCAGCGATGCACCGGCCATGCTTGGCGTGAGTAAATACAAGACTCGCGCCCAATTACTGAAAGAAATGGCGACCGGGATAATTGATGAAGTCGATGCTCACACGCAAAAAATATTTGACGATGGGCATCTCTTCGAAGCTTTTTCCCGTCCGTTGGCAGAAAAGATTATAGGCGATGATCTATCGCCGGTAGTTGGGGTGCGTGAGAAGCTTTCGGCATCATTCGATGGGATTACGTTTGATGAGCTAACGCTATTCGAGCATAAAACACTTAATAACTCGCTGCGCTCAGTCATGTGTGCGACTGATCTTGATGCGCAATACCGTGTGCAAATGGAGCAGCAGCTCTACGTGTCAGGCGCTGAAAACTGCCTGTTCATGGCGACAAAATGGGATAAATCAGAAGAGCCGACAAAGCATTTTATTAAGCGGGAAGATGGCACTGTAATTTATTACAAGCTGACCGAGCCAGCAATGCACGTCTTGTACGAATCTGACGCAAAGCTTCGTGCGCAGATAATCGCCGGATGGGATCAGTTCGCAATCGACCTCGCCAATTACCAGCACGTTGAAGATGCACCCGAAGTCATTGCCGCGCCGGTCATGGACTTGCCCGCCCTGTCTATCCAGGTGAACGGCTCGATCAGTCTGATCAGCAATCTGCAAAAATTCGGCGCACGGCTAAACGAATTTGTGGCGAAGATCGATAAAGAGCCGTCAGATGACCAAGGCTTTGCCGATGCCGAGTCTGCAATCAAGACACTGCAAAACGCTCAGGATGCGCTGGAAGCAGCTGAAGCGAACGCACTGGCACAGACCTCAGATATTGACGACATGCGCAAGACAGTGAAGCTGTACGCAGACACAGCACGCACCACGCGCCTGATGCTGGAAAAGATGGTTAAGGCGCGCAAGGAGTCGATCCGGGTTGAAATCGTCTCCAAAGTAAATTCAGACTATTTCGCGCATATTTCTGCTCTTGAATCCGAAATCAAACCGATTCGACTGAACGCTCCGAATGTGGATGCAGCGACCGCAATCAAGGGAAAAAAGACAATCGCCAGCCTTCGTGAAGCGGCCGGCACTGCACTGCGCAACGGGAAGATGGAAGCCGACGCACTGGCCGCCGACATTCGCGCAAAACTTTCATGGTGCAAGGAGTCATCATCCGGTTACGGATTCCTGTTCGCTGACCTGCAAACCATCATCACCAGCAACGGAATGGAAGCATTTCAGGCCATCGTGCAGCGTCGTATTGATGATCACAAGGCAGCCGAAGCGGCAAAGCTTGAGGCGCAGCGCATCGAAATGCAGGAAGCTGCAGACAAAAAAGCTAAGGCTGAAGCTGATGCAATCATCGCGGCAGAGCGCGCAAAGAACGAGGCTGAAGCGAAGGCAGCAGCAGACGCGCAAGCCGAAGTGGAACGCCAGCGTGTTGCCGCCGAAGTAAAAGCCCAGATGGAGGCTCAGGCCGCGCAACGTGCAGCCGATCAGGCAGCAGCACAAGCTGAACGTGACGCAGAGGCCCATGCAATCGAAGAGCGCCGCAAGGCTGCGCAGCTTGCCGAATCAGCCGCGCTGCAAGGCAAGACGCTCGGTAAGGTTGTGCAATTTCAATCATCGCGCCAATCGGACAAAGAAATCATCACCGCCTGGGCGAAAGCATCCGGTATCAGTTTCGGGGAAACCTGCGACTTGATCCTTGAAATTGCCGAGGGATTAAGGAGTGCAGCGTGAACCCAGAAACCAAACCAGCACCAGACTTCAAATACAAACCATCCGCCGAGTACAGATTCTGGCTGTACGACTCCGAAGGCATCGGGATGACTTACTACTGGTCGAAAGAAAAGCGTGACGAGGCCGGTAATAGGGCAATTCAAAATTATCTGGATTTCGATCAGTGGATTGATGAAGTTGAATATGTATGCGCAGGTGAAGTGACTCACATGGCGCAGCTTTTAAATAAGCGGATGCGCCCGGATGATCTTGATGAAGATGAAATCGACGGCGACGGAATTTCGTGGGCCGATGGAATGGAATGGCGCGGCACTTACACACTAGAGCCTATCCCCAATCCAATGCTGCTCGATGCAAACGGCCACCGCAGTATTTTTGATGATATAGACAAATAGGAGATTGCAAATGAAAAAGCACCCAGTTATCAATCTGCAACCCGTCGAGTCGTCGCAGATCGCGGCCATTGGTCACCACCCTGAAACAAACACGCTTGCTGTGCAGTTTGCAGCACGCAGAGACGGAACACCAGGCAGTGTGTATCACTATGAAAACTTCACAGCCGATGACTTTGCGCAATTCAGCGGATCTGAATCGATCGGATCTCACTTCGGCAAGCATATCAAGCCGAACGCAGCAAAGCATCCATTCGTTAAGGTTTCGCCATGAAAATCGACCTTACTCAATTTTGCGCAACGATAGATACGCGGAAACATTTATTTGCACCGTTTCGTCTGAATGGATTCATCTATGCAACAGATGGAGCGATTGCAATACGAGTTCCTGATGATGGTAGCAATGTCGCAAATTGTGAATCAGGCCTTGAGAAGATTGAGCGCTTTTTTCAAATGCCAGAAAATATTTTATTCCAACAAATCCCAATACTTAATATTCCTTTGAAATGTGCGGAGTGTTCGGGTTCTGGCTTTGTTAACTACGAACATGTTGATTGTGATGAGTGCGATGGTGAAGGCGAATTTCAGCACGGGTCGCATGATTATGATTGCAAGGAATGCAATGGTTCTGGTGAATATCGCAGCGTAACTCTTGGTGCAAAGAATGAGTGCGATAAGTGTGATGGATCTGGGAACGTATCAATTCAGCCTGTTGCAATAGGCAATACGTTTCTTAATCGCAAATATCTTGTAAAGATGAATAATTTGCCAAATTGCACAGTTGCAACGAATGGGAAGATTGAACGATCTTTCTTTAAATTTGATGGCGGCTCTGGCGTGATTATGCCGTGCCGTGGATAAGGAAATCGAAAAATGAAAGACACAGCAAAGCCAATGAAGAGTATCCGCCAAGCAATTCTGACCACTCTCAATACGCACGGCGAACCCACGGTTGATGGAATGCTTGACCAGATCACCGGCTTTGACCGGAAGACCATCGGCGCAAATGTGGCGCAGCTGGTTACTGAACAGCTGGCCACCCGTCGCAAGGATGATTTTACCGGTGCGCCAGCGTACAAGATCACCGATCTGGGCAAGTCGCGCATCAAGTCGGAGGCGGCCAACGCTCCGGTCACGGTCAGTGCCGAGAAGATTGCAGAAATTATGGCTGCGATTGATGCGGGACAGGCCGAGAACGGCAGGTTACATGCAGCGCTGAAAGAATCAGAACAGGCGCGTGAAATTCACGTAAAGAGCTTGCTTGATCTGGAGCGCGAAAAGATTGAGTTGCTGCGCGAGAACTCTGTTTTGCGTGAGTCTCAATCAGCAGGTGTGACGCGCATCGATGCGCTATCCGCTGCGCTTGAGCGGGAGCATGACGAAGCGATGCGCCTGAAGTCGGAAAACATGGCACTCACGACACTCAACGAATCAATGCCCGGCTTCGGTGCTGCATACGAGGAAGTGAAAACGGAAGAGCAGCAAGTCACCGTCGAGCAGTTCCTGATCCGCATACCGAAAGGCAGCAAGCCGATGTTTGTAGCAAAGTCGCTTGAGAAAGCGCGTCAGCAGGCCATGCGAGCAGCAAAGACTGTTGGCAAAGTTGAAGTGTTCGCCATGGTGCCCGTAGGCGATGCCGTGCGCGGTGCCGTGTGGAATCAAAAATAAACTAAATTACTCAAGGAAAATATCATGAATAAAATCGAATTTGATCTTGGTGGCGGCGTAAAAATGGCGCTACCGGCCGACATTGTTGCACGCAACCTGCTCGACAGCCTGCGTCAACAATCCAGCATTACCCAGGCTATCCGCCCGAGAATCGGCGAATACCTGACAACGGAGGGCGGCATCTATGTCGGTGACATTCTGGGCGATGACAAGGTTCTGTATGGCCTGATCGTCGGAGAGGAAATTGACATCGGCATGGCGAAATTTGGCCGTGATCATAACGGCGATCTGTCGCAATGGGACGGACTGTCTAACACCAATGCGCTGCGCGGAAAATCGCCAGCCGCTGACTTGGCTGCAAATTATGAGCGCAATGGACACTGCGACTTTTATCTGCCCGCGCGCCGTGAGCTGATGGTTGCTCTGGCGAATACGCCACATATGTTCAACCCGAAAGACTATTACTGGTCCAGCACCACGCGCGGCAATGATTATGCGTGGGCAGTGTACTTCGAGCTCGGCAGCGTCAGCAGCTACCGCTATCGGGTCAACGAGTTCCGTGTTCGCCCCCTCCGCAAATTTACCTATTAACCCATTCATCAATTTTTAAAAGGAGAACCACCATGAACGAAAAGAAAATCACAGTCCCTAGGCTTGGCGAACTTTGGCCAGAACAAGGCGGTATTTATTGCGGCATGCGCCTCATCGATGGCGCGGAACACTGCGTCATCACGCCTGCCAGCACTGATCACGACCTCACTGAAAAGAATTTCGCCGCAGCGGAATCTGCACAGTTCGGCGAAATCAACTGCCACAGCGATTGGAATACGGGCGAGCAGGAAGATTACATGCTGGCATATGTCAACGCGCGCGAGCAATTCAAGTGTGACGGCGGCTTGGATAGCATCTACTGGACGCGTTCAGTTCATCACGGCTGGGCGTGGGCAGTGGCCTTCGAGCACGGCCTCGTCCTCAGCAGCCATCGGTACCGCGAGTGCCGTGTTCGCCCCCTCCGCAGCTTCATCGCTTCATCAATTTAACAATTTCGCGGGCGTAGCCCGCTAAAACTATGGCACTCCATACTGACACGGCAATTTACAAGGCGACTTACCATCTAGCACAGTTGGTGATGCAGCTCGTCGCGAACATGCCCAGAAACTATAAGGCGGACTTCGGCGCTGAACTGAGAAGGCGCTGCATGGGACTGGTGATGCGTACCTACGAGGCAAATACATCGCAGGACAAATCACCAATCCTAAGCAAAATGCGGCAGGAAGTTGAGGCAGTTAATCTGTCTCTACGACTTGCGGTGGACTTACGCCTTATATCTCATGGCCAGTATGGGAAAGCTATAGCCATCACGGCAAGCATTGGGAAGCAAGCTACCGGATGGCAGAGGAAATCGGAATGCGCTTGACGCCGACTTTGCCAAGGCAATTTGGACAACGCGCTATGAATCTGGTCGAGCCGCTAGGGTACGCCCTACCGACATGCGCATCAGGAATATCGGCGGCGTATGCCGCAATGATTCCGCGCAGTTTTCTTATTGAAGCAATGCCTCGATTTGAAAACGTGAATAGCTCGAATATCGTGGGCAGTGGACTTCGAGAACGGCAACGTCAACAACAACAATCGGAACAACGAGTTCCGTGTTCGCCCCCTCCGCAAATTCAACCGAGAGCTCCTATGGATACTGAATATTCAATCGAATTACTGGCCGAGGCATACAAGGATTGCCGCCGCCACAAACGCAATACAGACAGCGCACTACGCTTCGAGCAGAATCTTGAGCACAACCTGATTGAGCTGCACGATGAACTATCAGACGGCACATACAAGCCAGGTAAGAGCATTTGCTTTGCCATCACCAGACCAAAGCCTCGCGAAGTATGGGCAGCGGACTTCCGTGACCGAGTCGTGCATCACCTGCTTTATAACCATATTGCACCTAGATTTCACGCCAGATTCATTTCCGATAGCTGCGCCTGCATACCGGGTCGTGGCACGTTGTATGGTGCAAAACGGCTGGAATCAAAGGTGCGCAGCATCACCCAGAACTGGAGCAAGCCAGCGCATTACCTGAAACTGGATCTGGCCAACTTCTTTGTCAGCATCGATAAGAATATTCTGCGAGAGTTGATTGCCAAGCGCGTTACTGAACCATGGTGGATGCAGCTGGCCGATACGATTCTGTTTCACGATCCACGCCAAAACTACGAGCTGCGCGGTGCGCCTCGCATGCTGGACTTGGTTCCGCCACACAAACGGCTAACTAACCACCCGGCACACCTCGGCTTGCCGATTGGTAATCTCAGCAGCCAGTTCTTCGCCAATATCTACTTGGACGAGCTAGACCAGTTCTGCAAGCACAAGCTACAGGCGCGCCACTATATCCGCTATGTGGACGACTTCCTGATTCTGCATGAATCACCACAATGGCTCAACGCAGCTAAAGCGCAGATCGAAGAGTTTCTTAGCGACAGGCTGCACGCAAAAATAAACCCGTCTAAAACCATCTTGCAGCCAATTTCGCGCGGCGTCGACTTCGTTGGCCAAGTCATTCGACCATGGCACCGCACAACACGCAAGCGCACCGTAAATGAGGCGATGCGCCGCGTTAGCACTATCGACAGCGCAAAACTCTACGAAACAGCCAACAGCTACTACGGACTACTATGTCAGGCCACGCATGGCTATCACCAGCGAATATTGCTATCGAACGTCCTACGCAAACGAGGCCATACGATCAGCGGAAATTTAACTAAAATTTATAGGAGGACGAAATAATGAGCGTGAACAAAGTGATATTGATAGGCCGACTGGGGAAAGACCCTGAAACTCGCTACATGCCTAATGGCGAAGCAGTAACCAATGCGACTCTGGCAACTTCTGAAAACTGGAAGGACAAGAGCGGAGTCAAACAGGAAAAGACCGAATGGCATAACCTGACATTCTATCGTCGTTTGGCCGAGGTGGCTGGCGAGTATCTGAAGAAGGGCTCGATGATCTATGTAGAAGGTAAGTTGCAGACGCGCAAGTGGCAGGACAAGGAAGGGAAAGACCGCTACACCACCGACATCATAGTCAACGAAATGACCATGCTGGGCGGGAAGTCACAGGGCGGAGAGCAGCACGACTACGCCCAGCCCGAACGCCAACCAGAGACGCGCAGCGCACCAGCGACACGCCCGGCACAAGATCAGGGCGGCGGAGCACGTAGCTTTGACAACTTTGACGACGACATTCCCTTCGCCCCGCACGGTAAGAATGGTGCTGGCGTTTCATGGAGCGCAATGTGATGAGTAAATCAAATGCCGCCCAGAAAAGACGCTTAACTGTTCAGGATCATATCCGGGCAAAACGAGAAAAAGAAGCTGAGCAGGTCGTCGTCGGCGCAAGGATTGACGCATTTTTAAAAACGTGGGGGAATCATGCGGAAGCGCTGAGCTAAATTCAAGCGTGTAGATGCTCAAGAATACGTCAGGATGCGCATGCCTCTTAGTCCTGAAGAGCAAAATAAATTCCAAACACGGTATTACGCGGCACTTGATTCTTTTCCGCGTGGAGAGGCAACCCGCGACACTTGGCAGGCACTTGCGGACGCTATAAACATGACGAAATCGATGTGCACAGCTGGGCTGGGTGATGCGTACTTAGACATGGTTGAGAGCGCAATTGATGCGCTGTCAGCATGCCGAGACAGATTCAAACGGACGCAACGATGGGGCATGACTGGTGATGAAATATCTGCAATACGCGACGCGCTGCGACTGGTGAATGCTCAATATTCAACAGTGACATTGCGCGAACTAGGCTATGACAGTTTAGATATTGAGCGCGGCACGATCATGGCGCGTGGAAAGGGGAAGTCGCTGCTGTGCGTTGCTGAAGGAAACTGGCTGCGCTTCGGTGAAAATGGGTCGTTCAAAATCATGCGACCAGACGAAGCCGCAACGTATGTTCCAATCCAGATCGATGATGATCTGCGCGCTGAAAACGCCGCGCTTCGCACCGCCAATGGCGACTTGCAAAGCTGGTTTGATGCAGCGAAGTCTGAACTGGATGCGCTGAAGAGTCAGAAGCCTATTGGCTGTGTCGTAACAAGAGCGTTGCAAGGACACGAAAGTATCCCATCGACAAATATACAGTGGTATGTGCCCCATGTGTCTGGTGATTATTCGCACGCCCCGTACCGGCAATCCCAGAAGGCTACGCTCTTGTGCCAATTGAGCCAACTGACGAGATGTTTTTTGACCCAGATGAAGTATGCGTGAATTTTGGGGAGGTTCCATTTTCAGCGTTTAGGAGAATTTACAAAGAACTGATTGCAGCAGCACAGAAAGGATATAGGAATGAAATCCATGGGAATTGATGAGGCCGCCGCCTTCATTCGGGTTCATCCCGAAACGCTGAAGGCGAAGGCGCGCACCGGGGAAATACCTGGAGCAAAGCCGGGGAAGGAGTGGGTTTTCATTGATATTGACCTTGCAGACTATCTGAGATCACAATATCGCCCCGCCAACGAACCGAGATACGAACCATGTCAATCTACAAGCGCGGCAATATCTACTGGTGCAAGTGGAAGATCAGCGGCAAAGAAATTAGGGAAACTACTGGCAGTTCCGATAAAACCGAAGCCCAGGAATGGCACGACCGACGCCGCGCCGAGTTGTGGCGCACAGATAAGCTTAGTGAAAAGCCAGTAGAGTCATGGGACGAAGCAGCATTGCAGTGGGTGGAAGAGCACGCCCAGTATAAAAAAAGCTTTAACGATGATCGGTTGCGGCTTGGGTGGCTGACAACGAAGCTATCTGGCAGACCGATAACTTTGATCACCACCGACGACATGCTGAAGATGCGCAAGGAGTTGATGAAAACCCGAGCGGCATCGACGGCCAATCGGTTTATGGCGGTTATCTCTGCCGTCCTGACATATGCGCACAAAAAAGGGAAGCTGGCCGGAGTCCCGTCAATTCCATACCTTGAAGAAGATAACGAGCGGTTCCTGTATTTGACGCAAGAACAGGCTGATGCGCTCATTGCTGAGCTTCCCCATCACCTTGCATCGATGACGAGATTTGCGCTTGCCACGGGGCTGCGCAGATCGAATGTAACCGGCATGACTTGGCAGAACGTGGACATCAATCGAAAGATTGCATGGGTATGGGCTGACGATACAAAGGGAAAGAGGAATATTCCGGTGCCGCTGAACAATGATGCGCTTGCTGTACTGATCGAGCAGCGCGGACAGCATAATAAATTTGTGTTCACCTACGAAGGCGAGCCAGTTACGCGGACAACTACGGCGGCATGGCATAAAGCGGTGTCCCGCGCCGGGATTGATCCTGATTTTACTTTTCACTGCCTTCGTCACACCTGGGCGAGCTGGCACGTTATGTCCGGGACGCCTCTTGATGTGTTGCAGAAATTAGGTGCATGGCGTTCGCTTGCAATGGTGATGAGATATTCCCATCTAGCCCCAGACTATATTGCTGGTTTTGCGGAAAATTCGGCACGTTCTGGAGCGTGCGGGGTACAAAATGGGGTACAGCCCATCTTGAAGATTGTAGGGTAGAAAGAAAAAGCCCACCTAATCGCTTGATTTAGATGGGTTTTATTTGGGGTGACTGATGGGGCTCGAACCCACGACAACCGGAATCACAATCCGGGACTCTACCAACTGAGCTACAGCCACCATTAAACTTGCCGGACTTGATGTACGGAACCCGGAAGACACTGGTGTGCCCAACAGGAATCGAACCTGTAACCCCCAGCTTAGAAGGCTGGTGCTCTATCCGGTTGAGCTATGGGCACAAATCCTATTCTCAGCCGAGTTGCGGCTGAAACGATCAACAACTACTTAAACCTGGTCGGGGTGGAGAGATTCGAACTCCCGACATCCTGCTCCCAAAGCAGGCGCGCTACCAGGCTACGCTACACCCCGAAGGCTGCGCATTATACAGACGCCGCCTGATAATGCAATGCCGATTTTATAATTTTCTCAATCGTTGCATCGCCATCATCAAGTAATAACCCATAGACCACAAAGTGAGCAGTGCAGCCATATAGAGCAACCATGAGCCAATCGCCTGACCATCCACACCCATTAGCTGCTCATGGTAAAGCAGCAGCGTGATTGCCGACATTTGAAAAGCTGTTTTAATTTTTCCCAGCATCGAAACTGCAACACTCCTGCTTTCACCGACCTTGGCCATCCATTCACGCAATGCGGATATGGTGATTTCACGACCGATGATGATGAAGGCAATGATCGCATCGGCCCGTCCCAGTTCAACCAATAAAATCAGGGCGGCAGCCACCATCAACTTGTCTGCGACCGGATCGAGAAATGCACCGAATGCGGAAGACTGGTTTAGTTTGCGTGCCAGATAACCATCCAGCCAGTCGGTCACTGCGGCCAGTATAAACACGCTGGTTGCCACCAGATTTTTCAAATGAGGACTAAGGGTGCTGTCGGATAAATAAAAGGCCGTGACGAACACTGGAATAAGCAGAATTCTCAACCAGGTAAGCAGATTTGGGATATTTAGATTCATGCCGTCAGTGTAGCTGCTGATAAATATGTTCAGCAAGTGATTTACTGATTCCCGTCACTTGAGAAAGTTGTTCGACGCTGGCCTGCATGACTTCACGCAAGCCGCCGAAGTGAGTCAGCAGGCTGCGCCGGCGCTTATCGCCCACTCCGCTGATCTCCTCCAGCCTGGAGGCGGTGCGCGCCTTGGCGCGCCGTGCCCTGTGACCGGTGATGGCGAAGCGGTGCGCCTCATCACGTATCTGCTGTATCAAGTGTAATGCGGGATCGTCGGCCGGCAAGCGCTGCGCACTGCCGTCAGCGAAAATCAGTTGTTCCATTCCGGCCTTGCGCGCCTCGCCCTTGGACACCCCCACCAGCAACAAATCATTCAGGGCTAATTCCTGCATAACCTCCATCGCAATGTGCAATTGCCCCATACCACCATCTATCAGTATCAAATCGGGCCGCGCAGCAACCGCCTCAGCCCCTGACCTTCCCTGAGCGGCTCCGGAGGCCTGATACACCGCTGAGAGCGGCTGATAACGGCGCATCAGCGCCTGGCGCATCGCGGCATAGTCGTCCCCCGGCGTAATACTGCTGATGTTATAGCGGCGATATTGCGCGGAACGCATGTCGAGATTGTCGTACACCACGCAGGAGGCCACCGTCGCCTCCCCCATGGTATGGCTGATGTCAAAACATTCTATGCGTTGCAGTGCAGGCACATTCAGCCAGTCGCGCAGACGCTCCAGACGCAACTGCTGCCCCCCCTGTTGCGCCAGGCGTTGCTGCAAGGCCAACTCGGCATTGCGTTGCGCCATTTCCAGCCACTGACGGCGCTCCCCGACAGTCGCGCTGCTAATACGCACCGCGTGTCCTGCTTGCTCGCTGAGCAATTGCGCCAGGGTGGCATCGCCGCATTTCGCCGCCAGCACCAGTAGCGCAGGCACACTGCGGCTCAAATAATGCTGCGCGATGAAGGCCTGCACAACTTCATCTGCCGTCATATCTTCGGCATGTTCCGGGAAAAAGCTCTTGTCACCCAGATGCCGCCCGCCACGCACCATCGCGAGATTCACACAGACCAGGCTGTCTTTTGACGCCAACGCGATGATGTCGGCATCCGTCGTGCCTCCCGTCGATTCGACGAACTGCTTCTGCTGCACGGTATGCAGCGCGCGCAACTGATCGCGCAGCACGGCGGCCTGCTCATAGTGCTGCTGCTCCGCAGCCTGCTCCATCACCTCGCGCAGGGTGCGCTCGACCTCCTGATGCTTGCCTTGCAGCAGCAGCACGGCACAGCGTATGTCGGCCTGATAATCCGGCTCGGAAATCAGGCCGACGCATGGTGCGGTACAGCGGTTGATCTGATGCAACAGACAGGGGCGCATACGGTTATTGAACACGCTATCTTCGCAGGTGCGGATGCGGAAAATCCGTTGCAGCAGCTGTATGCTTTCCCGTGCGGCATAGGAGTTGGGATAGGGACCGAAATACTGATGCTGGCGATTGGGCATGCCCCGATAATAAGTCAGTCTTGGGAATTGCTCCCCGGTCAGCACGATATAAGGATAAGATTTATCGTCTCTAAACAATATGTTATAGCGTGGTTTTAAAGACTTTATCAGGTTGTTTTCGAGCAGCAGCGCCTCAGCTTCCGAGCGTGTCACGGTAGTTTCGATGCGCGCGATATGCGACACCATCAGGCGGATGCGCGGCGAGATATTGCTTTTCTGAAAATACGAGGAGACCCGTTTTTTCAGCTGCTTAGCCTTGCCGACATACAACACCGCGCCGCGACTGTCGTAATAGCGATACACGCCCGGCAGCAAAGGCAGACTATCCAGTATCGGCCCGGGATCAAATCCCCGCGCGCTCAGGATGTCAGCATCGGCGTGCGGCTTGCTCACATCAGCGCCTCTAAGCCCGCAGCAAATTCGGTCGCACCGCCATTGGCCGGATGTCGCACCGAGCCTGCGGTTGGAATACCCATCCCGTACAGCAACCCTTCCGACTTCTTGCCCACCGCGATAATTTTGGCGCGAGGAAAAGCCTCAAGCAAAATCCGCAAAGCGGGTACGCCCAGGCTGATTTCAGATGGCGTGGGTGTCCGGTTTGACCAAAGATTGTCGGGGCGATGCGGATGCAACTGCAATGCATTCCAGAGTATGGTACGTTCGGCAATACCGAGCCGGTACAGCGTTTTCCAGACTATCGTGGCCGATGGCTCGGAAAAGGGCAGACGCCGGGTTGACAGCCGGTTCTGTATGGCCGGAATGCGCGGAATCGCCCCCTCGCCCAACAATCGTTCGCTGGTGAAAGCGATGCCGCTGTAGCGGCACCCCGCGTAACCGGGCGCCTCTCCGGCGAGAATAAATTCGGGTTCACAATCCAGATGCAGCGCCAGCCTGGCCAACTTTTGTTGCGGACCGTTCTCGGCAGTGTCGTGCGGGCAATGGTCTTGCCAGGGATTGAACAGCCCGATCAAACCGGATGGCAGCGTTTCAACCAGACAGCGGGCAAGCGCTACTTTGCTCATTACTGCCCGAACGCGCCGAAATACCACAACCCTGCCAGTGTGCAGATCAGCAATGCGATCGCCGCGTAGTACGGCCACACTGGTTTTTTGTCGGCGAACGGATCGTACAGAGATCGTTTCGCACCTTCAGGCAAGTCGGCCAGACTGGTCAGCGAAGTACCGAAAGGGATATTGATGCGCGCCCGGGCGTTGATCGCCCAGCCGTTGGCATCCAGTATCGGCGCAAGACTGCGCTTCTTCAGTTTAAACCAGGCCAGCGCGATGGACGGGCCGGAGATCAGCATCAACAGCCCGATCATCGCCAGCGGTATCTGCCAGAATTTCAGGCTGATCAAACCACTCACGACCGAAGCCAGGATGCCGCCGATCGCACCGATCGCCAGACCGATTGCGGCAAAAATACCAGCAAACTTGCCGACATCGAAAGGCTTTGGCGGCTCGGCCGGAGGCGTCACGGCAGACTTGCCACCCTGCTCCACCGCCTTGAGCATACTGTCTTCTGCGGCATTCGCTTTCGAGGCAGCCAACTTCTGCAATCCCTCGCTAATCATCTTGACCAGCTTTTTGTAAGGCATCCAGAACGCCTGACGGATACTGATGGGGTTATCGATGATGCGCACAATATTAGCATCCCAGTCGAGACCGTTACGGTCATAGAACACACCGTTACGCCCAACCAGCAGATAGTCCGAATCACCGGAGGTAAACGCGGCGGCGATATTCATCTTTTCCTTGCCGCGCACGCATTCGCAATACACCAGACATACGCCGCTAGATATCGCAAAAGCGGCGTGCTTGGCGATTTCTTCGACTTTAACGACCAGATCGCAGCTACGTCCGTCCAGATACAGCGTACCCACCTGAAAGATTGCTTTTTCGCGGCCCGTATAGAAATTGCGGAACGATACGAAATTATTGACCAGTTTGTACAGATCGCGGTTGTAGTGCAGCAATCTGTCCACCGCATGAATCGCCTTGACCTCAGCCTCGACCATCTTGTCCTGCGCGATCAGCGCCGCGATATCTGCCTGATGTTCAGACGCCAGTATTTCACGCAGCTGTGCGATGCCGAGTTGCTCCACGCCCGTCGCCGGTTTAGCGGCCTGCCATGCATCGAAGGCGGCGAATTTTTCGCACAGTGCAACCCATTCCGAAGCGCTCAGCGTATCCTTTGCACCCAGCAGCGGCACAATTACCTGTTCGCGCAAGCTATCCAGCTTAGCCTGCCAGGCCGGATTGATCCCACAAACGAGCGGCAGCGACTTATTCGCCTCCACCGTCGCCAGCGGGAAATTCGCCACATCCGGACTCTGCGCCGAAAGGCATTGCGCGGCAAGTTGCTGATAATCTTCAGCCGAACGGCTCAATGGCAATGCGGCGCGCAGATCATAAGCGGCCAGCTGGCAACGCGTGAAATAGTCGCTTACCTTCTCCGCTACCGCATGGAATACCGCAGCAGCCGCAGCCGTCTCACCTCCCATAAACAGGGCCGCCTCATCCTGCTCTCCCTTTGCATACCAATCTACGTAAGCGTTGGTCTCAGCGAAGAACTTTTCCGCAATTTCTTCGTTAATGCCGGCTTCCCCGCTCATATCCAGCTGCGAACCACTGCACTGGATTATCAGCTCGATCAGCCCGCTCAAGTCGGCATCTGCAACCTGCTTCGCGCTTATCACACCGTCGCCGTTGAATTCCTGATTCGCCACAAACTTCTCGATGTCGGCCATATCCGACAGCGTAATCACGCCCGCATCCGACTTACCCAGACTCTTGAGAATATGCGATGCGGAGGCATGCAGTTGTCTGCCCTCTTCACTGCTGTCATCGATCGCATCCAGCGCCAGACTATCCCCGCCCTGGATCAGCAAATCGGGATGCTTCAACAAACCGCCCGCCCAGGCGATGGCCGCCAGCACCTCATTGGCACGCACATGCGCATCCTTATCGCTGTCTATCATATCCAGCGTGCGGGTGTCGAATTCGATACCGCGCGTCGGACAGCTCAGTGCGACCCACAGCTTCTGATTCAGATCCTTGAGCGCGAGCAAATCCGCACCGGTATCAAGCTGCACCTGATCGAAGCCACCCGCCCTGAAGAAATTCCATTTATGTGATGTCGTCATCGTTTTGCTCGCTTTAATTATTAAAACCGGATTGAGTGTACAAGTTCATGGTTAATTTTCCTGATATTCCAGCGTAAACCCGGCCTTTGCGTCTTGCCCCAGATGCGCGACCAGATACGGCATGACCTGCTGCAATACAGCATGCAGATTCCACGGCGGATTGAGCACGAACATGCCACTGCCGTGCATACCGAACCCCTCTTCGCTGAGTCCTTGCACACTGAGCGCGACATGCAGCCAGCTTTTCACCGGTAATTGTTTGAGCTGTTCCGGCAACTGACGCGCCTCACTGCGCTGTAACTGCGGATACCATACCGCGTAAACACCGCTGGCAAAACGCTTCAAGCCCTCGCGCAATGCCGTTATCACGCGCTGGTAATCCTGTTTATCTTCATAAGGGGGATCGATCAGCACCAGGGCGCGGCGCGGCGGGGGTGGCAGCAAGGCTTTGAGCGCACCGAAACCATCGGCGGTCTGCATCAGAACCTGTGTTCCGTATCCGGCAAAATTTTCATGCAGGATTTCGCTGTCGGTCGGGTGCAACTCGAACAGACGCATCTTGTCACCATCCCGCAACAGCTCGGATGCCACCAGTGGCGATCCGGGATACAGCGTCATCTGCCCGTCCGGGTTAATGCGCTTCACCAGCGCCACATAGTCGGCCAGGGGTTCAGGTAAATCCTCGCGTTCCCACAAGCGCGCAATACCGCTTTCATACTCCGCATTCTGCGTGGCATAGCCGCTGTCCAGCGCATAACAACCCGCACCGGCATGGGTGTCTATATACCAGAACGGTTTATCTTTTTGCGCCAGATAGCGCAGCAATTGAACCTCGATGAAGTGTTTCAGCACATCGGCATGATTGCCGGCGTGAAAGGCATGGCGGTAACTCAGCATGAATTTGAAGTTTGAGCGTTGTGCAGGCCGCAATTGTGCCACGCTCGCGCCCGCTTAACAAACCGGTAAAACACTGCTTCCCGGCGCAGGGAGCAATAACGGCGACAATCTGGATTGGATAGGCTAGCGGATAGCGTTGTTAGCTGTGGATGTCAAACCGCGCAACATGTCAGGTATTACTCAGCGTTGATTTTCAGATTGCCTTCCCAGCCACAAACCTCGCAGTGATAGCGCTTAATCGGGATGAGCGGGCTAATCAGGCGATCAACAACGCGACGTTTCACACGATTTACATCCGGTGCCTGACAAGCCGGACAATTACGATTAGAGGTACGAACAGGAAACAACGAACTACTGCTTAAGCGAAAAACCTTAGTCATAACAAACACCCCCCGGTGAAAAATGTATGGCCAGATGTCAAATTAATTCAACAAGCAATTGATTTAAATAAAAACATACCAACCTTGCCAAATATCATTCTACAAGAGGGTGGTAACAATTTAATATAGACCGGATGGTCTATGTATTTCTAAATAGAGCACTACAAGAGATTGAGTATAAAGAAAAAATAGCAAAATTCGCTACTTTATCAGCGCCGATAATTCCGCTTCGCTGAATCCTGCAGCACGCCGGGCAGGCAAATTGAACGGGCCGCGCAGCACGGGGGCGGCATGTTCTACGGCAAGACGGGCGTAGGTCTCCAATGGCTCCAGATCGCGCTGCTCGCACAGAAATCCGTACCAGCGGTTGCCGATGGCAACATGGCCTATTTCATCACGCAGAATGACATCCAGTATCGCGACGACGGCCGTATCGCCTACCTGTGCGAACTTGGCGCGCACCGCCGGCACGGCATCCAGCCCTCTGGCCTCCATCGTTCGCGGCACCAGCGCCATGCGAGCCAGCACGTCATGCCGGGTCTTGTCGGCCATTTCCCACAAGCTGCTATGCCCGGTGAAGTCGCCATAGGCATAACCCAATTGTTGCAAATGCCCGGACAGCAAGGTGAAATGCAATGCTTCCTCGTCGGCGACCTGCAACCAGTCGGTATAGTAATCGCGCGGCATTCCGGTGAAGCGCCAGATCGCATCCAGTGCCAGATTGATCGCATTAAATTCGATATGCACCAGCGCATGAATCAAGGCGGCACGGCCTTCGGGCGTATTCATGCCGCGGCGCTTGACTGCAAGCGGCGATACCAGCTCGGGCTTGTCCGGACGCCCCGGAATAGCTTGCGACCCGGCTAGGGCGGCAATACTGTCCAGCTGTATTTGCCCTGCCGTCCATGCTTGCGCCAGTTGGCGCACCCCTTCGGCCTTGCAAACGGCATCCGGCTCGGCAAGCCAGAACAGCGCAGCCTGCCTTAATTCTGTTACTTGATCGTTCATCATTCCGCCTTATTCAGCATCGCCTTGAGTCTGGCCAGTTTATCCATGCCCTCGCCTTTCGTCACCACGGGCACGGCATCTGCATGACCACCGGCATAGATCAACTCGCTGGCGGGCATTTCTTCCAGAAAACGACTCGCTTCACACAGCGCCCAGTCCTTGCCGCGACGACGGCGGTTGCAATAGCTGATCTGCAAGCTGCGCTCTGCGCGGGTGATGCCGACATACATCAGCCGGCGCTCTTCTTCTATGCCCTTTTCATCGCTGTCGCGAAACGGCAGGATATCTTCTTCCACGCCGATGATAAACACATGCGGGAACTCCAGCCCCTTGGCGGCATGCAGCGTGGATAGCGAGACCGCATCCGGCTCCTGATTCTTGCCTTCGAGCATATTGATCAGCGCGATGGTCTGCACCATGTCGAGCAGCGATTTTTCGTCGGCTTCTGCCTTGCGCTTGAGCCAGCCGATGAAATCATCGACATTCTTCCACTTGACTTCAGCCTGCCGTGATTCGTGCGTGTCGTACAGCCAGGTTTCGTAATTGATCGCGCGCAACAACTCATCGAGCAATTCGGCACACGGGTCAGCATCCGCCCTGTCCTCAAGTCGACTGATGAAGCGGCAAAACACCATCAGGTCTTCATACTGGCGCGGCGGCAGCAACTGCTCCAACTGCGCTTCAAATGCAGCCTCGAACAGACTGATATGGCGCGTTCCCGCGTAGCTGCCCAGCTTCTCCAGCGTGGTATTGCCGATGCCGCGCTTGGGGCTGGTGATAGCGCGGATAAAGGCGGGATCATCGTCCGGATTGGCGATCAGACGCAGATACGCGGTGATGTCCTTAATCTCGGGTTTGTCAAAAAACGAGGTGCCGCCACTGACGGTATAGGGCACGCGCTGCGCGCGCAACTGTTCCTCAAAGGCGCGCGACAGATAATTGCTGCGATACAGAATCGCGTAGTCTGAGAATTGAGTCTGATGCTCGAATTTGTGCGTAATCAGTTTCATTACCACGCTCTCGGCCTCGTGCTCGTCATCGCGTGCGGCATAGATGCGTATCGGATCACCGATGCCGTGATCGCTCCACAGATTCTTCTCGAACACCTTGGTATTCTGATTGATCAAATGATTCGCCACCTTGAGTATGCGCTGCGACGAACGGTAATTCTGCTCCAGCTTGATGACGCGCAGGTTGCTGTAGTCGTGACGCAAATTGTGCAGATTCTCCACGCTCGCACCCCGCCAGGCATAAATCGCCTGATCGTCGTCGCCCACGGCAGTGAACGCGGCGCGCTTGCCCGCCAGCAAACGTGTCAGCTGATACTGGCAATCGTTGGTATCCTGATATTCATCTATCAGCAAATAGCGCAGTTTCTGCTGCCAGCGCAACAGTGCTTCCGGATGCTGGTTAAACAGCACCACCGGCAAGTGTATCAGGTCATCAAAATCCACCGCCTGGTAGGCGCGCAAGGTTTCCTGATAGCGCATATATAGACGCGCATACGCTTCCAACTCCAGGCTGTCGGCATTGACCACCGCCTGCTCCGGCGAGATAAACGCCGCTTTCCAGTTCGACAGCTGTGTCTGTACGTCCCTGATTTCCTGCTTATCACCGGAGTTGGTCAGTTCTCCGATAATTTTGAAGGTGTCGCTGGAATCAAATATCGAAAACTGAGGTTTGTAGCCCAGCAGCTTGGCCTCAGCGCGCATTATATTCATGCCCAGCGAGTGAAAAGTGCTGACCACCAGTCCCTTGGCATTCTTGCCCTGCAACAGCGTGCCAACGCGCTCGCGCATTTCGTTGGCGGCTTTATTGGTGAAGGTGATCGCCGCGATGTTGCGCGCCTGATAGCCGCACTCCTCGACCAGATAAGCAATCTTGTGGGTAATGACGCGCGTCTTGCCGCTACCCGCTCCCGCCAGCACCAGCAGCGGGCCGTCGAGATACATTGCCGCTTCGCGTTGTACGGGATTGAGTTTACTTAACATTGTTCGCAGTGGTTTGGAGAAATCGCCGGGGCCTCCATGATAGCAAACCGTCGAATTTGAATACCCGTCGAATGCAAAACGGCATCCATTTCACAATGAATGCCGTTTTGAACAACGGGTCAATATTACTTGACGACGCTGTCTATCGTGATATTCAGCCCCTTGCTGCCCGGCGTGACGATTCCTGCCGAACCCTCCAGATCACCCGGCTGCGCCACAGGCGCGCCTGACTTGGAGACACGCGCCAACACGACCACTTTGTCGAAACCGGAGAGTTTCATCTGTGGCTGCATCGCCATGCTGTCATCGAGCGTAAATGCCATCGGCAAGTCTTTGACCTGCTTGCGTAACGCGGCGAGCGGCATCTTCGGCCCCTCCGCCGCACGCGCCAGAATGAAGACAAAGTCATCGGGCGATGCTTTTGCCAACATTGTGGGACTCAGCGACACACGACCGGTAATTGCCATAGCCGGATTAACCGCAACCTTTTCTGGCGCATCCATTGCGGGCAGTTTCGCCAGTTTTTCCTTGCCACCTTTTTGCATGGACAGGAATTCGCGTGCCTGATTGATGCCATCGCGTATCATCTGAACATCTGGATAATCGGGCGGCAACAGACTGAGCAGCTTTTGCCAATGCGTAATGGTCGCGGCATAATCCCCGCGCTCCATGCCCGCCGACCCGGCCAGCGCAAGCGCCGAAGTATTTTCCGGATCCAGTGCCAGCGCCTTGTCTAGCAGTTTAGTCGGCTCACCCAGCAAGGACTGTCCGTTTCTCATTGCCATGGCATCCGCATAATTGGCCCAGATTTGTGCCTCACCCGGCACCAGCGCGACCAGTTGTTGATACGCGCGCACCGCATCATCAAAACGTTGCAACTCGGTATAGGAACGTGCCAGCGTCAGCCATCCATCCGGGTTTTCCGGCAATTTCACCATCTTGGCTTCCAGCTCCTGCAACGCAGCTTCCGAGCGTATCGAGCCAAAGCCATCGGCGACTTCGCCCTGCTGTTCGTTCGGCAGCAAAGCCTTACTATTTCCGATAGCAAGGTAGAGCAACACACTGGAAAGCGGAAGCAACACCAGCAATACCAGCGCCAAAATTCTGGCCGGATTACGCGTTACCGTTACGGGTGCATCTGTCGCTTTGACCTCATCGAGCAGGCGCACATGCAATTCATGTTTTCCCTGCTCGTAAGCATCCTGGGTCAGCAGGCTGTTTTGCATATCCGCTTCCAGTTCTGTTGACTGATCACGCAGGATTTCGAGGTTGGCGGCATCACGCAACACATCGTTGCTTCCCACCGACTTACGCCACAGCGGCCACACCACAAAAGGCAGTGCGGCTATCAACAGCACGGCAGTTAGTATCCAGAATAAGGTCATGCTTGAGGGTCTTTCGCTTGATTTGATGTGACAGTCGTTTGATCCGATGCGGGATTTTCATTCAGCAATTCTGCTGCGCGTTGTTCATCCTGTGCGGAAAGCTGCTCTTCCACCAGCAAGCCCTTACGCTTTCTCAACTGGTAAACCAATATGCCGCCCCCCACAAACAACAGGACGAACGGAGCCGACCACAACGGTATCGTTTCCTTGTCCACGGGCGGATCAAACAATACCGACTTGCCAAAACGTTCAACCAGAATATCGAGTATTTCCTGATCGCTCGCCCCCGCAATCATCTTCTCGCGCATAATCTGACGCACGTCCTGAGCCCAGTCGGAATGCGAGTTGGATACCGGCTCGCTTTGGCAAACCAGACAACGCACTTTTTCAGCCAGATGCATCATGCGTTTTTCCATTACGGGGTCATCCGCCATATCCTTTGCCACACCGGCAAAAACGAAAGCGGGTAACAACAATGCAATCATCAGCAGGTATTTCATTGGGCTTGCAACTCCGCGACGAGTGGAAGAATTGTTTCCTGTAAATTTTTGGTGTTCAGTGCGCCTATCAATTTATATTTGATGGTGCCCTGTTTGTCGATGACATACGTTTCAGGAACGCCATACACACCGTAATCGAAGCCCACCTTGCCATCGGCATCCGCGATGACCAGCGTGTAAGGATCACCCGATTTACGCAGTGTAGCGATGCCATCATCCGTCTTGTCCTTGTAGTCCAGACCAACAATCGGCACGATATTTTTCCGTGACAAGTCCATCAGCAACGGATGTTCGTCCTTGCAGGCGCCACACCATGAGGCCCACACATTCAGCAACCACACCTGCCCCTCCATCTGTTGCGGCGAAAATTGCTTGTTCGCGTCATGCAGCAACGGCAACACGAAGGCAGGCGCAGCCTTGCCTACCAGCGGCGAAGGCACTGTGCGCGTGTCACGCCCCAGCCCCATATACAGAAAAGCGGCCAATACCAGAAAAATCACCAGCGGAAGTATGAAACGCATCATGATGCCTGTCCTTCTGATTGCGGATTACTGAAAACCGGAGGCTGCGCCGTCGAGCCTTGCTCATTATTCGCTTGCATCTGCGCCTTTGCTCCCGCCTTGGCATGAATGCGGTAACGCCTGTCACTGACCGCCAGCAAACCGCCTATCGCCATGAACAGACAACCCGCCCAAATCCAGTCGATGAAGGGTTTGATATAAACACGCACAGCCCATGCACCGTCAGAATCCGGAATGGGTTCACCCAGCGACACGTATAAATCACGGAACACCCCGGTTTCAATAGCGGCTTCGGTCAGAGGCATGCCGGAGACGATGTACTGGCGCTTTTCAGGGCTTAATTCACTCACCACCTTACCGTTTTTGCTCACCGTGATATGTCCTACGCCAGCCACATAGTTCGGCCCCTGCTTCTCAGTGACACCATCGAAGCGGAACTCAAATCCACCGGCATTAACCGTGTCGCCGATATCCATGCGTACATCACGCTCAGTCTCGTAACCTTTCACCAGCGCAACGCCGATGATGAACAGCGCCACGCCCAAATGTGCAAATTGCATGCCGTAATAACTCAAGCTCTGCTGGCGCACGCGCTGCATGAATGCACCCGGCCCCGACCAGCGTTGCCGCAAACTGACCACCAGCGTGGCAATGATCCAGAAAGCCATCAGCAGACCCAGCACTATCATGACCGACCATTTATCTGATTCCAGCGACAAAAACCTGCCCATCACCAAAGGCAGCAGCAAAGCCAGTATCAGCGCGCTGGCGAAGCCCCAACGCACGCGTTTGGCCAGATCAGGTACTGCCATTTTTTTCCAGCGTGCCAACGGCCCCAGACCCATCAAAAATATCATCGGCATCATCAGGGGCACGAACACAGCCTCAAAATACGGCGGGCCGACCGACAGCTTGCCGTAACCCAGCGCATCCATGAACAAGGGATACAAGGTGCCGATAAACACGGAAGCGGCAGCCACCGACAGCAGCACATTGTTCGCCAGCAGCAGCGATTCGCGCGACAGCATGTCGAATTTACCGCCCAGACCGATTTTCGGTGCGCGCCATGCAAACAGCAGCAGCGAAGCACCAATGACCAGCACCAGGAAGCTCAGAATAAATACCCCGCGCTTCGGATCGGAAGCGAATGAATGCACAGAAGTCAGCACGCCGGAACGCACCAGAAAAGTTCCGAGCAGACTGAGCGAAAATGCCGCAATGGCGAGCAACACGGTCCAACTCTTGAACGCGCCACGCTTTTCGGTCACAGCCAGCGAATGAATCAACGCCGTACCAACCAGCCAGGGCATGAACGAAGCGTTCTCGACCGGATCCCAGAACCACCAGCCACCCCAGCCCAATTCATAATAAGCCCAGCCACTGCCCAGCGCGATGCCGAGCGTCATAAACACCCAGGCTACCGTGGTCCAGGGACGCGACCAGCGCGCCCAGGTCGCATCCAGCCTGCCGCCCAGCAAGGCCGCAATGGCGAAGGCAAACGCCACTGAAAAACCGACATAGCCCATGTACAACATGGGTGGATGTATTACCAGCCCCGGGTCCTGCAACAGCGGATTCAGGTCGCGGCCATCTGCCGCCGCGGGCAACAGGCGCTCGAACGGGCTGGAGGTAAACAACATGAACATCAGAAAACCTACAGAAATCAGCCCCATCACACCCAGCACACGCGCCACCATTTCATCCGGCAAATGCTTGCTGAATGCAGCGACTGCTGCAGTCCAGACAGACAGAATAAAAGCCCACAGCAACAGCGAGCCTTCGTGCCCGCCCCAGACCGCCGCAAAGCGATACTCGCCGGGCAACTGTGAATTGGAATGCTGTGCGACATACAGCACGGAAAAATCATTGACCAGGAAGGCATAGGCCAGCGCAGCAAACGCCAAACCGATGAATATCGCCTGCCCGTAAGCCAGAGGACGGGCAACCCCCATGAAAACCGGATTATTGCGTGCAGCACCCAAGATCGGTAGCACGCCAAGAATAATCGCCAGAAACAACGCGACGATTAAGGAAAAATGACCTAACTCTGGAATCATGTAAGAACTTTCTTGATTATTCTGCGACAGGTGAGGATGCTGGTGCGCTCGCAGCGGCCGCATTGGCCACTTCAGCTTTTTTCAGTGCGTCGGCCGCTTCCGGTGCCATGTAGTTTTCATCATGTTTGGCCAATACTTCATCGGCATGCATCAAGCCGTCGGCTTCCATTTTGCCTTGTGCCACCACGCCTTTGCCTTCCTTGAACAGATCCGGCAGGATGCCCTTATAGACTACCGGCAAACTCTTATGCAAATCGGTAATCACGAAATTTACCGTCAGGCCGTCATTTTCACGCTTGACGCTGCCCTCTTCGACCAGTCCCCCGATACGAAAACTGCGGCCTTCCGGCGCTTCCTTGTTGTAAACCTGGGTCGGGGTGAAATACAGGCTGACGTTATCCTTGAGCGCATTCAGCACTAGTGCCACTGCAAGGCCCACTGCAACAAGGGCAACAACGATATAGACGAATCTTTTCTGACGTGGCTTCATGGCTTATTCCTGTTCCGATTCATCTGCTTCACGCATCAGGCGCACCTGCTGCAAAGTAATTTTTCTTTTATGCTTGACCATCGCGATTTCGATCGCGAAAATCAAAAATGCAACGGCGTAGGAGCCGATCCAGATATAGCTCAGCGGATTTTCTCTCATCCAGATATCAAGACTCATGCTTTCACCTCCGCCAATTCAGTAATCCATTTGGTATGTCGTTCACGCTCCAGAATAATGCTGCGCACGCGCATCAGCGTGACCGTAATGGCATACAGCCAGCAGGCAACCAGCATGGTGAACATGGCCTGTTGCATGGCAATGTGCATCGATGTCCCGGTGAACTTGATGGTCGATCCCTGATGCAGGGTATTCCACCACTGCACCGAGAAATAGATGATGGGGACGTTTACCGAACCGACAATCGCCAGCAGTGCCGCAGCACGGTCAGCACGGCGCGGGTCATCTATCGAAGCATGCAGTGAAATAAAGCCAAGATAGAGGAACAACAATATCAATTCAGATGTCAGGCGCGCATCCCATACCCACCATGCGCCCCACATCGGCTTGCCCCACAATGCGCCTGTCCACAGCGAAATAAAGGCGAACAACGCACCGGTCGGCGCAATCGCACTCGCCATCATCGAAGACAAACGGGTATTGAAAATCAGGCCCATCGCAGCATAGGCTGCCATGATCAAATACAGGAACATGGACAGAATGGAAGAGGGAACATGAATGAAGATAATGCGGTAAAACTCGCCCTGCTGAGCATCAGCAGGTGCCACGACAAAGCCGATATACAAACCCACTATGCACAAAACGGCTGCCGAAATGGCAAACCACGGAATCAACTTACCCGCCAGACCGTAAAAGGTTGTCGGTGCAGAATATTTGAACCAGTTTATTGCCACAAATCACTCCATCGAAATTCGTAAAGCCTGCGCCGTCACCCAGGGGGTGAATGCCAGGGCCAACACCAACAAGGCACCCATCAATGACAGATGGGATGACACGCTCAAGCCACTGGTCACCGCTTCTACCGCACCCGTACCAAAAATCAATACCGGAATGCACAACGGCAAAACCAGCAAAGACAACAACACACCGCCACCGCGCAACCCCAGAGTCAGTGCCGCACCGATGGCACCCACCATACTGAGTATCGGCGTACCCAGCAACAATCCCAGTATCAACACGGCTATTGCCTGCATCGACATATCAAATTGCAAACCCAGCACCGGCGTCATCAACACCAGCGGCAACCCGGACACCATCCAGTGCGAAACCATCTTTCCCAGCACCAATACTGACAGCGATTGCGGTGCCAACAGCATTTGCTCTAGCGTACCATCCAAATAGTCTGCCGAAAATAGCCTGCCCAACGATAACATTGATGCAAGCAAGGCCGCTACCCACAGCACGCCGGGAGCCATCTTGCGCAACATATCCATTTCCGGCCCGACGCCGAGTGGAAACAAACTCACCACCATCACGAAAAAAATCAAGGTGGTGAGCACATCCGCACGACGACGCATCGCCAGCACCAGATCGCGGCGCACCACCAATACCAGCAAAGCAAACAGGGAAAGTTTCTTCATAGCCTGCTCATGACAAGGACAAACAGCGCATTTCCATGCCCGCCACATGCAGCGGTTGATGAGTGGTGAATATCACCATACCCAGCCTTGCCAGATGTTCCGCAATCAACTCCTGAATCAATGCCACCGCTCCGACATCCAGCGCGGCCAAAGGTTCATCCAATATCCATAATTTGGCATCACTCACCAACAGGCGCGCCAGTGCGACGCGGCGGCGTTGTCCCTGAGACAGCACTTTGGTGGGCAAACGCTCGCGACCACGCAAACCCATGCGCCGCAACGCGGCAATAGCATCCTTTTCATTCAGTTCCGTACCCGACAAGCCCGCAGAAATACGCAGATTTTCCAGCGCGCTCAATTCATCCTTGATGGCATTCAAATGCCCCAGATACATCATCTGGGCGAAATAAGCCTCATCCAGTTCGCGAACGTTCTCGCCGCACCAGGATATTTTGCCGTCATCCGGAATGATAAATCCGCACAGGGTGCGCAGCAGGCTGGTTTTGCCACTGCCGTTTGCGCCCTGGATTTGCATAATTTGCCCGGGATGAAGCGCAAAGCTCAGATCGGAAAACAAACGATGATCACCGCGACTACAAGCAAGATTGCTGACTTCCAGCATGAAGGGGAACCTGAAATTTAACAGCGTGGAATTATATACGATTGCATCTGACGCGCATGGCAAAAACGCCGCCTTTGGCAATAAAAACCACCCCGCCCCTCTCGCGCCCTCGATTCTGATGCAATGACGGACCCTTTGAGCAAACTGCCGACAGACGATAGCCGAGTACCCGCTCATCTCCCATCGCAGCCAGACAGGTGAGGCACTACGCGCGTTCAGCTTAACGAATGTGCGTCATCCATTTACATTATAATCGCCGCACTTTTGACCAACCGCTCATGCAATCAGGGGAAATATGGGATTTCTGGCCAATAAACGATTTTTGATTACCGGCATGATCAGCACCCGTTCAATAGCATACGGAGTCGCGCAGGCCATGCATCGAGAAGGCGCTGAGCTGGCTTTCACCTATCAGGGCGAACGTGTACGGGATCGCGTGACGGATCTGGCCAAGCAATTCGACAGCGAACGTGTCTTTCAATGTGATGTCGCCTCTGACGCCGACATCGAGCAGCTGTTCACCGACCTGAGCCGGCACTGGGACGGCTTTGACGGCTTTGTACATGCCATCGCTTTCGCTCCGCGCGAAGCACTGGATGGCGAGTTTCTGGACGGTTTCAGCCGCGAAGCATTTCACATCGCGCACGACATCAGTGCATACAGCTTTCCGGCCATGACCAAGGCAGCGTTGCCGATGATGAAGGGACGCAACGCGGCCGTTTTGACTTTGAGCTATCTGGGCGCCGTCCGCACCATGCCCCATTACAACGTAATGGGCATGGCCAAGGCCAGCCTGGAAGCCAGCGTGCGCTACCTGGCCATGCAACTCGGCGCCACGGGGATCCGCGCCAATGGCATATCCGCCGGCCCGATCAAGACATTAGCAGCAGCCGGCATAGCCGACTTCAGTAAATTACTGGGTTATAACGAAAAGCACTCTCCGTTAAAACGCAACGTGACTATCGAAGAAGTGGGCAATACCGCCGCTTTTTTGTGCAGCGATCTGGCCAGCGGCATCACAGGTGAAATCACTTATGTAGATGGCGGCTTCAATACCACCGCTATGGGAAGCGCCGAGGCGTAAACGCCCCCTTGACGCGGCTTGGTTCGGTTATGGCGAACTGCGATTTATAGCCGTCTTACATGCCAGTAAAAAATCATCCTGCAGCCCTGAACCGCATCGTGAACAACGTTCCGCCCGGAACGCTTTCAAGCTGTACACTACCGCATCCATGTACCTCTGAAACCGCCTTGCACAGTGCCAACCCCAATCCGGTCGAAGAGGATTTTTCTGTAATTTTGCGCTGCATCAATTCACCCAACTCACCTACACCCGCCCCGTCATCCAGCACTCTGAAAACAATTTCATCAGCTTCTTGCTCAAACCAGACATCGACCCTGCGATGAGCATAACGAACCGCATTATTAAGTGCGGACTCCAGCGCCAGTTCAACCAGATTTTCGTCGAACATGCCGAAACCGCCTGCCGCACTGCCTGGCTTCATTCTCTCGTTATCGGCATGCACCACAATCTGGTGTCCATGGTGACTTTCCGCCATCATCGCAGACTGGCTATTTCGAACCAGGTCCTCAATAAATTCGGCTAAATCGACTTCAACCATCGCAGGCTGAAGTCCTGACTGATCATGCTTATAAAGCGTCAGAAAACTAACTAACCGGGTTTTTAGTTCGATACAGCGACGATAGGCGCGTCGCCCCTCAAGGGGCGTATCTTTGCGATGATTCAATTGTTCAAGATCGATCTCAAGCAATGACAAGGCATTCTTGATATCGTGAATAACCAGCGCTGACAGGGGGTTTTGCATTTAGTTGCTCACAATATCATTAAAAAATCGGTAAAAATTCATCACCTTCTGGTTGTTTGGCACCAGCTTGTCCAATGTGGAAAGATAAGCCTTTGCGCGTTCTACCACGCGCGCATCCATGCCCTCATGCTTTAACCACAACAAATGAAGCTGGGCAGCCGTCATCAAAGCTTCAAGGTTTTCCTCGTGAATTGCCAGCGCTTCATTAACTTTCTGGTTCGCTTCACTAAAATGGGCGGAACGCATCAACTTCGTCGCCTCATCAACCAATAGCAAAATACGCTTGCGCCCGCCGTCGATCACATCTTCAACCTTATCGGCGTGCCCGGTATCTATCATGGATTTTTTTACATGACGGGCAATGACTCGCTCATCCTGCCCGCTGACCTGAACCGCTTGCGTCAACAACTTCATGCCCAGAACCACATCCCCAGTCTTCAACGCGGCTTTCCCCAACGCCGTCATCGCAACACTATCCGTTCGATTCGCGAGCAGAGATACCGAACGCTCCATTAATTTCCTGGCTTTTTCATGGTCTCCCGAATCAAAATAAGCCTGGGCCAGTATCGCGCCTTTCGCCACCCCGAACAGGCCCACATCCCCGTGCTTGCGTGCGTTTTTCTCCAGCGTCTCGATAGCGCACTTATGATCCCCCATGTCCACCTGGGTTTGCGCAAGGGATAAATAGTCATCCGGTTTCTCCACCATGGATCCATTGGATAACTGAATAGCCGCCTCGGCATTTGATTTGGCATCTTCGAGCTTACCCAGCAGAAATGCCGCCTGAGCGACCGAACGAAATCGCCTCGCACTCGGCAAAATAACAGATGAACGATTCAACAGCTCGAAAGCACCTTCGTCATCGTCGGATTCAAGCCTAATTTTTGCCAGCAACTCATAGGCAGCCACGTAATTTTTATTTTTCCCGACAAGCATATTCGCCATTTCAGCTGCTTGCGCGAAATCACCGAGGGCATAATGCGTACGTGCCAGCCCCATCATGACCCATGGCGCATCCCCCCTGACTGCAGCTGCATGGGCATAGGTTTCCAGCACACTGAGGTGGTCACCCAGGGCGAGCTGGGCATCGGACTTGCGCCTCAATACGTCCATTCTGCGGCGGGCATCCGGTGCAATATCCAATAATTTATTGCACTCAGTGACCGCAAGGTCGTACTGCTTGGCATCGAGAGCTTTCAACACTGGCATCAGGAATGCACGCCTGTCAATCAACCTTTCAAGCCGTGATCGCAGCTTGCTTTCGGAACAAGGTTTCAAAAGATAATCATCCGGAATGTATTCCACTGCATTGGCAACAAAGCTGTATTCCGCTTCAGCCGTAAGCATAACGAAGACGGATGTCGCATTTAAAATATTTTCATTGCGCAGATATTCCAGAAAATGCTGGCCCGAGCTGGTGCTATTCAGATTGTAATCGCACATGATCACATCAAAAGCAGTCGCTTTAATCAGCTCCAGTGCATCATTCGCATTGCTTGCCACACTGACCTTATTCATGCCCAGGGATTGCAACTGAGAGCGAACTGCATGCCGCATTGCACTGATATCATCAATTACCAGCGCAGATAGCTTATTGAAATGTACGTATTCATTTTCAATGAAGCCGCCAGAAAACAGTGCGTTGATGCCTTGTACAGGTAGATTTGCCAAGTTGATTCGGCTCCGGATGGGTGATAACCGTTTTCAGTTTAGCCTTGATTACACTGTTCTGCTGCTAAAACTTAAAAATGATTTTCATCATGAAACAGCTTTTAGCACGAAACCATAGGGAAATTCTAGGCGGCCGGTAATGCACCCATCAACAACCGCACAGGTTTGAAGCTCTTGCGGTGCACGCCGGTTACGCCGTGCATGCGCAACGCGGCCAGATGCGCGGCGGTGGGATAACCTTTATGTATGTCAAATCCGTAGAGCGGGTATTGCTCATGTAATTGCAGCATCAGCGCATCACGGTCGGTTTTCGCCAGAATGGAAGCGGCGGCAATCGCGGCAACTTTGCTGTCGCCTTTGACGATGGCCTCACTGGGAATGCCGGTATCGGGGCAATACAGGCCGTCAACCAGTACTCGCTGCGGCTGAATGGACAAAGCCTGCACCGCACGCTTCATCGCCAGCAGCGTGGCTTGCAGAATATTGAGTTCGTCAATTTCCTCCACGGTAGCATAGGCCACAGCCCAGGCCAGCGCGCGCTCCCTGATCAGCGGAGCCAGCTTGTCACGCTGCTTCTCGGAGAGTTTTTTGGAGTCATTCAGGCCGGGGATAGGATTTTCAGAGTCAAGCATCACAGCCGCCGCACTGACAGGGCCCGCCAGCGGCCCGCGTCCGGCTTCATCTACACCGCAGATGAGGTACGCTGCCTGATCGAATGTTCCCTGCCCCATCTCACTTAAATTGAAAAGCGGCATCAGGCTGCGGGCAAATACGGCAGTATCGCCGCTGCCGCCTTCTCCGCAGTGTTCTGACGCAGCATTTGATGCAATTCGGTAAATATTCGCTCCAGTTGTGTCACCGCATCCTTGTCGTTCAGCAAATTGAGCAAAGCCTGAGATAGATTTTCCGGTGTGGCATCATCCTGCATCAGTTCCGGCACGACGAAACGACCGCACAGAATGTTCGGCAAACCAAAATAAGGCAAATAGCTTTTGCGCTTCATCATCCGCCATGTCATCGGATTCAGGCGGTAAGTAATGACCATAGGCCGTTTGAGCAAGGCGCATTCCAGCGTCGCCGTGCCCGATGCCACCAGTACCATATCGGCCGCCGTCATCGCGTCCTGCGCATGGCCGAATAACAAGGAAATCGGCAATTCCTGCGCATCACAATCATAAAGCGCCTGCTCGAAAATAGTGCGCGTCTCCCGCGTTGCCAGCGGCACCAGAAAGCGCGCCTCAGGCTCATGCCGCAAGATCAGACGTGCGGTTTCGATATACAGACGGGCAAGCTGCCGAACCTCGGACTGACGGCTTCCCGGCAGGAATGCAAAGACGCGTGCAGATAACGGAATGCGCATCGTCTCGCGCATCTGTGCCCGGTTCGGCTGCAAGGACAACATATCCGCCAGAGGATGCCCCACATAATCTACCGGCACGCCGGCATCACGATAGAGTGCGGGTTCATGTGGAAACAGCGCCAGCATGTGCGACACGGCTCGTTTTATTTTTTTGATGCGCTCACCGCGCCATGCCCATATCGAGGGGCTGACGTAATGCACGGTCGGTATCCCGTGCTGCTTGAGCGCGAGTTCCAGATCGAGATTGAAGTCCGGTGCGTCCACACCGATAAACAAGACTGGTCGGTGGGTCAAAAAATAGTTGCGTAATTTGCTGCGTATGCCGGTGATTTCGCGGTAGTGGCGCAACACCTCGACATAGCCGAACACCGCAAGTTTCTCCATCGGGAACAATAGCTGCATGCCGACTGATTGCATCTTGGGGCCGCCGATACCGACAAATTCAACCTCGGGGCGCGCAAGTTTCAATGCCGCCATCAGGTGACTGGCAAGCAAGTCCCCCGATGCTTCGCCCGCAACAATACCTATGACAATTTTCTGTTGCGACATGAACGGTTAGCGAACGATACCGCGTTGTGAGTTAGCCAAAAAATCAGCCAGGGGTCGCAGCTCGACATGCTCTGCCTGTTGAATAGCGGCCTGAGCTTCAACCAGACTCAGACCGGATTTATACAGCGTCTTGTAGGCGCGCTTGATCGCCATGATGGCGGCGCTGGAAAATCCGCGCCGCTTGAGCCCTTCGGAATTGATGCCGTGCGGCGCGCAGGGGTTGCCGGAAACCAGCATGTAAGGCGGCACATCCTGCAACAAAATAGTGCCCATGCCGGTGATGATATGCGCGCCGATGCGAACGAATTGATGCACCACGGTGAAACCGCCCAGAATCGCATAATCGCCGACTTCAACGTGTCCGGCCAGTTGTGCATTGTTGGCAAAAATGGTGTGATTGCCAACCTGACAGTCGTGTGCCAGATGCACATAAGCCATGATCCAGTTGTGATTCCCCACGCGCGTCACGCCGACATCCTGAGCCGTGCCGAGATTGAAGGTGCAGAATTCGCGTATGGTGTTGTGATCGCCGATCTCGAGCCGTGTCGGCTCATTAGCATATTTCTTGTCCTGCGGAATTTCACCCAGCGAACAGAATTGAAAAATGCGGTTGTGCTGACCAATACGGGTATGACCGTTGATCACCACATGCGGGCCGATTACCGTGCCTGCACCTATTTCAACATGCTCGCCGATAATCGAATAAGCACCCACCTCGACATCATCTGCGAGTCTGGCGTTAGGATGGACGATGGCGGTTGCGTGTATCATCAGGCCACCGATTTAACCGTACACATCAATTCGGCTTCGGCAGCCAACTGACCATCCACTTCCGCAATCGCCTTAAATTTGAACACACCACGCATGCTGCGTATCAGTTCCACCTTGAAAATCAGCTGATCACCCGGGGTGACCGGGCGTTTGAAACGCGCGCCATCGATACCCGCAAAATAATACACCGACTTTTCGTCAGGCTTGCCGCCCAGGGACTGAAATGACAGCAAGGCGGCCACTTGCGCCATGGCCTCGATAATCAACACGCCCGGCATCACAGGATGATGCGGATAGTGCCCGGGAAAGAATGGTTCATTAATGGTGACGTTTTTCAAAGCCACAATGTTTTTTCCGGGTTCGAGTTCCAGTACGCGATCCACCAGCAAAAACGGGTAGCGGTGCGGCAAGCTTTCAAGAATTGCGTGGATATCCATTACGGGTACGGACTTTTCGGATTGTGTACTCATTCTGCACTGCCTTTCAATGATTCCTGTTTTAACAACAACTTCTCAAGCACTTTGATTCTATTTGACATTTCATCAAGATGTCGCAAGTGGACCGCACTTTTCTTCCAGTCGTCCGTCTTGCTGAACGGGAATATCCCCGCATAGGAACCCGCTTCGCGGATAGATTTCCCGATCAGGGTGAACGACGAAATGACCACATGATCGGCAATTTTCAAATGTCCCAATATCCCGGCACTGCCGCCAATCTGGCAGTATTTCCCTATCGTCGTGCTGCCTGCGACACCCACGCATCCGGCAATCGCCGTGTGTGCGCCTATGCGCACGTTGTGCGCAATCTGAATCTGATTATCCAGTTTTACGCCATCCTCGATCACCGTATCATCCAGTGCGCCGCGATCTATGGTGGTATTTGCGCCGATTTCGACATCATTGCCTATCACCACACGACCAATTTGCGGGATTTTGATCCAACGTCCCTCATCCATCGCGATACCGAACCCGTCCGAGCCTATCACCACCCCGGAATGCGCGATCAGATTGTCACCTATCACGCAGCCGTAATAGATCACCACCCGTGGATACAAACGCACGTTACAACCAATAAGCACGTTATCCCCGATGCAACAACCTGCACCGATCACCGAATGCGCGCCGACTACGACTCCGGCACCGATCACCGCCATCGCCGCGATGCTGGCAGTGGGGTCAATCCGCGCGCTTTCATCTACCACGGCACTGCCATGAACACCCGGAACACTCTCCGGCAGGGGATTGAGCAAGGCAGAAGCCCTGGCAAAACAGGCATAGGGATTTTGTGAAATGATGCGTGGCAAATTACTGGCCTGCGCGTCGGCTTCACCCAGTATCACCGCGCCGGCCCGGGTATTATCCAGCTGCGCGCGATACTTGCTGTTAGTCAAAAAACTGATCTGGTTGCTTAAAGCATGTTCCAGCGTTGCCACTTGTGAAATGCGCACTTCGGCGTCGCCCATTACGCGCTCGCCCAAACGCGCCGCAATTTCTGCTAAGGAATAATCCATGCTAGCAGTTACTTGCCATCCGCCTTATCCAGGGCGAGATTTTTGAGTACCTTATCGGTAATATCGACCTTGGGATTGCGGTAAACCGCTTCCTGCAAAATCAGATCATACTTCTCGGACTCCGCAATCGATTGTATCGCCTTGTTGGCACGCTCCAGCACGACCGCCAGTTCCTCGTTCTTACGCAGACTCAAATCCTCCCTGAACTCGCGCTGCATGCGTTGCAGATTGACATTCAGTGCGCTCAACTCGCGTTCCTTGTTGCGGTGCTCAGCCTCACTCAATCCGGCGACCTCTTTTTCCAGCAAGGTTTGCAGCTCCTTGGCTTGCTTCATCAGCTTCTTGATTTCCAGATCGCGCCCCGAAAATTCTTTCTCTATTTTTTTCTCTGCCTTCAGCGCGGGTGCAGACTCACGCAAAATACGCTCGGTATCGACCACTCCCACCTTGAAGTCCGCTGCCATGGCCGAACCCGCAGCCAGTAATACGCCCAGCAGCAGCGTCCTGATCATCCCTGTTTTCATAATCTGTCCTTTAATATTATCAGCCTGCTGTCATAGCCCCTGCGGCAGCCTTAAAACATCGTGCCCATTGTAAACTGGAACGCCTGCAATTTATCCACGGTCTGTTTATTCAGCGGCACGCCATAACTGAACTTGAGCGGCCCCATCGGAGATATCCAGATTACCGCCGCACCCGCCGAATAACGCATACCCGCACTACCAGGCAAATCACCCGGGCCATAGACTGCGCCACCATCTATAAATCCACTCAAACGCACCGACTTGTCCTTGATTCCGGGCATGGAAGCGATTATTTCCATGCTGCCGGTTATCCGGCGCAGGCCACCCAGCGAGTAATTATTGATATCTCGCGGCCCCAGCGAGTTAGGTTCATAGCCACGGACCGAGCCGGTTCCGCCCGCATAAAAATTCTTGAAAAACGGCATGGCCTTGCCCCCATAGCCATTACCCACCCCAGCTGAGCCATTCAGCATCAGGGTAAAATCAGACGTCAACGGGTGGAACCACTGATGTTCGTAGTTCAGCTTGAAATAACGCATGTCCATTACCGGTAGCGCCACTTCCGCATACGCGCGCTGCACCGTACCTTCGGTGGTGTATATCGCGCTGTCGCGCGTATCACGCCCCCACCCTAGGGTTCCCAGCACCGTGGTGGTGGTTGAACCAAATGTGTTCACATAATTCTGGTAGGAAACCGGGCTGAGCGCGGTCAGGCCGATACTGGATCGCTCCGCAGACATGCCGAATGAAATATTTTCATCTTCGTTGATCGGCACCCCGAAACGCACACCGCCGCCCAGAGTGGAAGAAGTGTACTGGCTCACAGTGGCTCGGGTGGCATCAGAGTTGCGTTTGAAAAAATCAAAGCCGCGGCTGATACCATCATCGGTATAGTAAGGATTGGTATAGGAAACAGAAATATTCTGATTGATTTTGCCGGTATTGAGCTGTGTGGCGATGTGGTTGCCACTGCCGAACAAGTTAGCCTGCGTAATTCCGCCGCTGAACACCAGCCCTTCCCCTCCGCTATAGCCTGCACCCACCGTGAAACTGCCGGTAGATTTCTCCGCCACCGACAAATTTACATCCATCTGGTCCGCCGCACCCTGCACGGCGGGCGTTTCTACATTCACTTCCGAGAAGAATCCCAGGCGATCTACACGCTGCTTGGATCTTTTGATTTTCGTTACATCAAACCAGGCCCCCTCAAGCTGGCGGAATTCACGGCGTATCACCTCATCACGCGTCTTGGTATTGCCGCTGATATTGATGCGCCGGATGTAAACGCGCTGACCGGGATCAATCTGAAAATTGAAAGCCACTTCATGCTTTTCCTTGTTCAGTTCAGGCACCGCATTGACGTTGGCGAAAGCATAACCTTCAGCCGCCAGGCGCTCGCCGACCAGCTTACTGGTTTCGGACAGCGCCTTACGGGAAAAGTCATCATGTTCCTTGACCTGAATAAGCTTCTCAATTTCTTCCTTGGCCACCAGCGTATTACCGGACACCTCTACTTTGGCAACCGTGTACTTCGCACCTTCACTGACATTGATCGTGATATAAATATCTTTCTTGTCAGGCGTAATGGATATCTGGGTGGAATTAATATTGAATTCCAGATAACCGCTATCCATGTAGAACGAGCGCAGTGATTCCAGATCGGCTGACAGCTTGGGTTTGGAATATTGATCGTCCTTGCTGAACCAGCTCATCCAGTCCGGCGTGCTGAGCTTCATCAAATCCAGCAAATCTTCTTCAGAATAAACTTCATTACCGACGATATTGATCTGTTTTATTTTTGAAACATCACCTTCTATCACGTCAAATACGATACTGACGCGATTGCGCTCCAGCTCGGTGATTTTAGTATTAACCGTCACGCCATATTTACCGCGCGCCACATACTGGCGCTTCAAATCCTGCGTCGCCTTCTCCAGCGCACCCTTGTCAAAAATACGCGCCTCAGCCAGGCCGGCATATTTCATATTGTCTTTGAGCTGATCCTTGGAAAAATCCTTCACGCCATTGACCTGAATACTGGCAATGGAAGGGCGTTCACGCACCAGAATGATCAACACCCCCTGCTCTACTTCCAGGCGTACATCCTTGAAGAAACCCGTGCCATACAAGGCGCGTATGGCGACCGCCGCCTGTTCGTCATTCATCGTATCGCCCACCTTGATCGGCAAATAGCTGAACACCGTGCCGGCTTCTGTACGCTGTATGCCCTCAACACGAATATCTTTGACGGTGAACGGGGCTATCGCCCATGCCGGAGAGACGAATAATAGGGAAAGAATTCCTGCAAGTTTTGTTTTGTTCATTTATTACTAACCCGAGATGAGGCGATTAATATCGTTATATATGGCAAAAACCATCAAAGTACCCAGCAATCCGATGCCGATTTTCTGACCGATTTCCCAGGCCTGCTCGGAGACCGGGCTACCCTTCAGCAATTCCGCGACATAATACAGCAAGTGCCCGCCATCCAATAAGGGAACCGGCAGCAAATTCAATACACCCAGACTGATGCTGATCAAAGCCAGAAAGCCCAGATAGGCTGCCAGGCCCATCTGCGCAGACTGCCCGGCGTAATCGGCGATAGTAATCGGGCCGCTTAAATTTTTCATGGACACTTCGCCCAGCACCATTTTTCCCAGCATTTTCAGGGTAATGATCGAAGTATCCCAGGTTTTGCGCAGTGACTGCCCCGCGGCTTCCAGCGGCTGATAACTGACAACAGTCATCATCGCCTGCCATGCGGCCTCATCTACATGCGGAGCCGCGCCTATCTTACCTATTTTATTGCCCGACTCGGTAACGACTTGCGGAATGACGACAACATTCAGCTCCAACTCACCACGTCGAATATCGAGCTGCACCGACTGCCCCGGATGGCTACGCACCATTTCCACCAATGCGCTCCAGCTGGGCATCGCCAATCCATCGGCACGTAATACAAGGTCGCCCTCCTGCAAGCCGGCGCGTTGTGCTTCTCCACCTTCGGACAATTTGCCTATGACAGGTGTAAGTACGGGCTGATACAGATGCAAACCCAGCTTATCAAGAAACTCGCCGTCCAGATCCCGCGCTTCCAGGCTGCTCATATTCAGGGTATGAGTGATCGTTGTGCCACCGGCGGTTTGCGCCTCAATTTGCACTTCCCCACCTTGCAGCGCAAGCGTCAGCAACTTCCAGCGCAACTCCTGCCAACTCGGTATCGCCTCACCGTTGATGCTGAGCAGGGTCTCACCCGATTGCATTTGCGCGAAGGATGCCGGCGTACCCGCAGGCACGTCGCCCAGCGTTGGCTTTAATCCCGGTACACCGTGCATGAACAAGACCCAATACAACACGATGGCCAGCAAAAAATTCGCCAACGGTCCGGCAACGACAATCGCCATGCGCTGCAATACCGGCTTACGGTTGAACGCCTGACTCAATTCATCTGCCGCAACCTCAGCCTCACGCTCGTCCAGCATCTTGACGTAGCCACCCAGGGGAATCGCAGAAATCACCCACTCGGTATCGCTGCCGGCAAAACGTTTGCTGTAAACAACCTTGCCGAAACCAATCGAGAAACGCAACACTTTCACCCCGCAGCGGCGCGCCACCCAGTAGTGTCCATATTCATGGAAGACAACCAGCAGCGCGATGGCGCCGACAAAGGCCAGTAATGTCATCATTTGCTCAGTTGTTGAATCTGTAATTGCGCGGCATGACGTGCCGCGGCATCGGCACTCAGCACATCGTCCAGACAGCACACGGTGCTGACAGGCAGCGCATCCAGCACCGCTGCGATCACACGCGGAATCGATAAGAACGGGATGCGTTTGTCAAGAAAGGCCGCCACGGCAATCTCATTTGCCGCATTCAGCACCGCCGGAGCCGTACCCGCCGCGCGCAAAGCCTGATAGGCCAGCGACAGGCAGGGAAAGCGCTCATAATCCGGCGCCACAAAATCCAGCGTGGCCACCTTGAACAAATCGAGTGCGCCCACACCGGAATCGATGCGTTCAGGGTAAGCCAGACCATATGCGATCGGCGTGCGCATGTCCGGATTGCCGAGTTGCGCGATCACCGAACCGTCCACATATTCAACCAGCGAATGAATCACGCTCTGCGGATGTATCACCACCTGAATATCATCGGCACTAGCATTAAACAACCAATGCGCTTCGATCACTTCCAGCCCCTTGTTCATCATGCTGGCGGAATCCACCGAGATCTTGCGTCCCATCACCCAGTTCGGGTGCGCACAGGCCTGATCCGGCGTGACTGCCTGCAATTCGGCAAGCGGTGTATTGCGAAACGGGCCACCCGATGCCGTAAGCAAAATGCGCTTTATGCCATTAGCTGCCATATCGCCATCATATCCACGCGGCATAGCCTGAAAAATCGCGTTGTGTTCACTATCGATAGGCAGCAATGCCGAGCCGCTGGCACGCACTGCATCCATGAACACATTGCCCGCCATCACCAGCGTTTCCTTATTCGCCAGCAGGATTTTTTTACCTGCCTTAGCCGCAGCCAGAGTAGGACGCAAACCGGCTGCGCCGACGATAGCGGCCATTACCGTATCTACCTCCGGCAATACACATACCTGTTCCAGCGCATCGACGCCGCACAATACTTCCGTGCTCGAAGCTGCGTCACGCAACATTTTACTCAGCTGCACGGCGGCCACTTCATCCAGCAGAACAGCATAGCGCGGATTAAATTGGATACATTGCCGAAACAGCAAGTCAAGCTGACGATGAGCCGTCAAAGCCACGATGCGGAATTTGTCGGGGTGACGTGCCACCACATCCAGCGTACTGCCGCCGATGCTGCCGGTGGAACCCAATACGGTTAAATTTTGCATTAGAAATCAGTCAACAATAAATTTAATAAGGAAAGCGCGGCGGCAATTCATGACAACCAGCACTTGTCTGGTGTTGTATTCCAGCCTGATCGAATAGCCGTCAAGATGGTCTGGTCTTTAATCCCTTAGCCAAAATTGAGCAGTCTTATCGGCAACCGCACTTATTGGCCTATTTGCTGCAGCAAAATCACCAGAGCAGCAAGCGGCAATGTAGAAGTCAAGGCATCGATACGGTCCAGCAGGCCCCCGTGGCCGGGCAACAATGCACCACTGTCCTTGACGCCCGCCTGACGCTTGATGGCAGACTCAAACAAATCGCCGATGACCGCCAGCCCCACCCACCACCAGGACGCCAGTAACAAAACAGGCAGCACGCCGCGATGATCCGCATAGGCACTGATATTCCAGATCAAGACCACATATATCGTTACACCCAGCAATGCGCCGGCCACTCCTTCCCAGGTTTTACCAGGGCTGATACTGGGAGCGAGCTTGCTTTTACCGAAGCGGCGCCCTGCAAAATAGGCACCAATATCGGCGACCCAGACCAGACACATCACGAATAACAATATCAGCGGGCTTAATGCGTACAAATCCAGCATGGCCAAACCCGTCGGAATCAACACCGACCAGCCGGCCAGACACATCAACAGGGGATTCTCAACTTTCCAGCCGACTATCAGCCAGGTGGGCACGATAACCAGCCAGAACAAGGCAGCAACCGCATAAATCAGCAAATGAGGTAAGGTTTGTTCGGCATCGCTGTGGCCTGCGTCGAACCAGACCAGGGCCAGCATGATGATCAGTGTCAATGCACCGTAGATATACGCGTTCCTGCCGACAATCTTGGATAACTTCGACCATTCCAGCGCACCCTGCATCACCATCAATACCACCAGACCCGTCCACCAGCCATCCGGCAGTGCAAGCAATACCAGCAGCAACAGCGACAACAAGACGACAGCGGTAATTATTCTGGATTTAAGCATGCGGTTCTCCCGATTCAGCTTGCACTGTTCCGCTCAGCAACTGTTCACTGGTCCGCCCAAAGCGCCGCTCGCGATTCTGGTACGAAGCAATGGCGTGTTCCAGCTTCTTTCGATCAAAGGCTGGCCATAAGGTATCGGTAAAATACAATTCGGTATAGGCCAGCTGCCACAACATGAAATTGCTGATGCGCTTCTCCCCACCTGTGCGTATGAACAGATCCGGCTCAGGCGCATCGCTCATGGACAGATAGGGTTGCAAATCTTCCTCAAAAAACGAGGTAGCCAGTTCAGGATGGTCGTGCAACAGCGCCTGCACCGCATGCATCACATCCCAGCGACCGCCGTAATTGGCAGCAATAGTCAGCGTCAAGCCGGTATTGTTGGCGGTCAATTGTTCGGCATCGCGCATTGTATGCTGGAGTTTTTCATCAAACCGGCTGCGGTCGCCGATGATTTTCAAACGAATATTGTTTTTGTGCAGATTAGCGACTTCGCGTTCCAGCATTTTCAGGAACAAGGACATCAAAAAGGAAACCTCATCGACCGGGCGCCGCCAGTTTTCGCTACTGAATGCAAATACCGTCAGGTATTCCACCCCCAGATCGCGGCACGCACGCACCGTTCCACGCAGCGATTCAACCCCGCGCTGATGCCCCATGATACGCGGCATAAAACGCTGTTTTGCCCAACGCCCGTTGCCATCCATGATGATGGCAATATGGCGCGGGATGCGTGCAATATCAGGAATGGAACGCGTGGAGCTTGGCAGCATCGCTGTTATACGGCCATCAAATCGACTTCTTTTGCAGCCAGTGCCTGGTCAATTTCAGAAACAAAACGATCCGTAAGTTTCTGTATCTCATCCTGAACACGACGTTCGTCGTCTTCAGAAATCTCCTTTTCCTTGAGCAGGCTCTTCAGGGAATTGTTCGCGTCACGGCGTATGTTGCGCACCGCGATTTTGGCATCTTCGCCTTCAGCCTTAACCACCTTGATCAAATCACGGCGGCGTTCTTCAGTCAACATAGGCATGGGAACACGTATCTGTTCACCATTGGTGGAGGGATTCAAACCCAGATCCGCATCGCGGATCGCACGTTCCACCTTGCCGACCATGCTCTTTTCCCACGGCTGCACGCCGATGGTGCGCGCATCAATCAAGGTAACGTTTGCGACTTGCGTCACCAGCGTCGGACTCCCGTAATAATCGACCGTCACATGATCCAACAAGCCGGTATGCGCACGACCGGTACGCACTTTACCCAAGTCTGCTCTCAATGCATCCAGCGACTTGCGCATGCGTTGTTCAGTATCTTTCCTGATTTCAGAAATCATGCTTTTTCTCCTGTTTTACAGAGGTCGGGAATGAACGGTTAGCACCAGAAAAACCCGAATCTCTCATTCTACTCAACACGCACCAGCGTACCTTCACCCTCACCGAACACCACGCGCTTGAGCGCGCCCGGCTTGAAGATGCTAAATACGATAATCGGTAACTTCTGGTCGCGACACAAGGTCAGCGCTGTCGCATCCATTACCTGCAAATTTTTGCTGATCGCCTCATCAAAACTCAGGCTTTGATAACGAACCGCATGCGGATCCTTCTTGGGATCAGCCGTATAAATACCATCGACTTTGGTAGCCTTGATCACCACCTCGGCGCTCATTTCCACGCCGCGCAACGCCGCAGCAGTATCCGTCGTGAAAAACGGACTGCCTATGCCTGCCGCAAAAATCACCACCTTGCCTTCTTCCAGATAACGCAGGGCCTTGCCGCGAATAAACGGCTCGGCAACCTGCTCCAGATTCAAGGCTGACTGCACGCGGCAATCCAACCCGGCACGCGTCATTGCATCCTGCAACGCCATCGAATTCATCACCGTGGCTAACATACCCATGTAATCGGCCGTTGCCCTGTCCATCCCCGCCGCAGCCGGAGCAACGCCACGAAAGATATTGCCGCCACCGATTACCATCGCCACTTGCACACCCATCCCGACCACTTCCGCAATCTCAGCCACGATACGCTCGATGACTGTACGGTTGATGCCATAGCTGTCATCACCCATCAGGGCTTCGCCGGAGAGCTTGAGCAGTATGCGCTTATAGACAGGTGTGCTCATGATGATTAGCCCTGAGCAGCAGCGATGGTTGCAGCCACTTCAGCCGCGTAATCTTCGACTTTCTTCTCGATACCCTCGCCCACTACAAACATCTGGAACGCGGACACCGATGCATTCCTGCCTTTAAGCAATTGCTCGATAGTCTGCTTGCCGTCTTCAGCCTTGACGAATACCTGACCCAGCAAAGTCACTTCCTTGAGGAATTTTTGCACGGTACCTTCAGCAATTTTTTCCAGCATCGCTTCCGGCTTTCCGGCTTCGCGCGCTTTTTCGATGGCAATACGGCGTTCTGTTTCGATATCCACCGGATTAACACCGGAAATATCGACCGACTTGGGCTTGCTGGCTGCGATATGCATACAAATATCGCGACCGAGTGTTTCGTCGCCGCCGGTGAAATTCAGCAACACGCCGATTTTGCTGCCGTGCAGATAGCTGGACAAAGTACCGGTCGTGGTTTCGTAGCGCTCGAAACGGCGAACAGTCAGGTTCTCACCCAGCTTCATCACCAGCGCCTTGCGAGTTTCTTCAACGCTAGCTGCGCCATTGGCAATGGTCATAGCGGATAAAGCCTCAATGTCGGCTGGATTGTTTGCCGCTACGGTTTCAGCAACATTTCTGGCGAATGCAACGAAATCATCATTCTTGGCTACGAAGTCAGTTTCGCAGTTAATTTCTGCAACTGCACCGCTTTTGCCATCAGCCGCGATAAACGCGCTGACCACACCTTCAGCCGTCACCCGCGAGGAAGCCTTGCTCGCCTTCGCACCACTCTTGATGCGCATTTGCTCTTCAGCCACCTTGAAATCGCCATTGGCTTCAACCAATGCCTTCTTGCATTCCATCATGCCAAGACCGGTTGCCTCGCGCAATTCCTTGACCATACTTGCGGTAATTTCTGCCATGTTCAACTCCTATAATTCCGATAAAAAACTTACAAAAAAAGGGGCTTGCGCCCCTTTTCGCGCCATTATGTGACTTAGGCTGCTTGCTCTGGCTCTTGCTCCGCTACTTGCTGAACCAATTCATTCAATGCCTGCGCGCGGCCTTCCAGCACAGCGTCAGCGATACCGCGAGCATACAAACGAATCGCCTGAGTAGAGTCATCATTACCAGGGATCACGAAGTTCACGCCCAGTGGCGAATTGTTGGTATCAACAATACCGATTACCGGGATACCCAGTTTGATTGCTTCAACGATGGCACCCTTCTGGTAACCCACGTCGATAACGAACAAGGCGTCCGGCAAAGCAGGCATATCCTTGATACCGCCCAGGCTGCGATTCAACTTCTCCAGCTCACGGCTCATCATCAAGGCTTCTTTCTTGGAAAGAGCTTCAGCCGCGCCGTCAGCAGTCATTGCCTCCAGATCGCGCAGACGCTTGATGGATTGTTGTACTGTTTTGTAGTTGGTCAGCATGCCTCCCAACCAGCGATGATTTACAAACGGGGAATTGGCGCGAACCGCTTCTTCCTGAATGATTTCGCGTGCCTGACGCTTAGTCGCCACGAACAGGACGGTGCCTTTTTTCGCGGACAGCTTGCGCACATAGTTTTCTGCTTCAGCAAAAAGCGCTACGGACTGTTCCAGATTGATAATATGAATTCTGTTGCGATGACCGAAGATGTACGGAGCCATCTTTGGATTCCAGAAACGGGTTTGGTGACCAAAATGAACACCAGCATCCAGCATTTGACGCATTGTTACAGCCATGACTATTCCTATCGTAAGGGTTAAAACTACCGTTCGCCAGCCTGACTCTTACGAGCACCCCAACTTGTGCGAACGGGAAATTTGCATCGGCCTATTCCGACGCAACGCGCATTCTAGCACCAATTGACTGCCAATCTCAACCAAATTGAGCAATTCTGGAGGAGCTATGAATCTGCGCGTCACGAAAAGACTTGCGCCCGGTGCGGGACAAACCCCATGGCATCATGAGTATCGCCAAACGGGTCCGCCTATTTGCAATTGCCGGCCAAGACCGTCCGCCGAATGCCCACAGATGCGCAGCGAGCTCGGTGTGACAAGCATGAGGTGATATACCTTACTTTTCCTAGACAGGAAAATGAGTGTTCTCCAGCAGCATTTACTCCATGTACATCCCGCCGTTCACATGCAGCGTGACGCCGGTGATGTAAGCCGCAGCAGGACTTGCCAGAAAACCCACGGCATTGGCGATGTCTGCGGGCGAACCAAGGCGTTTCAGCGGCACATGCGAAACCAGTTTGGCGCGTTGCTCTTCGCCCAGCGCATGCGTCATATCGGTATCGATGAAGCCGGGCGCGACGCAGTTAACGGTGATGTTGCGACTACCGATCTCCTGCGCCAGTGATTTGGTAAAACCTATCATACCCGCCTTGGACGCCGCGTAATTGGACTGCCCTGCGTTACCCATGCTGCCGACCACAGAAGAAATGCTGATGATGCGCCCGCCACGCGCCTTCATCATCGCGCGCAACACGGCACGTGAAAGACGAAACACTGACTTCAGATTGGTTGCCAGCACATCATCCCACTCTTCGTCAGTCATGCGCGCCAGCAGATTGTCGCGGGTGATACCGGCGTTGTTCACCAGGATAGAGATTTCGCCAAACTGCTTGCGCAACTCAGCCAATACTTCTTCGGTCTGCGCAATATCGTTGACGTTCAGCGCATAACCCTGCCCTGCGATGCCTGCCACAGCCAGATACTCGCTGATGGCCTGTGCGCCCTTGTCAGACGTGGCCGTACCGATTACGGTTGCGCCCAATCGCCCCAACTCCAGCGCGATAGCCTGTCCGATGCCGCGAGATGCGCCCGTCACCAGTGCAATTTGTCCTTGTAGTGTCATTACGATCTCCCTCAATCAGTAGTACGACGTCCTCAGATATCCTCAAGACGAACGAAATATTATGCGAATGCAGCCAAAGCCAGCGTCAGCGCCGCGCCGTCGTTGATCGCGGATGCCTGCTGGTTCACGTCGATGCGTTTGTTCAGTCCTGCCAGCACCTTGCCCGGCGCGCATTCGACGTTGTGGGTGATGCCCTGTTTGCCGAATTCCAGCACGGTCTCGACCCAGCGCACCGGCGAATAGAGCTGGCGCACCAGAGCGTCCTTGATCTTGTCGCCATCGCTGTATGCCGCGACATCGGCGTTGTGCAGCACAGGAACGACAGGCGACTGCACGGCAACATCGGCCAGATAGTCGCGCAGTTGTCCGGCAGCGCCCGTAAGCAGACTGCAATGGGATGGCACGCTCATCGGCAGCATGATAGCGCGCTTGGCGCCTTTGCCCTTGGCCAGTTCCATGCCGCGCTCGACAGCCGCGCGATTACCCGCGATCACCACCTGCCCGGGCGAGTTGTAATTCACCGCTTCCAGCACCTCGCCCTGCGCACCTTCAATGCACACCGCACGAACCGCCTCATCGTCCAAACCCAAAATCGCCGCAATGCCGCCCACGCCCTCAGGCACGGCCTGCTGCATGCACTCGGCACGGTAGCGTACCAGCGGCAACGCATCGGCGAAGCTCAGCGCGCCCGCCGCGACCAGCGCGGTATATTCGCCCAGACTATGCCCCGCCATTATCGCAGGCATCGCACCGTTTTTTGACTGCCAGGCGCGATATACCGCGACACCGACTGTCAGCATGACAGGCTGCGTGTTTACAGTCGCGTTCAGTTCCGCATCGGTACCGTCAACAACCAGTTGCCAGAGATCCTGCTTCAGCACATCGGAGGCCTCGACAAACGTGTCGCGCACCACTGCAAAGTCAGCGTAACCGTTCATCATGCCGCGAGATTGCGAACCCTGACCGGGAAATACGAAAGCAAATTTAGTCATATTAAAAACAGTCGTTAGTTATTAGTCGTTAGTCGCTAGTCGATAAAAGCAGTCGTCAGTAGTCAGTGGAAAAACCGCGTAGCGGGCATCTCCAACTAGCGTCTAGCTACTGCCTTTACCATTTAAGCAGCACTGCGCCCCAGGTAAACCCGCCGCCGATTGCTTCCAGCAACAGGTGCTGCCCGGGTTTGATGCGGCCATCGCGCACGGCGGCGTCCAATGCCAGCGGTATCGACGCAGATGAAGTGTTGCCATGTTGTGCGACGGTCACCACCACATTATCCATACTCAGGCCGAGTTTTTTGGCCGTGGCTTCAATAATGCGAATATTGGCTTGGTGTGGCACCAGCCAGTCAATATCCGAGCCTTGCAACCCTGTATCAGCCAGCACTTCATCGACCACTTTACTCAGCACGGTGACGGCGAACTTGAATACCGACTGTCCTTCCATCTTGATGAAGGGATCGCCCTGAACTTCTCCGTTACAGATACTGCCATCCGCTCTGAGCAAGGCATGATGACGTCCGTCTGAATGTAATTTAGCAGCAATGATTCCCGGATCTTCGCTGGCCCGCAATACCACCGCACCCGCGCCGTCGCCGAACAGCACACAGGTCGTGCGATCAGTCCAGTCCAGGATACGGGACAGCACCTCAGCACCGACTACCAATACGGTCTTCGCTTGTCCGCCGCGTATGTATAAATCGGCCGTATTCAACGCATAGACAAATCCGCCGCACACGGCCTGCATATCAAATGCCGCACCACCGCTGGTGATGCCCAGCTTGTCCTGCAAAATACAGGCGGTACTGGGAAATGTTTTATCCGGAGTCGTAGTGGCAACGATAATCAAATCAATCTCATCAGCACTAATGCCCGCCATCGCTATGGCACGCAGACTCGCCTGTAACGCCAGATCGCTGGTGACTTCGTCGTCTGCCGCGATATGCCGCTCATGAATGCCGCTGCGCGACACGATCCATTCGTCGGTGGTGTCAACGATCTTTTCCAGATCGAAATTGTTCAACACTTTAGCTGGCAAATAGCTGCCCGTGCCGATTATCTTTGAATACATCAGGCGACCCCCTGCTCTATGTTTTGCCGTTCGGTATGCCACTTCTCAATATGCGCACTGATGTGCTGCCACATATTCTCACGCGCTTCTTCAGCCGCCCTGTCTATGGCACAACGGAAAGCCAGCACATCTGCCGAACCATGACTTTTTACGACAATACCGCGCAAGCCAAGAAAACTCGCACCATTGTAACGCCGGTGATCTACGCGACGTTTAAAGGCTTTAAGCACGGGCATCGCCACCAAACCGGCAAATCGGGTAAATACATTTCTGGAAAATTCTTCACGCAAGAAACCGCCCAACATTTGAGCCAGCCCTTCGGTCGTTTTCAGTGCAACGTTGCCTACGAATCCATCGCAGACCACCACATCGGTCGTGCCCTTGAAGATATCGTTACCCTCGACGTTCCCGTAAAAATTCAAATCACTGGCACGCAGCAAAGCCGCAGCTTGCTTGACCACCTCGTTACCCTTGATATCTTCACTGCCGATATTCAGCAAACCGACCGTAGGATGAGGTTTGTGTTCCAGCGCTGTGACCAGCGTGGAACCCATCATCGCAAACTGCAACAGATGCTCAGCAGTACAATCGGTATTGGCGCCCAGATCGAGCATGCATACCTGACCATTTCTGGTCGGCATATAAGATGCGATGGCGGGCCGATCTATGCCCGGAATCGTTTTCAGCACATAACGCGCCGTCGCCATCAGCGCGCCGGTATTGCCCGCGCTGACGCAGGCTGACGCATCACCGTTCTTGACCAGATTAATGGCCACGCGCATCGAAGAATCCTTTTTTCCGCGCAAGGCAGACTGCGGCTGCTCATCCATGCCGACCACTTCAGAGGCCGCATGCACGCGCAGACGCGCGCCGAACTGCCCAGCATCGATGTGCAGCGTGCGCAATTCGGCTTCAATAACGTCAGTTTGCCCCACCAGAATGATGGAATCGCAGGGGAATTGCTTCAGATACTCAACTGCGGCCGGAATGGTGACCGAGGTACCGTGGTCGCCTCCCATCGCATCTATAGCTAATGTGACATCCACTCAAGTAATCCTTGGCAAGGAAAAGCTCCGAATACAGACGTGATTGAATAACAGCAGAAACCCGCACATCCCGAGGATAGCGTCGCTGCATTTCGAACCACCTGCACTCATTTTAATGATTTCGGAGAAATTCAGGTCTGACAGAAACGCAGCCGACCATGATGATCCGCTGCGCTGAACAATGACTTATTCGCCTTTGGTTTTTACTACTTTTTTGCCACGATAGTAACCGCTCGGGCTGATGTGATGACGCAGATGATTCTCACCGGTTGTCGGCTCGATTGCGGTAGCCGGTGCGGTCAAAAAATCATGAGCACGATGCATACCACGTTTGGATGGGGACTTCTTATTCTGCTGAACTGCCATGCTATTACTCCTTGGATAAATCTAATTAATTACGTTTCAATTTCTCTAAAACTGCAAAAGGATGCTTACTCTCCTTCTGCCTGTCTCCGTCCTCTGTCAACTGACAAGCCCCTGACTCGTGCTTGGGGGCGATTGGCAGACTTAACAAAATTTCTTCTTCCAGCAGCTCCAGCACATCCAGATTTGCATCTGCCAGAATATGATCAAGCTCTTCATCCTCATCGTCCTGCGCATCCAGAACCGCCTGATCGCACAACTTCAGGCGCGCATCGTGCTGTATCGCATAACCCATGCCCTGCAGGCAACGCTGACACCGCAACTGACACTCCCCGGACAGGCTGATTTTCAACATGGGACTACCCTGAGCATCCATACTGCCTTGCACCGTATAACGCAGGATTCCCTGCGAATTATCCAGTACATCCAGCAAACGTGGCAGCTCTGCAAACGACACTTCCGCGTCTATTTGCTTGCCGCTGCGGGCAAAATCCAGGCTATCGATGAAAGGTCGTGCGTACATGAGCCGCGCATGATATATTTTTCAACGCATTCTGTCAAAAAACGTAAGGAATATCGTTGAATTCACCATTGCTTGTATTAGCCTCCACCTCCCCATACCGCTGCGAATTGCTAAAACGGTTACAACTACCCTTTACCACGGCTGCTCCCGATGTGGACGAAACGCCGCTGCCCGATGAAGCGGCGCGCGACACTTCGCTGCGACTATCTCGGGAAAAAGCGCGTGCCGTGGCGGCCGATTATCCTGACGCGCTGATTATCGGCTCCGATCAGGTCGCCCTGCTGGAAGGCCGGCAACTCGGCAAGCCGCTCACTCACGACAATGCTGTCGCGCAACTGCGCGCGATGCGCGGCAAGACCACCTGCTTTTACACCGCGCTGACCCTACTGAACAGCAAGATGGGGCGCATGCAAACCGAAGTAGCGGAAAATTTTGTCACCTTGCGCGAACTGAGCGATGCCGAAATTGAAGCCTATTTGCTCAAGGAGCAACCTTACCAGTGCGCCGGCAGCGCAAAATCGGAAGGGCTGGGCATCGCACTGATGAGCAGCATGAGCGGTGACGACCCGAATGCGCTGATCGGCCTGCCGTTAATACTGCTGGCCGAAATGCTGCGCCGCGAAAATGTACGGATATTCTGATCATGACTAACGGCACACTGTATCTCATTCCCTGCACGCTGGGCGACACGCACGCCGAACAGGTCCTGCCACAACACGTCATCAATATTGCGCGTCATCTGCAACATTACGTGGTAGAACAAGCCAAGACATCGCGCCAGTTCCTCTCCGCGCTCAAACACGAACAGCCAATACAATCGCTGCACTTTGCGTTGCTCAACGAGCACACCGAAGCGCGCGAACTGCCTGCGCTGCTGGCTCCACTGCTGGAGGGCCACGATGTCGGCATCATCTCGGAAGCGGGCTGCCCCGGCATCGCCGATCCGGGCGCCGAGCTGGTTAATCTGGCGCATCGCAAGGGCATACGCGTCGTGCCGCTGGTCGGCCCCTCCTCCATCCTCATGGCATTGATGGCATCGGGCATGAACGGACAGTGCTTTGCCTTTCACGGCTACCTACCCAAAGAAGAACCGGAACGCAACAAGACAATCACCCGTCTTGAGACAGAATCCGCTCAGCGCAATCAAACCCAGCTCTTCATAGAAACGCCCTATCGTAATGAAAAGCTGTACGCCGCCTTGTTGACACAATGCCGCCCGCAAACGCTGTTGTGCGTCGCCACCGACATCAGCCTGCCCGACGAACAGATACAGACGCGTACTATCTCACAATGGAAAGCGCAAACCGCCCCACAGCTGAATAAACGCCCCAGCCTGTTTTTGCTGCTGGCCGGCCGATAATATGGCTTTTTCACCTTATTTAGTTGCCAACAAATCCACTATCTGGTATTAAAGCGGACTTAATTTTTTCACGTTGGAGAAGTGCAATGTCGGTATTATCAAACAAACCCATCGCGCCCTATCAAGCAAAGGATGGCGAGGAGTACATGAACCCGCAGCAACGCGACCATTTTCGCCGCATCCTGAACGATATCAAATCAGGCTTGGGCGAAGACATCGATCGCACAGTACACACCATGCAGGAAGAAGCCACGGTATTTGCCGACCCGAACGACAGAGCGACACAGGAATCCGACATCAGCCTGGAACTGCGCAACCGCGACCGCGAACGCAAGCTGATCAAGAAAATTGACGAGATGATAACCAGAATTAACGCTGACGATTATGGCTACTGCGACAATTGCGGCATTGAAATCGGCCTGGGTCGCCTTGAAGCACGTCCCACCGCTACGAAATGCATAGATTGCAAATCACTGGATGAAATCCGTGAAAAGCAAATGGCAAAATGATTTTTTGCCATTTCTTTCGACGCAGTCAAAAGCAGATGGCTAAGTGATTAGCCATCTCTTTCTGCGAAGCTAAAAGCAGATGGCTAAGTGACATTTTTTCTGTGCCAGCTAAAAGCAGAGGGTCAAATAAGCAACCTTTCGTTTCAACCTGGCAACAAACATATTGCAGGATTTAATCACACACTTCCCAAGTGATGAGCCAACAAAAAACCCGCCGAAGCGGGTTTTTTGTTGGGATCAAATATCGCTTACTCGGCGATAGAAGCGCCAGTCGATTCAGGCGTAGCCAGCAAAGCCTTCATCGAGAGCTTCATGCGGCCTCTGTCGTCCATTTCCAGCAGTTTGACACGCACTACCTGGCCTTCTTTCAGGTAATCACCCACGCTGTTTACGCGCTCGTGTGCGATCTGGGAAATATGCAACAAACCGTCCTTGCCAGGCAGGATGTTGATTAACGCGCCGAAGTCGAGCAACTTGACTACCGGACCTTCGTAGATTTTGCCCACTTCTACGTCCATCGCGATATCTTCGATGCGTTTCTTGGCCAACTCACCCGCTTCGCCGTTCACGCTGGAGATAGTGATATTACCTGCGTCATCGATATCGATGGTTGTGCCGGTTTCTTCAGTCAGTGCGCGGATAACAGCGCCGCCCTTGCCGATCACGTCACGGATTTTCTCAGGATTGATCTTCATCTTGATCATGCGCGGTGCGAATTCGGACAGTTCGCTACGAGCGCCTGCCAGTGATTCAGTCATCAGACCGAGGATGTGCAAACGACCTTCGCGCGCTTGGCTCAATGCAGCCTGCATGATGTCGCGTGTGATGCCGTTGATCTTGATATCCATCTGCAAGGCGGTAATTCCTGTTTCGGAACCGGCCACCTTGAAGTCCATATCGCCCAGATGATCTTCATCACCCAGAATATCGGTCAGCACGGCGAAACGATTACCTTCCTTGATCAGACCCATCGCAATACCCGCAACATGCGCCTTGAGCGGCACACCGGCATCCAGCATGGACAGGCAACCGCCACACACGGAAGCCATCGAACTGGAACCATTCGACTCAGTAATTTCAGAAACGATACGAATCGCGTAACCAAAGTCCTCTTCATCCGGCAGTACGGCAACCAGTGCACGCTTGGCCAGACGGCCATGACCGATTTCACGACGCTTGGGCGTACCTACGCGGCCTGTTTCACCGGTAGCATACGGAGGGAAGTTGTAATGCAGCATGAAGCGGTCAGAAAAATCGCCTTGCAGCGCATCGACCTTCTGCGCATCGCGCATGCTGCCCAGTGTCGCCACAACGACAGCCTGAGTCTCGCCACGCGTAAACAGGGCGGAACCGTGCGTGCGGGGCAATACGCTGTTGCGTATGGTAATTTGACGAACGGTGCGTGTATCGCGACCATCGATACGCGGCTCACCACTAAGAATCTGACCACGTACAATTTTAGCTTCCAGCGCGCCAAACAACTCATTGACGTGATTTTTTTCAATATCAGCGGATACCGCAGCCATGACTTTGTCATGAATAGCAGAAAGTGCTTCCGTGCGTTCCTGCTTGGAGCGAATCGCATATGCCTGTTGCAAATCAGCTTCAGCGAGTTCTGCGATCTGAGCGATCAACGCTTCGTCTTTTGCCGGAGCAACCCAATCCCAAGCCGGCGCGCCTACTGCTTCAACCATTTCGTTGATAGCCTGAATCACTACCTGGAATTGCTCGTGACCGAACATTACCGCGCCCAGCATCACTTCTTCGGACAATTGCTGCGCTTCTGACTCAACCATCAGCACCGCACGATCCGTACCGGCAACGACCAGATCCATTTGCGATGTTTTCAGCTCAGTCGCTGTCGGGTTAAGCAAGTATTGGCCGTCAACATAACCTACGCGAGCCGCACCAATGGGGCCATCAAAAGGAATACCGGACAGTGCCAGTGCAGCGGATGCACCGATCAATGCAGGGATATCAGCGTCAATTTCGCTGTCCGAGGACATAACCGTCGCAACGATTTGCACCTCATTGTAAAAACTCTCTGGAAACAGCGGACGAAGAGGACGATCGATCAGACGCGATGTCAGCACTTCCTTTTCACTAGGACGACCTTCGCGCTTGAAGAAGCTACCCGGGATCTTGCCGGCAGCATAGGTCTTTTCCATATAATCAACGGTAAGCGGGAAGAAATCCTGCTCAGGCTTGGCGTTTTTACGACCCACCACAGTGACCAGCACCACGGTATCATCCAAACTAACCAGAACCGCACCGCTCGCCTGACGCGCGATCTCGCCCGTTTCAAGCGTAAGCTGATGCTTACCAAATGCTAATGTCTTTTTTAAGTAACTCACGATAGACCTCTTTCAGGCTTGCATGACACGCAATCGCATCACACGAAATAGATAGGACAAAATGACACGGGCCGCAATCGCGACCCGCTTGATATATGACTACTTACGAATTGCCAGACGCTTAATCAGAATTTGGTAACCGGCTTCGTTCTTGCTCCTGAGGTAATCGAGCAGCTTGCGACGACGACTAACCAGACGCAACAGACCGCGACGAGAATGGTGATCTTTAGCGTGATCTTTAAAATGATCTGTCAGATAAGTAATCCGTGCGGTAATCAAAGCCACTTGCACTTCGGGGGAACCCGTGTCTGCTGCGGCACGTTGATAGTCTGTAACGATTTGCGCTTTTTGCGCGGCGGTAATTGCCATTGGTTTTGCTCTCCTAAAAAAAGTTTCGTATTGTAACCTTGAATACCACTACTGCTCAACTACATAATTATCTGTCGAATTTACTTTTGCGGCCTGCTGTGCCACGCTGGAAATCAGCCTGACAGGCGCAACACGACGACCTTGTTGCAATCCCACACCCACAAACCCATCCGGCCCATACAAACCAAGCTTGCCATCCGGTAATCCGGTATCCAATCCCAGGCGCTGGCCTTGCGCCAGGCGTTTGATTTGCACAGCATCCAGCTGTAGCTTCGGCGTGTCCGGCATCAGACTCGCCAGCGGCAAAACACACGCATCGCGCGCCGCATCACCCATCTCATTCAATTGCTCAAAATTATAACCATCGGCCAGTTTAAAATGAGCAATTGCCGTACGGCGCAAGCCTATGAGGTGCGCGCCACATCCCAGCACCGCACCGATGTCTTCCGCCAACGTGCGTACATACGTACCCTTGCTGCAGCGCACGGAAATCTCCATCTCGTTGCCCGCAAAACGATTCAACACCAGCTCATGTATCAGTACCGTGCGCAACGGCCGCTCGATGGTAATACCCTTGCGAATATATTCGTAAAGCGGCTTGCCCTGGTGTTTAAGCGCGCTATGCATGGGCGGCATCTGTTCAATTTCACCAAGAAACCGCGTTAAAGCAACCTCAACATCCGACAAGGTACTTTCAACTGGATGCTCAGCAATGATTTCGCCTTCTGCATCGCCGGTCGTCGTGGTTTGCCCCAGGCGCAACAATGCAGTATAGGATTTATCCGCATCCAGCAAGGCATTGGAAAATTTGGTCGCCTCGCCGAAGCAGACCGGCAGCAGGCCGGTCGCCAAAGGGTCGAGCGTGCCGGTATGCCCCGCTTTTTCAGCCTGAAACAGACGGCGAATTTTTTGCAGCGCATCGTTGGAGCTCAATTCCAGCGGCTTATCGAACAACAATACGCCATCGATGGAGCGCCATTTACTCCGGTATTGCGGTTTATTTTTCGTCAAGATGAAAATCGCTGGCTACCGCCTGCTCAATCAATTGCGACAACTGACTGCCACGCTCGACTGAGGAATCGAAGACAAAATGCAATTGCGGCATGATGCGCAGCTTGATGCTGCGCGCCAATTTGCTGCGCAGAAAACCCGCAGCACGATCCAGACCTTCTTGCGCCTCGGCGTGCTTGCCATCCAGACGCGTGAAGAAAATCTTCGCATGAGAGTAATCACCTGCCACCTCAACACCGGTAATGGTTACCAGCTTCACGCGCGGGTCATTGATTTCGAGACGCACCAGCTGTGCGATTTCACGCTGCATCTGCTGCGCGACACGATCTGTTCTCGCAAAATTCGCCATTACAGGGTACGTGCGACCTCAACGATTTCATAGGCTTCCAGCTTGTCGCCAACCTGAAGATCATTGAAGTTCTTTACCGACAAACCACATTCGAAATTAGCTCTCACTTCTTTCGTATCATCTTTGAAGCGCTTCAACGAATCCAACTCACCTTCATGAATAAGCTCATTGCCTCGCATCACGCGAACCTTGCAGCCGCGCTTGACCACGCCTTCCAGCACCATACAACCGGCAATAGTGCCCACTCTGGAAACCACGAACACCTGACGCACCTCGACCAAGCCTAGACTGCTTTCTCGCTTCTCGGGCGCCAACATGCCGGACAACGCCGTCTTGATGTCGTCCATCATCGCATAGATGATTCCATAGTTGCGTATCTCTACGCCACACGATTCTGCAAGCTTGCGTGCAGGTGCATCCGTACGCGTATTAAAGCCAATCAAGACGGCCTTGGATGCCAATGCCAGATTGATATCAGACTCGTTGATTGAACCCACACCGCTGTGTATCAGGTTAACCTTTACTTCGGCCGTAGAGAGTTTTTGCAGTGTTTGTGCAATCGCCTCGGCAGAACCCTGCACGTCTGATTTCACAATCAGCGAAAGCGTGCGAACCTCTCCTTCGGCCATTTGGTCAAACATGTTTTCCAGCTTGGCTGCCTGTTGTTGAGCCAGCTTCACACCGCGATATTTACCCTGACGGAACAATGCAATTTCACGTGCACGTTTCTCGTCGGTCAATACCATCAGCGATTCACCTGCATCAGGCACTTCTGAGAGCCCCTGAATTTCGACTGGGATAGACGGGCCGGCCTCTTGCACACTCTTGCCGCCTTCATCCAGCATGGCGCGCACACGACCAAACACCGAGCCTACCAGCACGGCATCGCCGCGCTTCAACGTACCGGACTGAATCAGCACGGTCGCCACAGGTCCCTTGCCCTTATCCAGACGCGCCTCAATGACCAATCCCTTAGCATTACATAGACGCGGGGCCTTCAACTCCATCAACTCGGCTTGCAACAGAATCGATTCCAGCAACTGATCGATACCCTGTCCCGACTTGGAAGAAACTTCGACATACATCGCATCGCCGCCCCAGTCTTCCGGAACTACACCTTCGGCAACCAGTTCCTGCTTGACTCGCTCGATATTAGCATCCGCTTTATCGACCTTGGTAATCGCCACCACCAACGGCACATTACCCGCCTTGGCGTGTGCGATAGCCTCTTTCGTTTGCGGCATCACGCCATCGTCAGCCGCCACCACCAGAATAACAATATCCGTTGCTTTCGCGCCGCGTGCACGCATGGCGGTAAACGCCTCGTGACCCGGCGTATCCAGGAAGGTAACCATGCCGCGCGGAGTATCAACATGATAAGCGCCTATGTGCTGGGTAATACCGCCCGCCTCTCCCGAAACGACACGCGTGCGACGAATATAATCCAGCAATGAAGTCTTACCGTGATCCACGTGACCCATTACCGTCACAACCGGGGCGCGCGACTCAGGCTCTACATCATGATGCTCTTCATCGTCCATCAAATACGCATCAGGATCGTCCAGCTTGGCAGCCTTGGCAACATGGCCCAATTCTTCCACCACAATCATCGCCGTTTCCTGATCCAGCACCTGATTGATGGTAACCATCATGCCCATCTTCATCAGCACCTTAATGATCTCGACGGCTTTAACAGCCAGCTTCTGCGCCAGTTCGGCGACAACAATCGTCTCGGGAACAGCCACTTCACGCACCACGGCCTCTGTCGGCAAGGTAAATGCGTGAGCCGCTTCTTCAGCCACATGCTTGCCATGCTTGCCGTGCTTGGGGGCGCGAACAGGCATTGCCCAGGATTTATTTTTGGTCGCCGTCTTGTCCACGGCGCGCGCCGGGGCTTTGGGTGCAGCACGCTTATTGCTCGTTTTATCGTCACGAACAACAGGGGTGGGCTTTACCTCAACCTTGGGCTTTCTGTCCGGCCTTACCACCTTGTCACCAGGGCGCATAGTCGGTTTATGTAAAGTGCCTTGCGCCTTGTCCTGCTCGGCAGAAACTGCCTGCAATGCGCGCTCCGCAACAGCTTCGGCAGGAACCTGGGCTGCGACTGACACGGGCTCCTGAGCAATCTCAACTACCGGCGCAACGGCTTCGGCGCTTGTTTCAGCCTTAACCTTTACCGGTTCAACAACGGGCGCTTCGGACTGAATTTGCTTTTCTGCTCTGAATTTATTGCGCTCTTGCTTGGCAAGCAACTCAGCTTCCTGACGTGCCGCCAACTCTGCCTGCAATTTCGCTTCCTGCTCACGTATGCCCAACTCTTCACGCCCCAACACCTTAACCTGTTCAGCACTGGTTAACACAGCGACAGGCGGAACAGCCGCAGGCGCGGGTGCCACAACACGACGCTTGCGCACCTCAACCTGAATGGTGCGTGCGCGCCCCGACTTGTCCGAGCTTTGAATTTCCGTCGTTTCACGGCGCGTAAGCGTTATTTTTTTGGCAGAATTATCAGCACCATGTGCCTGACGTAAATACTCAAGCAACTGTGCCTTGTCAGTCTCAGAAACCATGTCCGACGCATCTGATTGCACGCCACCGGCAGCATGTAACTGCTCTAACAGCAAAGCCACCGGCAATCCAAGCTCAGCCGCAAATTGTATTACGTTCAATTTTCCCATTACCATCCTTTAAACTTAACCACTCATCGGAGCATTAAAAACCTCCTGCGGCAACCAGCCACTGCATCGCGCGACAACCACATCACCTGCTGATGATGCAACAAACTCACTCACCACGCGCCTTGCATTCAGCCAATCTCGCTACGTTTTCAAGCCCACATTACGCAAACCAGGGTGCCCGCGCTGCCATAATCAACGCATTTGCACGTTCATTGTCCAAACCTGACAACTCAACCAATTCATCCACATCCAGATCCGCCAATTGCTCTTGTGTCGTCACACCTTTTACAGACAACGCACGCGCAAGCTCATCATCCATGCCGTCAAGCTTGAGCAGATCATCTATACCGTGTTCGACTTTTTCTTCATTAACCAGGGCCGCATTCAACAAGGCATTCCGCGCACGACTACGCAACTCGGTGACGGTATCCTCATCAAATGTTTCAATTTCCAGCATCTCTTCAACCGGCACATAGGCGACTTCTTCCAGCGTCGCAAAACCTTCTTGCACCAGGATATCCGCGACCTCTTCATCGACATCCAGTTTTTCCATGAAAATCGCACGCGTCTTGACAAACTCTTGATCATGCCTTTCCTGGGCTTGCTCGACAGTCATGATATTGAGTTCCCAGCCCGTCATTTCACTGGCCAGACGAACATTCTGTCCGCCACGACCGATTGCCTGCGCCAGATTTTCCTCTTCAACCACTACATCCATGCTGTGACGATCTTCATCCACCACAATGCTGCTTACCTCAGCAGGGGCCAGGGCATTGATAACGTAAGTAGCAGGATCTTCCGACCACAAAATAATATCAACGCGTTCACCAGCCAATTCATTGGTGACACTTTGCACGCGCGAACCGCGCATCCCCACACAAGTACCGATAGGATCAATGCGCTGATCATGTGATTGCACCGCAATCTTGGCACGTGAACCGGGGTCGCGTGCCGCGCTCATGATTTCCAGCAAATTCTCTTCAATCTCCGGCACTTCCAGCTCGAACAGCTTGACCAGCAAATCCGCAGAAGTACGGGACAAAATGACTTGCGGGCCTCGCACACTGCGATCCACACGCAACAAATGTGCTCGGACGCGATCACCGATACGCATATTTTCCTTAGGAATCATCTGATCACGCGGCAGCAGCGCCTCTATCTTGCCAAATTCCACAATCGCATTGCCACGCTCAAGGCGCTTGACCGTACCGGAAACCAGATGCTCTTTACGATCCATGAAATCTGCAAGTATCTGCTCACGCTCAGCATCGCGGATTTTCTGGAAAATAACCTGCTTTGCGGCTTGTGCACCAATACGCCCGAAGTCTATAGACTCCAAAGGCATTTCGATAAACCCGCCCAACTGAATGTCGGGATCACGTTTTTGTGCCTCTTCCAATTTGATATGCAAATCTGGCGTTTCAAAGGTCTCATCATCCATCACTTCCCAGCAACGGAAAGATTCAAATTCACCGGTGTTGCGATCTATCGCGACGCGCACGTCAGCTTCATCCTCAAATTGCTTCTTAGTTGCAGAAGCCAACGCGGATTCCAGCGCAGCAAATACGACCTCCTTGTCCACGTTTTTCTCACGAGACAACGCATCCACCAGCAACAAAATATCACGACTCATACCATTCTCCAGCTAAACATTCGCTTGTCAGCGACGCGTATAAAATTCTAAAAAGTCGGCACCAAGCGTGCCTTATCTACATTCGCCAGTTCAATTTCAACCTGAACCTCATCCACATTCACCTGCAACACACCCTCGCTTACCGCGACGATAATGCCGGTAAAACTTTTACGGCCCGCCATCGGCATACGCAGTTTAAGCTGCGCCTTTTCACCCGTAAAACGGATAAAGTCAGCCTCTTTCTTGAGCGGTCTATCCAACCCCGGCGAGGAGATTTCAAGACGATCGTAATCAACATTTTCAACCGTAAAGAGCCGAGTCAATTGATTACTGACCACCTGACAATCCTCAACGGAAATACCCTCAGGCTTATCAATGAACACACGCAACATGCCGCGGCCGGAACGTTCGATATCCACCAACTCATACCCCAGACCTGTTACCGTCGTTTCAACCAGCTTGATTACATCCATAATCGCGACCCACAAATAAAAAACGGGCACAAAGCCCATCCGTAAACAGCGCGAAGTATAGCAAATTTTACGACTAAAAGAAATCGAAAAAAGTCAGACAATGCCTTTACGCGTCAGTTGCCTATCAAACCACGGACGGCAGCGGCAGGATAGCGATCAGCAACACATGGCACTACCGCGCGCCTCGTTAATAGCTATCCTGATAACGCACCGTGACGGGATAGCGCCAGTCTTTTCCATAGCCTCGTTCGGTAATGCGCACACCTACGGCAGACTGACGCCGCTTGTATTCGCTACTTCGTATCAGATGAACCACGCGCCTGACATCCGCTTCAGCGTAGCCGAATGAGACTATCTCAGGTATGGCCATGTTCTTTTCCACGTAACACTCCACGATACCATCCAGCACTTCATACGGAGGCAAATTGTCCTGATCAGTCTGGTCAGGGCGCAACTCGGCACTGGGTGCGCGCGCAATGATCCGCTCCGGAATGACTTGACCCAGAGTGTTGCGATAACGCGCCAGACGATAAACCAGCATCTTGCTGACATCCTTCAACACCGAAAAACCGCCCGCCATGTCTCCGTACAATGTGGCGTAGCCCACGCTCATTTCTGACTTATTCCCGGTAGTCAGCACCAGCGAACCGAATTTATTGGATAAAGCCATCAAAATATTGCCACGGATGCGCGCCTGCAAATTCTCTTCTGTCGTATCCTCTGCCCGTCCGGAGAAACATGGCTTAAGCATTGCTAAATAGTCTTGAAATAAGGGCTCAATTGAAAACTCATCGTAATGCACGCCGAGTATCTCCGCCATTTCTCTCGCATCATCCAGACTTATTTGTGCGGTATAGGGTGACGGCATCATCACTGCATGCACTTTATCCGCACCCAGCGCATCTACCGCAATAGCCATCGTCAAGGCAGAATCTATACCGCCCGACAAACCCAGCAACACCCCCGGGAAACGATTTTTTCCTATGTAATCCCGCACCCCCAAACACAGTGCGCGATAAACACCTGCCTCCTCGTCCGGAAGCACAGCCATTTCACCGGCGGGGCGCGCATTTGCGCCCATTTCCAGAATAGATAATTCTTCTTCAAAAACAGCGCCCTGCATCATCAGTTGCGCAGAGCTATCCATCGCAAAAGAACCGCCGTCAAAAACCAACTCATCCTGACCGCCAACCATGTTGGCATAAATCACGGACATGCCGGTCTCTGCGATGCGCAAACGCAACGCACCATACCGCGACGACTGCTTCTCAATCGCATACGGCGATGCATTCAGCACCAGCAAAACTTGCGCACCTGCTTTTCGAGCGAGCCGTGCCGCGTCCTGCTCCCACACGTCAGCACAAATATTGATTCCGAAATGAATGCCACCCAACTCAAACACACAGGGCTCAGTGCCACCGGAAAAATAACGCTTTTCATCGAACACGGCGTAATTAGGCAGGGAGTGTTTGAAGTACGTCGCAACCACCTTGCCATCGCGTAACAATGAGGCTGCGTTGTAACGCTTTCCATCCTGTTCATGCGGATGACCCACGATCACGGCTATACCGGAGATATCCAGTGCGAGCTCGTCTAAAGCCGCCCGACAAGCCTGAAAAAAACCACTCCGCAACAACAAATCTTCCGGCGGATAACCGCACAGGCTCAGCTCAGGCGTCAACATCAGTTGCGCGCCGCTGTCTTTGGCCTGCTCTGCATAACGCAAGATTTTTGCCGAGTTTTCCTTCAGATCACCCAATACGCAGTTAATTTGCGCGATTGCCAGTTTCATATTTATTCTGAAATTCGTTAGGGGTGTGCATCTTATTCCATTTAAGAAGCAAAAGTTAACAGTCGCGGGACGCATTGACAAGTTCGACTGAAAGACCTGATCGCTCCCGCCTTAGTCAATAAAAATATATTTAGCGCCAAAAAAAACGGGCTGATAACAGCCCGTTTTTTCAGCGTTTGTATAAATTACTGAATTACACGCACTCTTGTTTGCTCTTTGATCACCGAACGAATCTCGACACGACGGTTTTCTTCACGACCTGCTTTAGTCTTGTTGTCTGCGACAGGTTTTGTTTCGCCATAACCTTCAGAAACAATACGATCTGCCGCAACACCTTTATTTACCAGGTAGGCTTTGACAGAGGCCGCACGACGCTCAGACAGCTTCTGATTGTAAGCATCGCTACCCAGGCTGCACGTATGCCCGGAAACGTCAAGTTTTGCATCAGGGTATGCTGCGGCAAATTCTGCCACTTCGTTCAATTTAGCGTCTGCGGCAGGGCGCAACTTTGCAGAATCAAAGTCGAAATTGGTACCTTTGAGTGTTACAGGCTTCTCCTCCAGCAATGTCTTCCATGTTTCCGAAACCGGAGCGGCTTTCGGTGCAACGACAGGAGCAGGCTCTTGCTTAACAACGACAGGCGCTGCAACAGCCGCGACCGCAGGAGCAACATAAGGGCTATCAAAGTAATAATTGATGCCAATAGTCAAATTGTCGTTATTCAACTTCTGACCTGCATTATTGCCAGAGATAGTGGTGTACTCACCTGCCACACTCCAGTGAGGCGCGAATTTGTATTCCACGCCCAGGCCCAGATGAGCGCCGTTAGCTGAATGCGCCACCGCACCGGTCGCACGACTTGAACCATAGCCCAGCTTTGCATAAGGCAGCCAGTTACCGGATGGCAAACCCAGCTTCACATCCAGTCCATAGACATCGCTGCCATAATTCACTGTAGGAACTGGCACAGCGTTGTGTGTAGCTTTTTGGTTAAAGTCCGCAAAACCATCCACGCCCAGCAAAAAACCGCTCATATCCCAGTTATAACCAGCTTCAAAACCATAAGTATCCGCGCTCTTGGCACTGATTGTAGGCAAGGCCACCGTTGCTGCACCTGCAACATCTGAACGATTAGAGCCAACTTTACCGCCGATCCAGCCACCGGAAAATTCGCTGGCGTGTGCGGTGGAGATGCTTAGCAGCGCAGCTGCCAGAGCAATAGTCATTGTGCTTTTTTTCATCATTTTTCCTTATTTTTGTTGAGTATCGAAATATCTATTTAAGCTTTAAGCTATATTCGGCTGGCATTCTATCTCAGCGATGCAAATAAAAATCGCCAGTTGCAAAAATACAACATCAGATTGAGACAGTCCACTGCCCGCAAAAATATTATTCAGTTACACGGACACGCTTCTCTTCCGTGATGACCGAGCGTATTTCCACACGGCGGTTTTGTGCGCGCCCTGCTTCAGTATCATTATCTGCAATCGGCTGAGAGAATCCATAACCCTCAACACTGATGCGCTCAGCAGCGACTCCTCGCTCTACCAGCGCCATTTTAAATGCTGCGGCACGACGTTCAGAAAGCTTTTGGTTGTAAGCCTCCTTGGATTTGCCTGCCCGGAAATCCGTATGCCCGGATATTTGCAACTGAGCACCGGGATAAAGCTTTGCAAATTCAGCCACATCATCCAGTTCTGAGTTTGCAGACGGTAACAATTTCGCAGAATTTGTATCGAAATTAACCCCCGAGAAGCTCACAGGTTTTTCTTCCAGCAGCGTTTTCCATATTTCCTTCGGCTCTTCTTTGATCACCATGGGTACAGCCGGCTTCATCATCTCGATGGGTGCGACCTCTCTTGGCTTCTCTTGTATGACAACCGGAGCAATGGGGGCTGCGTAGGGAATGGCGGGACTATCGAAGTAGTAATTAACCCCGACAGTAAAATTATTATTGTTCAGTTTGACCGCGCCAGTCTTGGCACTTCCCAGGCTGTATTCACCCGATACGCTCAAATGGGGCATAAACTTGTACTCCACGCCGAGGCCGAAGTGCGCCCCGCTACCGCTGATCGTGCTGGCTCCGCCATTACCGGCTGTGCGCGCATAACCCAACTTGGCATAAGGCAACCAGTTATCCATAGGCAGGCCTAACTTGCCGTCCAGACCATAAGCGCGACTACCATAATTCACCAGCCCCGGATTATGCGTAGCTTTGCCGTTCAGATCAGCAAACCCATTCAACCCCAAAAGAAATGCATCCATATCCCAGTTATAGCCGCCTTCCAGCCCGAATGCTGTCGCATTTTTTTTATCCAGTGCGGTCAGATCGGAGACGTTGTAACCCAGCTTGGCCCCAAGCCATACACCATCGAACTCACTTGCTTGTGCTACGTTCATACCCAGCAGCGCAACTGCCAGAGTCGAAGCTATCGTACTTTTTTTCATTGCCGCCCCCCTTTTATATTTTGCTCACCTGATGAGCATTAAAAATAACACGCAATTCAATCATCCAAGAGCCAGCAGCTCTCCACCGACGCCCGGCAAGACTAATACTTATCCAGGCTGCCAGCAAGAGGAACATAGCTTCTCACACAAACTTACCGGCACGCCCGCGCTACAAAGCGGGGGCAACGCTTAATTCCCAGCACTGCGTTGTCGCCTGGCTTCGAAAAGACATATGCCGGTACTCACCGAGACATTTAAACTTTCCACACTACCCAGCATCGGGATACGCACCAGCTCATCACAGGTTTCCATCGTCAGGCGCCGCAAGCCCTCGCCTTCCGCACCCAACACCAAAGCCAGCGCACCCGTATGTTTAAAACTGTGCAAATCCTGCTTGGCTTCGCCTGCGGCACCCACCACCCAGATACCCTGCTCCTTCAATTCACGCAGGGTGCGAGCAAGGTTGGTGACCGTTATATAAGGCACTGTTTCCGCCGCGCCGCAGGCAACTTTTTCCACCGTCGCGGTAATACCCACTGCACGGTCTTTAGGTGCAATTACCGCATGCACGCCGAATGCGTCTGCACTGCGCAGACATGCGCCCAGGTTATGCGGGTCCTGTATGCCGTCCAGCACCAGTAACAGCGGCGGCTCGGTGAGCGTTTCCAGCACGTCGGACAAATGTTGCACACGTCGTGCCGCATCGACACGCGCAGCCACGCCCTGATGCCTTGCGCCACCCGCCATCCCATCCAGGCGCGCACCATCCACCGGAATGACCCGCACACCACTGGCTTCAGCCAGCTTAATCAGCTCACGCATACGCGGATCCTGGCGTTGCGATTGCAGGTAGATTTCCATCACGCCGTCCGGATTCTGACGAATGCGCGAAGTAACCGCATGAAATCCGTAAATCAGCCTCAAATCAGCCATTTTTTTTCTTCCCTTTTGCTTTTTTTGGCACGGACGCCGAGTCAAGTTCAGCCACATCCGTTTCGGCATGCAACACAAAATCTATCTTGGTGCTTTCCATATCCACCTTGACCACGCGAACCTGTACGCGGTCGCCCAGACGGTAACTTTGCCCGGTGCGCTCGCCCAGCAAATGGTGTTTGGCGGCATCAAAATGGAAATAGTCTTTGCCCAGTTCCGAGATATGCACCAAACCTTCGACATACAAATCATCCAGCGATACGAACATGCCAAAACCGGTAACGGAAGAAACCGTGCCAGTGAACACGCTGCCCAAATGATCACGCATGTAGAAACACTTCAGCCACGCTTCTACATCCCGCGTCGCATCGTCTGCGCGGCGCTCGGTCATCGAACAATGGACACCCAGCTCGGTCCACTTCTGCGTGTGTTTGTATTGCTTGCCATGCAGAACCGCCTTGATGGCGCGATGCACCAGCAAATCAGGATAGCGTCGTATCGGTGAGGTGAAGTGCGTATAAGCCTCATAACCCAGACCGAAATGACCGATATTCTCTGGTTCATACTTGGCCTGACGCAAAGAACGCAGCATCACCGTCTGCAACAAAGCCGCGTCAGGACGCCCCTTGATGCGCTTCAACAACTTGGAATAATCTGCCGCCTGAGGCTCGTCTTCCCCGGTTAAGCCCAAACCGAATTCCTTCATGAATTCACGCAAGGCTTCCAGTTTCTCGGGTGTCGGGCCCTGATGTATGCGATACAACACGGGATGATGATGATCATGCAAAAAGCCTGCCGCACAGACATTCGCCGCCAGCATGCACTCTTCGATCAGTTTATGTGCATCATTGCGTACCACGGGCACAATGCGCTCGATTTTCCCCTGATCGGTGAAAATCATCTGTGTCTCAACCGTTTCAAAATCAATGGCGCCGCGTTTCTCACGCGCTTTTAACAGCCTCTGGAACAATTCGTAGAGATGCTGCAGATGCGGCACGATGGCGGACTGACTCCTGGCCAGCTCGCCATCGGGCTCAGCCAGCATTTCAGCGACTTGCGTATAAGTCAGGCGCGCGTTGGAATACATCACCGACGGGTAAAAACGGTATTTGCCAATTTCCCCCTTGCTGCTGATATGCATATCGCACACCATACACAGGCGGTCCACCTGCGGATTCAACGAACACAAGCCATTAGACAACTCTTCCGGCAGCATCGGAATCACCCGGCGCGGGAAATACACCGAGTTGCCGCGCAGGATAGCCTCGCGATCCAGTGCATCATTTGTCTGCACATAATGGCTGACATCGGCGATAGCTACTACCAGACGATAGCCACCCTTTTCGGGCGCGCAATACACAGCATCATCAAAATCACGCGCCGTTTCACCGTCTATGGTCACCAGCGGCAAATTGCGAATATCTTCGCGCCCCGCCCAGTCTTCAGGAGATACCACGGGTGAAATCGCTTTGGCCTGACGCTCAGCCTCCTTGGGAAAATCATGCGGCAAATCATGCTTGCGTAAGGCAATCTCAATTTCCATACCAGGATCGGCATAATTGCCCAGCACCTGCACGATGCGACCGATCGGCTGCGCATGCTTGTCGGGATGCTTGATAATTTCAAGCATCACCACTTGACCTGTTTTAGCACCCCCCGTCTGCCCTGCGGCAACCAGAATATCCTGAGTGATGCGGCGATTCTCTGCCACCACAAACTGAATGCCATGCTCTTCGTACAAACGGCCAACCACTTTATTGTTGGCACGCTCCAGCACCTCGACTATTTTGGCCTCAGGGCGGCCGCGTCTATCCACCCCCGCCTGACGCACCATCACCACATCGCCGTTCAGTACTTGATGCATTTCCTTTTCGGAAAGGAACATGTCGGGACTACCGTCTTCAGGAATCAGGAAGCCGAAACCGTCCGGATGGCCTTGCACCTTGCCTTTTACCAGATCGAGCTTATCCATTACGCAGATGGCACGCTTACGGTTACGCATGATCTGACCGTCGCGCTCCATCGCACGCAGGCGACGGGAAAACAGCTCTTCCTCGTCACGTTTAATGAGCAGCATATCCAGCAGATCATCCTCGATCATGGGTGCGCCATGCTCAGTCAGTATCTGCAATATATATTCACGACTCGGCAGCGGATGTTCGTATTGTTCACGCTCGCGATCAAGAAATGGATCCTGCAAACGTAAATTATTTTTCTTTTTCATTGACAATATGTCCTTTAACTATTAAATTGCGCGCCTTCAGCAAGTTGCATTGCCCAGATGGCGGAATTGGTAGACGCGCACGGTTCAGGTCCGTGTGCCGCAAGGTGTGGAGGTTCGAGTCCTCTTCTGGGCACCAAAAACAAGTAAGAGCCCGCACAAGCGGGCTTTTTGCTTTAGACCTGAAAAGTGAAACAACAGCTTGTTTTGCGACAGGGCCGGAATAGCACCCAACAGTCGCGCCTGCGAAACCGAGCCTCTTCTGTACGCCGGAAATAATACAAGCAATAAATCCGGCATCCATATGATTAGCTGGATTTTTTTCGTCTGCGCTCTTACATTTTATTTGCATTAATAACACTTTTCTGGCGTCCTGTTACCGCCGCTTCGCAAGATTTTTTACAAAACGATTACGACACGGAAACAATACGGAAGCGGAGTAATGCCTGGCAAGCATTGCCAAACACAGAGTTCGTAAGTCAAATATGTTTACAAGCAAACAGAAATCTCAACAATAGGCTCTCAAAACGAGAGACGGCATTCTAGCAGGAAAGGCATCAGGCATTCCAGATAAGACGCAGGCTCAGGCTAGCTAAAATGAGCAGGCATGCGTTTTAACACCCAGCATCAATCTATTTGATAAAGCTGAGTTAAGCAAAATATTTCGACTAACGTTGCATACCAGCTGTCGTGGTTACGACATCCACGAGAGCTCAGAGGTTATTTATCAGTAACGGGCTAAGACGCCAGAGATTGATTTGGAAAAAAGCAGAGGCGAAGCTGGCTATGCAGGGACGGCCGCTTCGAGATGTACGGTGCGTGTCGGGAAAGCAATCTGTGCACCGTGCCGGCCTATGATATCAGCTACCTTCAGCAGCACATCCTGCTTAACCTCATGGTAGCAGGCCCACTCCCGGGTCTTGGTAAAGGTGTAGATGAAGAAATCCAGGGACGAGGGGCCGAAGGTGTTGAAATTCACGATCAGAGTCTGAGTTGCGTCTATCTCAGGATGGCACTGCAGCATGTCCTTTACGTCCGTAACGATAGCACCCAGCACGCCGATATCCTCGTAGCGGATGCCTATGGTCTCTTTAATACGGCGATTGGTCATACGCGAGGGGTTCTCAACCACGATGGTGGTAAACAGGGCGTTAGGTACGTAGATGGGATTCTTATTAAATGCCCTGATTCGTGTATGCCGCCAACTGATGTACTCCACCGTGCCTTCAATTTCCTTGTCCGGTGAGCGTATCCAGTCCCCCACGCTGAACGGACGATCCATATAAACGGTAAGCCCGCCAAAGAAATTCGCCAGCAAATCCTTTGCTGCAAAACCAATGGCGATGCCGCCAATACCGCCTGCCGCCAATACGCCCGAGATGCTGAAATCGAGAACCTGCATCGTCAGCAGTGTCGCGATGATGATCACCGTAAGACGAGCCAGTTTTGACAGTGCATCGATCGTAGTGAGGTCCACCTCCTCGCCCTTTGCCTTGCGCGTCGCGACGATATTGTCGGTGGCATGATGAACGAAGCGAATCAAAAACCAGCCCAGGCAAATTACTACGCCTACATTGCGGACGGGACGCACCGCATCGAAGATAACGGCGCCTGTCTCTCTGCCCACGAGGCTGACAGCGAAGGCCATGCCAAGCAGCCAGATGGTGACAGGGAGTGGTCGTTTTGCAGCCTGAATGAGCGCGTCATCCCAATTGTGTCGGGTCAGACGGACTATTTTTTCCGCATGACGGAGCAGGAATTGGGCGACGATACTGATCAGGGCGGAAGCCAGGACTACCAGCAAAATTTGAATCAACAAGGGTTCAGCCAGCGATGACAGCCCCAGCTTTTCAGACAATACATTCATATCCATCGGATAGTGGCCCACCCTATAAATTGTGGAGTTGTATCAGCCTGTTGGCGGTGCCTATACGCCCCGGCAGCTCTTGCATATTGCGATACAACCAGACTATAAAATTGAGGCGAACTCGTTAGCAGCTCAGCTAATGGCTGGCTGTTAACGAGGCCGGTTTTCAGGCAAGATCGTCTGCGCCGATACAGACGAGAACGATTTTATTCGAATGGATGGCGCAATACGATGGTTTCTTCGCGATCCGGCCCGGTTGACACCATGTCCACGGGCACACCGCAGACTTGGGCAATACGCTCCAGGTAGTTACGCGCGGCAAGCGGTAATTCTTCGTAACGCTGCACACCGACAGTGCTTTCAGCCCAACCCGGCATTTCTTCGTATATCACCTGGCAATCGAGTAAGTCATCCGCGCCTACCGGCAAAATATCGCTGTCTACGCCATTGATGCGATATGCAACGCCGATACGTACGCTTTCCATGCCGTCCATCACATCCAGCTTGGTGATGCACAGGCCGGATACGCCGTTGATCTGAATAGAGCGTTTGAGCGCAGCCGCATCGAACCAGCCGCAACGACGCGCACGCCCGGTAGTCGAACCGAACTCGTGGCCGCGTCGTGCCAGACCTTCACCAACCGGATCGCACTTTTCAACCGCGTCATACAGTTCGGTCGGAAACGGGCCGGAACCGACACGCGTGGTGTAAGCCTTGGTGATGCCCAGCACGTAGTCCAGCATCTGCGGCCCCACCCCTGCACCGGCACAAGCGGCACCGGCGATGCAGTTGCTGGAGGTGACAAAGGGGTAGGTACCGTGATCGATATCCAGCAATGCGCCTTGCGCGCCTTCAAACAGCAACCCTTGCCCGGCCTTATTGGCTTCATACAAGGCACGCGGTACATCCATCACCAGCGGCTTGATGCGTTCGGCCAGTGCCAGCGTCTCGTCCAGCGTTTTCTGAAAATCTACCGTAGCGGCATTGAAATAATTCTTTAGCACAAAATTGTGATAATCCAGCACTTCGCCCAGTTTGGCGGCAAAGCGTTCGCGATAGAAAATATCCTGCAAGCGTATTGCACGGCGCGCCACCTTGTCTTCATAGGCCGGACCTATGCCACGCCCGGTGGTGCCTATTTTGGCATCGCCTTTGGCCAATTCACGGGCCTTATCAATCGCTTCGTGATAAGGAAGAATCAATGGGCAGGCTTCCGAAACTTTCAGACGACCATATACATCAATACCGGCCAACTGTAATTCATCCATTTCTTTCAGCAATGCCTGCGGGGATAACACCACACCGTTACCGATGTAGCACATCACGTGTTCGCGCAGAATACCGGAAGGAATCAGGTGCAAAACCGTTTTTTTACCGTTGATTACCAGAGTATGACCGGCATTGTGACCACCCTGAAAACGCACGACACCCTGCGCGTGATCCGTCAGCCAATCGACGATTTTACCCTTGCCTTCGTCACCCCATTGTGTACCAATTACTACGACATTCTTAGCCATTAAAAAGCTCTCGGATTCAATAATTAACTGTTTTAAAAATCACAGGGCAATAAGTTGCCATACACCTGCACGCATTACCAGTTCGCGATCGCATTGCAATTCGGAAAGGCTAACAGCACTGCCCGGCAAGTCCACCACAACAATCTCACCCGCCTCACGCAATCCGGCAATCGCAGTTGTCAGCGCGACATCATCCAGATACGGTGCGCGTATTGCGGGTCGCAGGGATTGAACGGGCAACAGGCGATATAGTTGCCGTAAATCCATACTAAACCCTGTTGCCGCGCGCGCACGGCCAAAACTTTTGCCCAGATCGTCGTAGCGCCCGCCCAATGCAATCGCATCATGGCTGCCCGCATGGTAGGCGGCAAACACCATGCCGCTGTGGTAGTGATAACCGCGCAAATCAGCGAGGTCAATACCGACATTGGCAACCAAGGGCTGCAATTTACCCGAAACTGCCTGCAAATCATCCAAAGCGGCACTAATTTCCGCATCTTCAGGCAGCAATTTGCGTGCTCGCGCCAGCACCGCTTCGCAATTGCCATACAAGGTAGGCAACACCAGAAAAGCTCTGCGCAGGTCTTCGTCAAGCGGTTGCAACAAAGCCTGCAACAACGTGCTGTCTTTGACTTGCAGTGCAGAAAACAACTCATTTTCAAGATTATTGTCCAGCTGCGCCTGTTTAACCAGGGCACGGAACACCCCCACATGCCCCAGGTCAAGATGCACATCCTCTATACCCAGCATGGCCAGCGACTGCAACATTAGCTGCTGAATTTCCAGATCGCTTGCCAGGCCACTATGACCGTACAGCTCAGCACCGATTTGCAACAATTCACGGGTGCGATTCAGACCGGCAGGCTGTGTATGCAGCACACTCCCCGCATAGCACAAACGCGTCACTCCCTGAGAATTCAACAGATGCGCATCAATACGCGCAACCTGAGGCGTGATATCGGCACGCAAAGCCAGCGTGCGTCCACTCAACTGATCCACCAGTTTAAAAGTGCGTAGATCCATGTCAGCACTGTCGGCTATCAACAGGGATTCAGCGTATTCCAACAGCGGCGGCGCAACCAGTTGATAACCTGATTTACGCAACAGATCAAGAATCTGCACCCGCATTTGCTCAACACGCCACGCCTCGTCGGGCAGCATATCCTGAATGTATTCAGGCAGTAACCAATTTTGCATTATTTAATCCAGTACAACATCAGCAAACCGCACAATGTCGTGCTGATGCCAATAAAACGAAGTTGCCCCTCTGTCAGCGCGATCAGTTTACGAAACATTTCTCGCCACATATCGGGGAACAGAAAAGGTATTAATCCTTCAATCACCAGCATCATCGCAAAACCGAGCAGCCAGTAATCCAGCACTACTTGCCTGATTTACCGGGATTCTTCATGTACTTGAAGAAGGCCGAGCTAGGATCCATCACCATCACGTCGCTCTTGTTCTTGAAGCTTTGCTTGTAAGCCTCCAGACTGCGATAGAACGAGTAAAACTCGGCATTACGGCCAAATGCAGCAGCGTAGGTTGAAGAAGCCTTGGCATCGCCTTCACCCTTGGTTTTCTGTGCATCGCGATAAGCTTCTGCCAGAATAACTTCACGCTGTTTGTCGGCATCTGCCTTGATCTTTTCACCTTCGGCCGCGCCCAAGGCACGCAACTCATTCGCTACACGCTTACGCTCGGCATCCATACGGCGATAGACGGAATCACTGATTTCCGGTGGAAAGTCCACGCGCTTAAGGCGCACATCCAACACTTGCACACCAATCTTACGCGCATCACTATCCGTCTTGTTGCGCAACACCGTCATGATTTGCTGGCGTTCGCCGGAAACCACTTCGTGTATGGTGCGCTTACCAAACTCTTCACGCATGCTCGAATTCACCGTCTGCATCAAACGTGTTTTAGCGCGCACTTCATCACCGCCAACGCTGACGTAATACTGTTTAACGTCAACAATGCGCCATTTGACAAACGAATCCACCATCACGTTTTTCTTTTCAGCCGTAATGAAACGCTCAGGTTCCCCGGTATCCAGCGTCAGTATGCGTGAATCAAAATATCGCACGTTCTGCATCAATGGAACTTTGAAATACAAGCCAGGTGAAGTTTTCACACTTACAACTTCTCCCAACTGGAACACGATCGCATTCTGGCGCTGGTCCACCACGAACAAACTTAAACTCAACAAGATCAGCGCAACGACTGCGCCAATCAAAATATTAGCTACATTGGTTTTCATCGAGCACCCCGATCACGGCTTAGCAAAGAGTCGCGCGCACGCTGTGCCGCACTATTGTCATTATTTTCTGATGAGGCCGGTGTCGTATCAGCCTTGCCCGCTGCCGCTTCCGCAGACGAATTTCCTCCACGACTGGATTCAATCAACTTATCCAAGGGTAAGTACAAAAGACTGTTACCGTTCTTTTGATCAACCATCACCTTGCTGATGTTGCCCATTACCTGAGACATCATATCCAGATACATCCGTTCGCGAGTCACGGAAGGTGCCTTCTCGTATTCAACCAGAATTTGCTTGAACCGACTGGCATCACCTTCGGCATTGGCGATCACGCTCTGCTTGTAACCTTCAGATTCCTGTATTAAACGTGCCGCCGTACCACTGGCGCGGGGTATCACATCGTTAGCATAGGACTGCCCTTCATTTTTCTGGCGCTCGCGATCCTGCCCCGCCTTGACGGCATCATCAAAAGCGGCCTGAACCTGCTCAGGCGGCTGTGCATTCTGCATCGTCAGCTTACTGATCAGTATCCCTGACTTATAACGATCCAGAATACTTTGTATCAACTTGGTCGCTGATGCAGCCACTTGTTCGCGCCCTTCGTAGAGCACGTAGTCCATCTTGCTCTTGCCGACCACTTCACGTATTGCGGTTTCCGCAGCCTGACGCACATTTTCGTCTGGATTACGATTGTTGAACAAATATTCGCCCGGGTCATTCAGGAAATACTGCACTGCAAACTGAATATCCACGATGTTTTCATCGTCAGTCAGCATCAATGATTCCTTCAACGTTTTGTTCTTGACGTTGTCGCGATAACCCACCTCGACCGTACGAACCTGACTCAGGTTGACGATCTCGACAGACTCAACCGGAAACGGTAAATGCCAACGCGGGCCTGGCTCGGTTGTTTCGACTAACTTGCCAAAGCGCAACACCACCCCGCGCTGGCTGGCATCCACGATATAGAAGCCGCTCGCCGCCCATATCAACACAGCGATAATGGCGAGCAAACCCAAACCACCCCCGGCGATTTTAGGCATCTGAGAGTCGCCACCACCATTACCGGAACCGTTCTTGCCGAAACCGCCCTTATTTCCCATCAAAGCAGCAACTTTGGCATTCAACTTGCGCAACAACTCTTCCAAATCGGGGGGGCCACCATTGTTGTTCTTATTACCCCACTGCGGGTCGTTCATTCCCATGGTTCATTTCTCGCTTGTTTAATTTGATTTTCAATTTTCTCAGCGGCCAATTGCGCATCTTTCGCCTCACACAAGGCAAGCCGCAATTCACTCATTCCTGCACCACTTTTAGCACTGAGGTAAACCCTTGCAATTCTACCACAGTCATCACGCTCGACACTTTCCGGCACATCAAGCACATCAATTTTGTTGAACACCAGCAACTGCGGTATATGACCCGCATCAATTTCGTTCAAGACTTTATTTACTTCACTAATCTGATCATCGCGATTCGGATTGCTGGCATCGACCACATGCAACAGCAAGTCAGCCTGCACCGTCTCTTCCAGCGTACTGCGAAACGCCGCGACCAGTCCATGCGGCAAATGGCGAATAAACCCGACCGTATCCGACATTACGATATCCCCAACCCCTTCACTAAACATTTTGCGTGAAGTAGTATCCAGCGTCGCGAATAATTGGTTAGCCACATAGACATTGGCCTTGGTTAAACGATTGAACAGCGTGGATTTACCTGCGTTGGTGTAGCCAACAATCGATACGGAAAATACAGCAGAGCGATTGCGCGAACGTCGCATCACATCCCTTTGGCTCTTAAGCTTCTCCAGACGTTCCTTCAGCAAGTGCACGCGTTTATCCAGCTTACGCCTGTCCAGCTCCAACTGAGTTTCGCCGGGGCCACGCGCGCCCACGGCAAACTTTTGTTGCCCCATGTCTGTGTTCAGACCCACAAGACGCGTAGCCATATATTTGAGTTGAGCTAATTCGACCTGAACCTTACCCTCATAACTTTGTGCACGTTGCGCAAAAATATCCAGAATCAACATGGTTCGATCAATGACACGGGTATTCAATTGCGCAGTCAGATTGCGCATTTGTGCGGGAGACAAGTCGTGATTGAAAATCACCAGAGGCACTTCCATGCGTTCGACCATCTCAGCGATTTCCTGAACTTTTCCGCTACCCGCGAACAAGGCCGCATCAGGGCGTTGCCGCTTGGCTTCGACAGTCGCCAGGGTGTGCACACCGGCCGTCTCGGCCAGCAAGCGCAGCTCCTCCAGACTCTCGTGATAATCAGCATCACCGAGGTCAATACTTACCAATATTGCGGAATCAGAACCAGCGAGCCTTTGCTGCATTACTCAGCCACGGCATCGTCATAGGAAATATTGACCGCACGAGCCGGAACAATAGTAGAAATAGCGTGTTTATAGACCATCTGTATGACTGAATTGTTTTTCAACAAAACTACATATTGATCAAAGGATTCGACCTGACCTTGCAGCTTGATGCCATTGACTAGGTAAATTGCCACCTGCACATGCTCTTTACGCAAGGTATTCAAAAATGGGTCTTGTAATTGCTGGCCTTTTGTACTCATATTATTGCTCTTTTTGTAGGTAACGGGACTGCACTTTACTGGATTTCGGCGCAGATGAACAGATGCAGCAGCTAATCTGGATATTTGAACGCGTTTATCCAGAACGGGATACCACTAATTGCGTTAATTTTTGACGGTTATCAAATGTCATCAACCGAAGCAAAAAGCCCCACCGTTACCGGAGGGGCTTTTTGTTGTAAGGAGTCTGACGATGACCTACTTTCACATGGGTAATCCACACTATCATTGGCGCGGAGTCGTTTCACTGTCCTGTTCGGGATGGGAAGGAGTGGGACCA
>JAUXWM010000090.1 GCA_030681375.1 Gallionella sp.
GCCTTTGCAAGATCTGGGATCGTTGGGCGGGTCATCGAAGCCTCATATCATTTCATGTCAAATTTCACCCCCATCCTGACATGATGAGACGAAATAGCCCGTGACACATCATCGCATCTTGATTTGATCTACGTCAAGATGCCAGTCTGAGGACGGGAAGAAAGCGATGCCTGTCAGCGATCTGATAGGTGCCGCAAAGGGGACTAACACCGATCATCACGAACCTTGACCGACCGCTTGCCGCGGCTCGAAGAGTGTTTCGATGCCTTGTGACAACGGCATTTGGTGGTGTGCATGAAGACTGGGCGGTTGCCTTGATGTTGGGGAGGCTGGGATGGATGATCTGAAATTCGGGACGCGTAACAAGCGTGGTGACTGGGCACCCGCTACCCCGTTGGAGATCGCTTCCTGTTGGGCTTGGCCGTTCAACCTGTCGAAGTTCCTGAAGTTCCTGATCGGCTACATCTGGCCATGGAACACGTTCCACATGGTCACCACACTGCTGTATTGGTATTATGTGATCCCCGATGTGGAGACGATGAAGACCCTAAGCTTTGGCTGGGCGTTGTGGCTGTTTGCCGTGAACGCTGCTGCGATTTTCGTGATGTACGGCTCGGTTGAGCTGTTCTGGTATGTCAAACGCAAGCAGGCCACGCGGTTCAAGTTCAACGGTAAATTCCCGGCTGACAACCCGTCCGATGTCTTTTGGTTCAAAAGCCAGAACATCGATAATTTCCTGCGGTCTTTCTTCTTTTCGATCCCGCTGTGGACTCTGGTCGAGGTGTTGTTTCTACATGCCTATGCCGTGGGTTATGTGCCGTGGCTGACTTGGGCAGATCAACCGGTTTATCTGGCAGCACTTACCCTGATGGTTCCGGTTATTCATGAGGTGCATTTTTTCTGCATCCACCGCCTGATCCACACGCCCATTCTATATAAATGGGTCCATTCGGTCCACCACAACTCGATCAACCCCAGCCCTTGGTCATCTCTTTCAATGCATCCGGTGGAGGGTTTTCTGTATCATGCTGTCGCATTCTGGCACCTGATCATTCCGTCCAATCCGATCATCGCGCTG
>JAUXWM010000096.1 GCA_030681375.1 Gallionella sp.
CCCAAGATCGTCATTCAAAATACCTGAGAAGCCCACGCATGAGCATTAAAGCAGACAAGTGGATCCGCCGCATGGCGGAAAAAACCGGCATGATCGAGCCATTTGAACCGAACCAGGTGCGCGAAGTGGACGGGCGTAAAATCGTGTCCTACGGCACCTCGAGTTATGGCTACGATATTCGCTGCTCGAACGAATTCAAGCTGTTTACCAACATCAACTCGACCATCGTCGACCCGAAGAACTTCGATCCGGATTCGTTTGTCGATGTGCAGGGCGATTCCTGCATCATCCCGCCCAACTCATTTGCGCTGGCGCGCACCCTGGAATATTTCCGCATTCCGCGCAGCGTGCTGACGGTCTGCCTCGGCAAGAGCACCTACGCGCGCTGCGGCATCATCGTTAATGTCACGCCCTTCGAACCGGAGTGGGAAGGCTACGTGACGCTGGAGTTTTCCAACACCACGCCCCTGCCCGCCAAGATCTACGCCGGCGAGGGCTGCGCCCAAGTGATCTTCTTCGAGGCCGACGAAGTCTGCGAGACGTCCTACAAGGACCGCGGCGGCAAGTATCAGGGACAGGTCGGCGTGACCTTGCCAAAAATATGACCATGCGCTTCCACTTTCCCATCATCATCATCGACGAGGATTTCCGTTCCGAGAATGCTTCGGGCCTGGGTATTCGTGCGCTGGCCGAAGCGATCAAAGCGGAGGGCATCGACGTGCTGGGCGTCACCAGCTACGGCGACCTGAGCTCCTTCGCCCAGCAGCAAAGCCGCGCGTCGGCCTTCATTCTCTCGGTAGACGACGAGGAACTGGCCAACGAGGAAGAAGAAACCATCGCCGAGCTGCGCGCCTTCGTCACGGAGATCCGCTACAAAAATGCCGAGATCCCGCTCTTCCTGCATGGCGAGACGCGCACCAGCCGCCACATCCCGAACGACATCCTGCGCGAGTTGCACGGCTTCATCCACATGTTCGAGGACACGCCGGAGTTCATCGCCCGCCACGTCGTACGCGAGGCGAAGAGCTACCTCGATTCGCTACCGCCGCCCTTCTTCCGCGCGCTGACGCACTACGCCGCCGATGGCTCCTATTCATGGCACTGCCCCGGCCACTCTGGCGGCGTCGCCTTCCTCAAGAGTCCGGTCGGCCAGATGTTCCACCAGTTCTTCGGCGAAAACATGTTGCGTGCCGACGTCTGCAACGCCGTCGAGGAACTCGGCCAGCTGCTCGACCATACCGGCCCCGTCGCGGCGTCCGAGCGCAATGCCGCGCGCATCTTCAACGCCGACCACCTGTTCTTTGTCACCAACGGCACCTCGACCTCGAACAAGATCGTCTGGCATTCGACCGTGGCGCCCGGCGACATCGTCGTCGTCGACCGCAACTGCCACAAGTCGATCCTGCACGCGATCATGATGACCGGTGCCGTGCCGGTGTTCCTGATGCCGACGCGCAACAACTACGGCATCATCGGGCCGATCCCGAAGAGCGAGTTCGCCTGGGAAAACATCAAGAAGAAGATCGACGCCAATCCCTTCATCGCCGACAAGAATGCCAAGCCGCGCGTGCTCACCATCACCCAGAGCACCTACGACGGCGTGATGTACAACGTCGAGGACATCAAGGAGATGCTCGACGGCAAGATCGACACCCTGCACTTCGACGAAGCCTGGCTGCCGCACGCCACTTTCCACGAGTTCTACAAGGACATGCACGCCATCGGCAAGGACCGGCCGCGTCCCAAGGAATCCACCATTTTCGCCACCCAGTCCACCCACAAGCTGCTGGCAGGCCTGTCGCAGGCCTCGCAGATCCTGGTGCAGGATTCGGACACCGGAAAATTTGACCGCGACGTGTTCAACGAGGCCTACCTGATGCACACCTCCACCAGCCCGCAATATGCCATCATCGCCTCGTGCGACGTGGCGGCGGCGATGATGGAGCCGCCCGGCGGCACCTCGCTGGTGGAAGAATCCATCCTCGAAGCGCTCGATTTCCGCCGCGCCATGCGCAAGGT
>JAUXWM010000097.1 GCA_030681375.1 Gallionella sp.
AACGGCAAAAACTCGCGAGAACGTCGCGTTTGCACTGGGCACATAATGTTCGCAGATCGCACTTCCATGTTCTATGCATGTGTGGACTCGGCAGTAGCCAATAGTTTCAAAGGCGCCTCAACCGGAAACAACTTAGGTTTGGATTCACGAACTTTGTCGAGGAAACCACCATCGAGCAGGTCTGAATGTATCAGTTCCCCAGCATAGCGGATGAACGGCATCAGCTTCGCGTCGGACACTTTAAATGCTCCTTTTGCATCGCTTGACAAGACAAGCGCCAGAGGCCGCACTAGGTCGAGATTCAACACGACCGATGATCTGATCTGATTTCGCTGTTCCTCAGTTGTAAACGCATACGCAGCGCTGGCAGCGTGGGTGTCGCCCACAATTCTTGGTTGTGAGCTGGGATTCGAAAGGGCCTTGGTCACCTCGTAGGCCTTCTCAATATAGAATTTTGGGTTGGTTTCCCGAAGCGCCATACTGCGCGCGACTATGTCGTGGTTCGAGTCAAAATAGCTGAAGAGAAGCGGCTCCTGCGCGTCCACGAACACGCAAAGCTCGAAGTGAGACCCCGGAATCCAGCCCTGCAGCGTGCTCTCGACGAATCTCAGAGTACTCGTTACTAAGGCACGTCGCGTATCGAAAATGTCCTGATTATTGCGCCGCGCGCTTTCAAGGATACCGCTTCGCTCAGTTGCAAGCTGGTGCAGTTTGCTCATCGGCAACAGTTCTGGCTTTATGAAGGCATCCTCGATCAGCCTCTTGAATTGCAACCCAATGCCACCCAGAAATAGCGTATTCATGACTGCGGCAACAGTGGCGCCACTTGAAAACCCATTCGCTATCATCGCCCATACCAGAGCCACATCAAGACCAACACAAACAAGAGTGGCAACGCAAAATATACCGAATATAGTCGAACGCTGGATCGAGTTTAGCATAGCCACCCCTTTAAGATCGCGTCCAGCATTGCAGGTGGACATTTCGAATTGTCGATTTTTACGACACTTTCCGACCGACAGGAAATCCACTCATCATACAAACGGACCTGCTCGGTTAAACTGTCGACTATTAGCTTTGGATGCCCAACGACGTCAATTCGCTGTCGGAGAACCGTTTCGTTTGCAGATAGGAAGATGATCAAGTCCGGCGAAGGCAGGTCAGCCTCCAGTTCCGCAGCTAACCCTTCTAGCCGTGAAAAGGAGGGGGCGTCGAGATAACCGGATGCGCGGTGCAATCGGCAAAAAACGGAAATGTCTTCATCCACGCTGCGGTCGAAAACAACATTCAGTT
>JAUXWM010000098.1 GCA_030681375.1 Gallionella sp.
AAGGTGAAATTCTCTTCTACCCAGCCGCGCACTAGCTTAGTCGTTCCGCTCTCATCACAGCCTTGTGGCACCATCACCAGCATGGAGCGACCGGGCCGTGCTTTCCATATCATCTGGGCCCGCTGCGCAAACCAGTCGCAATCAGCTCTCATAATCCGACCTGCTGTTGGCGAACGTTGAATTCTTGCCAGTTCTTGGGAGCACGAAACCCTTCTGCGAACAAGGGCACTTGGAAACGGACGGCAGCCGCGGATACCATCCGCAGAACTTTTAGATCCACCAACCCCCGTATGCGTCGTCTCCACCCGGCCTGATCATCGGCTCCAAGCAACGACTGATCAATCACAAACGGGATAGCGGCGTCTTGAGCTGCAAGTGAGCTTGCCTGCGCCACCCGGTAGAGCAGCATCCAAAGAAGATCGCGCTCTTTTGGCGTTTCAAGTGACAGAATGTTGTCAATCGGCTCTAAGATTTCGTAAGGCTTGTAGGGAAGCTTTATTCGTTCAGGTCCAACTAACATCCCAACGGCTGCGCGGATGTCGCTACGTGTCGCGGAGCCTGTTCGAACCTGAAAAGCCGTAGTTGCGCCTACCTGCCAGAGAAACTGTGGCATCCCAGCGCAAAGCGTCCAAGCATATTCCACTGCTGACGCTTCGAACTGAACGAAACGCTCCACCCCCCCCGGTGTGACAATTTTTGAAGCGGTGCTGACGTCGTTGAATCCTTCCAGCTCGATCGCTTGGCTGCTTCCGAAGAAAGCGTTCTTATACTCCCTAGCGAACACGTTTATATGATTACTGCCGGAGAGGAGAAGACCAATTGACCCTGTCGTTTGCGAGACTTCGCGCAGGCTTTGCAAAAACTGCTCTAACTCAAACTTTTTCCTGCCACCTGCTTGGTAGGGCGCGACGAGCGCCTCCGCCTCATCAATTAAAAAGATGAAGCGCGAGTTCGAACCGGTCCATTCTCTAAGCCGCTCAGATAGAATCATCAACGAACTGGAGAGGCTCTCTTCGTCATAGCACTCCTGAATCGCACTCCGGGCTGCCTTCCAGTCATTGTTGAACCGCTGTCGGATGATGGCGCATAACGCATAGTTTCTATCTTCCGCAGGCAGGTTGGGACGCTCCAAGCCATGCGTAATTGCTCTAAAAAAGACGCTGGCCACTGTGTGATCAAGGCTAACTAACTCGACTTTACGTTCCGCCAGCGATTGATAAATGCTAATTGCTCCGTTGTTGCGCCCAAGGCTGTAACGCTTATGAAACGCGTAAAGCAGAGATGTCTTGCCGACACGCCGCATTCCAGTCAACAAAACTGGGCTTGGATTTTTCGAAGCTACTAGAACTTGATGAAGTCGCTCGAGCTCATCAATTCGACCCACGAAAGACTTGTCGACCACCGGATTGTTTGCGACGCCAGGGTAAAGCTCTAGAAGAGTCTCGGTGTCGAGACGATGGCGACCAGTCTTGGCGCGATCCAGCGGACGGATTGTGCAGACTGCGTCTTCCTGAACAAGCTCGTCGGTGACGGTTTTTGCCTCTATCCGTATCCGGACAGTGTCGCGGTGAACTGCGTCAGCTTCAAACCAGCTGCGGCCGAAGCTGATGCCGACAGCAAAGTCGGTTGCGAAATAGATCGGCTTTCGTGAAAGCTCCTTTAGCCGACTGCCGTCCGCGAAGGTTAAGTCGTCCTCCACGAACAGCTTTGCAAACAGCTTAGTTGGCACCAATCCTTCAGGCGTTACGATTATTGGAACCTCGATTTCACTTGTTCCATCACTGAATGGCCGGAGCTGCACAGACCCGTCCACCGTGACATACAGCTTGGGTTTTACTACCTGCGCCGCGCTAGGCAGCCCTTTAACGAAGGCGCGAAAGGGGGCACCCCTTGCATGACCAGCAACATCCTCCGCCACTGACTGGGCAACAGGCAGGAGATCAGGTCGGTTCTGCGCCACTGCCCGCAGTTCGAATAATTGGGCTAGCCTCGGGGCAATCGCAGGTTCATACCGCTGTGCCAGCTTGATGATCACCTCGTGCGCGCCATGATCGCTCAGTAGGTTGAGGAGCGGCGTGCGGTAATTCTGCGGCTCACTAAGATTAGTTGCCGCATCCCATAGCCGCTCGGCCACGGGAAGCCCGATCATTCCCGATATAAGCGCTTCCAACACGCGTCCCGTTCGCGAAGGCAGGCCGACTGACAGCATCCGGCGGAACGGCGACGCCCTACCAAGCAGCTCCGACCAAGATCCGCCCAAATCGGGCGCCCGCGGCATCTCCTGACCGCTATCAGATGCCACTGCACCCGTGAGTAGCCTAAAAGCCAGTTCCATCCTGCTTGACTCGTTGATATATTGTGCGCCATCACCTTGA
>JAUXWM010000102.1 GCA_030681375.1 Gallionella sp.
TCAAGGCATTGGACTGCAGCAATTCAACCTGGGTCTGGTAGTGAGACTGATCCGAGCTGACGCCGCTGTATATCTCATCGTTGAACTAAACCGCTGACGCGGTGGCTGGGGTGCCCTGTCGCCGCATTCTGCTTTGGACCAGACTTGCATTTGATGTTGTTGAGGTGAAACCTTGTCGGTGGGGAATTTCCCCTTCTTTCAAGGAGAGTTATCATGACACCCTTACGCCAGAGCATGCTTGATGCCATGCTGCAACGCGGTTTTGCCAAGCGCACCCAAAAGTCTTATGTCGAGGCCATTTACCGGATGGCCAAATACTACCGACGCGATCCGGCCACTTACAGCGCCGAAGAAGTCCAAGCCTACCTGCTGCACATGGTCAAGGACGACCACCTTTCCTACAGCACCATGAATCAGGCCGCGTGCGCAGCCCGTTTTCTATTTGAGTCCGTGCTGGGTAAAGGGCGCTCCGTTTTTCAAATACCCATGGCCAAAGTGCCTGCCAAGCAACCAGAATTACTGGCACGCGAAGAAATCGCCCGGCTGTTTGCATCCTGTGAATCCATGCTACACCGCATATTGCTGCAAACGGTCTATGCCACAGGTCTGCGTGTATCCGAGGTCTGCGCCCTGCGCGTGAAAGACATAGACAGCGCGCCGGATCGCATGTGCGTGCGGGTAGAATGCGGCAAAGGGGGTAAAACCCGCTACACCTTGCTCTCTCCTACGCTGCTTGCGCTACTGCGGCGCTATGCACAGACTTATCACCCGCGCGATTGGCTGTTCGGCAGTCATGGTGGCACAAAGAGCCTGTATATCGAAACCGCCCAGCGTGCCTACCAGGGCGCCCGATACCGGGCGGGAATCACCAAGCTCGGCGGCATTCATACCTTGCGCCATTGTTTTGCCACCCATCTGCTCGAAGGCGGTGTTGATTTGTACACCATCCAAAAGTTGCTGGGCCACGGCCACATCAGCACCACCAGTCGCTACCTGCATCTGATCAGCCCGCAGTTTCGCCCGCCCAAGGAGATAGATCCACTGGATCTGCTGGCCGGGCTGCCAGGAGCATAGGACGGAACCGGTCATGCAGCCATGGCCAACCTGGCCGATGTGCTGCGCCAATTTGGCTCCATCTACCTGGATCAGCACACCCTGAGTGTCGCGCAGGCCAAAGCGTGGCGCGCCATTGTTGCCTGTCGCACCTCCGCGCTGGGCGGGCAGCACTTGAGCTGCGATTCCTGCGGACACAGTCACTGGCAATACCACTCATGTCGCAACCGGCATTGCCCACAATGCGGCACACGCGCCAAGGATGCCTGGCTGCAAGGGCGACTGGCCGAGGTGCTGCCGGTGCCTTACGCGCATCTGGTGTTTACCTTGCCTCACAGTCTGAATGCCCTGTATGGCGTTCATTCCCGCTGGGTGATCGATACGCTGTTTGACAGTGCCGCACAAACCCTGTCCGAATTTGCCGCCAACCCGAAGTGGATGGGTTGCAAGAATGGCTCACCGGCATTCAGTCTGGTACTGCACACCTGGACGCAGGACTTGCAGCGTCACCTCCACGTTCACGCAGTGATGGCGTGTGGTGTGCTAAACCAGCAAGGGCAATGGTCAACCCCCGCGCGCAAGCCGGATTTCCTGTTTCCCGTGCATGCGCTGTCACGCATGTTTCGCGGCAAGTTCATGGCGGCATTGGCGATCGCACACCGAGAGGGCGAGATTGAACAAGACCCGCAAAGCACGAACATCGCATGGTGCGAACGGCAAAAGGCGCTGTACCGCCATGACTGGGTGGTTTATGCCAAAACTCCGTTGGGCGGTGCTGCACACGTGTTGGAATATTTAAGCCGCTATACGCATCGCACGGCCATCAGCAATGAACGCATCCGCTCGCTCGACGCAGAGCAAGTGGTCTTCACGGTACGCGCTGACGACAAAGGGGGCAAACGCATCCGCAAGCTTGAGGGCACAGAGTTTGTGCGGCGTTTCCTGTTGCATGTGCTGCCCAAGGGCATCAAGCGCCTGCGCCACTACGGGGTGCTGGCCTCCGCCTGCAAAGGGGTTAAGCTGGGCGCGGCGCGGCAGGCATTGCAAATGCCCGCCCTCAATCCTCGTGCTGTGGAATCGGCTCGGGACTTCATGATGCGTGTGGCGAAAGTCGATGTGATGGTGTGCCCGTGCTGCAAGACAGGGAGGCTGCGGGTGATCGACGTGCTGGCGGGGAATCGCCGTTTGAGTGCGCCAGGCGGCGTGCTCATACAACAAAGTCGGGGGCCGCCGTGATGCGAAACCCAAATAACAACCGACGCGACCTTCCTGCACCGAAATCGGTGTGGATGGGAGGAATTGGCTATGAGTGCCAGGCCTTTCACTACGGCAAGCAAAATGCGCACATAATCATCGGCCAATCAGATACTTATTTACGCTGGTGAGATCGTTTACACCGCCGGGTACAAATTCCCCGCTATAATTTGTTCCATCGGGTGGAAAGAAACAGATCAATCCCCTATACCGGCCTCTCACTCTTTCCGGGAGGCGGTTCAGTCCAACAAGGTTTATCTGCCGCGTATGCGTTCATCGCCATGTTCAAGTTGCGCTGCGCGGCAGATAAACGCTATACGTTACAGCATGCCAGCATGTATTAATTCAACAAAAATCTGCCAATACTGAGTTAACTCATGGAAATCATCATTTTTCATCCCACAAACGGTCACGTATCATAATGGTTCGATCTTGCTGCTCAAACAAGCTTGTCAGCACAGAATTGCGTACCCATATGCACCCGCCAGAGATTCCAATTGCAAAATTCATTTGAGCGAGTTTGTTTCTCAATATTAAT
>JAUXWM010000013.1 GCA_030681375.1 Gallionella sp.
GCCGCGATTCATGTTGTTATATTGCTTGCCGTGAAGCGGAGGCTCACGCCTTCAAAATAATTTCAAACCTGCACGTATTCTTGATTCACTTCAGAAACCTTATCGGCATGAACCCAAAATGGGACATTAGCCCAGACTGTCGAACTCTTCCGGCAAAACAGCGGGAACTTTGGACAATGCCAGATCAAAAGCGTTTCTTGAACCTCTTTGCGCACGGGATGCGAGATATTTTTCCGTTGTTAGTGCTGCCACCTTTTCAGCAACTGCCGTGGCAATAAACTGATTGAGCGAGACTTTATCTTCTTCGGCAACATTCCGTGCCATTTTATGCAAAGATTCTGGCAAACGAACACTGAGTACACTCATAATTTATCCAATCTTCTTAAAAAATCACGCGGCGTTTCAACCGCAAGTCCAAATCGTGTAACCGCAGGTACGAAATCCTTCAGATTCCAGGTAACGATCGTGGCATTTGCTTTCACCGCAAGTTCCAGAACATGATCATCCTGTGGGTCTCGCAGGACGGGGCGCCACAAATAAAATATTCCGTGTTTTTCAGCGATGCTGCAAAGATAATCGACCACCGCGTCCACATCCGAATAGCTCATCACCCCGTCACGCTTTAATACATCCTCGTATTCAAGCACCAATGGCGTTGATATATGCAATCGAAGCGGCGACCGGTCTATGATTTTCAGCAGGCGGTGAGATGCGCCGAGAGACGATTTCATCGCTGAAACAAGTACGTTGGTGTCGAGAACGATATCCATGGGTTGGTATTATATTCGCCACCACCTATAAATCAATTGCAGCCGTGAAATTTTGAGTATGCCTGAAATTTTATTGACTACACGAAGGGCGATTGGTGCCTTGTTTCCACCCACGAACGGCTGGTTTCTGGCTACGAATTCACAGACTTGAAGGGCCGCAGCTGGCACACACTTGCCCATCAATTTTCATTATTGCACTACAAATAGCCTACGCTGGGATTTATCTGATAATTTCTCGAGTTTCCGTATCCCGCCCCCTTCAGGCTAACTGAATAATCTGATTGAGCCGCTCGCACACATGCACGAAAAAGACATCATCCAGCCTAACTAGAGGATGGGGTTTCGCTAAACGCAACCGCCAGTCAAACGATTTAGGCTGGTGGCACAGCACATAACTGGTTTTGCCGGCTTTACGTCCCTTGGTATTTCCAGCCACGATGGCAAACGGGTTGTCCGCGTTGTATTCGGCAGTCGTCATCGGCAGGCCGATAACCAGCGAGGTTTTATCGTTAAAGGCACGCGGGGACAGCACCAAAAAGGGATGAACGTCGCGCATTTCGCGCCCAACCTGTGGATTGCAATCAATCCAGATGATTTCCTGACGATCAGGCACCCAGGCGGCTTTTACCATTTTTCCGCACCGACGCTTAGCGAGGATTGCATCGCTTCGCCGCCGTGCCGTCCCGGATCAAAAGCGGCTAACCGTTGTTCCAGCGTTAGCGGCATGTCTTGAACGGGCGCAATGGTGATCAGACCTTCTGAAACCGAGATGCGAACGCGCTGGTGGACATGCAAATGCGCTTCGCGCGCAATCGCAGCGGGAAGACGTACGCCCAGATTGTTTCCCCATTGTTTTAAATCCAGCATTACTTCAGTCATGCTCTCTCTCCTGCACTATGTTTAGACTAAAGTATAAACATTGATATTCATTTAAGCAATGGCCGTGTCAAGCAACGTCTTTGAGCTGTTCGCTTTCCGCAGAGTGCGGCATGGAGTTTTCATTGAATATAGTGATCCATAGATATCTATATTGACAGCTCGCGACTGTCAGCTTTCTTGCTGCAAATTTCAAACCTCAACGGACTGCTGATGGCACCTTGGAGATGGTTGACTCTGCAAACTGCCTGCCGTAAAGCTGCTTATCGTGGAATTTGCTAAGTTCAGGACACAGGCAATTCACAGCAATCATTTTTTTGGTGTATGCCTGTGTAATTCAATTCAAGCTAACTGTTGCCTGAACAGAGTCATATAGTGTCCTGATTCCTTGAGCATCCCGTTCAATCAATCCAGCAGCAGTAAGCGCTTCCACATCAGTGTGTACTCTTTTGTAATCACGATTAAGAGCGCGTGCCAAAGTAGCCACATTTTTTTCTTGATGACGATGCAGGTGCTTGAGAATTTCCAGGCGCTTTTGTGACAGGGTCGCCATCATGGCATCTAGGCTGAAAAAAGATAGGTGACGTTCTTCCACTTTCTGGCCGTTCTCCAATCGTTTCCAGGCATCAATGAAACGCGTTCCCATGTCATCAATATCACCAACATGCAATTTAACTTCGTTCATTCTTTGCTCCTTTTCTTGGCAACATCACTCAGAAAATCTGCGACAAGCTGTTCAACTGTCGTAAATAAATAGGCCTCTTCAACTTCGCCAATGTGTTTGTGATCACCTTTGCCGCGCTCGTTGTCATACCCAACGATTCGTGTGCCGGGCGAGCCATAAAACAAGCTGTATTTCAGCGTGTGGTTACTACCGGCAACAGCCCCTGACAATTCCCATATCGTCATTTCAATAATTGAACCATCAGGGTTAACAGCCTTGTCGTGGAATGCGAGATGAGATTTCATAATATGGCGCAGGTTGCCATAAATAATCGGAGGGGTCAATATTTATTTCGTGCGTGTTATTTCGTGCGTTCAAATAACGCATGGGCTGATATTTGACCTCAATACACACATTTATTCCGGTCCCGAATAACCGCTTTATGGCTGACAATTCTCAGACCTTGCCATCCGGTTATGGCACCTTGTCGCACACGGTGACACAGTATTGCAAGTCAGAGGACCGACATTCATTTTTTTAGATTAGGCAATTTATTTTCCCGTGCCGATCTCACCGAAACTGACGTTGCTGCATAGACTGCGTCAGTAAATATGCAGGAATAATCAGTGGTTGTGCAACTTCTCTTGAAGCCACACCTTGATAAGCGACTGGTAAGGCACATCACGAGAATTCGCAGCGGCTTTAATGGAATCCAGAAGATGCTGGGGCAATCGCAGCGAAATCGTTTTTGTTGTAGGCTTCAAGTTAGGCAATACGACCTTTCTAGCCTTCGTCCAGTCCAAATAATCCGTTGAATCCTCTCGACTCCAAAAGGCTTGTTCTTCTGCCTCATTAGCAAATTTCGGAATCGGTTTAAGTTGCTTGTTCATAATTCATACGCTCCTTCTTGTGCATGTCTCTGGCCGAAATCACCCGAATCTTTTCATCGGCATTACGTAATGTGAAAGTGATATGTAATGTACGCCCATCGTCTGTCTTGCCTAATGCGTGAAAGCGTGTCTCACCTTGACTGTGTTTTATATCTTCAAGCAGCAAAAGCGGTTCGTTAAAAAATATTTGCTCCGTTTCAGCCATTGAAACGCCGTGTTTTTCGTTTTTACGGGTGTTTCCTTCATCCCAGTCAAAACTGGATATTTTGGTCAAATCGATCATATTTGTATATTATGGAAACATACAATAAAAGGCAAGGACCTTATTGTGAGGGCAGAAATTATCGTCATGGTTTCAAGTCACGAAGGGCTGCTTTATTGCTGTAAATTGTAAACCTCGCCATCCGGTTATATGGCACATTGTACTCAGTCAGCTTATCGAATTGATTGCCCCGAAGCGGTCGCTCAAAAAATTAATTGAGACTAGGCGGCGTGATCGTCTGCGATGGCCGATTATGCAGGAGCTTTTCATGGGAAGCAGTCTGGTCGGCAGCAAGTCATAGGTCAAAATTTGGAAAGCAAGTGGAACTTTTACCCCATTTTAACTGGCTTGTTTGGAGCATTATAGGCAGCGGGTTTACGAGCGTCACAGGTGGCCGCTTTCACCAGAATACGCACAAGTCGAACAAATAAGCGCGATGCTGCACCCTGATCAGCTGGAAATAAAGTGCGTACGGGAATAGGTGTGGCGGTATTTGGTTGTCATTCAGGCTGTCGGACAACGGCGGAAGCTGGTGTCCTCGAGTGGAATCGAACCACTAATTGCCCCTTAGGAGGGGGCGGTTATATCCATTTAACTACGAGGACAGCGGCGCGCATTCTACCGGAAATACGCTGTAATCTAAACCCTCACGCTGGTATCATGCGCGCCTGCCGCTAGAAGAGGGTCGCAGCGGGTCGTCTTGAAGGCGCGCGGATGAAGGGGGGCGCGAAACGGCCATCTGGCTGAGCGAACTGCCGGGCAGGCTGAATTGCCGAAATACGCGTCGCTTGAGAGAAATTGTTGAAGATTCGCGGAAATTAACCGCTGGAGGAAAGTTTTAATGTTGGCACGTATCAATATATTTGTTGCATGGTTTCTGATTCCGCAGACGCTCACCATGGGTTGGGTGGCGGCGATCGGACGCATCGTGCTGGAGTTGCTCGGTGTCAATACCTACGAGGGTGATATTCCGGGTCGCATTGTCGGTGCGTTGTTGCTATTGGCTGCGGTATATCTGGTGCTGCATTTTCGCGGTTCCCTGCCTCCGGAGGGCAAGCCGGAAGGCAAGGGTTTCCGGTTTGGCCATCGTTTACTGCTCGCGGCCAACATGCTGGCCGCGCTGTTCATTATTTTCCAATTCACGCATCTGCTGATTGATAACCGCGATCTCTACCTTGTGCTGGATGGCTTTACCAACGCATTCGGCGTCTGGACCATGGCCCTCTGGGTCGTGGGATTCTCTTTTATTTATCAATCAGCACTTCCTAAAAAGTAACTCATGCCATACATCACACTAGACAAAGCCAGCCTCGCCTTCGGTCACGTAGCACTGCTCGATCATGCCGATTTTCAACTCGATGAGGGCGAACGTGTCGGACTGATCGGGCGCAACGGCGGCGGCAAGTCCAGCATGATGCGCGTGCTCGCCGGTCAGGGTACGCTGGATGACGGCTTGTTGTGGCGTCAGCCTTCCGCGCGGATCTGTTACGTCAGTCAGGAACCGGTGTTGGATGCCGACGATAGCGTGTTCGATGCGGTGGCCAAGGGTTTGGGAAAATTGCAAAAACTGTTGCACGATTATCATCATGTATCGCATCAGCTCGGTGAGCCGGACGCGGATTACGACACCCTGCTGGAAGAAATGCAGCATTTGCAGACACAGCTCGAAGCGGAGGATGGCTGGTCAGTTCAGGCGCGCATCGAGACTGCCATTGCCAAGCTGGATCTGGATGCCGACAAGCGCGTCGGTGATCTGTCCGGCGGGCAGCGCAAACGCGTGGCGCTGGCGCAGGCGCTGGTGGCCGAGCCGGATGTGCTGATTCTGGACGAACCGACCAATCATCTGGATTTTGCTTCGATCGAATGGCTGGAAGGTCTGCTGAATAATTTTGTCGGCAGCGTATTGTTCGTCACCCATGACCGGCGCTTTCTGGATAACGTCGCTACCCGTATCGTCGAACTGGATCGCGGCAAACTGGCCGGATTCCCCGGTAATTTCACCGCCTATCTGGCCATCAAGGAACGCATGCTGAGCGATGAGGCTGTGGTGAATGCCAAGTTTGACAAGGTGCTTGCTCAGGAAGAGGTGTGGATACGTCAGGGTGTCAAGGCGCGCCGCACGCGCAATGAAGGTCGCGTGCTGCGTCTGGAGCAACTGCGTCGCGACCGTGCGGCACGTCGCGAGAAAGTCGGCAAGGTTGAGATGACCGTAGATACCGGAGAGCGTTCCGGCAAGCTGGTCGCTGAGCTGTCCAATGTGAGCAAGGGCTATGGCGGACGCACGCTGATTAACGACTTTTCCTGCCGCATCCAGCGCGGCGATAAGATCGGCCTGCTGGGACCCAACGGTGCGGGCAAGAGCACGCTGCTCAAGCTCATTCTGGGGGACATAGAAGCGGATTCGGGCGAAGTTAAACTCGGCACTAAAATGTCGGTCGCCTATTTCGATCAGTTGCGTGAACAGCTCGATGAAAACATGACGCTGGCCGATACTATCAGCCAGGGGTCGGATTTCGTCGAAATCGGCGGTCAGCAGAAACATGTCATCAGCTATCTGGGTGACTTTTTGTTTCCGCCGGAACGTGCCCGTTCACCGGTAAAAAGCTGTTCGGGCGGCGAGCGCAATCGTCTGCTGCTGGCTAGATTATTCACCCAGCCTGCCAACGTGCTGGTGCTGGATGAGCCGACCAACGATCTCGATATCGAGACGCTGGAACTGCTCGAAGAGTTGCTGGCGCAATATGATGGCACGCTGTTCCTGGTCAGCCATGACCGTACCTTCCTGGACAATGTCGTCACTCAGGTGATTGCGTTCGAAGGTGATGGCAAACTGGTGGAATACGTCGGCGGCTATGAAGACTGGGTGCGCGTGAAGAAGTACCAGGAAAGCGTCGCGCTTGCCAAGCCAGTCGTTTCCACACCGCCGCGCGCGGCTGCCGCACCGGCTGAAAAACCGAAGGCCGCCAGCAAGCTCAATTACAAGGAAGCGCGCGAACTGGAAGAGCTGCCCAAACGCGTTGAAATTCTGGAGCAGGAGCAGATCGACATTGCCGCGCATCTGGCGGATGGCACGATATTCCGCAATGATGCCAAACGCGCCAAGCAATTGCAGGCTCGCAATGAGGAAATCGAAACGGAAGTGCTGGCGACAATGGCGCGCTGGGAAGAGTTGGAAAAGCGCAGCTGAGCCTGTACGCTGTGCTGATGTCTTAAGTGAACGTAAAGTTAACGTTCATTATTGACGATGCAATCTATAATGAGAGTCTGATATAGCGTTAGTTGATTGATTAATAAGGATTGTAATTTCTGGCATGGTTGTTGCTAATATTATTGCACAGGCGGACACGGTGTATCGCCATAAACCAATAGTAAGGAGTAGCAATCATGAAACTGAACAAATTTGCTTTAACATTAACCGTTGCAGCCATGCTGCCTAGCTTTGCCCACGCGGGTGTGGACGCGGTTGTTGCCAGCTTTGAACGTGATCTGCAAGGCGGGGCTGCCATCGAATCTACGGTGCTTGCCGGAGCGGGGGCAGCGGACCCGCTGGTAAGTGCGCTCAATACGGCGTTGAACGGAACACGCGATCCTGTATTGGCAAGTTTCGAGCGGGATTTGTACCGTGTGCCGACCATAACGCCAACCGTGATGCTGGCAGCTGAGATCGACCCGTTGACGCGTGCGGTCAATGTCGCCCTGCAGAGCAGCCCATCGGTCATGCAAGCCACCGCTACATCAGGCTATCGTCGCGGTTGTTAATGGGACTGGCCGCAAGCTGGGTATGGCTCAGCTTGCGGTTCTGAATGAGCGTGGATAATTCCGCTCAATCACCGCGCTGATCTACGTGATCTCCCCCTTAGGCATCCTTTCCGGATGCCTTTTTTTATCGCCACAGCTCATGCACAACGAAAACCGTCGGGCGTAGAAACGCGACAGCCTATTTCACATCCGTGTCTATGCCATATTGCTTCAGTTTTTTCCACAGCGTGGTGCGCGACATCCCCAGGTTTTCGGCTGCCGCCGCCTTGTTGCCGCCGGCATGCTTGAGTGCCTGAAGAAGAATTTCCTGTTCATTTTGCTGTGCAGGCGCTCGATAGTAGCGTTGCATGATGCCTGTGGTATGGAGGGGGGCGGTGTCAGTACGCGTTCTCGAAAATGTCGGATAGCTGTCGCGCACTTCAGGCGGCAGATGACGTGCCAGAATTGTCGTGCCGTCGGTCTGTACCACGGCGTATTCCAGTGCGTTCCCCAGTTCACGCACATTGCCGGGCCAGTTATAGGCGCTCAAGGCATCGAGTGCCTCGCTGGAAATTTGCAGATCACGCCCCTGATGGCGGCTGAGTATATTGGCAAGCATGGCATTGGTCAGGAGAGGAATATCCTCAAGGCGATCACGCAGGGCGGGGAGATGCAAGGGGAGTACGCGCAGCCGGTAATATAGATCGGCGCGGAATTCGCCCCGGCTCACCATGCCAGGAAGGTCGCGGTGGGTTGCCGCAATGATGCGCACATCTACCTTGCGTGTCTGGTTTTCTCCCAGCCTTTCGATTTCACGTTCCTGCAGGACGCGCAGCAGTTTTACCTGAACACTCAGCGGCACTTCACCGATTTCGTCCAGCAACAGTGTCCCGCCATCTGCCGCCTCGAAGCGACCTTCGCGGGCCGTGGTCGCGCCGGTGAAAGCGCCGCGTGCATGGCCAAACAATTCGCCTTCGAGCAGGTGTTCGGGAAAGGCGGCGCAGTGTACGCGTATATAAGGCCCTTTGGCCCGGCTGGAATTGTCGTGCAGTGCGCGCCCGACCAGCTCTTTGCCTGTGCCGCTTTCACCGGTGATAAGAACGCCGGCCTCGCTTGCCGCCACCCGTAGTATCTGACGGAACATATCCTGCATGACCGGGCTGTTGCCGATCAGCCCGCCCAATTGCATCTTGTTGCTGGCCTCTTCTTCCAGCTGCACTTCGTGGCTGCGATCACGCAAGACCACGGCGCAGTAGGCCAGAGGTTCATCGGCGGGCAGCAACATGGCCCACATGCGTAACGGGATTAGTCTGCCGTCCGTGCGTTGCACGACCAGGTCCTGAACCTTTTTTTCGTGTTGCGCATCCGCCATGAGGGTGCAATATCCGGCTTTTTCGCAGTCCCGTGCGCAAGCCGTTCCCCGAAAAAGGCTGGGGCATAGCGTGTTCATGATGGTTTCGTGGTTTTGCCCCAGCATGCGGCTTGCCGCCTCATTGATGGCCACGACATGGCGTTGCTGGTCAAGAAAAAGAATGCCTTCTTCCAGGTTGTCTAGAAACTGTCCCAAGCCTCGCAAAGTAATCATAGTGTTTGTGTGTTAAACGTTAACAGTTGCAGCGATGTTAGTGTTCACAGTTAACGGTGTCAACTTTGATTTTAAGTGCGAATAATTTTAGTTCTTTGATTTTTATATATAAATATGTTGGCATGGTTGTTGCGTTAATAATTGAAGGGCGTCTGCGTGGCTGGACGTGCGGGAGGAGGTGAGCTGCATGTTTTTGCAGTCGCACACGAGCCGAAATCGGCAATAACAGGGTGACAATTATGGTCGGACAAGATTCGGCCACGGAGGTGTATAGTTGCGATGAATTCAGCGTGCGGGAGCTTCATTTGAGTGCCTCATTCCGATATGTCGACCCTTGCGGCCTGAATCATGGCACTCTCTGACTACGTCCACACCTTTGGTCAATACCTGCTCAAGCGGCATGGCGAACGGGTACACAAGATCGCTCTGGACGCCGGATTTACCTGCCCAAACCGGGACGGCAGCAAGGGAATCGGCGGCTGTACATTCTGCAATAACAATTCATTCAGCCCGAACGGACAGAAACAGCGCGAGCTGGAAGAGCAGCTCGACAGCGGGCGGCGTGCCATCTCCAGACGTACCCGGGCAAAAAAATATCTCGCCTATTTCCAGGCCTATACCAATACCTATGCCGATGTAGCGGAACTCGATGCGCTGTATCGTCAGGCCATGGCGCAACAGGATATTGTTGGCCTTTGTGTCGGTACGCGACCGGATTGCGTGTCCGGCAAAGTGCTTGATTTGCTTGCACGCTACCTCGACGAAGGTCGCATCGTGTGGCTGGAACTCGGTCTGCAATCGGCCTTCGACGAGACCCTGCGGCGCGTCAACCGCGGCCACGGTTTGCAGGAATACCGCGCGACAGCCGTTGAAGCGCGACGGCGTGGAATCCCGCTATGCACTCACTTGATTCTCGGCCTGCCGGGGGAAGATGAGTCACATTATCATGCCAGTCTGGACACCGTGCTGGACATAGGCGTAGATGGACTCAAGCTGCACGCTTTACATGTGGTGAAACAAACCGTGCTTGCCAACCAGTGGCGCCGCGGCGAATACCAGCCATTGGAGCGCGAGGCCTATATCCGCTATGCCTGTGATTTGATTGAACGCACACCGCAACACATTGTATTCCACCGTGTGACCGGCACCGCCGCGCCGGACATCTTGCTGGCACCGGAGTGGTGTTCACAGAAATGGAATATACTCAACGGCATAGAGTTTGAGCTGAAGCGGCGCGGCCATCGTCAGGGATGCAGGGTCGATCCTGATGTTTACTTGAAACCCGCGTACTGATCGTGAGGAGATACGGGATGCAGCCTGAAAAAATCGAATTGGTGTGTCCGGCAGGCAGTCTGCCGGCGTTAAAGACCGCCATAGACCACGGTGCGGATTGTGTTTATATGGGATTTCGCGACGACACCAATGCGCGTAATTTTACCGGCCTGAATTTTAGTTTTGACAACGCAAAAGAGGGCGTGCGTTACGCCCACGCAAAAGGCAGAAAAGTGCTGCTGGCGTTGAATACCTATCCTCAGGCCGACGGCTGGCAGCGCTGGAGGACGGCTATCGATAATGCTGCTGAACTGGGTATGGATGCGGTTATTCTGGCTGACCCCGGCCTGATGCAGTACGCCGCAAAGACTCATCCCGAGCTGCGCCTGCACCTTTCGGTGCAAGGTTCGGCCACCAACTACGAAGCCATCAATTTTTACCATGAGATGTTCGGCATCCGGCGCGCCGTGGTGCCACGCGTGCTGGCGCTGGCGCAGGTTGAACAGCTGATGGCCGGCACGCCGGTGGAAATCGAGTTGTTTGGCTTTGGCGGCCTGTGCGTCATGGTGGAAGGGCGCTGCGCCCTGTCTTCCTATGCCACCGGCGATTCTCCCAACACCTGCGGCGTGTGTTCGCCACCCAAGGCGGTGCGCTGGCAGGAAACACCCAAGGGGCTGGAATCACGTCTCAATGGCATTTTGATCGACCGTTATGATCCTGAAGAAAAGGCGGGTTATCCCACCCTGTGCAAGGGCCGCTTCGATGTGGAGGGCGAGACCTATTATGCTATTGAGGAGCCTACCAGTCTCAATACGCTGGAACTGTTGCCTAAGTTGATGAACATGGGGATAGCCGCGATCAAGATCGAGGGGCGTCAGCGCAGTCCTGCCTATGTTGAACAGGTCACCCGGGTCTGGCGTCAGGCAATCGATAGTTGCCAGCGGGACACGCAATCCTTTACCGTCAAACCCGCATGGATGGCGGAGCTGGGCAAGGTTTCCGAAGGACAGCAACAGACGCTGGGCGCGTATTACCGCCCCTGGAAATAAGATATGAAACTAGCCCTCGGACCCGTCCTCTACTATTGGGATCGCGACACCATGCTGGATTTCTACGATCAGATGGCTGACGCGCCGGTGGATATCATCTATCTGGGCGAGACCGTCTGTTCGCGCCGTCACTTACTGCGCCTGCAGGATTATCTGGATGTGGCGGAACGCCTGGTTGCCGCCGGCAAGGAGGTGGTAATTGCGACGCAGACCCTGATTGAATCCGAATACGACGTCAAGACCCTGCGCAGAATTGCCGGTAATGAAAAATTCCGCGTTGAGGCCAATGATATGGGGGCGGTGCGCCTGCTGGCGAATAAGACTCCATTCGTGGCAGGCTCGACGCTGAATGTTTTTAACTCACAAACGCTGGATTTACTTGCCGGACTGGGCGCGACGCGCTGGGTTATGCCGGTGGAAATGTCACGCGCTGCGCTCGCCTCCGTGCTGCGTCAGCGGCAATCCGCCGTTGAAACTGAAGTGTTTGCCTACGGACGCCTGCCGCTGGCTTACTCGGCCCGTTGCTTCACCGCCCGTCACCATAATTTGCAGAAAGACGATTGCCAGTTCAAGTGCCTTGATTATGAAGATGGCCTTGCGCTAAAAACTCGCGAAGGCCAGCCCTTCTTGACGCTGAACGGCATTCAGACCCAGTCGGCGCTGGTACATAATCTGATTGCTGAGTTAGACACTCTGCAGGACGCGGGGGTAGATGTAGTGCGGGTCAGTCCGCAAGCACACCACAGCGGCGAAATATTGCGCCTGTTCCGGGAATGCATGGAACGGCGTCTAACGCCCGCACAGGCTTTATCGCAAATTGAAGGATTGATGCCAGCGGCATCCTGCAACGGCTATTGGCACGACCAACCCGGCCTTGAGTTTATAAGCCGTTAGCAACTATCGAGGGAGGTGCACAGCATGAAACCGTTTCTAATTCCGCAGTCCATCAGTGCGCTTGTCTCACTGCTGCCTCAATATCCCCATGCGGTGATTTTTACCCGTGCCGTCAATCTGGCGCTGAACGACAGGCTGCGCGATGAAGTCTGGCAACCTCTGCACGGCAAGCGCGTCTGCATCCGCGTCAAGGATGCCCGCATCGCGTTCCACTTCACGCTGGATGCCAGCGGTATGCTTGCCCGCCATGCGGTTTCCCGGCCCGATCTCACCATCAGCGCCAGTGCGCAGGATTTCTTCCTGCTGGCCTTGCGCAAGGAAGACCCGGATACGCTGTTCTTCGGTCGTCGTCTGCTGATGGAAGGGGATACCGAACTGGGTCTGCTGGTGAAAAATACGCTGGATGCCATGGAATTGCCGCCGCTGGATTTTCACGCCTTACTGCCTGCACATTTGCTCGGCAAGCTGCGTACACGCCTGCTGGCGTGATCCAAGGGGACGTACTGGCAGTCCGGCACACACCGGGCTGCCACTCGTCTCACTGCGGAAATATTTTTTAGATTATGTAAAAACACGCTCACCGATTGATGCCGCAGTGCCTTCCAGTTGGGGCACCTGAGTATGACCCATCGCACGGATATTCACCGTCACCTGTGCGTCGAGTTTGCGTCGCGTGATGGTAGGCCCGGCTCCCCTCAATACCTTGCAGAAGTTGTAGGTGAACACCCCGCGTATCGCGCCGCCGATCGCTGTTTCCGCCGAAGTCTGGTTGTCGCGGCAACCGCCCCACAGTACATGATTCAACACGGGCACGGCGACCGCATTCTTCGTTTTGCTGGTTTCCTTGCGCCTGAGTATGCCGCGCGCCGGCAGTGAAGGATTGGCGTCGATAAAGAAACCCCAGTCTATCGGCGGTTCGACGTAACGCGAGGTGCTGGCCGGCACGCCGATTAAGGCATCTATGCCCCCGCGCGTCGCACTGCCGGAATGGCAGGAATCGAAGATGATGTCCAGATTGACCCCAGCAGGCAGCGTGTTCAGTGCTGCGCGAAAGTCGTCATCCTTGATCATGCCTGCCGTCGCATAGTCGTGCGGGCAGATGGTCTCATCCCTGCCGTCCGGCTCATCCCCGCTGGTATCCACCATTTGCGAACCATGACCTGAGTAATAAAACACTAGCACATCGCCTTTGACCGCCTTGCTGCATAGCCATTTCAGTCCCGTGATGATCGCAGCCCGTGTTGCTCTGCCGTCAGTGAGTATCTGCATCGTTGCGGGTGTGGCCGGTACGATGCCCAAGGCGTTGAGCGTGTTCGCCATGTCGCGGACATCGTTTACGCAGCCGCGCAGGTCAGGCCCGCCTGCGCCAACCGGTGCATAGTCATTGATTCCAATCAGCAACGCTTTTCTTTTCATGATCGCTTCTCCCATATGAATTTGCATCCCGGATTCGGGAATGGCATCAATACAACGGACAGTGGCAAAAACCGGAAATGTCCGTGGGAAAATTAGAGCACAGTGTTAAATATTGCGGTATATGGCTGATTGTCTAGGTAAATTGGCCTATTACTGCGATGCGCAAGGGAATAGTTCCGCCCACAGCCGCACGCTGGCGCTGATGTCAATTTCGTCCGGCGCGACCCGGCAGGGGGTAACATCATTGAGGCGCATGCGATGCTGGGTCTGGCGCAGGGTGCGGTACAAATCGCGAACCCGTCCGGCAAGCTCGACGTTGATCAGGCCGAATTCAGCCGCAATCTTCAGTAGGGCCAGATTGCCGTCATTGGCGGTAAGTTGCGGATAGGCGTGCGCGTGGGCGAGCACCAGATATTGCACCATGAACTCGATGTCCACCATGCCGCCGCTGTCGTGTTTGATGTCGAACAAGTCGCTGTGGTTGGGATGTCCATCGTGCATCTTCTGTCGCATGGACAGGATTTCAGCGCGTAATTTTTCAGTGTCGCGCGGCAGACTGAGCACCTGTTGGCGTATGCGGTCAAATTCCGCGCCCACCCGTTCATCGCCTGCGCTGAAGCGGGCGCGGGTCAGTGCCTGATGCTCCCATACCCAGGCCTGGCTGTGCTGGTATTCGGCAAATGCCGCGACGGAACTCACCAGCAGGCCACTCGCGCCGTTCGGTCGCAGGCGTAAATCGGTTTCATACAAGCGCCCCGATGCGGTGTAGCTGCCCAGCATGGAATTGATGCGCATTCCCAGCTTGGCATAGTTTTCCTGCGCGTCTGCATGATCGTCGTCATACAGGAAAATCATGTCGATATCGGAGGCGTAGCCCATTTCCTTGCCGCCCAGTTTCCCATAGCTGATGATGGCAAAGCTGGGCACATCGCAGTGCCGTTTGCGCGCTCCTGCCCAGGCCAGCACCAGCACATGGCGCAGGACCAGATCAGCCAGTTCGCTTAAATGGTCGCTGAGATTCTCCAGCGGCAGCAGGCCCTGCAAATCCATCGCCAGCAAGTGAAAAATCTGCTCCTGCTGGACATGATGCAGCACTTCCAGTTGTCGTTCGGCATCGTTGCCGTGATCGGCAAGTCGCGCCTGCAAATCAATTTCGATCTGCGACCACTGCGGCGGCTGATACAGTTCGCGCGCATCCAGCAATTCGTCAAACAGTGCCGGATGGTGCGCCAGATAACCGGCCGCCCAGCTGCTGGATGAAACCAGCCGGATCAGGCGCTGCAAGGCTTGCGGGTATTCGGCGAGGAAGGCCAGATAAGAGGCGCGGCGACTGATCGCTTCCAGCAAGACCAGCATGCGTGACAGGGTGGCATCGGGATCGCTGTATTGCGCGCTCAGGGTAATGAATTGCGGGATCAGCTGGTCCAGACGTTGCCGCCCCAGATTGGACAACTGCCGATAACGTGAACTGGCGCGCATCTGCAACAGGCGCTGCGCGCTATCCGGTGCGGTGTGATAAGCCAGCTCTTCCAGACCCTTAGTCAATTCGTCCGCGCTGATATCTTCGCGCCAGAGTTGTGCGTTATTTTGCTCTTGTGCGGTTTCGCCGAAAATTTGCTCGAATTGCTGGCTGACCAGTGCGCGATGCCGATCAAGCACTTGCAGCAGCGCGGCATAATCGGCATATGCCATGGTGGTGGCGATGAGTTGCTGATCCTCGGGTTTTACCGGTAATTCCTGAGTCTGCTGGTCATCCAGATATTGCAAGCGGTGTTCCAGATTGCGCAAAAAAACATAGGCCGCATCCAGATCAGCCACGACACCGGCAGATAATTGTCCGTTTTCTGACAGTTGTTTGAGTACCTGGCGGGTGGGCAGGATGCGCAGTCGGGCATCCTGCCCACCGCGTATCAACTGAAACACCTGGGCGGTGAATTCGATCTCACGGATACCGCCGGGCCCGAGTTTGATATTGCCCAGACGATCGCGCCGTTGCACTTCCTGACGAATTTGCGCATGCAGTTTGCGCATCGAATCAATCGCACCGAAATCAAGATATTTGCGGAATACGAAAGGCTGATACAGTTGTTTTAACTCAACTGCGCTGGCGTGGTTGGCCGGAGCAATGACGCGCGCCTTGATCCAGGCGTAGCGCTCCCATTCTCGCCCTTGACTGATCAGATACTCTTCCAGCGCGTCAAAGCTCATTACCAGCGGACCGCTGTCGCCATAGGGACGCAGGCGCATGTCCACGCGAAACACATAGCCGTCGCCGGTGGCTTCGTTGATGATATTGATCAGGCGGCGACCCAGCCGGGTAAAAAATTCATGATTGCTGAGGGTGCGTGCGCCATTGGTTTCACCTTCTTCCGCATACGCAAAAATGAGATCGATATCGGACGACACATTCAATTCACCGCCACCGAGCTTGCCCATGCCGATAATCAACAGTTGCTGGGCGCTATGGCTGGTCGCGCCCAGCGGAGTGCCAAATTGAGCCTCCAGGGTCTGCATCAAACAGGACTGCGCCTGTTGTACCGTGATTTCCGCCAGCGCGGTCATGGCCTGCATCACTTCATCCAGATCAGCCAAACCGTTCAGGTCGCGCAAAATCAGCTTGACCATTACCCGCTTGCGCAATTGGCGCACTGCGCGTGCCAGCGCCGCTTCATCCTGCAAATTGAAGCCGGACTGTTGTAACAGGGAGACTATCTCATCGCGGTTGCAGGGCGTGTTGTAATTTTCCTGCAACCATTCCAGTAATGAAGCATCTGCTTCCAGTACGCGTCCGGCATAACGGCTGCCGATGCGGGTTTTTTGCAACAGAGCGGCGAAGATAGGTGGTGTGTTTTCAGTATTCACAGGCGGATGGCGGGTCTGATAAGTTAGAATGCACTCTACCAGCCGTGAGTAGCCAGTGGCAAATGGTAAGTGATGACACCAATTGCGACTGGCGACTAACCACTTTCGACTCACCACTTACAATACATGTTGAATTCACTTCCCGTACGCCTGCTTTGGCACAGTTTAAACTGGTTGACGCGTATAACTATTATCGCGTCGGCGGTGACGGCTGTGCTGTGCGCAGTCATCATCATCGCGTTGCGCTATTGGCTGCTGCCCGATATTGAGCAATTTCACGGCAAAATTACCGACTCACTGGCGAGTGCCATGGGCAATCCGGTGAGCATAGGCACGATCGAGGGGGATTGGCTGGGACTGCACCCGCACCTGAGATTAACCGATGTGCGCATCCTGGACAAACAGCAGCAATCCGCGCTGGTGCTGCCCCGTATAGACGCCAAAGTGTCGTGGTTGTCGCTGCTGGCCGCAGAGTTGCGTCTGTCCAGTCTGGAAATAGATCGCCCCGAATTGCTGATCCGCCGTGATGAGCAGGGCAAGATGTATGTCGGCAGTGTGGCGCTGGATACGCAAGGGTCGGGCAATGACTTGTCCAACTGGCTGTTGCACCAGTCGCGCATGGTAGTGCGTGATGCGACTCTGGTCTGGGTGGACGAGCAGCGTGGCGCCCCACCGCTGGTGCTGAGTCGGGTTAATCTGCACATCAGAAACTTGTTCAGTCGTCACCAGTTTGCCTTGCATGCCGTGCCTCCGTCCGATCTGGCGACCCCGCTGGATGTACGCGGCGATTTTTACGGCAGGAGTTTCGATGATTTGAAAAAATGGGATGGGCAATTGTATGTTCGGCTCGATCACACCGATCTTTTGGCCTGGCGTCCCTGGTTGAAATTGCCAACCCAGCTGAGTCGGGGCAGAGGCGCGGTGCGTGCCTGGTTGAATGTGGCAGACGGAAAAATTGCGCAGCTAACGGCTGATCTGGCTTTGCGTGACATGGCGACCCGACTGGCTGAAGACGTGCCGGAGATGAATGTGCATTATTTGCACGGGCGTGTTGCCTGGAAAACGGTAATGAATGGCTGGGAGGTGGACACCCGGAATTTGTCCATGCAGCTTGAAAACGGCGTCAAGTTGCAGGCTACCGATTTTTATTTTCGCACGGTGGCGGCCGCCAAGTCACAGCCTGCCGGCGGCGAATTGCGTGCCAACCTCTTGCGGCTGGAAAGTCTGGTCAGTCTGGCCAATTTCTTTCCCCTGGATGCGAAATTGAGGGAACAGCTGAATGCCTATGCGCCCCGCGGGCAGGTGTCCAATCTTGAAATGCAATGGCAAGGCGCGCCCGAAAAGCTGCTGGGCTACAAGATCAAAGGGCAGTTTGATAATCTCGCCTTGCAGCAAGTGGGTGACATGCCCGGGTTTTCAGGCCTGTCGGTGGCTGTGGATGGTAGCGAGCAGAGTGGCAAACTGAATATCAATACGCGTGACCTCGCCCTGAACGCGCCCGGCATGCTGCGCGAACCCTTGTTGTTTAATACACTGACCGGGCAGGCAAGCTGGCAGCGTAAGCAGGGCGAACTGTTTGTCAGGGCGGACAACGTGGCCGTTGCCAATGAGGATCTGGCAGGTAATCTGTACGGCAGTTTCAATTCCATGGCGGGTACGCTGGGCGTGCTGGATTTGACTGTCAATCTGACGCGCGGCGATATCCGGCGTGCCGCCCGTTATACCCCACTGGTTGCATTGGACAAGGAAGACAATGACTGGCTCAACGATGCCTTGCTGTCCGGGCACACCGAAGACCTTTATCTGCGACTCAAGGGTAATCTAAGCGATTTTCCGCTGGATGGCAGCACGGACGCCATATTTGAGATGGGTGCGCATGCGCAGGATGTGTCCGTGGAATTCGCCAAGGATTGGCCGCGTATCGAAAATATCAGCGGGAATTTTCTAATACGTGGCAACAAGCTGGAAGTTAAGTCGCCCAGCGCGACCATACTGGATGCACGCATTCATAAACTGACCATCACGCTGCCGGATATGATGAGTGCCGATATGCCACTGGAAATCAGGGGTGAGGCAGAAGCAGCCAATAATACTTTTTTACGATTTATACAGCAAAGCCCGGTGCGCGGCTATATAAACGGTTTTACCGATGGCATGAGCGCCAGCGGTGACGGACATCTGGATCTGTATGCGCATATTCCCCTGCTGGGCGACAAGCCGGCGAAGGTATCGGGCTCATTGAGTGTGCAGGCCAGCGATATGGATTTGGGGGAGGGGGTTCCCTGGTTGCGCAATACGCGCGGCGTATTATCTTTCACCGAATCGGGCATGAAGACCACAGGCGTTACCGCAGAGATTCTTGGCGGGACAGCATCCCTGAGCGCGCAGAGCGCCGAAGGGGGCGTGGTGCGTGCCAGCTTGCAGGGGCGTGCCAATCTTGATGCCTTGCGCAAGAACGAAGTGCATCCCTTGCTTGAATTTTTGCGCGGTGCGGCGGCATGGGATGCCAATATCAGCGTGACGAATAAAACGGCGCAGGTGGTGCTGAATTCCAGCTTGCAGGGTATCAGTTCGACACTGCCCGCGCCTTTTGGCAAACGTGCCGGTGAAGTCTGGCCGTTGCGCGTGGAAAAGAAAAGCCTGAACGATCAGCAGGAGATGATTACCGCGCAACTCGACAAGCTGGTGAACGCGCGTTTGCTGCGTAGCGAAGAAAATGGTGTGAGCGTAATTAAGCGCGGCGTGGTCAGTTTCGGCGGGCAGGAAACGACTGCCATGCCAGCCAGGGAAGGTATCTGGCTGACGGGAAGTCTGCCTGTTTTTTCGCTGCAAGGCTGGGATGGACTGATCTCGGGTTCAGGGCAGACGGCTCTGCCGATAGCCGGCGCAAAACTGCATATTGATAAGCTGAGCGGTTACGGGCTTAGCCTGAATGATCTGGAAATTAGCGCGGCCAAGCGTGGCGATGGCCTAGCCGCACAGCTCTCCAGTACGTTGATGAACGGCGAGCTGGTGTGGCAACCAAAGGGCTATGCCGGAGGTGGCAAGGTTACTGCCAATTTGCGCAATTTGCATTGGCCTGAGGAGGATAAGGCGTCTTTGACAGCGAACAAGTCGCGTTCAGGTGATCCCGTTGCCGCACCGCGTCCGCGTGAACTGCCTGCGATGGAGATTGCCATTGAGGATTTGTTGTTCAAGGGTAAGCAAATCGGCCGTTTTGAATTGGTGGGTTATCCGGAAGGGCAAGACTGGCGTTTGCGCCGCCTGCGCATCACAAATCCGGACGGCAGCGTGACGGGGGATGGTGTCTGGCATGGCGCGAATGCCAGCATGCAGACTCAGGTCAATTTGTTACTGGAAATCAGCAATGCCGGAAAAATTCTGGCGCGTTCCGGCTACCCGAATACCGTCAAGAATGGCAGCGGAAAACTGGCCGCTGCGCTGACTTGGGACGGACAGCCGGATGATTTTAATTATGCCTCGCTGGATGGCACGCTCAAGCTGGATACTGGCAAGGGACAGTTCCTCAAGATGGATCCAGGTATCGGCAAATTGCTCGGTATTCTCAGTCTGCAAGCCTTGCCAAAACGTATTACGCTGGACTTTACCGATGTGTTCAGCGCGGGTTTCGAATTCGATAATATCAATGGCAATGCTACGATTAAGCGCGGGGTGATGCAGACCCAGGACTTGCATATAGATGGTTCTTCAGCCAAAGTGACCATGAAGGGAATGGTTGATTTGAACGACGAAACGCAGAACCTGCGCGTGGTGATTTTACCGACTCTGGGTTCCAGCGTCTCCATGTTGAGCGCGTTCGCAGCGGGGCCAGTGGTTGGTTTGGGTACGCTCATCGTCAGCAAGGTATTGGGCAATCCACTCGATAAATTGATGTCATTTGAATACAATGTCAGCGGAACATGGAGCGATCCGAACGTCGTCAAGGTGGGCGAGAAGCCTGTTCAGATCAAAAATGTCACGGAATAGCCCTAATTAACAGCACCATTATTCAGGAAAATACTATGTCGGACGGGAACACTATGTCAGCGGTCAGCAACGCTCAAGCCAGCACATTCAAGGTGGCAGCCATTCAAATGGCCTCTGGGCCGAATGTGGCGGGTAATCTGAATGAGGCGCGTCGCCTGATTGCCAATGCCGCAGGGCAAGGCGCACGGCTGGTGGTGTTGCCGGAATTCTTTGCGATTATGGGTATGAGCGAACGGGATAAGGTTGTGGTGCGTGAACAGCCGGGTTCCGGCCCGATACAGGATTTTCTCAGCGAAACCGCGCGCCAGTTCAAAGTATGGCTAGTCGGCGGATCGATTCCGCTGGCGGCCAGCACGCCGGACAAGGTACGCAACAGCTGTCTGGTGTTCGACGATCAGGGCGTGCAAGTGGCGCGTTACGACAAGATACATTTATTCAATTTGTCGCTGGGTAATGAAAGTTATGATGAAGCCCAGACCATAGAAGCCGGTAATCAGGTGGTTGTGGTGGATAGTCCGTTTGGTCGCATCGGTCTGGCCGTGTGTTACGACCTGCGCTTCCCGGAGCTGTTTCGTGCCATGGATAACGTGGATATTATTGTGCTGCCTGCGGCGTTTACTGAAACCACGGGCAAGATGCACTGGGAAATTCTGGTGCGCGCGCGCGCGATAGAGAATCTGGCTTATGTCATCGCCTCGGCACAGGGCGGGTATCATGTCAACGGTCGCGAGACGCACGGCAACAGCATGATCATCGGCCCCTGGGGGCGCATACTGGACAGACTGCCACGCGGCTCCGGCGTGGTGATCGCCGAGATAAATCCGTCCTATCAGGCGAGTCTACGTACAGGGTTGCCTGCGCTGGAACATCGTAAAATCAGCTGCTAGACGCTAGACGCTAGACGCTAGACGCTAGTTGCCAGTTGGCCTTGTCGCTGCGCAATTTTCATTCAATAACACGAGTACTTGCACGACATGTTTTGCGGGAATGCCCTTGTGGAATTAACTCATGACTAGCGACTACCGGCTAATTATCTGTTTTTTGCTTTAACTATAAACTTACGTCTAACGACTCATAACTGAATTCAAACATGACCCCAATCGCCTCTTCTGACTCTCTCTTTACCACGGCACAAAAAATCCTGCTGGGGCCCAATTCGATTGAAACGCGCCAGATCGAGCAGGTGTTCAACAGTATGCTGGCTCATCGTCTTGATTATGCCGACCTGTATTTTCAATACAGCCGCGCTGAGAGCTGGTCGCTGGAAGAAGGTATCGTCAAATCCGGCAGCTTCAGCATCGATCAGGGTGTCGGCGTTCGTGCGGTAAGCGGTGAAAAAACGGCATTCGCCTATTCGGATGACATCAGTCTGAACGCATTGCAAAGTGCGGCCAACGCCACACGCGCCATCGCCAGTGCCGGTGGCACGCAGACCGTACCGATGCTGCATCACGGTTCGCGCCGCGACATTTATTTGCCTGATGATCCGATTGCCAGCCTGAAGGATGCCGACAAGGTTGCCATGCTGGAACGCATCGAAGGCTATGCGCGCGCGCTCGATCCGCGCGTGGTGCAGGTCATGGCGGGATTGGCCGGCGAATATGAAGTGGTGATGGTGGCGCGTAATGACGGCCTGATGAATGCCGACATCCGCCCGCTGGTGCGGCTGTCGCTCACGGTCATCATCGAGAGCAATGGCAAACGCGAGCAGGGCTCTGCGGGCGGGGGTGGGCGGTTCAATTACAGTTACTTTGACGATGCGATGCTGCGTCGTTATGCGGCACAGGCGGTGCATCAGGCAGTGGTCAATCTGGATGCGAAACCGGCACCGGCGGGCAATATGACCGTGGTGCTGGGCAACGGCTGGCCGGGCATATTGCTGCATGAGGCGATAGGTCACGGTCTGGAAGGCGATTTCAACCGCAAGGGCAGTTCGGCGTTCTCCGGTCGCATCGGTGAGCGCGTCGCCTCTGAAGGCGTGACGGTGGTGGATGACGGCACGCTGGCCGACCGGCGCGGTTCGATGCAGATGGACGATGAGGGCAATCCCACGCAGTGCACCACGCTGATCAAAAATGGCATTCTCAAGGGCTATTTGCAGGACACGCTCAATGCGCGTTTGATGGGCGTACCGGTGACCGGCAATGCCAGGCGCGAATCCTATGCACACATCCCGATGCCGCGCATGACCAATACCTATATGCTGGGTGGTGACAAGGATCCTGCGGAGATCATCGCCTCGGTAAAACACGGTTTGTACGCGGTCAATTTTGCCGGTGGTCAGGTGGATATCACCAGCGGCAAATTCGTGTTCTCTACTGCCGAGGCTTACATGATAGAAGACGGCAAGATCACCTATCCGGTGAAGGGTGCTACGCTGATTGGCAACGGCCCGGACGTGCTGACACGCATTTCGATGATAGGCAACGATATGGCGCTCGATTCCGGCGTCGGCACCTGCGGCAAGGAGGGCCAGAGCGTGCCGGTCGGCGTCGGCCAGCCTACGGTCAGAATAGACGGCCTGACGGTCGGCGGCACGGCTTAACCAACCATTTGTTTTGTATTCATAAATTTATTATTTCGGAGTTTCTAATATGCTTGCACCTGTCCCGTTGAGAGACCTTCCCCAAACCAATATCTTTCGTCAGGGCGATGTTTTCGTGCTGTTCGGCGAACTGTTCGGTCGCGGCTATGCCAACGGCCTGATCAACGAGGCGCGCAAGGCAGGCATGACCATCGTCGGCATCACCGTTGGCCGCCGCGATGAAAACAACACACTGCGCGCGCTGACCGACGAGGAACTGGCGATTGCCGAAGAAAATCTCGGCGGGCGCATCATCAACGTGCCGCTGATGGCTGGATTCGATCTGGACGCGCCCGCCGGTGAGCCTACCCCGACCGACCTGCTGGGCGGTATGACACTCAAGAGCTGGCAGGAAGACAAGCTGGACTGGGCGCATATAGAGAAATGCCGTGAAGTGGGCATCGCGCGCTTCAGGGATTCCGTGGCAAAGGTGATGAGCGAACTGGACAGCCTGATTCCGGAGGGTGCGAACGCCTTCTTCGCACACACCATGGCGGGCGGCATACCCAAGGTAAAAGTGTTTCTGGCCATCGCCAATCGCATCTACAAGGGACGTGGTGAGCGTTTCATGTCCTCGCGCGCGCTGCTCGACAGCGATCTGGGCAAGTTGATCCTGATGAACTTTGACGAAGTCACCGCCAACACCTTCCAGTATCTGATAGAGGGCAGCGCGGCGATCCGCGCAAGGCTGGAAAAATCCGGCGGCCAGGTACGCTATACCGCTTACGGTTACCACGGCACAGAAATTCTGATCGATGGACGCTACCAGTGGCAAACCTATACCAACTACACGCAAGGAAAAGCCAAGATGCGCCTGGAACAGGTGGCCGAAGCCGCCTGGGCTCAGGGTATCAAGGCCACGGTTTACAACTGCCCGGAGATACGCACCAATTCGTCAGACATCTTTGTCGGCGTCGAACTTTCGCTGTTTCCACTACTTGCGGCGCTCAAAAAGGAGCAGGGCGGTGACTGGGCCGAAGCGCAATGGCAAGCCTGTCGTCCCTTGTTGCAAGAAGGCGTCACGCTCGAAGACCTGTTGCAGAAGATAGAAACATATAACACCAGCGAGGTGATGTCAGACTTCCGCAATTTTGCCGCCTGGCCTATGGATAATTCGGAAGCGCTGGCAGACCGGATGATAGGCACGTCGGAAGAAATCACCCAGATGCACCATGACCGCAAGGAATTGGTTGTCGGGCATCTGAGTGCGCTGGTGCTGGAGGGAACCGGGCCGCTGATGTTCCTGGAAACCTCCAATCCGGCGGGGCCGGTGCTGTGGCTGAACCATGACATCATCGCCAAACAGCTCAACCTGATGCACGCGCAGTAAGCGGGTCAACTCCTCGGTACAGGCCAACCTCCGATGAAGGGGAATGACCTGTTTGATTGTTTGCTGTTGCCAGGCTGGGCTCAGAGCAGCGGAACGATCATCAGCGCCACGATATTGATAATTTTAATCAATGGGTTGATCGCAGGTCCCGCAGTATCTTTGTAAGGGTCGCCCACCGTGTCGCCGGTTACGGCGGCCTTGTGCGCTTCCGAACCCTTGCCACCGTAGTTGCCTTCCTCTATGTATTTTTTGGCGTTATCCCACGCGCCGCCGCCGGTGGTCATGGAAATGGCCACGAAGATGCCGGTAATGATGGTGCCGACCAGCACGCCGCCGAGCGCCTGCGCGCCCAGCGTCAGGCCGACGACGACGGGGATTGCAACGGGCAGCAGTGACGGAACGATCATTTCCTTGATGGCGGCCTTAGTCAGCATGTCCACACAAGTGCCGTATTCCGGTTTGCCTGTTCCTTCCATGATGCCGGGGATTTCCTTGAACTGACGGCGAACCTCCACCACGACGGAACCTGCCGCGCGTCCGACCGCTTCCATGCCCATTGCGGCGAACAGGTAAGGCACCATGCCGCCGATGAACAGGCCGACGATGACCATGTGATTGGACAAATCGAACAGCATAGGCGCGTTCAGGTGCGCTTCCAGCGCGTGGGTGTAGTCGGCGAAGAGCACCAGCGCGGCCAGGCCCGCTGAGCCGATGGCATAGCCTTTGGTGACGGCTTTGGTGGTATTGCCTACGGCATCCAGCGCATCGGTGATGACACGCACCTCATCCGGCAATTTGGACATTTCGGCGATGCCGCCCGCGTTGTCGGTGATCGGGCCGTAGGCGTCCAGCGCGACGATGATACCAGTCATCGACAGCATGGCGGTGGCGGCGATGGCGATGCCATACAGACCGGCCATGGAATATGCACCCATGATGGCAAGACAGACTGCGAGCACCGGTGCGGCGGTGGAGCGCATCGATACGCCCAGACCGGCAATGATGTTGGTGCCATGTCCGGTGGTGGAAGCATGAGCGATGTGACGTACCGGCGCATATTCAGTGGCGGTGTAGTATTCGGTGATCCACACCAGCGCGGCGGTCAGCAACAGGCCGATGACCGTGGAACCGTACAGCGCGTCAACGGAATATACGCCGTTATCGCCCATGATCCATGAGGTGAGCGGGTAGAAGGCGATCAGTGCCAGCACGGCGGAAACGGTCAGGCCGCGATACAGCGCGTTCATGATCTTGCCGCCTGCCCTTGCCTTGACGAAGTAGGTGCCGATAATGGACGCGATGATGGAGAAGCCGCCTAGCACCAGCGGATAAATCACGGCGTTTGCACCGGCATTGGCCATTAGCAGACCGCCCAGCATCATGGTGGCGATGATGGTCACGGCATAGGTCTCAAACAAGTCCGCAGCCATTCCGGCACAGTCGCCGACATTGTCTCCGACGTTGTCGGCAATCACCGCCGGATTGCGCGGGTCATCTTCGGGTATGCCGGCTTCGACTTTACCGACCAGATCCGCGCCGACATCCGCGCCCTTGGTGAAGATGCCGCCGCCCAGCCGGGCGAAGATGGAAATCAGCGACCCGCCAAAGCCCAGGCCTACCAGCGCGTGGGTCGCTTCAGACTGGGTTGAGCCGGAATTGATCAGAAAGGCGTAATAGCCTGCCACGCCCAGCAGCCCCAGTCCCACTACCAGCATGCCGGTGATGGCACCCCCTTTGAAGGAGACATCCAGCGCCGCATTCAAACTTTCCTTGGCGGCTTCGGCGGTGCGGATATTGGCGCGTACCGACACATTCATGCCGATGAATCCTGCCGCGCCGGAGAGTAGCGCCCCTATCGCGAATCCGACGGCGGTCTGCCAGCCCAGGGCTGCGAAGATGATGAAAAACAGGATGGCGCCTACGACGGAAATAGTGAGGTATTGTCTGCTCAGGTAGGCGGAAGCGCCTTCCTGTATGGCCGCGGCGATGCTGCGCATTTGCTCGCTGCCGGTCGGTTTTGCCAAAATCCATTTGATAGAGAATACGCCATACAGGATTGCAACTACGGCGCACAACAGTGCAAAGACTAGACCATCTGACATGATTTATCTCCCTGAGTTGAACTGCTATAACAGCTTCTGCCCCGCCAATATTTTCTGACTGAGGTGATGATAGCAGCATCCGGGGATGAATGACGCGTCACGATAAATTGAAATTGCTTTTGATTCACTTCATCCATGTCGTCATGACATCTGACTTCAATCGCTCTGTAGAAATCGTCAGCAGAAAATAGGACTGTCGATCACTAACCCATGGCATGAAAAAGCGATTGCACGCGGAGGCGCGGAGAACGCGGAGGAAGGCGACTTCGTGCAAAGTTACCTATATCGCTAATGTCGTTGCGGTTTACAGGCTATAGACGCGGTTTTCTCCGCGTTCTCCGCGCCTCCGCGTGAGTATGATTTTGACTCTTTAACTGAGTCTAAACAGTTAATTGCGACTTAACGCGGCCAATCCGGCTGCGGCGACGAGTCCGTCTTCAAAGGAACGCACGCCACTGATACCCAGGCCGCCGACGACGATGTCGTCCAGACGCAGCGGCACGCCGCCTTCGGCGGGAATAACGCTGGGCAAGGCCAGGTGTATCAGCCTACCGCTCAATACGGCATCCTCGGAAGTCTTGGTGGCGCGCTGGAAGGCGATGGCCGCATAGGCCTTGGCGATGGCCGTTTCCACGCTGCCGAACTGGGTGTCGTGGCTGCGTTGCAGATAAAGCAGATGTCCGCCATCGTCCACGACCGCGATAACCACACGCCAGCCATTGCGCTGCGCCTCGGTTTCTGCCGCCTCAGCGATGCGTTTGGCGTCTGTCAGTGTGAGAACCGGTTTGCTGTTCATGCCGATAGTGCTGCCAGAACCCGGTCGCATATCTCGTTCACACTGCCTACGCCGGAGATTTTTACGGACTTGGGCGCGTTGGCGTCTGCCGATTTAGCCCAGTCCTTGTAGTATTCGACTAGCGGTTGAGTTTGTTCGTGATAAACGTTGAGGCGCTTAATAACGGTTTCTTCCACATCGTCGGGGCGCTGTATCAGGTCCTCGCCAGTCACATCGTCTTTGCCTGCCACCTTGGGGGGGTTGAATACGGTGTGATAGGTACGGCCGGAAGCCGGATGTACGCGTCGACCGCTCATGCGTTTGATGATTTCGCTATCTGCAACGTCAATTTCCAGCACGTAATCGATAGCGATGCCTGCGTCCTTCATTGCCTGTGCTTGCGGAATGGTGCGGGGAAAACCATCAAACAGAAAACCACCGGCACAGTCTGCGTCTTTGATGCGCTCTTTTACCAGGTTGATGATGATGTCGTCGGAGATCAGGTTGCCCGCATCGATTACCGATTTGGCTGCCAGGCCCAGCGGGGTGCCCGCCTTGATTGCCGCGCGCAGCATGTCGCCGGTAGAAATTTGCGGAATATTGAATTTTTCGTGGATGTAGTTGGCTTGTGTCCCTTTGCCTGCACCCGGTCCGCCCAGTAATATGATTTTCATGGTGATTCCTCTCTTGGTGAGTGGTCAGTAGTCAGTAGTCAGTAGTCAGTAGTGTGGGTTTTACTTACCACTGACTACTCACAACTAACCGTTCTTTCAAAGGTTACTCTTGCCGCTTGTAAATCTTCTGCCGTGTCCACGCCGCCAGGCGGTGCGCTATCGGCAATCACGACGCCGATTTTGTAGCCATGATAAAGCGCGCGTAATTGTTCAAGTGCCTCAAATTGTTCGATGGCCGCTGGTGCCAGTTGCCCGTAAGCGCGCAAAAAGCTGGCACGATAGGCATATAGGCCTATGTGGCGCAGCACCGGCAGCCCGACAGGTAAATTTTCACCCGCGGCATAGGCATCGCGCGGGTAGGGAATCGGGGCCCGGCTAAAGTACAGCGCATTGCCCTGCTTGTCTAGCACGGTCTTGACGATGTTGGGATTGCGCATCGACGCTTCGTCGTGCAGCGCATGGCAGGCTGTGGCAATCGCACATTCAGGATGGTCGTGCAGATGCTGAGCCACGGCGCGGATCAGTTCCGGCGGGATCAGCGGTTCATCGCCCTGCACGTTGACCACGATGGTGTCGTCCGGCCAGTCTTGCTGTTCGACCACCTCGGCGATGCGATCAGTGCCGCTAACATGGCAGTCGCGTGTCAAACAGGCTTTGTAGCCATGCTCATGCACGACGTTGGCAATCGCATGATGGTCGGTGGCAATCCAGATTTGCTGCGCACCGCTGCGGGCGGCCTGTTCGGCAACACGGATCACCATGGGCTTGCCTGCGATGTGCAGCAGGGGTTTGCCGGGCAGACGGGTGGAGGCGTGCCGTGCCGGAATGACGACGTTAAACGCGACCATCAGAGTTTTTCGGCTTCCTCGGCTGTCAGTTTGCGCGCTTCATCGGCCAGCATGACCGGGATGTCATCAGCAATCTTGAAAGCCAGTCGGTCTGCGCGGCAGATCAATTCTTGCTCGGCTTTGTGATAAATCAGCGGGGATTTGCATAATGGGCAAACGAGTATATCAAGCAGTTTTGCGTCCATGAGTGGCAATCTTTCGCAGTAGTTGGGTAATCAGGGCTGGGTTAATTTGAGCATCTACGCGCAGAACCCAGAATTTTTCATCCGCATAGGCGGCGCATTTTACCGCATCTTTTTCGGTAAGGAGTAACGCATCGCAATCGGTGAACAGCAAATCGTCAGCAGAGTAGGGGTGATGATCGGGAAATGCATGCGGGATCACCGTCAGCCCCAGCGATTTGAGATGATCGAAAAAGCGTTGCGGGTGGCCGATGCCAGCTAGCGCATGCAGGCGCATTCCCTGAAAATCGCCGGCCAGTGCTGTTTTTTCAGGGGTTAGCAGATTGCGGAAAACGGTTCCGGACAACTGCATGGTATGTTGACCCGAATCGGCATGACCGCCATTTACCACTACCGCATCCACTGTTTTCAGTCGTGATAGTGGTTCGCGCAGGGGGCCGGCGGGGAGCAGATGGCCATTGCCGACGCGTCGCACACCGTCTATGACGGCGATTTCCATATCGCGCTGCAAGCGGTAATGCTGTAAGCCGTCATCGCACAGCACGACATCGCAGTGCGGATGCGCCTGTAGCGCCAGCCTGGCCGTGGCGACGCGATCTCTGCCTACCCACACCGGACACAGGGCGCGACGCGCCATGAGCAGGGGTTCGTCACCCACCTGTTGCGCGCTGCTGTTTGGGCTTACGGCTTGCTGTTGCGAATGACCACCGTAACCGCGACTGACGATGACAGGATGATGGCCGTGATTGATCAGTTGCTGCGCGAGTGCGAGGGTGAGCGGCGTCTTGCCCGTGCCGCCTACGCTGATGTTGCCGATTACGATAACCGGAACCGGTAAGCGATAACTGCTCAGGATATGTGTGCGGTATAGCGAACGGCGCCAAGCGGCCAGCGCGCCAAACAACCAGCTTATCGGCAGCAGGATCAGGTGCAGAGGGCTGGTGCGGTACCAGTAAGTTTCAAGTCCGGCCATTTATACCCCTAAAAACCCGCTGTCCATAGGCGGACAAAAAACCTTGCGTCAGTTGGCTTCGTTCTGTGTGGTGAACGTGATGCGTCCGTAGCCCGCCTGACGGGCGGCTTCCATCACGTTGATGACCGCTTGATGCGGTGTCTTGGCATCGGCATTGATGACGATGGTCGGATCGGCTTGCTGGCCTGCAGCGGATTTTATTGAGGCGGCCAGGGCGGCGATGCCGCTAAAATTCACTGTTGCATTGTTGATGGCATAGTGTTCGGAGGCATCCACGGCGACATTGATGGGCTGCACTTGCTCAGTGCCGGCCGCTCCGCCCGCCTGCGGCAAGTTGATCTGCAACTCTGAAAATTTTGCATAGCTGGTGGTGACCATCAGGAAAATCAGGATGACCAGCAGCACATCTATCATCGGGATCAGATTGATTTCCGGTTCTTCACGTACGCGTCCGCGCTGAAAGTTCATCGCCGCTTAACCCTTGCGTTGACCATGCACGATTTCAACCAGTTTGATCGCCTGTTGCTCCATTTCTATCGTCAGGCTATCCACTTGTGCGCGAAAATGACGGTAAAAAATCATGCTGGGAATCGCCACGATCAGGCCAAAAGCGGTGTTGTACAGGGCCACGGAAATGCCATGAGCCAGAATGGCCGGGCTGTTGCCTGCGCCAGCCTGTGCGCCGAAAATTTCTATCATGCCGACCAGCGTGCCAAACAGCCCCAGCAGCGGGCTGATGGATGCAATCGTGCCCAGCGTGGTGAGGAAGCGTTCCAGATCATGTGTGGTCGCACGCCCGGCTTCTTCGATGGACTCCTTCATGATTTCTGGAGGGCTTTTGATATTTTTCAGGCCGGCGGCGAAGATGCCGCCCAGGGGAGAATGCTTGGTCAATTTGCTCAACATGCCTTCACTGACCCCGCGTTGCTTGAGCTCTTTTATGACTTCATCGAGCAAAGTGGGCGGCGAAACCCGACTGACACGCAGATACAGGAGTCTTTCTGTAATCAGGCCAACGGCGATGATAGACGCAAAAATCAAAAACCAGATCGGCCAGCCAGCCGCTTCTACGATTGCAAACACGCGGATTCTCCAAATATGCTTAAATAATGAAACCTTAAAATTGTCACGCCTGACTTGTCTCCGGCGAACGCTTTGTTTGAAAGTTTCGAGTTCGCAACTGTAGCGCGTCACGTTGAGTTGAGCAAGATTTCTCATATTCCTCTTCAACAACATTGGGCTAATCCCTCGTTATAAAAGAGTATTTTTATTTACCCACAAAATCTGTGGATAACTTTGTGGGTAACCTCGTGTGATAGGCCTTTAGTGCGGTGAAGTAAAAGGGTTTTTCTTGTATTGCCTGTTTTTTGTCACGCACAAATACCTATATAAAACAATATGTTATCGTAAGTGCGATGTTCGGATTACGGTTGGTGTGCCGCAAAGCGGCATGTTGTCTGGCTTTGTGAATAATTTTGGATTGTCAATATGTTTTCTGCACTATTTATTGAAGACAAACAGCGCGTACTGCATGTCTCAGAACTCACTCGTGCAATCAATCAGTTACTGGAAAGCCATGTTCCGTTGCTGTGGGTGCGCGGTGAAATTTGTAATCTGGTGAAGGCGGCTTCCGGTCACTGGTATTTCGCACTCAAGGACGAGCAGGCGCAAGTGCGCTGTGTGATGTTCAGGCACAAGAACCAGTTGCTGGAACAAGCCATCAACAACGGAATGCAGGTCGAAGTGCGGGCCGCAGCCGGTCTTTACGAGGCGCGTGGCGAGTTTCAGCTGACGGTCGAGCAGATGCGTCCGGCGGGGCTGGGCGTGTTGTATGAACAATTCGCACGGCTTAAACAACAACTCGAACAAGAGGGTTTGTTTGACGCCGCGCGCAAGCGTGCTTTGCCTGTCTTTCCCAAGCGTATCGGCATCATTACCTCTACTAAGGCAGCCGCTTTGCGCGATGTGCTGATTACCCTGAGGGCGCGTCTGCCCGGTGTGCCGGTGGTGTTGTATCCCGCGCCGGTACAAGGAGCGGGAAGCGCTGAGAAGATTGCGACCGCCATCAGGACTGCCAATCAGCGTGCCGAATGCGAAGTGCTGATCGTCTGTCGCGGTGGTGGCAGCATCGAAGATCTGTGGGCCTACAATGAAGAAATCGTGGCGCGCGCCATTGCCGCCAGCCTGATTCCTATCGTCAGCGGTGTGGGCCACGAAACGGATTTTACCATTGCCGATTTTGTCGCCGACGAACGTGCGGCCACGCCTACCGCCGCTGCACAGCGTGTTGTGCCGGACAGGCATGCCCTGCTGCAAGGTTTGCGCGATACGGCGCAACATCTGCTGCGCGCGCAGCGCAACCGCTTGCAAAGTGCGATGCAGACAGTGGATTATTTGCAACGAAGGCTGATTCATCCTGCACAGCAGTTGCAGCGTCAGAGTTTGCAGCTGGGGCAGTTGCAACATCGCTTGCAGCGCGGTTATGCCCATTACCGGCAACAGCAGCAATGGCACTGTCAGTCATTGGCGTTGCGTCTGCGCGGCGCGGGTGGCGGCTTCGCGCGCATGCCGGACAAACAGGCGCATCTGTCGGAAAGGCTGGTAAAGGCGATGCGCAGCTTGCAATTGCAGCGTCTGTCGCGCCTGGATAATGTTGCGCAACAGCTGGTGTTGCTCGATCCGCAGCAGGTGTTGGCACGCGGCTACAGTCTGGTGCAGGATGATAATGGCAATCTGGTAGCCGATGCGCGTAAATTAGTGACGGGTGAGACCCTGCGCATTACCTTTGCGCATGGCTGGGCGCGGACTGAAGTTAAGCAGCAGGGCAGCGACGAGGCCGCGTGACAGACTTGCAATGCCGCTTTCAATATCAGAGTTACATGGATAATATTATCGGGTAGAGTACGACACGAATCTGATTGAATTGATGGATGATTCGCATTACTGCGGGTATCCGCACGCGCCACCCACATTTTGCGGTAAGGAATTTAAATGAAACTGAGTCTATGGCCCACCCCTTTTTATTATAAATTTGCGGAAGACCTGGAAGCGTTCGATAGCGAGCCTTGTCTGGTCATCTCAAATAATAATCAAGAGTTATTTGGAGATTTGACTCGTTTTTCTCCCGAGGAAGGCGTCTTTGAAATTTTGCCCTTCAAGGGCGTGGTTTCCAGGCCGACGGTTGACTCGGTTACCTATCTGCGTCTGTTGCACCCGGTGCATCTGGTTAAAAAGGCCGAATTCATCGAACAGTCGGCCGAGGAGATGTTCAGTCCTTCCGAGAAGCAGAGTTGCTCGATTATGTTCAACAATGGCAAACGACTGGACGGGGAGACGGTCGGTTTTTCGATTGATACGACCGGACTCTATCTCTATCTGGTCCATACCGCCGACTCGGTTATCCGCTGTTTTATTCCTGCGCAATCGATCAAACAGTACCAGATCGGCAAAAAAATCGGCCAGATGCTGGTCGATGAAAAAATCGTCACCCATCAGGAAATTTCTTCCGGACTGGAGAAGCAGGAACAGTTGCGCCATCAGAAGCTGGGCGAATATCTGACCAACGAGCAGATCGTCACTTCGGAGCAACTGGTCAAAGCGCTGGATCGTCAGCACGGGACAGTCATGAGGCTGGGCGATGTGCTACTACAGGAAAAACTGATTACCCCGGAGATGCTGCAACAGGCGTTGGATAAGCAGCAGACGGATAAAAAGCTGGCGCTCGGTGAAATACTGATCAACATGGGCGTGGTCAATGCGGAAGTCGTCCAGAGCATGCTGGCCAAGAAGCTGGGCATCCCTTTTGTCAACGTCAGAAAGTTCTACGTCGATCCCAAGACCTTCCATCTTGTGCCGCTCAGGTTCATCAACAAATATACGATATTGCCCCTCTATCACACCGATCACACGCTGGTAGTTGCGATGGAAAATCCATTGATCTGGAAGCCATTAAACGAATTGCGCGTGATCACCAACCTCACCGTGGTACCCGTTCTGGCCGCGCGCGAAGATATTCTGGCCGCCATCAATGAATGGCAGCACGCAGATGAAAAGAGGCAGAAAATCGATGAGCTTGCCATCGGCATGACGATCGATACCGACGAAGAACCGAAGGAAGAAGGTATCGCGGAAACCGACAACACGCTGGTCGGTCTGGTCAACAAGATGATATTGGATGCTCACCATCAGGGCGCCTCGGATATTCATATCGAGACCTATCCGGGCAAACGTAACACCATAGTCCGGTTTCGCAAGGATGGCGTAATCAGCAAGTATTTTGAATTCCCGCCCAGTTTCAAGAGTGCGCTGGTCTCCAGGATCAAGATTATGGCCAAACTGGATATTTCCGAAAGACGTCGGCCGCAGGACGGGAAAATATCCCTCAAACTTAGCGTCGATGATCAGCTGGAGCTGCGCGTGGCGACGGTTCCGACGGCGAACGGGCTGGAAGATGTGGTAATGCGCGTGCTGGCGGGCGCGAAGCCCATGCCGCTGGAAAAGATTGGTTTGCCGGAGGACGTGTTGGAGCGCATCAAGGTGCTGGCGCAGAAGCCTTATGGTCTTTTCCTGATCTGCGGGCCGACAGGTTCGGGTAAAACGACCACATTGCATTCGGTGCTCGGATTCATCAATAAACCGGATTGCAAAATATGGACGGCCGAGGACCCTATCGAGATCACTCAGGAAGGTCTGCGCCAGGTTCAGGTCAATCCGCAGATAGGCTGGACGTTTGCAACGGCCATGCGCAGTTTTCTGCGCGCCGACCCGGATGTCATCATGGTGGGCGAGATGCGCGACGTCGAGACCACCAAAATTGCCATTCAGGCTTCCCTGACCGGACACATGGTGTTTTCAACGCTGCATACCAACAGTGCGGCCGAGAGCATGGTCAGGCTGCTGGACCTGGGCATGGACCCGTTCAACTTCTCTGATGCCTTAGTCGGTATTCTGGCGCAGCGTCTGGCCAGGCGGTACTGTCCTGACTGCAAGGAGGCTTACACGGCGAAGAATGAAGAAATTCAGGAATTGCTTGAGGAGTATTGCACCGCCACGCCGCTCAAGCCTGCCGAGGTATTGCAACGCTGGCAAAAGACCTATGCCAACGCAGCGGGTGAGTTTGTGCTTTATAACGCCGTTGGATGCAGCCAATGCGGCGGGACGGGCTACAAGGGCAGGGTCGGATTGTATGAATTTCTGGAGGCGACGCTGCCGATCAAGAAAATGATACAGCACCAGGCAACAGTCGAGGAGTTGCAATCGGCCGCCATCATGCAGGGTATGCGCACGCTGAAACAGGCAGGGATTGAGCTGGTGCTGCAAGGACAGGCCAATATTTTCCAGATCAGGGCAGTCTGCAATTAAGCAGAAAAACAGCTGCCCATAGGCCGGCGGTTTGTTTTTTTAGCAGAAATTTGGAGCAGTGCGGCAGGACACGGTAAAATCCGCGTTCGCACATCCTAATTTTTTCGGCTTTACGCCGGGAATGATTCCATGAAATTTTGTCTGGCTTGTCAAAAACCTTATACCGGAAGCGTATGGGAATGTCCCGCTTGTGGAGATACCCCGCCCGAACGTGGCGGTTTCATGGCATTTGCGCCCGCGCTGGCGGCGCAGAACGACGGCTTCAACCCCGAACTATTCGAACGCTATGCGGCGGTGGAGGCCGGGCATTTCTGGTTCGTCGGGCGTAATGCCATCCTGCGCGACTGTATGTTGCGCTATTTTGCGCATGCAAAAAATATCCTCGAAATCGGCTGTGGCACCGGTTTCGTGCTGGCCAGTACGCGTCAGACCTTTCCCGCCGCGCACCTCTCCGGCAGCGATATTTTTACCGAGGGGCTGAGTTATGCCAGGCAGCGTGTGCCGGATGCCTTCCTGTTCCAGATGGATGCCTGTCATATCCCGTATCAGGACGAGTTCGATCTGATCGGAAGTTTCGATGTGCTGGAACATATTGACGACGACAGCGGCGCCCTGAAACAAATGTATCAAGCCTGTCAGCCGGGCGGCGGACTGGTCGTCACTGTGCCGCAACATCGCTGGTTGTGGAGCAGCACCGACGACTATGCGCATCATAAACGCCGTTATACGCGCGCCGAATTGCGTGACAAGGTCGAACGCGCCGGATTCAGAGTCGATTATCTGGGCTCTTTTGTCTCGCTGCTATTGCCGGTGATGCTGGCTTCGCGCTTGTTGCAGAAATCCGCAGATGCCTCCGATCAGATGGATGCGGGATTCAAGATAGGCCGTTTGGCCAATAGCATGCTGGGTGCGGTGATGAAGGCGGAACGCTGGCTGATCGCGCGCGGTATTTCTTTCCCCTTGGGGGGGTCGTTGTTGCTGGTAGCCAGGAAGATAGCCTGATGAGTCGAATTTCAAACAAACAATTTTGGTGGTTGCTCATTGCCGTGGCGGCAATCTGGTTCGCCAATCTCGAATATCGCACCCTGATCAAGCCTGACGAAGGGCGCTACGCCGAGATTCCACGCGAGATGGTGGTCAGCGGGGATTGGGTTACGCCGCGTCTGAACGATCTCAAGTATTTCGAGAAGCCGCCGTTGCAATACTGGGCGACTGCGACTGCCTATACGGTGTTCGGCGAGCATCAATGGACGACTCGGCTTTGGGTCGGGCTGACGGGGTTCGCGGGTCTAATACTGGTATGGCTGGTCGGCCTGCGTTTATTCGGACGGGAGGCGGCGGGCTATGCCGCGCTGTTGCTCTCCAGTAGTCTGTTGTATGTGCTGATGAGCCATATCAACACGCTGGATATGGGCGTGACCTTCTTTATCTCGCTGGGGCTGTTTGCCTTGTTGCTGGGGCAAAGCGAGACCAATGTAAAAAAACAGCGTAACTGGATGTGGCTGGCATGGGCCGGGATGGCGCTGGCGGTGCTTTCCAAGGGATTGATGGGCATCATTCTGCCAGGAACAGCCGTGTTTGTGTATTGTCTGGTGCAGCGCGATTTCAGTGTGCTCAAGCGCATGCACTGGCTATCCGGCATGGCCATTTTCCTGCTGATTACCGCACCCTGGTTTTATCTGGTGATGCAAGCCAACCCCGAGTTCTTCGATCGCTTCTTCATCTACGAGCATTACACGCGCTTTACCACCAAGGATTTGGGACGCTATCAGCCCTGGTATTATTTCGTTCCGATTCTGCTGGCGGGTGCCTTGCCCTGGACGGTGCTGATGTTCGATGCCATGTGGCGCAGTGCGTTTGGCAAAACGCTGCCTCGCAGTGCGGGTGCCGACAAGCCGTTCAATGCGGAACGTTTCCTGCTGGTCTGGGCGGTGTTCATCTACCTGTTTTTCACCATTTCCGGTTCCAAGCTGCCTTCGTATTTGTTGCCGATGTTTCCCGCCCTGGTATTGCTGATGGGTAAGCGCATTGCCGATATGCGCGAGCGTGTCCTGTTCTGGCAAATTGCACCCGTTGTGCCGGTCGCGCTGATATGGCTGGTGCTGGCGCTGAATGTGGGTCGCCTGGCCGACACGCCGAATCAGATCGCGCTGTACCCGAATTACAGCATCTGGCTGGTGGTGGCATCGCTGCTGATGCTGTTCGGATTGCTGTCGGGAATGGGGTTGCTGTGGCGCAAACACAAACTGGCGGCTGTGCTGGTGCTCTCGCTGAGCGCATTGCTGTCCGCTCAGATCGGATTGTCCGGCTATAACACCGTGGCGCGTGAGCGTTCAGCCAAACACATCGCCGAGGCGATACGCGCCGAGGTAACGCCGGCTATTCCGTTTTATTCGGTGCTGACGTATGAGCAGACGCTACCGTTCTATCTGAAGCGTACGTTTACGCTGGTGCAGTATCAGGACGAAATGGGTTTCGGTATCCGGCAGGAACCGGAGCGCTGGATTCCAACGATGACAGAATTCGCAGGCGTATGGGCAGCGCAGCCCGAAGCGCTGGCTATCATGCCGGTGCATGTTTATCCCATGCTTCAACAACTGGAATTACCCATGAAAATTCTCTTTGAAGATACCCAGCATATCGTGGTGAAAAAGCCATGAATCTGGTCAGTTTCAGCATGATATTAGCCGGGGTGATGCTCAATGCTGCCGCGCAGATTTTGATGAAGAGCGGCACCAACTCCATCGGCTATTTTGATTTCTCTCTTGAGAATATCGTGCCGATAGGCTGGAAACTGGCGACCGAGCCGCACATCATCGGCGCGATGGTCTGCTACGTATTCGGTGTGGTGATCTGGATACTTGCGCTGTCGCGCGTGCAGGTCAGCATCGCCTATCCGCTGCTGTCGCTGGGCTATGTGGTGAATGCGGTGGCGGCCTGGTATTTGTTCAACGAGTCGTTTAATCCGTCCAAAGTGATCGGCATGGGCGTGATCATCCTCGGCGTGGTCATTATTTCGCGCGCTTAAAATTTTGCCGTCATTCCGGCGCAGGCCGGAATCCAGTGTTTTTATCTAAAGCTGTTTTTAGATTTTGTCTTCGCTTCGCGAGGTAGTTTTTTAATTGTCTGGATTCCGGACTGCGCCGGAATGACGGATGGGTAATAATTTTACGGGTGTGACCATGACCAGCTTTCTGCCTTTTTCCAAACCTACCATAGATGAAGCAACCATCGCATCGGTTGCCGACACGCTGCGTTCCGGCTGGATTACCAGCGGGCCCAAGGTGGCCGAGTTCGAGAAACAACTTTCTGAATACTTCGGCGGGCGCATCGTGCGTACCTTTAATTCCGGCACCTGAACCATGGAGATCGCGCTGCGCATTGCCGGTATCGGAGCAGGGGATGAAGTCATCACGACGCCGATCTCGTGGGTGGCGACCGCCAATGTGATCCTGGAAGTGGGCGCGACCCCGGTGTTCGCCGACATCGACCCGGTTACGCGCAACATCGATCTGGATAAGCTGGAGGCGGCGATTACGCCCAAGACGCGCGCCATTATTCCGGTGTATCTGGCGGGCAGGCCGCTGGATATGGACAGGTTGTACGCAATTGCGAGCAAATATAGCCTGCGTGTGATTGAAGATGCCGCGCAAGCCATCGGCTCGACCTGGCAGGGCAAGCCCATCGGCAGCTTCGGTGATTTCGTCTCGTTCAGCTTTCAGGCCAACAAAAACATCACCACTTCCGAGGGGGGCTGTCTGGTGCTGAACAACGAGGCGGAAGCCACGCTGGCCGAAAAATACCGGCTGCAGGGTGTATCGCGCAGCGGATGGGACGGCATAGACGTGGATGTGCTGGGCGGCAAATACAATATGACCGATATTGCCGCCGCCATCGGTCTGGGGCAGTTCGCGCAGCTGGATAAAATTACCGCGCACCGTCGTAAACTGGCGCAGCATTATTTCAAGGTGCTGGGCAGCGATTTCGAGACTAACACCGGCGCGCAACTGCCGCCAAAGGAGTGCGGAGGGGTGGCATCGGAGATGCCGGGTACCCACCGGCCTACCCCTTGCGGGTGCTTCGAATCAACTAACTGGCATCTGTTCCAGATCGTGTTGCCGGAGCGCATCACCCGTCCCGAATTCATGGAGCGCATGAAGGCGTTCAATATCGGCGTGGGTTTCCATTACGCGCCCATACATTTGTTCACGCTGTATCGCGATATGGGTTTTCGTGAGGGTATGTTCCCGATTGCCGAGCGCGTCGGAAAACAGATCGTCTCCTTGCCGATGTTTTATGCGATGACCGAGGCCGATGTCGAGCGCACCTGCGCGGCGATGCGCGAGGTATTGATTTGATTGATCGGCGTGCTTGCCATGTCAGTATTGATGAGCGGGTGTCAGGCAGTGGAACCCGGCGGTTCGGAGGTGGTATTTTCCATAACCCCGAACAAAACGGGGGAGTTCAGGGTCGGCGCCAGCGTGGAGCTTTTCAAAACTGGTGATTGCACGGGTGCGGCAATCACCAGGACGGCCGACCCGATTACAGTCAAAGTCGCTGTTGGTGTCAGTAAGCTGCCGCTTTATCAGGAAATGTGGGCAGTTTTCATGAGATTTTTCAATGAGATTATGGCAATCTTAGCCACAGTCGCTTTGTTTTTTTCAGAAGCAAACTGAAAAAATATTTCCATTCATGAAGGATACAGAAGCCAAGTAGGGCGGACATATTTTGTTCAGACACGGATTTCGTTTGCCAGCCTCCAACCATCTGTGTATAGTTTTAGTACTTAATCAAGTGCCAAAAAGGGTCTTAATATGAATGTCGTGCCTGCGCAGGAAATCAAGCGTCGTGGAATCGCGGCGGTGGATGATCTTATCGCCAAGGGCGATTTGCATGTAATCAGGAACAACCAGCCGCAGTATGTAGTGTTGTCTGAGGCGCGCTATCAGGATTTGATCGCCGCAGAACAGGAGTCACATATTGCGCGGGTGCGCGCCTCTTTGGAGGAAGTCAAAGCGGGTAAGGTCAAAAAATTCAAGTCTGCTGCCGAGTTGCTGGAAGCAATGGATGCAGGCGAAACGGCATAATGTACGCCATCGTTACGCCCGATCAGTTTCTTCGTCTGGCGCGCAAATTCTTCAAACAACATCCCGACTTGAGACCACGCTTTGCCCGGTTGCTCGACGATTTGCAACATGATCCGTTTCAAACCAAACTGAAATTGCACGCGCTGAGCGGCAGGCTTGCTGGTTGTTACGCCGTCAGTCTGACTTACAGTTACCGGCTGACGCTGACTTTGATGGTTACGGAACAGGAAATCATTCTGCTCGATATCGGCAGCCACGATGAAGTGTATCGTTAGCCAGGTGGCGCTATTCGCAATGTGGTTAAATGCCGGGCATCGTAAACTCAGCCCGGCCTACGCGTGCTTTGATTCCCGCTGCCTATTCCCCGATGCGTATCTCTCATCTTAGCCAGCGTCTGCGCGAGCTGGGTGCCAAGCCTTGTCACGAGGACCGGCTGCTGCGCGGCTGGTCGCAGGTCGCTTCTTACGACAGAAAAAACAGTCCGGCGGAGAATTTCTTTCCGCTGGCGCTGCGCGCTGCGCTGCCTGCTATCGAGGCGGAGCTGGACGGGCTGGCTAAATTGCAGGGTGAATATCCGGCCAACGGTCATGGGGTGGATACCACCAATAATCATGGAAGTCATGACCGTTCCCCCACCCCAACCCTCACCCGCATTGCGGGTGAGGGGGCAAACGTAGCGCTCCGCGGATTTTCCGATAACGAAGGCGTGGCAAGATTGCTGGTGGAACTGAATGACGGGCAGAGGGTGGAGAGCGTGCTGCTGCCGCGCGGCGGGCTGTGCATATCGACGCAGGTGGGGTGTGCCGTTGGGTGCGTGTTCTGCATGAGCGGACGTAACGGCCTGATCCGCCAGTTGGGCAGTGCGGAGATCGTCGCGCAAGTGGTGCTGGCGCGCAAACGCCGTGCAGTCTCCAAGGTAGTGTTCATGGGCATGGGTGAACCGGCGCACAATCTGGACAACGTGCTGGAGGCGATTGAGTTGCTCGGTACCATGGGCAACATCGGTCACAAGAATCTGGTGTTATCGACCGTAGGCGATGTGCGGGTGTTCGAGCGTCTGCCACAGATGATGGTTAAACCTGCTCTGGCGTTATCCCTGCATACTACGGATGCGGCGTTGCGCGCAAGATTGCTGCCGCATGCACCGGCTATCGCCATCGAAGAGTTGGTTGAGCGCGCAGAACGCTATGCGCGGGCAACGAATTATCCGGTTCAGTATCAGTGGACGTTGATCGAGGGCGTGAATGACAGTGATGCCGAGCTTGAAGGGATTGCAAGGCTGCTTACCGGGAAATATGCGGTGATGAACTTCATCCCCTTCAACCCGGTGGACGGGCTGGCTTATCAGCGCCCTGCGCCAGAGCGGATTGCGGCCATGTCGGACGCTTTGAAGCGTCAGGGTGTTCTGGCCAAAATACGCGATTCGGCAGGGCAGGAGATAGAAGGTGCGTGCGGGCAGTTGCGCGCGCGGGCAGAGAAGGCCAGGCCTGTCCGTCAGCCTTGATGATCCGTAAACCGGGCCGGTTCCGATTTCGCTAATTTTGCACTGTACGGTAGAATGCCGACCCATGAATACCCTACAACTTTCCGTCATTATTCCGGTTTATAACGAAGAGCAAGGTTTGCAGACCCTGTTTGATCGTTTGTATCCGGCGCTCGACAAGCTTAACGTCAGTTATGAGGTCGTTTTTATCAACGATGGCAGCCGTGACCGTTCGGCGGCGATATTGCGCGAACAGTTTCAGAAACGTCCCGATGAGACGCGAGTAATCCTGTTCAACGGTAATTTCGGTCAGCACATGGCGATCATGGCGGGATTCGAGCAGTCGCACGGTCAGTGCGTGGTGACGCTGGATGCGGATTTGCAGAATCCGCCGGAAGACATAAGCCTGCTGCTGGAAAAAATGAATGAGGGATACGACTATGTCGGCTCTATCCGTCGTCAGCGCAGCGACAGCTGGTGGCGGCATGTCGCGTCCCGCGCGATGAACAGGCTGCGTGAGCGCATTACGCGCATCAAGATGACCGACCAGGGCTGCATGTTTCGCGCCTATGACCGCCAGATTATCAACGCGATCAACAGCTGCCACGAGGTCAATACTTTTATTCCTGCGCTCGCTTACAGCTTTGCGCGCAATCCGACCGAGGTGGTGGTGGGGCATGACGAGCGTCTGGCGGGCGAGTCCAAATACTCCTTGTACAGCTTGATCCGCCTGAACTTCGATCTGATGACCGGTTTTTCGCTGGTGCCGTTGCAGATATTTTCGATGGCTGGCATGGCCGTGTCGTTATTTTCCGGTATTTTCTTTGTGTTCCTGGTGGTGCGCCGTCTGATTATCGGCCCTGAAGCGGAAGGCTTGTTCACGCTGTTCGCGCTGGTGTTTTTCATGATAGGTATCACCTTGTTCGGCATCGGTCTGCTGGGTGAATATATCGGGCGCATCTATCAGCAAGTGCGCCACCGGCCGCGTTATCTGGTTGAGGCAGTGCTGGAAAAACAGGATAGAGGATCGAGGATTGAGGATAAAGTTAAAAGCGCGGATGCGGTTTCATGAGTGCTCATCACGTTAAAGAGGATACGGCTGATTTGCCTCAATCCTCAGTCCTCAATCCTGCATCCTCTGCCGTTGTCTTCGCCTACCACAACGTCGGCGTGCGTTGTCTCTCCGTGCTGCTGGCGCATGGCGTGGATGTGCAACTGGTGGTCACGCATCGCGATAATCCCAATGAGAACATCTGGTTTGAGAGTGTCGCGGAACTGGCGGCTTTGCACGGCATCGCAGTGATTACGCCGGACAATCCTAACGATGTGGCGGTAGTTGAACAAATCCGCGCCTTGCAGCCGGATTTTTTCTTCTCCTTTTATTACCGCGAAATGCTCAAGGCACCGCTGCTGGCGATCCCAAAACACGGTGCATTGAATATGCACGGTTCGCTGTTGCCAAAATATCGCGGTCGCGTGCCGGTGAATTGGGCGATAATCCGTGGCGAGACAGAAACAGGCTCGACCTTGCATTACATGACGGAAAAGCCGGATAACGGCGATATTGTCGCGCAACAGGCCGTGCCCATTTTGCCGAACGACACGGCACTGCATGTGTTTCAGAAGGTAACCGTGGCGGCGGAGATGGCGTTAGAATCGGTGCTCCCTGAATTGCTGGCGGGCAGGGCGCAGGCGGCGAAGCAGGATTTGAGCCTAGGTGGCTATTTTGGCGGCCGCAATGCAGCGGATGGCGTGATTAACTGGCAGCAAAGCGCGCAGGAGATACATAATCTGGTACGTGCCGTCGCGCCGCCTTATCCGGGGGCGACGACGCAGCTGGCGGGGAAGCCGATGCGCATTCTGCAAACTTTAGTGACTGGTTGCACTGTTTTCGGCGAGCGGCCTGTTTTCTATGTGAAAGAAGGCCGGGCTTACGCGATTTGCGGCCAAGGCGTGTTGCGGATTGTGCGTTTTGAGCTGGACGGCGTTGAACTGAGCGCAACGGAATTTGCCGACGTTTATGGTGCGGCACGAATTGAATTTAATTGTTAAGGAAGTGAAATGAAAAAAGTATTGATACTCGGCGTGAACGGCTTTATCGGCCACCATTTGTCCAACCGTATTCTGGCGACGACAGACTGGGAAGTCTATGGCATGGATATGAGTTCAGAGCGCATCAGCGACTTGATCGGTCATGAGCGTTTTCACTTCTTCGAGGGTGACATTACCATCAACAAGGAATGGGTTGAGTATCATGTTAAAAAGTGTGATGTGATCCTGCCGCTGGTGGCGATTGCGACACCTTCCACTTACGTCAAACAACCGCTGCGCGTGTTCGAGCTGGATTTCGAGGCCAACCTGCCTATCGTGCGTGCCGCCGTAAAATACGGCAAGCATCTGGTGTTCCCTTCCACCTCCGAGGTGTACGGCATGTGCCACGACGAGGAATTCGACCCGGAAGAGTCCGAATTGATCTGCGGCCCGATCAACAAGCCGCGCTGGATTTATTCCTGTTCCAAGCAGTTGATGGATCGCGTGATCTGGGGCTATGGCATGGAAGGCCTGAATTTTACGCTGTTCCGCCCGTTCAACTGGATCGGCGCCGGTTTGGATTCCATTCATACGCCGAAGGAGGGCAGCTCGCGCGTAGTGACCCAGTTTTTGGGTCATATCGTGCGCGGTGAGAATATCAGTCTGGTGGATGGTGGTCATCAGAAGCGTGCGTTCACTTACGTAGATGACGGCATTGCTGCCTTGATGAAGATCATAGCCAACGAGGACGGCGTCGCGACTGGCAAAATTTACAACATCGGTAATCCGCTCAACAACTTCGCCATCCGTGATCTCGCCGAGATGATGCTGGCGCTGGCGAATGAATATCCTGAATACCGCGAATCTGCACAAAAGGTGAAAATCATCGAGACCACCGCTGCCGCCTACTACGGCAAGGGTTATCAGGACGTGCAGAACCGCGTGCCTAAAATCACCAATACCTGCGAAGAGCTGGGCTGGAAGCCGGTCATCAATATGGCGGATACCTTGCGCAATATCTTCGATGCGTATCGCGGCCAGGTTGGTGAAGCACGCAAGTTGATGGACTAAATGCAAAAATCAGGAAGGAAAAGCCGCGAACGTGGCGTGGTGAACGAGACCGCAGGGGTCTTGCCCGCACCATTAGGGGGCGAATCCCCAAGTTGTTGCGTGAAGGAGCAGGGCGAGAAACCTCTGCAGTCGCTTTTCAAGAAACTTGAAACGCAAGCCGTAAACCATGAAGGCAAGAAACAACTCGCCCTCAAGGTGGATGTGGACACCTATCGTGGTACCCGTGAAGGGGTGCCTCGCCTGGTTGAAGTATTGCAACGCTACCACGCGCAGGCTACTTTCTTCTTTACCCTGGGGCCAGATCATATGGGGCGCGCGATTAAACGCGTGTTTCGTCCCGGCTATCTGAAAAAAGTATCGCGTATGTCGGTGGTGGAACACTACGGCATCAAGACTCTGCTGTATGGTACTTTGCTGCCCGCGCCCGATATCGGCAAACGCTGCGCCGACATCATGCGGGGCGTGCGCGATGCGGGTTTTGAGGTCGGCATACATTGCTTTGATCATATCAGCTGGCAGGATCATGTGGCCGACAAGGATGCCAAGTGGACCGAGCGCGAGCTGCAACGCGCAGTGGATCGTTATACCGAAATTTTTGGTGAGGCGCCCCATGCCCATGCCGCCGCCGGTTGGCAGATGAATCGTCACGCGTTGCGCCTGATGCAACGCTTGGGCTTCGATTACAGTTCGGATACGCGCGGCACGCATCCCTTTATTCCTACATGGCAGGCTGAGATCGTCGCCTGTCCGCAATTGCCGACGACCTTGCCTACGCTGGACGAGCTGATTAATCGTGATGGTATTACGCTGGATAATATCGCCGAACATGTTTTGCGGCTCACGGCCGATGTGCCGCCGACAGGGCACGTTTATACCCTGCATGCCGAGCTGGAGGGCGGTAAGTGGATGCCGATCTTTGAGCAGTTGCTGCAAGGCTGGCAGGCGCAAGGCTATGAACTGGTTTCGATGCAGCATTATCTGCAGGGTCTGGAAACCTTGCCGCGTCACGAAGTAGTGATGCGTGAAATCGAAGGGCGTATCGGCAACCTGGCGGTACAGGCCGAAAAAAGCTGATTCACAGCGTTAAAGACCCAGTGTGGTATGCCGATAATAGTTTGAAAGCGAGGGGGACCAATGCAAGATAACAAGGCGTTGAATGAATGGGTGCACAAGCTTGGCAAGTGTGAGCTACCCGTATTGAAGCATACCTCCCGTGATCTGGCGGCACTGCGCGCAGACGATGAAAAGCTGACGGCGCATTCTATTGCGCACGTTATCAAACACGACCCGCTCATGACGCTCAAGTTGTTGCGCTACTTGCAGAGCCACAAACACCGCGCGCAAACCACTGATGTGGTTCAGGTCGAGCAGGCTTTGCTGATGCTCGGCATTGAACCGTTTTTCAACCATGTTGCGCCGCAACCGTTGATCGAAGATCTGCTCAAGACCCATGCCGTGGCACTTCCGCCGCTGCTGCGCATGATACATCGCGCGCATCGCGCCTCCGAATATGCCTATGACTGGGCGGTGTATCTGCACGACCTGCACTTCGAAGAGCTGCGCGTGGCCGCCTTGCTGCACAATCTCGCTGAGATATTGATGTGGTGCTTTGCACCGGATGCCATGCTGAAAATCCGTGATATTCAGCTACACGATAAGGGATTGCGCAGCCACGATGTTCAGGAGCAAGTGCTGGGTTTTCCGCTGAAGGCGCTGCAAAAAACGCTGGTCTCCCAGTGGTCGCTGCCGGAATTGCTGCTTTCCCTGACCGATGAGCACGCGACCAAACATTCGCGTGTGCGCATCGTTAATCTGGCGATCAATCTGGCGCGTCATTCCGCCAATGGCTGGGATGATGCGGCATTGCCGGATGATTACAAGGAGCTGGGTGAATTGCTGCATCTTCCTACCGATCAGGCGATGCTGATGGTCGTGGCAGATGCGGATCAAGTCTGCGACCTGAGCCGCCCCCACTGATTTTTTATCCTCGCTCAAGGTGCTCTGCGTCAGTTTCGCGTGTAGCTTGAATTGCTTGTGCAATCGCTACGGCTTATGATTGCTTACACTAAACAGTGCGCGTTTTTGGAATCTGTATTGAGACTGAGCGTATTGCGGGACCGTGAGCGGCGTTGATTTGCATTGTTCGGATATTTCAATGCTCACGCCATGTATCGGATATCGGAGGGCTGCACCAATGAAACTCGGCACCAAGGTAACCGCTTTTTCCATCGTGATGACTGTGTCCATGATCGTGATCATCGTGGTCGTCAGCTTTTTGTCGTTCCGCCAGTTCACCATTTCGACCGAGCGCGAGCATATCGCCTCGATCGCTGAAATTGTCGGCATCAGTCTGAGTGAATCGATGCTGCACAACTCGGTAGAGAATCGTGACGATTTTCTCGGTCATCTCGCTTCCGTTGAAGGCTTGCGTACGGCGAGGGTGGTTCGCGCCGACAGCGTCTCGAAACAGTTTGGCAAGGGTCTGAAGATCGAACAATTCAGCGATGCTATCGATGAGCGGGTGATGCGCGATGGGCGGCCTCATTATGAATTGATGAATGAAGACGACGGTCTGGTTTTTCGTGGCACGCTGCCCTATGTGGCCACCCGTTCGGGGTATATGAATTGCCTGCAATGTCACAACGTGACTGAAGGGACGGTGCTGGGCGCGATCACGATTTCGATGTCCATGAATGAGATGATGCGCAGTGCCTATGTGACATCTGCTGTCATGGTGCTGGCGATCGTATTTTTCATGTTGGTGATGTTGTGGTTCTTCCGCCGTCTGGTTAATCCTGTGATCACTACGGCACAGGATGTGCAGGAAACGGTGGAGCGTGCCATTCAAGGCGATTTTCATGCCAATATTGAACGCCGCACCGATGATGAGATCGGGCAGGTGGCGGTGGATTTGAACAGCCTGCTCAAGTTTATCCAGAATGGTTTGTCCACCATCAGTCAGGATGTTGCGCAGTTATTGCAGCAAACACCCGTTCATGAACATGAGAACCTGCTCAATTCCACGATCAGTCGCGTGGCTGGGCTGATCGATGCGGCGCATTTCAAGCAGGCGATTGAGGAAGATGAGTCCAAACTGGAAATCTACCGGCGGCTGTCATCAGTGATAAGTGAACGATTTGAGGTCGATAATTTTTCCATTTATGAGGTGGTGCCCAACGCCGATACGATGACTACACTGGTGGTGGACGGTGAGGCCGGTGCGCCATGTCGCTGGTGTGATCCGCAGATTCTGGTGCATTCGGAAAGCTGTCGCGCGCGTCGCACCGGCCATACCATCAGTTCGATAGATTCGCCCAGCATCTGCTATGCCTTTCGTCCTGCTAGCGATGCCCCAGATCGTTTGCATGTGTGCATACCTATCATCCAGTCGGGCGCCGTGGGTAGTGTGTTGCAATTGGTGGTGGACAAGGACGAAGCCCAACGGGTCAACGATTTTCTGCCTTACCTGAATGTTTATCTGCGCGAGGCCGCGCCGGTCATCGAAGCAAAGCGTCTGATGGATACATTGCGTGCCTCCAATCTGACCGATGCGATGACCGGCCTGCACAACCGGCGCTTTCTGGAAGAATTTGCCGAGACTCTGGTGTCATCCAGTCAGCGTCGCAAGAGCGAATTATCCATCCTGATGCTCGATCTTGATTATTTCAAGATGGTGAATGATAGCTATGGGCATGATGCGGGTGATCTGGTGCTTAAGGCATTGGCTAAGTCTATGCAGGGATCGGTGCGTGCCTCTGATCTGGTGATACGTTATGGCGGCGAGGAATTTCTCATTCTCATGCAGGATACCGGCGGGGAAGCGGCTGAGCGAGTCGCCGAGAAGATTCGTGCCGATGTTGAACACATGAAAGTGCAGCTGCCCGGTGCAGTGCTGCAAAAAACCATTTCCATTGGCATCGCTGAATTCCCGCTGGACAGCGATACCTTCTGGCAGGCAGTCAAATACGCCGATGTCGCCATGTATCACGCCAAGGAAGCAGGGCGTAACCGCGTCGTGCGTTTCCGCCCGGAGATGTGGAAGGATGAGGAGAAATACTGAGGCGCTGATTCGGCAACCCGGGCGGACGAATCGGCGCTCGATCGCACGGGTCTCAGTGTTGGAATCAGCATTCGCGTCCGATACCGTAATATTCGAATCCCAGTAATTTCATGTCGGCAGGCTCGAACAGATTGCGCCCGTCAAAGATGACCGGATTTTTCAGGCGTGCCTTGATGATGCCAAAATCTGGGCTCTTGAAGGCTTTCCATTCGGTCACGATGATCAGCGCATCGGCATCATGCAGCGCCTCCTTGGCATTGCTGGCATAGCGCAGATCGGCACGTTGGCCGTATATATGTTGCGTTTCTTTCATGGCTGCCGGATCGAAGGCTGTGACAGTCGCGCCCAGAGCCCATAAACCTTCCATGATCACGCGGCTGCTGGCTTCGCGCATGTCATCCGTGCCGGGTTTGAAGGCCAGTCCCCACAAGGCAAAGTGCTTGCCTTTGAGGTCAGTGCCAAAGCGCCGGGTGATTTTTTGCAGCAGTACGTATTTTTGTGCGTTATTGACTTGTTCCACCGCTTCCAGTACTTGGGAAGGCAGGCCATATTCCGCGCTGGTGCGTTGCAGGGCGCGCACGTCCTTGGGGAAGCATGAGCCGCCGTAGCCACAACCCGCATACAAAAAACTGTAGCCGATGCGCTGGTCAGAGCCTATGCCCTTGCGCACATGCTCGATGTCCGCGCCGACGCGCTCCGCCAGATTGGCCAGTTCGTTCATGAACGAGATGCGCGTCGCCAGCATCGCATTGGCCGCATATTTGGTCAGCTCGGCGGATTTAATGTCCATCACCATCAGGCGCTCGTGATTGCGCTGGAAGGGGGCATACATCTCGCGCATGATCTTGATTGCGGTCTCATCCTCGGCTCCGATCACAATGCGATCCGGGCGGTTGAAATCGTCGATCGCAGCCCCCTCCTTGAGAAACTCAGGGTTGGAGACCATGGAAAATTCGGGGTTGATGCCGCGCCGACTCAGCTCTTCCTGCATGGCCTGTTTGACTTTGTCAGCTGTGCCAACAGGAACGGTTGATTTGTCCACGATCACTTTGTAATCGATCATATGGCGGGCAATGCTGCGAGCGGCGGCGATCACGTATTGCAGGTCAGCCGAACCGTCCTCATCCGAGGGGGTGCCTACTGCGATCATCTGCACCAAGCCGTGCGCAACACTTTCTTCGATATTGGTGGTGAAGCGCAAACGGCCTGCCGCGATATTGCGCTTGATGACATCGTCCAGTCCGGGTTCATAGATGGGTACGCCGCCGCTGTTGAGCAGCGCGATCTTGTGCGGATCAATATCCAGACACATTACGTCATTGCCCAAATCCGCCAGGCATGCGCCCGACACCAAACCGACGTAGCCGGAACCAATTACAGTGATTTTCATTGCGGGAAACTTTCAAGAAACGAGGTGCGCATTATGCCGCAGAACAGCAGATACGTCAGTGGAAGGGCGCCGGCAATCTTGATTTTTCATCACATTGTATGCAATGAAAGGGTGGCATGCTGCGTATGCGATGTGCCGAACAGATGGCGCAAGGGGTTTTTTTGACGCTATTCAGATAAAAAAGTTAATTTGAGGTTGACCAATTTGGACATCATCTATATGATGCGCACCTCTTCATTCCCTGATAGCTCAGCCGGTAGAGCGACGGACTGTTAATCCGCAGGTCCCTGGTTCGAATCCAGGTCGGGGAGCCAGATAAGATAAAGGGTTGGTGCTTAGGTGTCAGCCCTTTTTTCTCGTCCAAAATTCGTGTTCGGCAAAGTCGGTATTAAAGTCAACATCGGCGTCAGTTCCCTGCATCATCTCAAATTCGCATTTTCTCGCTGTCGTCGTTGAAGGTGGTGCGCTCACCGTGATAGTCTTGCCAGACATACTAAGAATGGCGAAAATCAATGATCATCAAAGCTCCCGACGAAAAGACGTCAGACATCACTACTCTCCAAAGTTTGCAGGCAAGACCTGACTGCCCTCCAGAGACACGTAAGCGTATTGAACAGGAACTTCGCAATATTCGAGCAGGAGTCAAGGGTGAGGCCGAAGCTGCCTATGAAATGAAAGTGCATTGGGGAGAGTCCATGAACTGGATGATCATCCATGACTTGCGGATCGAGTATAAAGGCTTAGTGGCTCAGATTGACCATTTAATCATCAATCGCTTCCTTGAAGTCTGGGTATGTGAAAGCAAACACTTTTCGGAAGGTGTTGCCATCAACGAGCAAGGTGAATTCGCAGCTTTCTTTGGCAGTAAGCCTTACGGCGTACCTTCACCCATTGAACAAAATAACCGTCATATTCTGATACTGAAACGTTTATTTGAGTCTGGTGCTGTTAAATTGCCGACCCGACTAGGCTTCACGATCAAGCCTGACTTAAAGAGCCTTGTGCTGGTATCCAAGCATGCAAGAATAGCTCGCCCCAAGGCCAAAATTGACGGGCTGGATTGTGTGATCAAGAACGATCAGCTATTCAAGGCGATAGGCAAGGCTATCGATGGAAATAACAACCCGTTGATGATGGCGAAAGTCATTGGCCAAGATACGTTGGATGCTGTGTGCCGTGATATTGCCAAACAACACAAACCTGTCAGTTTCAATTGGGCAGCAAAGTTCGGTCTTTCAGAAAATCCACCAGTCGTTTCCCATGCACCAACACCAGCACCAGCACCAGTGCCCGAAGTGGTTAAGGAAGCTGTGCAGGTCAAAGCAACCGTTCAGCCTGCAGGTGAAATACCAGTTACTCCTGCCGCTATGAAAGAGGAAGGCGATAAACCTAAGCAGAAGCTAATTTGTGCCTCATGTTCAGCGCCTGTGTTGTATAGCGTTGCCAAGTTTTGTTGGTTTAACAAGCCAAGGTTTGGTGGGAAAATATTCTGTATGGACTGCCAAAAAACTGTTCAGGCGTCGTAAATGGAGAAAATTATGCCTGATGATGTGAGGGATTTGCATGCCCGCGTTGCTGAGTTAACTTCACGTGTCAATCAGCTGAATGCTGAAAAACTCTATGCTGAGCGTCAAACTAAAACATGGAAAAGGCTGTATGTTGATCGGCAGCGCAACAACACCCGCCCTGCCTCTGTTTCAAGCGCATCCGGCGGTTTTTTTATCTGTGGAATGTTGTATAAGGTTGGTATATATTGACATCTACCGAGGTTATGCAACAAGCTGGCGTACATGGAAACTCAAACTGACCGTCTAATCAATTTTGTCCGATCCCACGGATTGATTCGCCCTTGTGATCTGGCATCGCTTGAAATTCCAACGATTGCACTGACTCGCGCCGTGCGGCGGCACCAATTGGAACGTGTCGGACGCGGGCTGTATGGCTTGCCTGAACGCGGGGTATCTTCCAATGGTGCGCTGGCCGAGGTGGCGCGCAGAGTGCCCAAGGGGGTCATTTGTCTGTTGTCTGCGCTTCGTTTTTATGAATTGACCACTCAAGCGCCATTCGAGATTTGGCTGGCCATCGAAAACAAGGCGGCAAGCCCCAAGATTGACTATCCACCTCTGCGTATCATTCGGTTTTCTGGCGCTGCGCTAACTGAGGGGATTGAAGAGCATATTGTTGACGGAGTAACCATTCGCGTGACCAGCGTGGAAAAGACCGTCGCGGACTGTTTCAAGTATCGTAACAAGATTGGCCTTGATGTTGCGCTGGAAGCATTGCGCGAAGCATGGCAGACAAAGCGCATCACCAGCGAAGGCATTTGGCACTACGCAAAAATCTGCCGCGTGGCCAACGTGATGCGCCCCTATTTGGAAAGTTTGGTGTGACGGTTATAAATATTAGTCGGTCAGTTCGTGACCGCTTGCTCAATAAAGCCCGTGCTGAAAAACTGGATTTCAACCTGTTGCTGACGCGCTATGCGTTAGAGCGCTTGCTTTATCGTTTGAGTATCGCTGAACAGCGGGATCAGTTTTTGCTCAAGGGTGCGATGCTGTTCGATTTGTGGTTCGATATACCGCATCGCCCGACTCGTGATGTTGATTTACTTGGCTTTGGTTCAGCCGATATACCTCAGCTGGAATCAGCTTTTCGAGACATTTGCCGTATTGAAGTCGAGGACGGCATAGTGTTTCAGTCAGATTCGGTCAAGGGTGCGGAGATTCGCAAGGAGGCGAATTACGCTGGTATCCGAGTGATGCTGATTGGCGTGTTGGATAGTGCGCGCTGCACTGTGCAGATTGATATTGGTTTCGGTGATGTCGTTGTTCCCGGTCCGGAAGAAGTCAATTACCCAGTGATACTTGCGGACATGCCGGAGCCGCACCTGCGTGTTTATCCGCGCTATACCGTGGTTGCTGAAAAACTGGAAGCGTTGACTTCGCTTGGTATGCAAAACAGCCGGATGAAAGATTTCTTTGATCTTTGGGTGTTGGCAAAACATTCTGATTTTGATGGTCGCGTGCTTGCGCGAGCCGTTGCCGCCACTTTCGACCGGAGGCGCACCCGAATTCCCGAAGGGATTCCTATCGGGTTAAGCGACGAGTTCATCAGTGACGAACAGAAAATAAAGCAGTGGCAAGCATTCCTGCGCAAGAATTCCATTGACGCAATGCCGCTGGCGGTGGTGATTGCCGATCTACGGGAATTCCTTCTGCCAGTGATAATGTCCGTCGCTTCTGACAACGAGCATGGCACTCAATGGCAGGCAGAAAAAGGCTGGCTGCACAAAAGCTAACAATTTTTCTGTGTAATTCCTGTGTAATTGTGCACGGAAAATTACACAAAATTCCAGAATCGAGCAGAGCTAGGGTTGGCGGTTATAATCAATATTGTTCAAATAAATCAAACTATTGGGAGTCGTATGGAAGCTGCCGGAATTGTTTGTCCAAATACTGTTAATCCTCAGGTCCTGGTTCGAATCCAGGCCGGAGAGCCAGATAGAGAAAGGGTTGGTGCTTAGGTGCCAGCCTTTTTTTCTCGTCCAAAATTCGTGTTCGGTGGAGTGGGTATAAAATCCTCTTCAGGTTATTTTTGAGTCGTTCATGCTGGAACTGGCCAAAATATCCCCTCATTCATAACAAGTCAGGACAATTACATGCAACAACTTCAGTTTCAATTGAACGGCGAATATGTCGAGCTCAACCAACTGCTCAAAATGGTCGGCCTGTGCGACAGTGGCGGTGCAGGCAAGGCGCTGGTGGCCGAGGGTGTTGTCTCCGTTGATGGTCAACCGGAGTTGCGCAAAACGGCCAAAATACGGTCGGGGGCGGTGGTGACGGTGGGTGATATGCAGATCAGTGTGGTGACGGGGTAGGAAAGATGAAATATCGACACTATAAGGGCGGGATCTATGAGATTGTCTGCGAGGCTCGGCTGGAGGCTGATCCTGATGTTGTCATGATGATTTACCAGTCAGAGGTTGACGGCATGATATGGACGCGTCCCAAGGATGCTTTTATGGAATTGGTGGAATGGGAAGGCGGTATGGCGCCGAGGTTCGCAGCGATTGGGTGAGGGGGCTGGTCGTGCGACACCGTACTGGATTTTCTGCTAACACCACATGCGATCATTCATTCGAGGATGATACTATGGCCAAATCAGGACGTAGTTTTTCTACCGCTTCGTCAGGCTATATACGCAAGGCAAGTTAAGGAGATTCGAATGGTGGCAATAATTGCTTATCTGGGGATGTTGGTCGGTTTCGTGGGGATTTTCTTTGGTTTTTATTATCTTGCAGATAATCCGAGTGTTTCAATGAAAATTGTAACGCTCTCCACAGTTGGAATTGTTGGGATACTTGGGTTCATTCGTCATGTCATCTTTCATAAATCGGATGCAAAGCGATTGGGCTGGGAAACAGAACGACCAGACTGGATGTTTGAAGTTGGCTTTGCCAATCTCGCATTCGGCATTATCGGGATTCTTTCGGTAATCGGAAATCAATCATCCAATACGCAAGCCGTTGTCGTATTGGGCTATGCCATATATCTTCTTCAGGCTGGCGTGTTGCATGGGTTCAGGTATTTCACCGATCCTATTAAATCATCTGCCAAGTTCTGGAGAAATTGTGTTGCCACACTGCTTTACGCAGGAATAATGACCTTCTTTGCTATCCAGTCGCTCTGACTCCCTCTATTTTGAATGAAAAATTTGGCCATAAGCGGTAGGCGCGCCTTAATGCAAAGGAAAAATCATGATTGTTACTTCCGGCAAAAACCTAACCGAAGCCTATTGGGATATGGTGAATAAGTCTTCTGGCAAAGAACCGGCACAAGAAGTTGCTGCTGTAGAGTCGGCAATAGAAATGGATGCAGCAGCCATGCCTGATTTCACACCGCCTGAGGCCGAGTCATTTTGTTTGGACCTGACCGGCAGGTTTACAACTTGGCTTCGCAAGTACGCCGACTGAGGACGCAATAGTAGAAACTTCGATATTCCAGACTTTCTTCGTCGCATGGATGCGGGAGGTCTGGATATAACTAATTGAATTTACAAATAAAAACGCCGTCACTGGGGCGGCGTTGAACCCCGTTGGGGGTATTGTTGGTGGAGACGGCGGGAATTGAAGGAGCGAGTTCTCATTATATTATCAATAGGTTAGTGTTTTTATAGACCGTGCTGTGGTAATCCCCCCTGAAATGGTAATCCCCCCATTTTTAGTTGGGGTCAAAAGTAGAGCTGGTTAAAAAATCTAACTTCTGTTTCGGCGTGATGCCGCCGAGTGCCATGTTGGGGCGTTCGTGATTGTAAGTCCACATCCATTTCGTTGCATAGTCCT
>JAUXWM010000020.1 GCA_030681375.1 Gallionella sp.
TACTACTGACGTAACCGGCGCTGTTGAATTGCCAGCTGGCACAGAAATGGTTATGCCAGGCGATAACGTCAGCATCACTGTCAGCCTGATCAACCCGATCGCCATGGAAGAAGGCTTGCGTTTCGCGATTCGCGAAGGCGGTCGTACCGTTGGTGCGGGTGTGGTTGCAAAAGTAATCGAGTAAAAAACAGTCGTTAGTGCTAGACGTTAGCCGTTAGTTAAAGCAGAGCCCGCGTAGCGGACAAAAGCAACTAACGACTAGCGGCTAATAACTAACAACTGCATTTAGGCCAGTAGCTCAATTGGTAGAGTATCGGTCTCCAAAACCGAGGGTTGGGGGTTCGAGACCCTCCTGGCCTGCCAAATTCTAAGTAATAGTTAATCGGAACCTTCGCGCATGTCGGACAAAATCAAGTTGCTAATTGCATTTCTGTTGGTTGCAGCAGGAATTGCGGGCTTCTATTACCTGCACGACAGTCCGGCAGTATTGAGGCTGCTTTCAATTCTGGTCGGTTTGTTGCTGGCTGTAGCTGTGGCATCGGTCAGTGAATCTGGAAAACAATTTATTGGGTTTAGCAAAGATTCCGTGGCTGAGGCGAGGCGTGTGGTTTGGCCTACTCGCAAGGAAACCATTCAAACGACCGGTGTGGTGATTTTGTTTGCCATAATCATGGCTTTGTTTTTGTGGTTGGTTGACGCTAGTTTGATGATGATAGTAAACAAGCTGATGGGACGGGTTGAATAATGGCTATGAATTGGTATGTTGTTCATACGTATTCTCAGTTTGAGAAAAGCGTATCGCGCGCATTGGCCGAGCGCATTCAGCGTGAAGGCATGCAAGATAAATTCGGTCAGATACTGGTTCCGGTTGAAGAGGTTGTCGAGCTGAAAGCTGGGCAAAAAGTTACTTCGGAGCGCAAGTTCTTTCCCGGTTATGTTCTGGTTGAGATGGAAATGACCGACGAAAGCTGGCATTTGGTGAAAAATACGCCAAAAGTGACTGGTTTTCTGGGCGGTTCAGCCATGCGCCCTACGCCGATCAGTGAAAAAGAAGTGCAAAACATCATGCAGCAAATGCAGGCTGGTGTTGAGAAACCTCGTCCCAAAGTGCTGTTTGAAGTAGGTGAGGCTGTGCGTGTTAAGGACGGTCCGTTTACGGACTTTACCGGCATGGTCGAGGATGTTAATTACGACAAGAATAAAATACGTGTGGCAGTGACTATTTTTGGTCGTGCGACACCGGTAGAGCTGGATTTTGGCCAGGTAGAAAAAGGCTAAAGCGAGGGAATCAGGTATCGGGGAACGCAGCTTGCGAATTGCGCAGGTGCCGTTTCCCGTTCTCTGTTTCCTGTAATTGGGGAGAGACGCAAGTTTCGATTACCCGTTTGATAGGAGAGTAACATGGCAAAGAAGGTCATTGGCTATATTAAGCTGCAAGTGCCTGCAGGTAAGGCAAATCCAAGTCCACCGATCGGTCCAGCACTGGGTCAGCGTGGTCTGAACATCATGGAATTCTGTAAAGCGTTCAACGCCGCTACTCAAGGCGTAGAACCTGGTTTGCCTATCCCGGTGGTTATCACCGCGTTTGCAGACAAGAGCTTCACTTTCATCATGAAGACTCCACCCGCGACTATTCTGATCAAGAAAGCCGTTGGTATTCAAAAGGGTAGTGCGACGCCGCACACCGCTAAGGTTGGTCACTTGACCCGTAAGCAAGCCGAAGAAATTGCAACAACCAAGATGCCTGATCTGACGGCTGCTGATATGGATGCGGCAGTTCGCACCATCGCGGGCAGTGCGCGCAGTATTGGTATCACCGTGGAGGGCGAATAATGTCTAAGCGCTATAAAGCAATTGCAGCCAAAATCGATCGCAATAAACAATATGCTCTGACTGACGCGCTGTCGTTGGTTAAAGAAAATGCAGTGGCTAAATTTGATGAGTCTATCGATGTTGCCGTTAATCTGGGCATTGATGCACGTAAATCTGATCAGTTGGTACGCGGCTCTGTCGTATTGCCTAAGGGTACAGGTAAAACAGTGCGCATCGCTGTATTTGCGCAAGGTGCCAAAGCTGAAGAAGCAAAGGCCGCCGGAGCAGATGTCGTTGGTTTCGACGATTTGGCCGAATCCATCAAAGCGGGCAACCTGGATTTCGACGTAGTTATTGCCAGCCCTGACGCGATGCGTCTGGTTGGTCAATTGGGTCAGATTCTGGGTCCGCGTGGTTTGATGCCTAATCCCAAGGTCGGCACGGTTTCGGCTGATGTGGCAGGCGCAGTGCGCAACGCCAAGGCGGGTCAGGTTCAATATCGTAACGACAAGAACGGCATCATTCATTGCACTATCGGTCGTGCTTCATTCGCGCCTGAAGCGTTGCGTGAAAATCTGCTGGCATTGATCGATGCGTTGAGCAAAGCTAAACCGGCTACATCAAAAGGCGTCTTCATGAAGAAGGTTTCCTTGTCCAGCACCATGGGTGTGGGTGTGCGTGTTGATCAGTCTAGTATCACTGCTTAAGTTTTAAAATTCAGCGGCAGGAGTACATCCTGCTGCTAAATATCTTTGCACTGCTGGCGGTTGTCAGCATCAAAGACCGTAGGTGTCGGGGCTGTAATCCAGTCTTGACTTAATAGTCGAAGCGATTTGACTGCCCACGCAGATGGTGTGCCCGCGAGCAGGAATGGTTGTTCTCCTACTCAAGGTCGCTGTTGTAAACGATGGAATGCATGTTGAATGCATTCTGGATATGGAGGAAGACTTGAGTCTCAATCTGCAAGAAAAACAAACCGTGGTCGCGGAAGTAAGTGCACAAGTGGCGCAATCGCAAACCATCGTTTTGGCAGAGTACCGTGGCATCAAAGTTGCCGATATCACTATTTTGCGTGCCAATGCGCGTAAGTCTGGTGTGTATCTGCACGTGTTGAAAAACACATTGGCGCGTCGCGCGGTACAAGGTACTTCATTTGAACCGCTCGCTGATAGCATGGTCGGCCCTCTTGTGTATAGCATGAGTGCAGACGCTGTCGCTGCGGCAAAAGTGATGTACGATTTTGCCAAAACCAATAACAAGCTGGTGATTAAGGCTGGTGCAATGAGTGGTTCGCTGCTGTCTGCGGAACAAGTTGCTGTACTGGCTGCTACACCTAGCCGTGATGAGTTGATTGCACGTTTGATGGCTACCATGAATGCGACAACTGCGAAGTTTGTTCGTACTCTGGCTGCAATCCGCGATGCTAATGGTGTCGTTGACGCTCCGGCTGTTGCTGAAGCGGCTGCCGAAACCGTTTAATTTTTGAAATAACTGAACAAGGAGAACAATATGGCTATAACCAATGCTGAATTGATGGATGCTGTTGCTGGCATGACTGTACTGGAACTGTCTGAGCTGATTAAGCAGATGGAAGAAAAATTCGGTGTATCTGCTGCTGCTGTTGCAGTTGCAGGTCCAGCTGCTGCCGCTGGCGAAGCTGCTGCTGAGCAAAGCGAATTTGACGTAATCTTGACCGCCGTTGGCGACAACAAGGTAAGCGTCATTAAGGCTGTTCGCGCTATCACTGGCCTGGGCTTGAAAGAAGCTAAGGATCTGGTTGATGCGGCACCTAAAGCAGTTAAAGAAGGCGTGTCCAAAGCTGATGCTGATGCAGTTGCCAAGCAATTGATCGAGGCTGGTGCAACCGCTGACGTCAAGTAAGTTATCGTGTTGTCAAAAGGCTGACGGCTTACCGTCAGCCTTTTGGCGCTTAAAGAAGCTAGAGGTCAGGAAGTGATGTAAATGGCTTCCTTACCCCTGTCTTTTTGCCTAGTCGTGGAGATTATATGAGCTACTCTTTTACCGAAAAAAAACGTATTCGTAAAAGTTTTGGCAAGCGTATCGGTGCATTGCCGGTCCCTTTCCTTTTATCTACCCAGTTGGAAGCCTTCGCAGCTTTTTTGCAGGCCGACACGCCGGTTGAAAAACGCAAAAATGAGGGCTTGCAAGCTGCCTTCAACGGTATATTCCCTATCGAGAGTCATTCCAAGAATGCGCGCCTTGACTTTGTCAGCTACATGCTGGGCATGCCTGCCTTTGATGTGAAGGAATGCCAGCAGCGCGGTTTGACTTTTGCGTCGCCACTGCGCGCGCGCGTTCGTTTGACCATAATGGATAAGGAAGCATCCAAGCCTACCGTTAAGGAAGTCAAGGAGCAGGAAGTTTACATGGGCGAAATGCCTTTGATGACTAACACCGGATCGTTTGTGATCAACGGTACTGAGCGCGTGATCGTTTCCCAGTTGCATCGTTCTCCTGGTGTGTTCTTTGAGCATGACCGGGGCAAGACTCATTCGTCAGGAAAATTGCTGTTTTCTGCACGTATCATTCCATATCGTGGCTCATGGCTGGATTTTGAGTTCGATGCGAAAGATTACGTTTACTTCCGTATTGACCGCCGCCGCAAGATGCCGGTTACCATCCTGTTGCGTTCATTGGGTTACAGCAATGAAGACATGCTGGGGATGTTCTACGAATTCGATACCTTCCAGTTGGGCAAGAAGGGGGGGATTCAATTTGAAGTCGTAGCCGAACGTTTGCGCGGTGAAGTCGCACGATTTGATATTCTGGACAAGGCCGGCAAGGTCATAGTCGCCAATGACAAGCGGATTACCGTGCGTCACATACGTCAGATGCAGGAAGCGGGCATAGACAAGCTGGCTGTGGCCGATGACTTTTTGTTGGGTCGCGTGATTGCCAACAATATTGTGGACAAAGATAGCGGCGAAATCATTGCTAATGCCAACGATGTTGTGACTGAAGAATTGCTGCATAAGTTGCAGGAAGCCAATATCAGCAAACTGCATACTTTGTACACCAACGATCTCGATCATGGTGCTTACATTTCCCAGACATTGCGCACTGACGAGTCCACGGATCAATGGACCGCGCGCGTCGCGATTTACCGCATGATGCGTCCTGGTGAGCCGCCTACCGAAGAATCGGTTGAGGGTCTGTTCAATGGTCTGTTCTTCAGCGAAGAACGCTATGACTTGTCCGTAGTTGGCCGCATGAAATTTAACCGTCGCGTAGGTCGCGAGGAATTGACCGGTTCGCCTATTCTTTCCAACGAAGACATCGTCGCCGTGGTGAAGATTCTGGTTGAATTGCGTAATGGTCGCGGTGAAATCGACGATATCGATCATTTGGGTAATCGTCGCGTTCGCGCGGTGGGTGAATTGGCTGAGAACCAATTCCGTGTGGGTCTGGCACGCGTAGAGCGCGCTGTAAAAGAGCGTCTGGGACAGGCTGAAGCCGATAACCTGATGCCGCATGACCTGATCAACGCCAAGCCGATTTCGGCTGCAATCAAGGAGTTTTTTGGTTCCAGCCAATTGTCGCAGTTTATGGATCAAACCAATCCTTTGTCGGAAGTCACGCACAAGCGTCGTATTTCTGCACTTGGACCCGGTGGTCTGACGCGTGAGCGCGCAGGCTTTGAAGTCCGTGACGTACATCCGACGCATTACGGTCGCGTGTGTCCTATCGAGACGCCGGAAGGTCCGAACATTGGTCTGATCAACTCTCTGGCACTGTATGCGCGTACCAATGAATACGGCTTTATCGAGACGCCGTATCGCAAGGTTACAAACGGCAAAGTGTCCAATGATGTAGATTATCTGTCGGCCATTGAAGAGAGTAACTTCACGATCGCGCAGGCTAACGCCGCGCTGGATAAAAAAGGCCACTTTACTGATGATATCGTGTCGGCGCGTCAGCACAATGAATTCGTGCTGGCCGAACCGGGCAAGATTGATTACATGGACGTATCGCCTTCACAGGTGGTATCGGTTGCGGCCTGTTTGATTCCGTTCCTGGAACACGATGACGCGAACCGCGCATTGATGGGTGCCAACATGTCACGTCAGGCTGTGCCGTGCTTGCGTGCTGAAAAGCCGCTGGTGGGTACCGGTATTGAGCGCACGGTGGCACTCGACTCGGGTACGGCTGTGCAAGCCGTTCGTGGCGGACGCATCGATTACGTGGATGCTGCACGTATCGTCGTGCGCGTTAATGATGAAGAAACAACGGCAGGTGAAGTCGGTGTAGATATCTACAACCTGATCAAATACACACGTTCCAATCAGAACACCAACATCAATCAGCGTCCGCTGGTCAAGGTAGGTGATGTGATTGCACGCGGTGACGTGGTCGCCGACGGTGCTTCTACTGATATGGGCGAACTGGCTCTGGGTCAGAACGTACTGGTCGCGTTTATGCCTTGGAATGGTTACAACTACGAGGATTCTATCCTGATCTCCGAGCGCATCATCGCTCAGGATCGCTTTACTTCGATACATATCGAAGAGTTGACCGTGGTTGCGCGTGATACCAAGCTGGGTACTGAGGAAATCACCCGCGACATTCCCAATCTGTCTGAAGTGCAGTTGGGTCGTCTGGATGACTGCGGTATCGTTCATATCGGTGCTGAAGTTGCCGTAGGCGACGTGCTGGTTGGTAAGGTTACGCCTAAGGGTGAAACGCAACTTACGCCAGAAGAAAAGCTGCTGCGTGCGATTTTCGGTGAGAAGGCATCCGATGTTAAAGATACCAGTCTGCGCGTATCTGCAGGCAGCTCCGGTACAGTAATTGACGTTCAGGTGTTTACCCGTGAAGGGCTGCAGCGTGATCGTCGTGCTCAGCAAATTGTTGATGATGAATTGAATCGCTACAAGAAAGATCTGGCGGATCAGATGCGTATCGTGGAAAGCGATGCCTTTACCCGTCTGGAAAAACTCTTGCTGGACAAAGTTGCCAACGGTGGCCCCAAGAAACTGAGCAAGGGCAGTGCGCTCAGTAAAGAGTACCTAAGCAGCGTCGAACATCATCAGTGGTTTGATATTCGCGTAGCGGACGATGAAGTTGCCGCGCAATTGGAACAGGTCAAAGATGGTCTGGCACAAAAGCGTGTCGAATTCGATGCCGCGTTCGAACTTAAAAAGAAAAAAATGACACAGGGCGATGAGCTGCAAGCCGGTGTTCAGAAGATGGTCAAGGTCTATGTGGCGGTCAAGCGCCGTCTGCAACCAGGCGACAAGATGGCGGGTCGTCACGGTAACAAGGGTGTCATCTCGCGCATTGTTCCTGTTGAAGATATGCCTTACATGGCGGATGGCACGCCGGTGGACGTGGTGTTGAATCCGCTGGGCGTACCGTCACGGATGAACATTGGTCAGATTCTTGAGACGCATCTGGGCTGGGCGGCGAATGGTTTGGGCAAAAAGATAGATCAGATGCTTCAGACTAACGCCAAGATAACCGAGTTGCGCGGATTCCTCGACAAGATATACAACCATAATAATGGTCAGTCTGTTGATTTCAAATCGTTTAGCGACGATGAAATTATCGAGTTGTGCCGCAATTTGCGTAAAGGTGTTCCGTTTGCTACGCCGGTATTTGACGGTGCAAGCGAAGAGGAAATCAAGTACATGCTGGCACTTGCTGATTTGCCCTTGTCCGGACAAACCACTTTGCATGACGGCCGTACCGGTGAGGCGTTTGATCGTCCTGTCACCGTGGGTTACAAGCATGTTCTGAAATTGCATCACCTGGTTGATGACAAGATGCACGCGCGTTCTACCGGTCCTTACAGTCTGGTTACTCAGCAGCCGCTGGGTGGTAAAGCGCAATTTGGTGGTCAACGCTTCGGTGAGATGGAAGTTTGGGCACTGGAAGCGTATGGCGCGGCGTATACCTTGCAGGAAATGCTCACCGTCAAGTCTGACGATGTGGCCGGACGTACCAAGGTTTACGAAAATATCGTCAAGGGCGATCACAAGATCGATGCCGGTATGCCGGAATCTTTCAACGTGGTTATCAAGGAAATCAGATCCCTTGCCATCGATATGGATTTGGAGCGCAACTAATCGCAGTCGTAAGTAGCTAGTCGTTAGTTGGTTTTCCACGGGGTGGAATTACTAAAAACTAACGACTAACAGCTGCCTTTAACTACTTGGAGTCACACATGAAGTCATTGTTAGATTTGTTCAAACAGGTCACACAAAAAGAAGAATTCGATGCGATCAAGATCGGCCTCGCATCGCCTGAGAAGATTCGTTCCTGGTCCTATGGTGAAGTCAAAAAGCCTGAAACCATTAACTATCGTACTTTCAAGCCTGAGCGCGACGGTTTGTTCTGCGCGAAAATTTTCGGCCCGGTAAAAGATTACGAGTGCCTGTGCGGAAAATACAAGCGCCTTAAGCATCGCGGTGTGATCTGCGAAAAATGCGGTGTTGAAGTTACGCTGTCCAAAGTGCGTCGTGAACGCATGGGACACATCGAATTGGCTTCGCCAGTCGCGCATATCTGGTTCCTGAAATCACTGCCTTCGCGTTTGGGCATGGTGCTGGACATGACTTTGCGTGACATCGAGCGCGTGTTGTATTTCGAGGCTTATGTTGTGACCGAGCCTGGCATGACACCATTGAATCGCGGTCAGTTGTTGACTGATGATGATTACCTCGCCAAGACCGAAGAGTATGGTGATGAATTCGTCGCTATGATGGGTGCAGAGGGCGTGCGTGCATTGCTGAGCAGCTTGGACGTAAGCAGCGAAATCGAAACGCTGCGCGCTGATTTGCTGGCAACCGGTTCGGAAACAAAAATCAAGAAATATGCCAAGCGTTTGAAGGTACTGGAAGCTTTCAATGCATCCGGTATCAGACCGCAATGGATGGTTCTCGAAGTGCTGCCGGTATTGCCGCCTGAATTGCGTCCGCTTGTGCCGCTGGACGGTGGTCGTTTTGCGACTTCCGATCTGAACGATTTGTATCGTCGCGTCATCAACCGTAACAATCGTCTTCGTCGCCTGCTGGAACTCAAAGCACCGGATATCATCGTGCGCAATGAAAAGCGTATGTTGCAAGAAGCGGTTGACTCACTGCTGGACAATGGTCGTCGCGGTAAAGCGATGACAGGTGCGAATAAGCGCCAATTGAAGTCACTGGCTGACATGATCAAGGGTAAGAGCGGTCGTTTCCGTCAAAACTTGCTGGGTAAACGCGTCGATTATTCCGGTCGTTCCGTTATCGTAGTGGGTCCGCAGCTCAAGTTGCATCAATGCGGTTTGCCCAAGAAAATGGCGCTGGAGCTGTTTAAGCCGTTCATCTTCAGCCGTCTGGAAGCAATGGGCCTGGCGACCACGATCAAGGCGTCCAAACGCATGGTCGAGGCGGAAGAGCCGGTCGTGTGGGATATTCTCGAAGAAGTCATCCGCGAACATCCAGTCATGCTGAACCGCGCGCCGACACTGCATCGTCTGGGTATTCAGGCATTTGAGCCTATCCTGATCGAAGGCAAGGCCATTCAGTTGCACCCATTAGTCTGTACTGCGTTCAACGCCGACTTTGACGGCGATCAGATGGCTGTACACGTTCCCCTGTCGCTGGAAGCGCAGATGGAGTGCCGCACCTTGCTGCTGGCTTCCAATAACGTGCTTTCTCCTGCGAACGGCGAGCCTATCATTGTTCCCTCGCAGGATATCGTGTTGGGTCTGTATTACATGACACGCGAAAATATCGGTGTTAAAGGCGAAGGTTCGATGTTCGCCAATATCGCCGAAGTGTCCCGCGCTTACGAGTCACGTGAGGTTGACTTGCAAGCCAAGGTGATCGTGCGTCTTAAAGAGTTCCAGAAAAATGCCGACGGTGAACTCGTTGAAAAACTGGTGCGTCATGAAACGACGGTCGGACGCGCATTACTCTCAGAAGTGTTGCCAGCCGGATTGCCCTTCGGTTTGATTAACAAGGCTTTGAAAAAGAAAGAGATTTCCAGACTTATCAATGCGAGTTTCCGCCAGTGCGGTCTGCGTGATACCGTGATCATGGCCGACAAGCTGATGTATACCGGATTCACCTATGCGACGCGTGCGGGTATCTCGATTTGCGTCGATGACATGCTGATGCCTCCGCAAAAGAGCACGCTGATCGAAGCAGCTGAAAAAGAAGTCATGGAAATACACACCCAGTACACCTCGGGTCTGGTGACGGATGGTGAACGTTATAACAAGGTGGTGGATATCTGGGGTCGCACCGGTGATATGGTGGCTAAGGCCATGATGGATCAGCTTAGTTCTGAGCCTGTGGTTGACCGCATTACGGGCGAAGTGCGCATGGTGAACGGCAAGCCTGTGATGCAGGAATCCTTGAATTCCATTTACATGATGGCTGACTCCGGTGCGCGTGGTTCCGCTGCACAAATTCGTCAGTTGTCAGGTATGCGTGGTCTGATGGCCAAACCGGATGGTTCTATTATTGAAACCCCGATTACCGCGAACTTCCGCGAGGGATTGAGTATGTTGCAATACTTTATTTCTACTCACGGTGCGCGTAAGGGTCTGGCTGATACCGCGCTGAAAACTGCGAACTCCGGTTATTTGACACGTCGCTTGGTGGATGTGACTCAAGATCTGGTCGTGGTTGAAGAAGATTGCGGAACGGAAAGCGGCGCCATGATGAAGGCGATCGTTGAAGGCGGTGAGGTTATTGAAGCGCTGCGTGAACGTATTCTGGGTCGTGTGCTGAGTCGTGACGTGGTCAATCCTGAGTCGGGCGAAACACTGTATGAAACCGGTGTGCTGTTGGATGAAACGGCTGTTGAGCGCATCGAGGCGTTGGGCGTGGATGAAGTAGAGGTTCGCGCGCCACTGAAGTGCGAGACGCGTTTTGGTCTGTGTGCCAAGTGTTACGGTCGTGATCTGGGTCGTGGTTCCATGGTTAACGTGGGCGAGGCAGTCGGTGTGATTGCGGCGCAGTCTATCGGAGAACCGGGTACCCAGTTGACTATGCGTACCTTCCACGTGGGTGGTGCGGCCTCACGAAATGTGGTCGCGAGCCAGATCGAAAGCAAGTCTAACGGTGTGTTGAAATACAGCCCGAATATGCGTCTGGTAACGACGGTGCGCGGCGAAGCCATCGTTGTTGCGCGTAGTGCCGAAATAATTATTGCTGACGATTATGGTCGCGAGCGTGAGCGTCACAAGGTTCCTTACGGTGCGACGCTGGTCATCAAGCAAGACATCACGGTGCGTGCTGGTGAAGTGCTGGCTACCTGGGATCCGCATACCCGTCCGATTATTACTGAATACGCGGGTAAGGTCAGCTTCCAGAATGTGGAAGAGGGCGTTACCGTCGCCAAGCAGATCGACGAAGTAACCGGCCTGTCAACGCTGGTGGTAATCGATCCTAAGCAGCGCACGGGTACGCAAAGCAAGACCATGGTTCGTCCTATGGTTCGGTTGTATGACGAGCAGGGTGAAGAGGTTAAATTGACCAACACCGAAACAGCCGTAAGCGTTACCTTCCAGACCGGTTGCATCATTACCGTGGAAGATGGCCAGCAAGTGGGTGTGGGTGATGTATTGGCGCGTATTCCGCAGGAATCGTCCAAGACACGTGATATTACCGGTGGTCTGCCGCGTGTTGCCGAATTGTTCGAGGCACGTATTCCCAAGGATGCGGGTATGCTGGCTGAATGTACGGGTATCGTATCCTTCGGCAAGGAAACCAAAGGCAAGCAGCGTCTGGTGATAACCGATGTTGAAGGCATTGCCAACGAATTCCTGATCCCCAAGGAAAAACATGTGCTGGTACATGACGGTCAAATGGTGGCGCGCGGTGAGATGATCGTTGACGGCCCGGCTGATCCTCACGATATTCTGCGCTTATTGGGTGTTGCCGAATTGGCGCGTTACATCACCGATGAGGTGCAAGAAGTTTATCGTCTGCAAGGTGTGAAAATCAATGACAAGCACATTGAAGTCATCGTGCGTCAGATGTTGCGTCGCGTCCAGGTTAGAGAAGTCGGCGATACCCGTTTCATCGTAGGTGAACAGGTGGAGCGTGCAGATTTGCTGGAAGAAAACGAAAAAATGCTGGCCGCGAATAAAATACCGGCAACATATGAATTCATGCTGCTGGGCATTACCAAGGCATCGCTTTCTACCGATTCGTTCATATCGGCGGCTTCCTTCCAGGAGACTACACGTGTTCTGACAGAGGCAGCAATTATGGGCAAACGAGACGAACTGCGTGGCTTGAAAGAAAATGTAATCGTCGGTCGTTTGATTCCGGCCGGCACGGGTATGGCTTATCACAATGTACGACGCAAGCAACGTCTGGGTATCGATATTGCGGAAGGACGCGAGATACAGGCGGCTGACATGGTCGCATCGGGTGAGTTGCTTGACACTGAAGCCATTTCTGACTAGAATCTGCAACCCTTTTACCGTCGCGGCGGGTTATTTAATGCCTGTTGCGACGTTATGCTTTTGTTTTTATTTAGTTTTTAACGGAATTTTGATATTAATTTAGGATGTGTAGATAATGCCAACCATTAATCAGTTGATCCGCAAGCCGCGTGTCGCAATCGTAGAAAAGAGCAAAGTGCCAGCGCTTGGCAGTTCCCCACAAAAGCGTGGTGTGTGTACACGTGTGTACACCACAACACCTAAGAAGCCTAACTCTGCGTTGCGTAAAGTGGCCAAGGTTCGTTTGACCAATGGTTTCGAGGTTATTAGTTATATCGGCGGTGAAGGTCATAACCTGCAGGAGCACTCGGTCGTGTTGCTGCGTGGTGGTCGTGTAAAAGACTTGCCGGGTGTGCGTTACCACATGGTTCGCGGTAGTTTGGATACGGCTGGTGTGAAAGACCGTAAGCAATCGCGTTCCAAGTACGGTACCAAGCGCGCCAAGAAATAATTCTGGCGTCTGTAATTTTTAAGTAATTTATTCGAGGTTGATATGCCAAGACGTAGAGAAGTCCCCAAACGCGAAGTCCTGCCTGATCCAAAATTCGGCAACCAGGATTTATCTAAGTTTGTAAATGTATTGATGACGGCCGGAAAAAAATCTGTTGCTGAGCGTATTTTGTACGGTGCGCTTGAGCAGGTTGGCAAGAAGACTGGCAAGGATGCGATTGAGGTATTTAACTTGGCATTGAATAATGCCAAGCCTCAGGTTGAGGTTAAGAGCCGTCGTGTGGGTGGTGCAAATTACCAGGTTCCGGTTGAGGTGCGTCCATCACGTCGTATGGCTTTGTCGATGCGCTGGTTGCGTGAAGCGGCCCGTAAGCGTGGCGAGAAGTCCATGGGTATGCGTCTGGCAGGTGAATTGATCGATGCGTCCGAAGGTCGCGGTGGCGCGGTTAAGAAGCGTGAAGAAGTTCATCGTATGGCTGAAGCCAACAAGGCTTTCTCGCATTTCCGTTTCTAATTTAGCATCAATAATCAGACTTATAGTTAGGTATTCATCGTGGCTCGTAAAACACCCATTAACCGTTACCGCAATATTGGTATCAGCGCGCACATCGATGCGGGCAAAACTACGACAACCGAACGTATTCTGTTCTACACCGGAGTAAGTCACAAGATCGGTGAAGTTCATGATGGCGCAGCCACCATGGACTGGATGGAGCAGGAGCAGGAGCGTGGTATTACCATTACTTCAGCTGCGACCACATGTTTCTGGAAAGGCATGGAAAAGCAGTACGAAGAGCATCGCTTCAATATTATCGATACGCCGGGTCACGTTGACTTTACGATCGAAGTTGAACGTTCTATGCGTGTACTCGATGGTGCTTGCATGGTTTACTGTGCGGTAGGTGGTGTGCAGCCACAGTCCGAGACTGTTTGGCGCCAGGCTAATAAATACAAAGTTCCTCGTTTGGCCTTTGTAAATAAGATGGATCGTCAGGGTGCTAACTTCTTCAAGGTGGTTGAGCAGATGTCATTGCGTTTGCGCGCCAACCCCGTGCCTATCGTCGTGCCTATCGGCGCTGAAGAAAAGTTCGAGGGTGTGGTTGATCTGATCAAGATGCGTGCTATCTACTGGGATGAAGCATCCCAGGGTATGAAGTTTGATTATCGTGAAATCCCGGCTGATTTGGTTGATGTCGCTGCCGAATGGCGCGCCAAAATGGTTGAGACTGCCGCTGAAGCCTCTGAAGAGTTGATGAATAACTATCTTGAGAATGGTGAGTTGACTGAAGAAGAGATTATTCTGGGCTTGCGTACACGTACCATCGCCTGTGAAATTCAGCCTATGCTGTGCGGTTCTGCATTTAAGAATAAGGGCGTTCAGCGTATGCTGGATGCGGTCATCATGTTTATGCCGTCTCCTGTGGACATTCCTGATGTCACGGGTGAGGATGAAGATGGTCAGCCTACATCGCGCAAAGCGGATGACAGCGAGAGCTTCTCGGCTTTGGCTTTCAAGCTGATGACAGATCCGTTCGTCGGTCAATTGACCTTTGTTCGCGTTTATTCCGGCGTCCTGAAAAAAGGCGATACAGTTTACAACTCGGTTCGCGGTAGAAAAGAGCGTATCGGTCGTATCGTGCAGATGCATGCAAACGAGCGTATTGAAGTCGACGAGATTTTGGCGGGTGACATTGCTGCCTGTATCGGTTTGAAGGAAGTAACTACTGGCGAATCGTTGTGCGATATCAACAATACGATCATTCTTGAGCGTATGGTGTTCCCTGAGCCGGTTATTCACGTAGCGGTTGAGCCTAAGACTAAAGTTGATCAGGAAAAAATGGGTTTGGCGCTGGGTCGTCTGGCTGCTGAAGATCCTTCCTTCCGTGTTCGTACCGATGAAGAGTCGGGTCAGACCATCATGTCTGGCATGGGTGAATTGCACCTTGAAATTCTGGTTGACCGCATGAAGCGTGAATTCGGCGTTGAGGCAAATGTTGGTGCGCCACAAGTTGCTTATCGTGAAGCGATTCGCAAGAAGGTTGAAGTTGAAGGCAAGTATGCCAAGCAAACCGGTGGTCGTGGTCAGTACGGGCACGTGTGGATTACGATGGAGCCGAATGAAGCAGGCAAGGGCTTTGAATTCGTTGATGCAATCAAGGGTGGTACGGTTCCTCGTGAATACATTCCAGCAGTTGAAAAAGGCTTGCGTGAATCATTGCCTAGCGGCGTGTTGGCTGGATTCCCGGTTGTCGATGTCAAGGTAACGCTGTTCGACGGTTCTTACCATGACGTTGACTCTAACGAAAACGCCTTCAAAATGGCTGCTTCTATGGCGTTCAAAGAGGGTATGCGCAAGGCGAGTCCTGTTCTGCTTGAGCCAATGATGTCGGTTGAAGTGGAAACGCCTGAAGACTATACCGGTACCGTTATGGGCGATTTGTCCTCACGCCGCGGCATGGTTCAGGGTATGGACGATATGCTGGGCGGTGGCAAGTCTGTTAAGGCTGAAGTTCCTTTGTCCGAGATGTTTGGATATTCGACATCTTTGCGTTCCGCAACGCAGGGACGCGCGACATACACTATGGAATTCAAGCATTACACAGAAGCACCGAAGAATGTCGCTGAAGCGATTATGAATAAGAAGTAAAAACAGTCGCTGGTTATTAGACGTTAGTCAATAGTTAAAGCTGATGCCGCGAAGCGGACAAGACAAACTAAAGACTAGCGTCTAGCGACTTATAACTGCTGCTAAAAGATTATTATTAGATAAAGGCGAACTATTATGGCAAAGAGCAAATTTGAACGCACCAAACCCCACGTCAACGTCGGCACGATTGGTCACGTCGATCACGGCAAGACCACGCTGACAGCGGCGATCACTATGGTGTTGTGCAAGAAGTTTGGTGGCGAAGCCAAGGCTTAC
>JAUXWM010000022.1 GCA_030681375.1 Gallionella sp.
CAACCATGAACGACTGCTGGAGCCTATCGGCTATATCCCTCCCGCAGAAGCTGAGGCACAATACTACCGGCAGCTAGCCAACACGGAGCCTGCCATCGTTACTTAAACCAAGCAGCCTCCACGAAACTCGGGGCGATTCACCTTTCCAGATTTCGCCCGCATTATTGCAACGTCATTCACGCGCAGAGGGGTAAGCAGGCAAGTCGCAAAGCAGCGGCTCGCAAAGCGGGAATCCAGCGAAATATGTACCGCGAAGCGGACAAAACCGAGTATCTGTCCGCTTCGCGGATTTATTCAATGGTCTGGATTCCCGCCTAAGCGGGAATGACATTCTTTTCTGGACTAACGGACAATCCGGGTTTAATGCACTGGGACAACGCCTGCCTGTGGCAGGTCTCTGGCGAGACGGAAGCCATTATTGTTGAATCTGGCATTCGCGGTGCGCTTATAACGGTTGGCTGAGCGTGGCGTATCGGCATCATTAGACCACGAGCCGCCACGCAGCACCCGCGCATCGCATTGACCGCTGGTGTGACTCCGACCGTCACGCTGCGCATCGCTGTAGCGATTGTGGTAACAATCCTCGACCCATTCCCATACATTGCCGCTCATGTCATACAGGCCCCAGGCGTTGGGATTTTTGGTGGCCACGGGATGAGGACTTTTACCAATTTTCTTATTGCCATACCAGGCCAGGTCGTCCAGATGGCGGCCTCCGCAATAACGCTGAGTTCCGCCCGCGCGACACGCATATTCCCATTCCGCTTCACTGGGCAAACGATAGTGCTTGCCGGATTGGGCGTTAAGCTTCACGATGAATTCCTGCACGTCATTCCAGCTGACATTTTCCACAGGACAATTGTCGCCGCAATTTTTGAAAGACAGTTTTTCCGGCAGGCTGCCCATCACTGCTTTCCACTGCCCCTGCGTCACTTCTGTCTTGCCCATCTCAAATTCATGGCCGATGTTTACCTTAAGCACAGGCTTTTCATCGGCATCACCGTCAGAAGAACCCATCTTGAAACTTCCCGGTGCAATGTGTCGCATCGAATCAGCAAAAATATCAGTTCGCGCGGCGATTGACATCGCCGCATCGTCAACAGCCTGGGTACGCTCTGTGGCAGCAACGGATAATGAATCACCATCCCCCCCCGATGAGAACCAAACGATTACAACGCAGAGCAACGCGATTGCGAACATACCCCGCCTGCGATTGCTCAGTCCTTGCATCCATTCTTTTGCACTTGCCCATGGAAAAACCGGCAGGGAGCGCGTCCAATTCTTCGGCTCGAGAGTTTGCGTCCATTTCTTCTGCTCGACAGACTCGATCACCGTAACCAGTTCTGCGGGTTCCGGTTCGACGTCGTCTCTGCCCTGCGCGTACCGTTCCCTATGTTGCTGTTCCAGCCGAGTTTTTTCATCCAGCAGTTTTTTGAGTACGTCCTGTTTACTCTGGATTTTCTGCTGCTCGTTGGCCAAGATCAGTGGTGGTAGCGCTTCATTACGTCTTGATTTGAGCATCGGCTTCTGTATACCCTGCTCTGCGACGCGTAAAATCCCCTCCCCTTGAGTCTGAGGTTTTTTGTCAACAAGCGGTATTGTTTGCCTCTCCGTCGCCAGTGACATCGACTTACTCGACAATTTACGAATGTTAGCTAGCGAGTCCATCTGCATAAAGGCCAGCCTTAGCGCACCGCTGTTGAATAATTCCGGCAGCGCGGTCGCACTTATCGACTTAAATTTGACTGAGTCTATGGAATACAGATCGCCGAGTTGCACAGCCTCGTTCTCGGACGCGGCCTGATTAAGCGGCACAATCAAATCAAGTTCAGCCAGCTGACTGAGCATTATCCCGGTACGCGCTATCTCCGTCTGGTAATCCTGTATAAATCGCAGTTCGTCATGCACCCGCTGTTGCAGCGTGCCCTGATCGTCTATCAGCAATTCACCGCTTACGACATTGAGAGCGGCGCACGACTCATCCACACGTACAATCGACAATTCTGCCTGGCTATCTTCCGCAATAACAAACGGATAGTGCTGCACACGAGCAGGAATATATGCGCCCGTCCAATGGCCAGCCACATTGACGAACAAATTTTGACCATCCTGCACGCCGAGCAGGGCAACAAGCTGGAATTGCTGATCGGGTCCACGGACAAATACGACAGGATATTCCTGAGTGGCTTGTGCGAGCTCCGTGGCGGCTATCGTCACCGTCGTGCAATTACGAACAAATCCATAATTTACTTGCGACGCATCGAATCTTAAATTGCGATGCAAATCCGGATTAAGCGCAACAATTTGTTTATAAAAGTCAGAATTGATCATTTGAAAACAGTAGCGTAATGCCAGCAGCGGCGGATTCATGCACGAAATGCAACTCTATATACAGACCAGGGTGCCTAATTAATTCGTCTATGTCGTTCCAGCGTGTAAGTAGTGACTTTGCAATCGTTTTTATGTCTGCTTAGTCGATACTTAGTTATTTCAACAGGCGGAAACCCGGTCAGGAAAAGACACTGGATACCTGTTTGTGCAGAGAGTGACAAATAAATCAGCAACTCTCTAAACCGCAGTCGACCGGCGCATCATAGCAGTCCGTTGCGATGCTCGCGATATGCCAATTTATATAGTGGCAGGCACGCGCTATCAGGACGCGATTCCTTTTTCATCGAATAATCCTTCGAACAGTACCGAACTGAGATAGCGTTCACCTGAATCAGGCAGAATCACGACGATGGTCTTGCCCGCATTTACGGGACGATTGGCCTGCCGTATTGCCGCTGCAACCGCCGCTCCGGAGGAAATGCCTGACAGGATGCCTTCTTCCCGCGCCAGACGCAGCGCGTACATGACCGCCTCCTCATTGCTGACTTGTTCGATATCATCAACCAGTGACAAATCAAGCGTATCAGGGACAAATCCTGCACCGATGCCCTGTATCTTGTGCGGACCAGGTTTGAGTGCTTCTCCGGCACGATATTGCGTGAGAACCGGACTGGCCGAGGGTTCGACTGCCACCGAGATAATATCTTTGCCTCTAGTCTGTTTGATGTAGCGCGTGACGCCTGTTATCGTACCACCCGTACCTACGCCCGAGACCAAAATATCGATCTTGCCGTCGGTATCATCCCAAATTTCCGGGCCGGTAGTTTGTTCATGGATGGCCGGATTGGCCGGATTTTTGAATTGATGCAGCAAAATGTATTTGTCGGGTTCGGAAGCCGCGATTTCCTCGGCTTTGGCAATGGCGCCGTTCATGCCTTTGGCACCTTCGGTGAGCACCAGCGTTGCGCCGTAGGCCACAAGCAATTTACGCCGCTCTAGGCTCATGGTTTCCGGCATCGTCAGGGTTAGCGGTATGCCACGCGCAGCGGCCACAAACGCCAGCGCAATACCTGTATTGCCACTGGTGGGCTCGACAAGGTGCTTGCCCGGCATGAGCAAACCACACCGTTCGGCATCAGCGACCATGGCTGCACCAATGCGGCATTTAACAGAATAGGCCGGATTGCGTCCTTCAATCTTGGCAAGTATGGTAGCCGGTGCTCGATCGGTAATGCGATTGAGGCGTACCAGAGGGGTACGACCGATGGAAAGTGTGTTGTCTTCGTACCAGTTTGACATGCTACCTCCTGAAGGATTTTAGGCTACGCACTAACGCAACCGACAATTTACATTATCAGACGCAAAAAGACAAAAAGCCGGAATAATCCGGCTTTTTGTCTAATACGCATAAATCAACAGCTCTTACTCTGCATCAACCACTTCAGCATCAGCCGGGCGATCCATTAACTCTACCAGTGCCATCGGAGCATTGTCGCCCTGACGGAAACCGAATTTCAGAACACGCAGATAACCGCCATTGCGTGTTGCGTAACGAGGACCGAGTTCGTCGAACAGCTTGACGACCATTTCACGATCACGCAAACGGGCAAAAGCCAAACGGCGATTTGCCAGACTTGGGTTCTTACCCAGCGTCAGGATAGGCTCTGCAACGCGACGCAGTTCCTTTGCCTTTGGCAGCGTAGTCTTGATGACTTCGTGGCGCAGCAAAGACACTGTCATGTTGCGGAACATCGCCAGACGGTGACTGCTGGTACGATTCAGTTTTCTTAAACCTAAACGGTGACGCATAATTTGCCTCTCTTAACTTCTGTAATTCCACTGCGCAGAGTGGACATCTTTAATTGTTGCGCTGCCTAAGCAACAGCGACTGGCCAGTTTTCCAGCTTCATCCCCAGCGAGAGGTTATGCTCGGCAAGAACTTGCTTGATTTCATTCAATGACTTGCGACCCAGATTCGGGGTACGCAGTAAATCATTTTCAGTGTACTGAATCAAATCACCGATGTAATGGATGCTTTGTGCCTTCAGACAGTTTGAAGAACGCGGCGTCAGTTCAAGATCATCAACAGGGCGCAACAGGATAGGATCAACCTGTGGAACATGTTCTTTCTCTACAACTGGCTCGGTGCCTTCCAGTGCGGCAAAAACCGAGAACTGGTCAACGAGAATGCGCGCAGCATTACGAATCGCCTGCTCAGGATCAATTGCACCGTTAGTTTCAATCGACATGATCAGCTTGTCCAGATCGGTGCGTTGTTCAACGCGTGCGCTCTCAACAGCATAACTAACACGGCTTACCGGGCTGAATGAAGCATCAAGCGCAATATGACCCACTGAACGAGTTTCATTCGGCAATTGACGAGAGATCGCTGAAACATAACCACGACCTTGTTCGACCTTAATCTGCATGTCCAGCTTACCGCCAGCAGTCAGATGCGCAATCACATGATCAGGATTCAACACTTCAACATCCGCGTTAACGCTGATGTCAGCCGCAGTTACAACGCCGAAGCCTTCCTTTTTAAGGGTCAGCACTACTTCGTTGATACCATGAAGGCGCAACACGACACCCTTAAGATTCAGAAGAATATCGACCACATCTTCCTGCACGCCGTCGATAGTTGCATATTCATGCAACACACCCGCCATCTTGACTTCAGTAGGCGCCGCACCTGCCATCGAAGACAGCAGGATACGACGCAATGCATTACCTAGTGTATGGCCAAAACCACGCTCAAAAGGCTCCATGACCACTTTAGCCTGGGTCTCGGATACCTTTTGAACATCAATAATGCGAGGTTTCAAAAAATCATTGTTATACATAAGCTACTCCGCGTGGATTACTTAGAATACAACTCAACCACGAGATGCTCGTTGATGGTTGCAGGCAGTTCAGCACGTTGTGGGTTGGCTTTGAAAACACCCTTGAATGCCTTGGTATCCATTTCAATCCATTCAGGAAAACCGCGTTGCTCAGCCGCTGAAATAGCCGCTTTGATACGCAATTGAGCCTTGGACTTTTCAGCCACTTCAACTACGTCACCAGGACGCACTTGATAGGAAGGAATGTTTACACGCTTGCCATTTACCAACAGGCCGTTATGACGTACTACTTGACGTGCTTCGGCACGAGATGCGCCAAAACCCATGCGGTAAGTCACATTATCCAAACGGGATTCAAGCAATTGCAACAGCGACTCGCCGGTAATACCGCGTGAAGCAGCTGCCTTCTTGTAGACCAAACGGAACTGACGCTCCAGAACGCCATAGATACGACGAACTTTTTGCTTTTCACGCAACTGACCACCGTATTCAGACAAACGCGTATTACGACGCTGTCCGTGCTGACCAGGTGGATAGGCACGACGCTCAACCGCACACTTGTCGGTAAAGCACTTCTCACCCTTCAAAAACAGTTTTTCGCCTTCGCGACGGCACTTACGGCACTTTGCATCAAGATTTCTAGCCAAGATCAACTCCTAATATATTAGATACGACGCTTTTTCGGTGGACGGCAACCGTTATGCGGCACCGGCGTAATATCGGAAATGCTAGTGATCTTGAAACCAGCTGCATTTAATGCACGCACTGTAGACTCACGACCTGGGCCTGGACCCTTGATGCGCACTTCAATATTCTTAACACCACATTCAGCGGCAGATTTGCCAACAACTTCAGCAGCAACCTGAGCAGCAAAAGGTGTACTCTTACGCGATCCTTTAAAGCCATTCGCGCCACTTGTAGACCAGGCCAGCGCATTGCCCTGACGATCAGTGATGGTAACGATGGTGTTATTGAATGAAGCGTGAACGTGTGCAATACCTTCGACCACATTCTTTTTAACTTTTTTACGCACTTTCGTGCTTGGCTTAGCCATAATTAAATCCTCTCGCGTTTAAGCAATTACTTCTTTGAGCCGGAAACAGCTTTACGCGGGCCTTTACGCGTGCGCGCATTGGTGCGTGTACGCTGACCGCGACATGGTAAACCACGACGATGACGCACACCGCGATAGCAACCCAAATCCATCAAACGTTTGATGTTCATCGTCGTCTCGCGACGCAGATCGCCTTCAACGGTGAATTTAGCCACTTCTTCGCGTAATTTTTCTACTTCCGCGTCAGTCAGGTCTTTCATTTTCGCACTGGGCGTAACGCCCGCTAATGCGCAAATGGCTTGTGAGCGAACTCGACCGATACCGTAAATTGCTGTCAAAGCAATTACAGCGTGTTGATGGTTTGGGATATTTACCCCTGCAATACGTGCCATGCAGCTACCCTATCTTTAAAAAACGAAAATTATATCATCTAAAACCAAGTTAAAACAATTAACCTTGGCGTTGCTTGTGACGTGGCTCAGTGCAAATTACACGCACAACACGTTTACGAATAACGATCTTGCAGTTACGGCAGATCTTTTTTACTGATGCTTGAACTCTCATTTGCTTCTCCTAACTCGTTAACTATTTGGCGCGGAACACTATTCGTGCTCTGCTCAGATCATATGGAGTCAACTCCACCGTCACTTTATCGCCTGGAAGAATGCGAATGTAGTGCATGCGCATTTTCCCGGAAATATGACCTAAAACAACATGACCATTTTCAAGTTTGATTCGGAAAGTTGCATTCGGCAACGACTCCTCTATCTCACCTTGCATCTGAATTACATCTTCTTTTGCCATTAGCGTGACAACCCACCTTTAAAATTAGCCTTTTTCAGCAAACTATCATACTGGTGCGTCATCAGGTACGACTGGACTTGCGCCATAAAATCCATAGTCACAACAACCAGAATCAATAGTGAAGTGCCACCAAAGTAAAACGGTACGTTCCACTTAACAACCAGAAATTCTGGCAACAGACAAACCAGCGTGACATATACAGCACCCACCAGGGTCAGACGCAACATAATCTTTTCGACATACCGCGCAGTCTGGTCGCCTGGACGTATCCCAGGTAAGAATGCGCCGCTCTTCTTGAGATTATCAGCTGTTTCCTTTGGACTAAACACCAGCGCCGTATAGAAGAAACAGAAGAACAAAATCGCGCCAGCATAAGCCATGACATAGATCGGTTGTCCCGGAGAGAGCATTTGACTCACATCCTTGAGCCAGCCCATCCCGTCAGAATTACCAAACCAGCCTGCAATCGTTGCCGGAAACAGGATCATGCTCGAAGCAAAAATGGGAGGAATAACGCCCGCCATGTTCAGCTTCAAAGGCAAATGGGAGCTTTGCCCGCCATAGACCTTGTTGCCGACCTGACGCTTGGCATAATTCACCAAAATCTTGCGCTGACCGCGTTCAACAAACACCACCAAGGCCGTCACTGCAATTGCGCCGAAGAAGAGGAACAACACCAAGGGTATTGAGAATGCACCTGTACGCGCCAACTCCAGTGTGCTGCCGATCGCACTTGGCAATCCGGCGGCAATACCTGCAAAGATGATCAGCGATATACCGTTACCCAAACCACGCTCGGTAATCTGCTCACCCAGCCACATCAAGAACATAGTTCCAGCAACCAATGTAATCATGGTCGTCATCTGAAACATCGAACCAGGGTGGAGAACCAGACCGGGCTGTGACTGTAGCGCTATAGAGATACCGAATGACTGAAAGAAGGCCAGCCCCAGCGTACCATAACGGGTGTATTGGGTTATCTTGCGACGACCCGCCTCGCCCTCTTTCTTCAACTGCTCAAGATACGGCACTGCAATAGCAGCCAGTTGCATGATAATCGATGCAGAAATGTACGGCATGATACCCAAGGCAAAAAGCGAGAAACGCTCCAACGCACCACCAGAGAACATGTTGAACATGCCCAGGATACCGTTCTTTTGTGTCTTGAATAATTCTGCAAGTACAACCGGGTCAATGCCGGGCACGGGGATATATGCACCAATACGGAACACTATCAACGCACCCAACAAAAACCAGAGTCGCTGGCTTAAATCACCATATTTTGCTTTAGGTACATTTTTAGCAACTGTGCTCACAAATGACCTTCTTACTCTGCGATGCTGCCGCCAGCGGCTTCAATCGCTGCACGCGCGCCTTTGGTAACCAGCAATCCCTGCAATTTAACTACACGCGCAATTTCACCGCACAAAAATACTTTAGCGGACAACGCGCCGGCTCTTACCAGACCAGCCTGCTTAAGAGCCAACAGATCAATACTGTCAACTGGCAGCTTTTGCAGGTCTGACAGACGCACCTGAACGGTATCATCACGCGTCAACGAAACGAAACCACGTTTCGGCAAACGACGCTGCAAAGGCATTTGACCACCTTCAAAACCTACTTTATGAAAGCCGCCTGCACGGGACTTCTGACCCTTGTGGCCACGACCACAAGTTTTTCCCAGTCCGGAACCGATTCCGCGTCCAACACGGCGTTTTGCGTGTTTGGCGCCAGGCGCCGCTTGAATAGTATTAAGTTGCATAATTAGGCCTCGTATTTAACCAAGTAAAACACTTTGTTAATCATGCCACGAACACAAGGAGTGTCTTCAAGTTGCACGGTGTGATTGATACGACGCAGACCCAAGCCGCGAATTGTATCGCGATGTGATTGCTTAGTGCCAATCACGCTTTTGATCTGAGTTACTTTAATAGTTTTGGCTTGTGTCATTTCTTACCCCAAAATTTCATCAAGGTTCTTGCCGCGCTTTGCAGCAATCTCCGAAGGAGCATTCAAAGCCTTAAGACCGTTCAAAGTTGCGCGCACAACGTTGTATGGGTTGCTAGAACCGATACATTTGGCGGAAACATCACGAACACCTACCGCTTCGAATACCGCACGCATCGCGCCACCAGCAATAATTCCCGTACCCTCGACCGCAGGGCGCATCAGCACCTTAGCCGCGCCGTGCCTACCAACAACAGCATGATGCAATGTGCCATTCTTCAGGTTCACATTAACCAGATTACGGCGAGCTTCTTCCATTGCTTTTTGCACAGCAACCGGAACTTCTTTGGACTTACCCTTGCCCATCGAAATGCGACCGTCACCATCACCGACAACTGCCAGCGCGGCAAATCCCATGATACGACCACCCTTAACTACTTTGGTGACACGATTCACAGCGATCATTTTTTCGATCATGCCATCATCGCGAGCTTGTTGTTGCATTTTTCCTTGCGGCTTAGCCATTGCTCAACTCCAATTAAAACTGCAGACCATGCTCACGCGCGGCTTCTGCCAACGCCTTTACACGACCGTGATAACGATTACCGGAACGATCGAAGGCAACTTGAGCAATTCCCGCACTCTTAGCCTTCTCAGCGATACGCTGGCCCACAACAGCCGCAGCTGCCTTGTTTCCACCATTTGCCAGGTCCTTGGACACATCAGCCTCTAGGCTGGATGCGCTAGCAAGGATCTTGCCTCCGCAAGCAGAAATGATCTGCGCGTAGATATGCAAATTTGTACGGTGTATAGCCAAACGTACGGTTCTTTTTTCAGCAATGCGGGCACGGGTTTTGCGTGCTCTGCGCTGACGAGATGCTTTTTTATTCAACATATCCGCCTCAATTATTTCTTCTTGGTTTCTTTCATGATTACCACTTCATCGCTATAGCGTACGCCCTTGCCCTTATATGGCTCAGGTTCACGGTATGCACGAATTTCAGCAGCAACCTGACCAACGCGCTGCTTGTCCGCGCCCTTCAAAACCACTTCGGTTTGTGTAGGGGTTGTAACTTGAACGCCTGCCGGCATAGTGTAAGAAACCGGATGGGAAAAACCTAAAGTCAGATTAAGCACATCGCCCGCAGCTTGCGCACGATAACCCACCCCAACCAAAGACAACTTTCGTTCAAATCCGGTGCTAACACCCTTGACCATATTCGCCAGCAGTGCACGCATCGTTCCAGACATAGCATTGGCCTGTTTGGAACCATTTGCAGAAGAAAATAGCAAACTATCGCCTTCACGCACCACATTAACATCAGCAGTCATAGGATGACTAAGGGAACCCAAAGGGCCCTTGACTGAAACTTCATTTGCAGCCAGAGTAACTTCTACACCACTCGGCACAACGACAGGATTCTTGGCAACTCTAGACATTTCTACCTCACTACGCGACTACACAGAGCACTTCACCACCAATACCATTGGCGCGCGCTTTGCGGTCGGTCATCAAACCCTTCGAAGTGGAAACAATCGCAATACCCAGGCCGTTCATTACCTTAGGAATATCATTGTTACCCTTATAAATACGCAATCCAGGACGACTGATGCGCTGAATCTTTTCGATTACAGGACGACCGCTGTAGTATTTCAAGCCAATTTGCAAAGTAGCCTTACCTGGCTCACCCTGCTCTACCTTGAAGCCATCTACATAGCCTTCTTCTTTCAAAACTTCAGCAATTGCGACCTTCAATTTTGAAGACGGCATAGATACGCTGGCTTTTTCAGCCATTTGCGCATTACGAATGCGCGTCAACATATCGGAGATTGGATCATTCATGCTCATAATTATTACTCCTACCAGCTAGCCTTAACGATCCCGGGAATCTCACCACGCATCGCAAATTCACGAACCTTGATGCGACCCAAACCAAATTTCCTAAACGTGCCGCGAGGGCGACCCGTCAAAGCGCAGCGATTACGCAAACGCACTGGACTGGAGTCCCGAGGCAACGCCTGAAGTTTAAGCCTTGCAGCCGCGCGATCTTCATCGCTCAGGCTCATGTTAGATATTGTTGCAAACAATTCTGCGCGTTTTGCCGCATATTTCTTTACGGTATCGCGACGCTTTTGCTCACGGTTAATCAATGACATCTTAGCCATTAGCAATCCCTCATTTCTTTAATGGGAGTTTAAAAGCCAACAATAAAGCCCTGGCTTCTTCATCGGTCTTAGCGGAAGTCGTGATAGTAATATTCATACCACGCAGAGCATCAATCTTTTCATATTCAATCTCAGGAAAGATGATCTGTTCTTTAACGCCCATGTTGTAATTTCCACGACCATCAAATGATTTGCCTGAAATACCACGGAAATCACGAATACGTGGAATAGCAACTGAAATCAAACGGTCAAGAAAGTCATACATACGCTCTTTGCGCAATGTAACTTTGCAACCAACCGGATAGCCTTCACGAATCTTGAATCCAGCGATGGATTTCTTAGACATCGTAACAACCGGCTTTTGACCTGCGATCTTCTGCATATCACCAACCGCAAAATCCATTACCTTCTTGTCAGCAACCGCCTCACCTACACCCATGTTCAAGGTGATTTTCTCGATGCGCGGCACTTCCATTACGGACTTGTAACCGAACTGCGCTATAAGATCACTTGCGATCTTATTTTTGTAAATATCATACAAACGAGCCATGCCCTATACCCCTTAAGCGTCAACAACTTCGCCGTTGGATTTGAACACACGAACCTTGCGTCCATCTTCCAGCGTTTTAATACCGACTCGATCACCCTTACTCGTAGCAGCGTTAAACAAAGCCACATTAGAGACATGAATTTTCGCTTCTTTTTCGACGATACCGCCAGATACACCTTTAACCGGATTTGGCTTCTGATGCTTTTTGACTTTATTGACACCGCTAACCAACAAATACTCACCCAGGACGTGCAGCACATTGCCACGATTTCCCTTGTCTTTGCCAGCGATTACAATTACGTCATCGTTCTTTTTAATCTTACGCATGATTTTCCTCGAATCTACCTGTTAACGCTAAAGCACTTCAGGCGCAAGCGAAACGATCTTCATAAACTTTTCAGTACGCAGTTCACGAGTTACCGGCCCGAAAATACGAGTGCCAATAGGCTCAAGCTTAGCATTCAGCAATACCGCAGCATTGCCATCAAACTTCACCAGCGAACCATCAGAACGACGCACACCCTTAGCAGTACGAACCACTACCGCATTGTATACTTCGCCCTTCTTTACACGACCACGCGGGGCTGCATCACGAATACTTACCTTGATAACATCACCAACGGAAGCATAACGACGCTTAGAACCGCCCAATACCTTGATGCACATAACAGAGCGCGCTCCAGTATTGTCAGCCACATCTAAAACAGACTGCATTTGTATCATTATTTAATCTCCAACTTTTTCCGCCAACAGCGGCCAGTTTTGGAACCCGTTCGGGTTAAGGTCGCCATCAGCGGCGATGAAACTAAGCCGCTTATTATATGCAAATTAAGAAAATTTGCAAGCTGAAATTACACGCACTACAAAATAAACCTTACGCGGCCCTAACAACACGCCATGCTTTGGTTTTTGCGAGAGGGCGACACTCTTCAATCGTGACCACATCGCCGGTATGACATTCATTCAATTCATCATGTGCGTGGTACTTCTTGGACACACGGATGATCTTACCCAGCAACGGATGTTTTACTTTACGCTCGATCAAAACGGTAACCGTTTTGTCCATTTTGTCACTTGTGACAGTACCCGTCAGGGTACGTTTAAGTTTGGTTTCGCTCATCACTGTGCTTCCTTCTGCTTCATTACGGTTTTAATCCGCGCAATATCACGACGAACCTTACGCATTTCACTGGTCTTAGTCATTTGTTGCGTCGCGACTTGCATACGCAGGCCGAATTGAGCCCGGGTCAAAGAAAGCAGATCTTGCTGCAATTCCGACACTGACTTGATCTTAAGTTCACTATCCTTCATGATTATTCACCCACCTGTCTAACGACGAAAACTGTCGCAAGTGGCAGCTTTGCAGATGCCAACTTAAACGCTTCACGCGCCAATACTTCACTCACACCATCCATCTCATACAACATTTTGCCTGGTTGAATCTCGGCGACGTAGTACTCAGGATTGCCCTTACCGTTACCCATACGAACTTCGGCTGGCTTTTTCGAGATTGGCTTATCCGGAAATACACGAATCCAGATACGACCACCACGTTTGATGTGGCGTGTCATTGCACGACGTGCGGCTTCAATTTGACGCGCAGTCAAACGACCGCGCGCAACCGATTTAAGACCAAATTCACCGAAACTAACTTTATTGCCGCGAGTTGCAATGCCGGTATTACGGCCTTTTTGCTCCTTGCGGTATTTTCTTCTAGCTGGCTGTAGCATGCTTAGCTCCCGACTTTTTTACGCGTTTTTCTGCATCAGCAACAACTGGCGCAGCCACTTCCTGACCGATATCACCCTTATATACCCACACCTTTACACCGATAATGCCGTAGGTAGTCTTCGCTTCGGAAGTACCGTAGTCAATATCAGCGCGCAATGTATGCAATGGCACACGACCTTCGCGATACCATTCAGTACGAGCGATCTCAATACCGTTCAAACGACCACCGCTCATAATCTTGATGCCCAGGGCACCCAGACGCATTGCATTTTGCATGGAGCGTTTCATCGCACGACGGAACATGATACGTTTTTCCAATTGTGCAGTGATATTGTCAGCAATCAGTTGAGCATCAATTTCAGGCTTGCGAACTTCTTCGATTGCCAGATCAACAGATTGAAGACCCATACGCTTGCGCAATTCAGCACGCAACAGTTCGATGTCCTCGCCTTTTTTGCCGATAACCATACCAGGACGAGCCGTGTAAATAGTTACTTTTGCACTCTTTGCAGGGCGCTCGATGACAATTTTGGAAACCATGGCCGAAGCCAGCTTCTTTTTCAGGTAAGCACGTACTTCGATGTCTTTGAGCAGCATGTCAGCGAAGTTGGCGCTGTTGGCAAACCACTTGGAATCCCAGTTCTTACGAACACTTAACCGGAAACCGGTTGGGTGAATTTTCTGTCCCATAATTTATCCTTAGGCTCCGACGCTAACAGTGATATGACAAGTCTGTTTTTCGATCTTGTTGCCACGACCCTTCGCACGCGCCATGAAACGCTTAAGCGATGAAGCCTTGTCAACATAAATAACCTTAACTTTCAACTCGTCAATGTCAGCGCCATCATTGTGCTCTGCATTGGCTATTGCGGAATCAAGCGCTTTCTTGATAATGCCAGCACCTTTTTTAGGACTGAAATTCAAGATATTCAGCGCCTGAGCAACCGGCAAACCGCGAATCTGATCCGCAACCAAGCGGGCCTTTTGTGCGGAGAGGTGAATGTTTTTTGCAACTGCAGTAGTAGTCGTAGTCATCATGCCTCCCTTATCTCTTAACTGCTTTTTTATCAGCAGCATGACCCTTGAAGGTGCGAGTCAGGGAAAATTCACCCAACTTGTGACCAACCATATTTTCAGAAACGTACACAGGAATATGCTGCTTGCCATTGTGTACAGCAATCGTCAACCCGACAAACTCAGGCAACACCGTGGAGCGGCGTGACCAGGTTTTTACCGGGCGTTTATCATTTGTTGCGCGTACTGTCTCAATCTTCTTGAGCAGATGTGCATCAACAAATGGACCTTTTTTAACGGAACGTGCCATGTTTACTTACCCCTTAAGCCTTAAAGCGACGACGCACGATCATACCGTCAGTGCGCTTGTTGCGACGAGTACGGAAGCCCTTAGCCGGAACACCCCAAGGGCTAACCGGATGACGACCAGCTGCAGTCTTGCCTTCACCACCACCGTGCGGGTGATCGACCGGATTCATGACCACACCGCGAACGGTTGGACGAACACCGCGCCAGCGCATCGCGCCAGCCTTACCGATAGAACGCAGACTATGCTCGGAATTACCGACTTCGCCCAAGGTTGCTTTGCAATCAATGTGCACCTTGCGGATTTCGCCTGAACGCAAACGCAGCTGGGCATAACTTCCATCACGCGCAAGCAATTGCACGGATGTACCAGCGGAACGCGCCAACTGAGCACCCTTACCTGGCAGCATTTCGATACAGTGGATCGTAGAGCCAACTGGAATGTTGCGCAAAGGCAGTGCATTACCAGCGCGGATAGGCGCTTCAGAACCGCTCATCAGAGCTGCGCCTGCAGAAATACCCTTAGGTGCAATGATGTAACGACGCTCACCGTCCACATACAACAGCAGCGCGATGTTGGCGCTACGATTAGGATCGTATTCCAGACGCTCAACCGTGCAAGGAATGCCATCCTTGCTGCGCTTGAAATCAATCAGACGATAATGCTGCTTGTGTCCACCACCCATATGACGGGTAGTAATGTGACCGTTGTTGTTACGGCCGGCCGTTTTTGTTTGCTTTTCCAGCAAGGATGCAACAGGCTTACCCTTATGCAATTCCTTGTTAACTACGCGTAATACAGCACGTTGTCCTGGCGTTGTTGGTTTGAGTTTAATTAATGCCATGATAATTATCCTTGCTCGCTTACAGCGAAGTTAATTTCCTGACCGGAAGCCAAACAAACGTAGGCTTTCTTCCAGTTGTTGCGACGACCGATAAAACGACCAGTGCGCTTAACCTTGCCCTTAACGGATGCTACTTGAACGCTGTCAACCTTAACATTGAACATGAATTCAACTGCCGCCTTGATTTCCGGCTTGGTTGCATCGGTCGCAACGCGAAATATAACTTGTTCATACTTATCGGCAACGTAAGTTGCCTTTTCAGAGATTTGAGGAGCGATCAATACTTTCATCAAACGCTCTTGACCAAATGAATGTGTGTTCATGCGAACATCTCCTCAATTTTAGCTACCGCGCCGCGTGTAACAACCACGCTAGGGAAGCGAACCAGACTAACAGGATCAGCCTGATAAGCCTCCAGAACCAGAACGTTGGGCAGATTACGTGAGGACAAGTAAAGATTTTCATCCAAATTGTCCGTGATAATCAGAACACGACCAGAACCAAAACCCAGGCCATTGATTTTCTGCGCCAGAAGCTTGGTCTTGGGAGAATCTACAGTCAGATCATCTACAACAACCAGACGGTTCTCAGACACCAGCTTGGACAAAATCGCAGCAAAACCAGCGCGATACATCTTGCGATTGACTTTTTGTGTGTAGTTTTCTTCGCCGGTATTCGGGAAAATCTTACCACCACCACGCCAGATCGGGCTTGACGCCATACCTGCACGAGCGCGACCCGTACCTTTTTGTGCAAAAGGCTTACGAGTACTTTTTGCAATCTCACAACGACTTTTTTGCTTGCTGTTACCAGCACGCGCATTCGCTTGATAGGCTGTTACCAACTGATGCACCAGATCTTCGTTGTATGCACGACCGAAAACTTCGTCAGACGCACTCAAATTCGATGAGGACTCGCCTTGATTATTAATGACTTTAAGTTCCATTACGCACCTGCCTTTACTGCTGGGCGCACGATGATGCTGCTGTTAGTGCAGCCAGGAACGGCGCCCTTAACCAACAACAATTGACGAGCAACGTCAACACGCACGATTTGCAGATTTTGAACTGTTCTTTGAACATCACCAAGATGACCGGTCATGCGCTTACCCGGGAATACACGACCCGGATCTTGCGCCATACCGATAGATCCTGGTACGTTATGGGACTTCGAGTTACCGTGAGTTGCGCGACCAGATTTAAAATGATGGCGCTTGATGGTGCCAGCGTAACCCTTACCTTTAGATGTACCGGTTACGTCAACGAGTTGACCAACTTGAAACATCTCAACACTGACCATAGAGCCAAGTTGCAGATCACCCAATTGCTCAGGAGAAACTGTGAATTCCTTCAATTTACTTCCGGCTTCAACACCCGCCTTGGCATAATGCCCGGCTGCAGCGCTGGTCACGCGGCTGGCACGACGTACGCCGTATGCTAATTGCACAGCGGTGTATCCATCGGTAGCTACGGATTTAACCTGAGTAACACGATTATTGGACACTTCCAGCACAGTTACTGGCAACGATGAACCGTCTTCAGTAAATACGCGGGTCATGCCAATCTTGCGACCGACAAGTCCTAGACTCATTTCAATTTCCTCTTGTTAAGGGGCCAACTACAATTGGTTAGCCGATTCAATTCAGTTATTAGTCATTAGTCGCTAGTCGTTAGTTGTTCCTGTCCGCTACGCGGAACCTGCTTTAACTAACAACTAGAAACTAGCGCCTAACGACTGCTTTTTACTGCAACTTGATTTCAACGTCCACACCGGCCGGCAAATCAAGCTTCATCAATGCATCCACTGTCTTGTCAGTTGGATCAACAATGTCCATCAAACGAAGGTGTGTACGAATTTCAAACTGGTCACGCGATGTCTTGTTCACGTGTGGTGAACGCAAAACGTCAAAACGCTCAATCTTGGTAGGCAATGGAACCGGGCCATTTACAACTGCGCCAGTGCGCTTAGCTGTTTCAACGATACGAGCAGCAGATTGATCTATCAAACGATAATCAAACGCTTTAAGGCGGATGCGAATTTTTTGACTTTGCATAATTTTCTCTTGCTTATTGCGGCAATGCCGCTAATTAAAGAACAAACTCACGTAAACAGCTTTACGTGAGGGGGCGCATTGTATGCGTAGTAAAACAAAGATGCAAGCTAAAGCAGCGATTAGCATTTAGCCGCTAGTCGTTAGTTGGCTTTATCCGCTACGCGAACATTGCCTTTACTAATAACTAACGACTAACGACTAGCGACTGTTTCTTTTTACTCGATTACTTTTGCAACCACACCCGCACCAACGGTACGGCCGCCTTCGCGAATCGCGAAACGCAAGCCTTCTTCCATGGCGATCGGGTTGATCAGGCTGACAGTGATGCTGACGTTATCGCCTGGCATAACCATTTCTGTGCCAGCTGGCAATTCAACAGCGCCGGTTACGTCAGTAGTA
>JAUXWM010000030.1 GCA_030681375.1 Gallionella sp.
GCCGACCTGCTGGACACCTTCCACAGCGCGCAGCGCAACGATCCGGTATTCGCTGCTGCGCGCGCCGCGCAGCAGGCCGGGCAGGAAAAGCTGCCGCAGGGCCGCGCCCTGCTGATGCCGAGTGTGAATCTCACCGCCAACAGCACCTACAACGATCAGACCACGCAATACAAGGGCGTGACTCCCTTCCCGGGCGGCAACAACCGCTACAACAGTCACGGCTACGGCGTCACCCTGGTGCAGCCGCTGTATCGCCAGCAGAACTGGATCGCCTATAGCGCAGCGGAGCTTCAGGTCGCGCAAAGCGAGGCGCAATTTAACATCGCCGGACAGGATCTGGCGTTGCGGGTCGCCCAGGCCTATTTCGATGTGCTGATCGCACAAGACAGCGTGCAACTGAGTGAGGCGCAACAGACCGCCATTGCCGAACAACTGGCTCAGGCTAAGCGCAACTTCGAACTCGGCAGCGCCACCATCACCGACACCCATGAAGCCCAGGCGCGCCACGACCTGACGCACGCGCAACAAATTGCCGCACAGAACAACCTGGAAATCAAACAGCGCACCCTGCAGCAGCTGACCAATGAACTGCCTAAAGACATCAGACCGCTGGGCAAACAATTCAAACTGCAAGCCCCGCAACCGGCTGACATGGAGTCGTGGGTCAATGACGCGCAACAGAACAGCCCGCAACTGGCCATCGCGCAAGCCGCGGCTGAACTGGCGGACAAAGAAGTCACGCGCAATCGCGGCGGCCACTACCCAACCGTGGACATGGTTGCCAACTACGCCAAAAGCTACGCCAACGGCGGCAGCTTCGGCGTGGGCAGCGACAGCAGCAACAAGAGCATAGGCGTGCAACTCAACCTGCCGCTGTTTCAGGGAGGCGCCGTCAACTCCAAATGGCGCGAGGCGGAAGCCAATCGCGAGCGCGCCCGTCAGGAACTGGAGAACACCCGCCGCAGCGTCACGCTGCAAACCCGACAGGCCTATCTCGGCGTAGTGAGCGGCATCGCCCAGGTGCAGGCGCTGCAACAGGCGCTGACTTCCAGCGAGAGCGTGCTGGAAGCCAGCAAACTGGGTCAGGAAGTCGGCGTGCGCACCAACCTCGACGTGCTGAACGCCCAACAACAACTCTACGCCACCCGCCGCGACCTGTATCAAGCCCGATACAACTACCTGCTCAGCCAGCTGCGCCTGAAGGCGGCCGTCGGCGCGCTGGGTGA
>JAUXWM010000044.1 GCA_030681375.1 Gallionella sp.
ACAACCGAAAACGGCAGCACTCAACACTGGGCTACAAGTCACCGATTCAGTTTCTGGATAACTGGCTTATTGCTCAGCAGAACGAGAAACTGGTAGCATGAACACCAGCCCTTGGAAGACTAAAAACCGAGGGAAGCTCAATTGCCCATACACACAAATAGTACAGAAACTTTCATTTCATCTTCGTCCATCTTTGAACCGAAAAAACCGGCACGCAGCCGGTTCTTTCGGGTATTGCAGTTAATTACAAGCGGCCGATTTTAGGCAGTTCGCCGACTAACGGCGCCACATAATCTATCCACGCCTGAGTCACGTCATTGCCCGCCGCGTTAATGTATTCGTCCTTCATCTCGGTCGCTTCGCGCGCCACGGAGGACAGCGGCGTGATGAAGCATTCGCTGGCGTAGGGCACACTGGAGAGTCGGCGAATCGACACCGAGCCGGGTTGGCCGGTGCTGGCTGCGTGGTTCACCGCATAGTCGCCCACTTCGCGCGCTTCTTGCGCATCCACCTGGGACACGATGGTGGGGAAGGAACGCTGCAAATAACCAAAAGTGTCGGCACGCACGCGCACTTTCTGCCCAGGGAAGGCTTCTTTTACCAGCGCGGCCAGGGTATCGCCCAGGGCACCGCTGCCAGACAGCTGAATGTTGCCGTGCGAGTCGCGCTCGCCGCTGGTGGAGATCGGGTTGCCATCCTTGTCAGTGATACCTTCGGACACCGCGATCACGCAACGGCCCAGTCTCGCCACGACATCGCGCACGTCCTGCTGAAAGGTCTCGACATTAAACACACGTTCCGGCAAATAAATCAGATGCGGGCCATCGCCCTCGGCCTGACGCGCCAGCGCAGAGGCTGCGGTCAGGAATCCAGCACTACGCCCCATCACCACGTTCACTTTAATGCCGGACAAGGCATTATTGTCGCGATCATCCCCCATGAAGGCCAGCGCCACAAAGCGCGCGGCAGAAGCAAAACCCGGACAGTGATCGGTGACTTTCAGGTCGTTATCGATGGTTTTGGGGATGTGCACGGTGCAAAAATCATAATTCGCTTCTTTCGCCATCTCGGCGATGATGTGCGCGGTCTCGGCCGAATCATTGCCGCCGATATAAAAGAAATAACGCACGTCGTGCTTTTTGAATACCTCAAATACTTTTTCACATTCCGCACGTCCGGGTTTGAGACGCACCGAACCCAGTGCGGCGGCCGGCGTGGCTGCGACTAATTCGAGTTGTTCGATGCTTTGCGTCGTCAGATCGATGAAATCTTCTTTCATGATCCCGGCGATGCCGTGATGTGCGCCCAGGATGCCGGTGATATTGGCCTGCTTGCGCGCCGCAAGCACCGCGCCGACCAGCGACTGATTGATGACAGCGGTTGGACCGCCCGATTGACCGATGACCATTTTTCCGATTAGTTGCCTTGTCATTTCATCATCTCCTTGAGTTAAGTGCTTTCATTTTACCCCAACACGACTCGGCGGCAGTGCACTGCATCGCTTATAATTAAGCAGTTTTCAAAATTAAATTTTATTAAAGGAAATCATATGAGCTTGTTGAACGTCCGTCCCGGAAACAAACTACCCCACGAATGCAATGTCATCATTGAAATCCCCAAACATGCCGATCCGGTTAAATATGAGGTGGACAAGGCATCCGGCGTGCTGGTGGTGGACCGTTTCATCGGCTCGTTGATGCGTTACCCCTGCAATTACGGCTTCATTCCCGAAACCATTGCCGACGATGGCGATCCGGTGGACGTGCTGGTCGTCACCCCCTTCCCCATTATCCATGGCGCGATCATCCCCTGCCGTCCGGTAGGCGTATTGATGATGAGTGACGAAGGTGGCGATGATGCAAAAATTATCGCCGTGCCCACCGACAAACTTACCCCGCTGTATCACGAAGTTCAGACCTACGAAGATTTGCCGAAAATCACTCTGGAACAGATCAAGCACTTTTTTGAACTGTACAAGGCGCTGGAACCGGGCAAGTGGGTCAAGATCAGGGGCTGGGAAGGGGTCGAAGCGGCACATGCCGAGATCACCAACGGCCTGGCAGCCTACCAAAAAGAAATCGCAGGCCAATAATGACGGCGCAGATCATAGACGGCAAAGCCATCGCGCAAGCGGTACGCGCCGAATGGAAAGTACGCGCGGATGCCTTGATCGCGCGCGGTGTCACCCCGGGCATGGCGGTAATCATCGTAGGCAATGATCCGGCATCCAAAGTGTATGTCGCCAACAAGGTGAAAGCCTGCGCGCAACTGGGGCTGTATTCGATACACGTCGAACTGCCTGCCGACACGAGCGAAGCCGCGCTGCTCGCCGAAGTGGAAGCCTTGAACAACGACCCGAAGATACACGGCATCCTGGTGCAACTGCCGCTGCCTGCTCATCTGGATTCGCACACCGTCATCGAGGCAATCAATCCTGACAAGGATGTGGACGGCTTTCACCAGAAAAATGTCGGCGCACTGGTCACCGGCGAGACACCCTTCCCTTCGTGTACGCCTTTCGGCGTGATGGTGATGCTGGAAAAAACCGGCATCACCATTGAGGGCAAACACGCCGTGGTGGTAGGGCGCAGCAACATCGTCGGCAAGCCGATGGCCTTACTGCTGCTGCACAAGAACGCCACCGTGACAATCTGCACTTCAAAGACCGTGGATCTGGCAAAGCACACCCGCGATGCCGACATACTGGTCGCGGCGGTGGGTCGCCCGAACTTCATCACCGGTGACATGGTCAAGCCGGGTGCGGTAGTGATCGATGTGGGCATCAACCGCAATGCCGAAGGCAAGCTGGTCGGCGATGTGGACTTCGCCAGTGTCAGCGAAGTCGCAGGCTACCTCACCCCGGTTCCCGGCGGTGTCGGCCCGATGACCATTACCATGCTGGTGGCCAATACCGTGCGTGCGGCAGAGCGACTGTCCGGTTTGGGGCAATAGTCCCGAGCATTCAATCGTACTGTTGATTTCAGAAGAGGCCGCTTGCGGTCTCTTCTGTTTTCAGCCGCCATGCTTCTTCCCCAGCCATAACGAAAAATAGCTTCCCCGTAGCCATGCGATGAGTGCGGCGTATTTTTCAAGTTCCCGATCAACCGTGTCATCGAAACGGGGACACGCAAAGAAATCGGACAAGCGTCACACCCGTTAGACGTCTATAATCGCGCTACGATTATCCGTATCTGTTGCACATTCAATCACTCCAGGAGAAATATCATGGCTAAAGGTCAGCAACGCAAAAACAAAGAAGTCAAAAAACCCAAGAAAGAAGTTCCGCCCGTCAAATAAGCTGAACAGGGTGACTGCTCGTCACTAGCCATACAGTCATCAGATGGAAGCATAAAGAATGTAAACCGATGAGCTCCTATTCCATAAAAGCACGCATCATCCTGCCACTCATCATGGCAGGCGTGGTGTTATTCGGCACCGCCAGTTACCTCGTCGGCAATCTGGAAGTGCGACAGAAACAGCATGCAGTCGTACAGCAAGCTGAAGCGCTGAAGCTGCATCTCAGTTCTATATTGGACAGCAAAGCTGAAGTCATGGAAGCCAGTCTGCGCTTTATCGCCCAGGACAAACACCTACTCGCCGCACTGCAGGCTGGCGACAGAAAAACCCTGCTGGCACTGAGCGCTCCGATTTATGAGCGTCTGCATCAGCAGCACAACGTCACACACTTCTACTTCCACGATGCGCGACGCATCAATCTGCTGCGCACCCACCAGCCGGAACGATTTGGTGACCTCATCAATCGCCACACCGCACTGGGTGCCGAGAAGAGCGCCGCCGTCTTTTCCGGCATCGAATTGGGGCCACTGGGCACTTTTACCCTGCGTTCCGTGCTGCCCGTGCTCAACAACGGGGAACTGATCGGCTATATCGAACTGGGGCAGGAGATCGACAACCTCATTCAGGATATGCATGCCATGTTTAATGCCGAGCTCTTCCTGCTCGTGGACAAGCAGCATCTGGTACAGAGTAACTGGGAAGCCGGCATGAAGATGCTGGGCCGGACACACGACTGGAACGCACTCTCTTCCACGGTGCTGGTGTCGCAGAGCCTGCCGGATGCGCCCGTTTACCTGTTAAACCAGATCAGTGTCACTCAGGCGAATCCCGACATTCAGATACGCCAGGACATCGATTTTCAAAACCACAGTTACTGGGCAGCCACCATTCCCGTCAACGATGCCGATGGTCACCAGTCCGCCACACTGGTCATGCTGCACGACATGACGCATCTGAACGGGCAAAGCAGATCAGACTTTATCCTGTACGCGACAATCTTTGCGCTCATAGGACTGGGAATACTCGCATTCTTTTCGCGGATTCTGCGACGCATCGAACGTGAGCTCATCCGCTCGGAAATTTCGCTGCAACAGATGGTAACCAAATTCAGAACTCTTTTCGAATCATCATCCGATGCCATCATGCTGCTGACAGACAAAGGCTTCTTTGACTGCAATCAGGCCACGCTGACGATGTTCAATTGTCCCACGCGAGAAGATTTCATCGGCAAGCATCCTTCCGAGCTGTCCCCTGCGCGCCAGCCAGACGGCCAAGATTCAATGACGCTTGCCAACCGGCACATCGCCCAGACATTCCAGAGCGGAAGTCACCAATTTGAATGGATACATCGCCGTCTGGACGGCCACGAATTTCCTGCTGAAGTTTTGCTCACCGCAATGGAACTGGAGGGTGGCACAGCACTGGAGGCCACGGTACGCGACATCAGCGAGCGCAAGAAAGCGCAACGAGAAATCGAACAGGCGCTGCATGTACAGCGCGTGCTGGATTCGATACTGAACATCGCGCTACCCCCGCTGACCCTGAATGAGGTGCTGCTCAAGGCGCTCAAAGCGGTGCTCTCCATTCCTGCTTTTTCTTTACAGGACAAGGGCTCTATTTTCCTAGCCCTTAAAGGTGAACAAAAACTGGAAATGATGGCGCAGCGCAATCTGCCGGATGCGCTGTTGCACGCCTGCGCATTCTTGCCTTTCGGCCGCTGCCTGTGCGGCAAGGCCGCAGCGACACGCGAAATCGTCTTCTTCAATCATGTTAATGAGCAGCATGAAATCAGCTACGAGGGCATAACGCCGCACGGGCATTACTGCATCCCCATCATCTCGGAAGGCCAGTTGCTGGGCGTCCTCAATATCTATGTCGACGCGGACCATGTCGCTGATGAAAATGAGAAACAAGCACTGAAAACCGTAGCCGACACCCTCGCCGTAGTCATAGAGCGCAAGATAAGCGAGGAAAAGCTACAGAAAATGGCACATAACGACCCGCTGACCGGCTTACCCAACCGTTCACTGTTCCACGACAGGCTGGAACAGGGACTGGCCATGACGCAGCGCCACCAGCAGCAACTGGCGGTGATGTTCATGGATCTCGATCACTTCAAGGAAATCAACGACATTTACGGCCACGACATAGGCGATCTGCTGCTCAGGGAAACAGCAAACCGCCTGCTCGGCTGCGTGCGAAAATCCGACACGGTGGCCCGCATGGGCGGCGACGAATTCACCATCATACTCACCGAATCCAACAGCCCTGAGAACGCTGAACATGTTGCAAAAAACATACTCAACGCGCTGTTGCAGCCGTTTGAACTGAACGGAACGCGCTGCAACGTCGGCTGCAGCATCGGCATCGCGCTCTATCCGAAACACGGCAGAGACAGCGAGACCCTGCTCAAGAATGCGGACACGGCGATGTATCAGGCCAAGATCACGCGCAACACCTACCGTTTCTACGACGAAAGTCTCTGACTTCACACGATAAAAAACCCGGTATGCCGGGTTTTTTATCGTTCAAACAATCAATGGCTGCTGCTCACGCCTTATCGAACTTCATCACACCACCCATCACGCAACCACTTGATGCGCAGCATCTTAGTGGTGCGGGGACGCCCCTTCGCTCAAAATAACGAGCGCATAGCGCGACTATATTTTTAGGCGAAGACCCTTGCGGTCTTGCGGGCGCGCAATCCAACACCGTTTGAGTTGGCAATCACACACGGCTACGCCTTGTCGAATCTCATCACACCGAACTGGCAATCTACCCGGATCGTGTCCTTAGCCATAAACTTCCCTTCCAGTATCGCCTTGGCGAGCGGGTTTTCCAGTTGCGACTGGATCGCGCGCTTCAGCGGTCTGGCACCATAGATCGGATCAAAACCGGCGGTCGCGATCTCGTCCAATGCAGCCTCGCTGATGGTCAGTTTCATTTCCATCGCGGCCAGGCGTTTCTCCAGATACTGCAACTGGATACGCGCGATAGACTTGATGTTCTTCTCATCCAGCGCATGAAATACCACCACCTCGTCGATGCGGTTGATGAACTCGGGGCGGAAATAGGTTTTTACCTCACCCATCACCGCCAGCTTGATCACCTGATAATCGTCGCCCGACATCTGCTGGATCATCTGACTGCCGAGGTTGGAGGTCATCACAATCACGGTGTTCTTGAAGTCCACCGTACGCCCCTGCCCGTCGGTCATGCGTCCGTCGTCCAGCGCCTGCAGCAGCACGTTGAACACGTCGGGGTGCGCCTTCTCCACCTCGTCCAGCAGGATGACGCTGTACGGCTTGCGGCGCACCGCTTCGGTCAGACCGCCGCCTTCTTCATAGCCCACATAACCGGGCGGCGCGCCGATCAGACGCGCGACCGAATGCTTCTCCATGTATTCGCTCATGTCGATACGGATAAGATGATCTTCCGAATCAAACATGAAACCGGCCAGCGCCTTGCACAACTCGGTCTTGCCCACGCCGGTGGGTCCCAGGAACAGGAATGAACCATAGGGGCGATTCGGATCGGACAAGCCGGAACGCGAACGGCGGATCGCATCCGATACCAGTCGCACCGCTTCGTCCTGCCCCACCACGCGCTCGTGCAGTTTGTCTTCCATCTTCAGCAACTTGTCGCGCTCGCCCGTCATCATCTTGCTCACGGGAATGCCGGTGGCGCGGCTCACCACTTCGGCAATTTCTTCCGCGCCCACCTGTGTGCGCAGCAGCTTATTTTTGGTCGCGCCGCCTTCGGCCTCGCGCTGCGCGGCTTCCTTCAGCTTGGCTTCCAGTTGCGGCAGCTTGCCGTATTGCAGCTCGGCCACTTGCTCCAGACGACCTTCGCGTTGCAGCCTGACGATCTCGGCGCGCACATGCTCCATCTCTTCCTTGAGATTGGCCGTGCCTTCTGCCGCGCCCTTCTCCGACTTCCATATTTCTTCCAGATCGGCATACTCACGCGCCAATTTTGAGATTTCTGCCTCTATCAGTGCATGCCGTTTTTTGGAGGCTTCGTCTTTCTCCTTCTTCACCGCTTCGCGCTCGATCTTGAGCTGAATCAGGCGGCGCTCCAGCTTATCCATCACTTCCGGCTTGGAATCAATTTCCATACGGACGCGCGCAGCCGCCTCGTCTATCAGGTCTATGGCCTTATCCGGCAGGAAGCGATCGGTGATGTAACGGTTGGATAATTCCGCCGCCGCGATGATGGCAGGGTCGGTGATGTCCACGCCGTGATGTAGCTCATAACGCTCCTGCAAACCGCGCAAAATGGCAATGGTGGATTCCACCGATGGCTCGTCCACCAGCACCTTCTGAAAACGGCGCTCCAGCGCGGCGTCCTTCTCAATGTACTTGCGATATTCATCCAGCGTGGTCGCACCCACGCAATGCAATTCGCCGCGCGCCAGCGCCGGCTTCAGCATATTGCCCGCATCCATCGCGCCTTCGGCCTTGCCAGCGCCGACCATGGTGTGCAGCTCATCGATGAAGACGATGGTCTGCCCCTCATCCTGTGCCAGTTCTTTGAGCACATTTTTCAGACGCTCCTCAAATTCGCCGCGATACTTGGCCCCCGCCAGCAGCGCGGCCATATCCAGACTCAACACCTTCTTGTTCTTCAGTGATTCCGGCACTTCACCGTTGACAATGCGCTGCGCCAGTCCTTCGACGATTGCGGTCTTGCCTACGCCCGGTTCACCGATCAGCACCGGATTATTCTTGGTGCGACGCTGCAATACCTGTATCGCGCGGCGAATCTCGTCGTCACGTCCGATCACCGGGTCGAGCTTACCCAGCCTTGCACGCTCGGTCAGATCAATAGTGAATTTCTTCAACGACTCGCGCTGACCTTCCGCTTCCTGCGAGCCGACCGATTCGCCGCCGCGCACGGCGTTGATGGCGGTCTCCAGCGCGGCGCGGGTGATGCCGTGCTGCTTGTACAGCCGACCGCATTCACCCTTGTCATTGGTGACAGCCAGCAAAAACATCTCCGAAGCGATGAACTGGTCGCCGCGCTTCTGCGCCTCCTTATCGGTCAAATTGAACAGATTGGACAGATCGCGCCCAACCTGCACCTCGCCGCCGTGCCCTTCCACCTTGGGCAGACGGGTCACAGCGTCATTCAGCGCGGTCTTGAGCGCATTGACGTTGCCGCCCGCACGCGCCAGCAGTGAACCTGCCCCGCTATCGGCATCGTTGAGCATGGCAAGCAGCAGGTGCTGCGGCTCGATGAACTGGTTGTCGGTGCCGACGGCCAAGCTCTGGGCATCAGACAGGGCTTGTTGCAATTTGGTGGTGAATTTATCGAAACGCATGATCGCACTCCTCGTTAATTTTCGAATAGAACCCAGATGGGGAGAAATTGAAGAATTTCAAGTCAGCCGCGGGTATTGCTGCCATTGCAGACCATACCCGCCCTCACCCCAACCCTCTCCCGTTTACGTGAGAGGGGGCCAACGTGGCGCTACGCGATTTAGTAAGTACCCCTCGCTTCCCTTATACTACGCCTCCTTATCAGCAAAATATTCTAAATAACCGTGACTGCCCTGGACATACAGAAGAATGTTAAAGACGCGCTGGCCGAAGACATCGCCAGCGGCGACCTGACTGCCCGGTTATTACCGGAATCAGCCAGCGCCCGCGCTCAGGTCATCACCCGCCAGAGTGGCGTATTGTGCGGCACGCAATGGTTCGATGCCTGCTTTCAGGCGCTAGACCCCGACTGCGTGATCACCTGGCATGCATGTGATGGCGACCGCATTCGTCCCGGACAAACCCTATGCGAACTTTCAGGCCGTGCACGTGCCTTGCTCACCGGCGAACGCGCGGCGCTGAACTTGCTGCAGACCCTGTCCGGCACCGCCACCGCCACCCGCCGCTATGTCGATGCGGTGGCCGGTTTGCCGGTGAAAATAATGGATACGCGCAAGACCTTGCCCGGCCTGCGCCATGCGCAAAAATACGCGGTGCGCACCGGCGGCGGACACAATCAGCGTGCCGGACTGTATGACGGCATACTGATCAAGGAAAACCATATCGCAGCGGCGGGCAGCATCAAGGCCGTGCTGGATGCGGCATTCGAACTGGCGCCCGCCGGGGTTTCCGTGCAGATCGAGGTGGAAAACTGGATGCAACTGGATGAGGCATTGCAGGCGGGAGCAAAATTGATTCTGCTCGACAATTTTGACATTGAAGCGCTCTGCTCGGCCGTACAACACACCAATGGACGCGCCGCACTGGAAGCCTCCGGCGGCATCACGCTCTCCGGCCTGCGCGAAGTCGCCGAAACCGGCGTGGATCGCATCTCGATAGGCGCACTCACCAAAGACCTGGAGGCGCTGGATTTATCGATGCGGTTTGTCTGACGGGGTCAGGTCACGTAGGGTGGGCAGGTTTTATCTGCCCACCAGGACATTCTGTTTTCTCGGCACAGCGCATCAGAAAAACCGGATTCCCGCTAACGCGGAAATGACGTAATTTCAATCAAATATTGGAGACTATCATGACTGAATCACTGCATATCGTCTGCCCGCATTGCGACGGGATAAACCGCGTTCCATCCGAAAAGCTGAGTGCGCATCCTGTCTGCGGCAAATGCAAGAAGCAACTGTTCGACGCACATCCGGTGGAGCTGAATGCGGGTAATTTCAACCTGCACATCAGCCGTTGCGATATTCCGGTGCTGGTGGATTTTTGGGCGCCCTGGTGCGGGCCGTGCAAGATGATGACTCCCGCCTTTATTCAGGCGGCAGCACAACTGGAACCGGCAATACGTCTGGCCAAGCTCGACACCGAACAGGCGCAGGAACTGGCCGGACGCTACAACATCCGCAGCATACCCACCCTCGCGCTGTTCAGGGGCGGCAAAGAAGTCGCGCGGCAAGCAGGCGCGATGGATGTCGGCGGCATCGTGCGCTGGGCAAGGTCGCAGTAGGCTGGCGGTGAGCAAAGCGAACCCCAGACACGTAGGGTGGGCAGGTTTTATCTGCCCACGAGGGCATTCTGTGCCTTGCGCTTGAACCGCCTGCCCATCCACAGCACCGCATCATCCACATAGGTGAACACCACCGGTATCACCAGCAGGCTGAGCAGGGTCGAGGTAATCAGCCCGCCTATCACCACGATCGCCATCGGCGCACGGAAGCTGGAATCGACACCGATACCCAGCGCCACCGGCATCATGCCCGCCCCCATCGCCAGCGTAGTCATCACGATGGGACGCGCGCGCTTCCGGCACGCATCCAGCAGCGCATCCAGACGATTCATGCCGCGATCACGGCGCGACACAATCGCATACTCCACCAGCAGTATGGAATTCTTGGTGGCTATCCCCATCAGCATAATCAAGCCTATCATCGAGGGCATGGAGAGCGCGGTATGCGTGATATACAGGGCGAGGAAGGCCCCCGGTACGGACAGCACCAGTGCCGCCAGTATGGTGACCGGTTGCACGAAGGCCTTGAACAGCAGCACCAGCACGGCATAGATGCACAGCACCCCAGTCAGCATCGCCAGCCCGAAGCTGGAGAACAGCTCGCCCATGGCCTCGGCATCACCCACAGAGGCACGGATAATGCCCGGCGGCAGCGTCTTGATAGCGGGCAGGGCCAACACCTGCTCCTCCACCTTACCCAGCGGCTGCTGATTCAGTTCCAGCTCAAAATTAATGTTGCGCAACCGGTCATAACGGTCGATTTGCGCCGGCCCGCTCTCCAGACTGAAGCTGGCGACACTGCCCAGCATCACCGGCCCGTGTTTACCCTGCACCACCAGACGGGAGAGCAGCTCGATATCCTGACGTGCATGAGCAGGCAGTTTCACCACGATGGGAATCTGCCGCTCACCCAGATTAAGTTTGGCCAGTTGTTGCTCGTAATCGCCTGCGGTTGCGATGCGCAAGGTTTCGGCAATCGCGCTCGTGGTCACGCCCTGCTCGGCCGCCCGGGCAAAATCGGGGCGCACCACCAGCTCGGGACGTACCAGACTGGAAGTAGAGGTCACATTGCCTATGCCGGGGATGGTGCGCAATTCGCGCGCCACGATATCGGCATGACGTGACAACTGTTCGCCATCTTCGCCCGCCAGCACCAGCACATATTTCTCTTTCGAATCTCCCATGCCGACTTTCACGCGCACGCCGGGCAGGGTTTCCAGCGCCTGACGCAGCTCGCCCTCGATCACCTGTTTACGGACATCGCGCTCGCCACGCGGCGTCAGACTCAGCGTCAGCGTGGCCTTGGTGACTTGTGCGGCCCCGCTCGGCGTCATCGGGTTATCGCCCGCACTGCCACCGCCGATTGCCGTGTAAACGCGCTGCACATGCGGATTCTCGCTTATGATCAGGCGCGCCTGTTCCGCGACGCGGTAGGTCTGCGCGAAGCTGCCACCGGGCGGCAGCGTGAGCGTGACCTGCGTTTGCGACAAGTCATCGGGCGGCATGAAGCCTTTGGACAACAAGGGAACCAGTGCAAAAGAACCGATAAAGAACACCATCGCCCCCATCGTGGTGATAAGCCGGTGCTTCAGACAATAATTCGCCCAGCCCATATACCAGACTATCCATTTTGGCTGCTGATGGGCGGTACGCGGTTTGAGAATATAGGCCGACATCATCGGCGTGAGCATGCGTGCCACCACCAACGAGAAAAACACCGCGACCGCCGCCGTCCAGCCGAACTGCACGAAGAACTTACCCGGCACGCCATCCATGAACGCGGTAGGCAGGAATACCGCGATCAGCGTAAAAGTCGTCGCGATCACGGCCAGGCCGATCTCATCCGCCGCCTCCATCGCCGCCTGGTAGGGTGATTTGCCCATTTCCAGATGACGCATGATGTTCTCGATTTCGACGATGGCATCGTCCACCAGCACACCGACCACCAGCGACAGGGACAGCAGCGTCACCACATTGATGCTAAAACCCAGATAATGCATAACGGCAAAGGTTGGTATCACCGCCAGCGGCAAGGCGGTCGCGGCGACAAAAGTCGCACGCCCGTCGCGCAGAAAAGCGAATACCACCAGCACCGCCAGCAGCGCGCCCTCGTAGAGTAGATTCATCGAACCGATGTAGTTTTCTTGAACGGGGTCGACAAAATTGTAGGCTTCGGTGATTTCAATCTGCGGATAATCCGCCTTCAGCTTGTCCAGCGCCTTTTCCACGCCCTGCCCTACTTCGACTTCGCTTGCGCCTATGGAGCGCGTAACTTCGAAGCCTACCAACTGCTTGCCACCCAGCAGTGCGGCGGAGCGCTGTTCCGCGACCGTATCCGTAACCGTTGCGACTTCATTCAGGCGGATGCGGCGACCATCCCTCAGACTCAATTCCATATTGCCCAGCGCCTGAGCCGTTTGCACGGTGGCGATGGTGCGCACCGATTGTTCTATGCCGCCGATGTCCGTCCGCCCGCCCGCCGCCTCCTGCTGAATCAGGCGCAACTGCTGAGATATTTCTCCCGCCGAGACCGCCAGCGCCAGCAATCGGGCAGGCGCCAGTTCCACACTGATCTGGCGCGTCACGCCGCCTACGCGTTTAACCGCTCCGACGCCGCGCACTGCGAGCAACACCTTGCTCACCTTATTTTCGACGAACCAGGAAAGCGCCTCCTCGCTCATGCCGGGCGAGGTGAGGGTATAAGTCAGAATCGGCCTGCCGGATAGTTCTATCTTGCTGACTGCCGGTTCTTGCAGGTCTTTCGGTAGATCGCCGCGCACCCTGGCAATCGCCGCCCGCACATCGTCCACCGCCTCCTGAGTATCCTTCTCCAGACGAAATTCGGCCGTGATCGTGACCATGCCATCCTGCACCTTGGTGTACAGATGCTTCATTCCCTGCACATTGGCCAGGGTGTTTTCCAGCTTGCGTGCCACCTCGGTTTCCAGTTGCGCGGGCGATGCACCGGGAAGTGCGGCCGAAATCAGCACCATGGGCAGCTCGATATCGGGGAACTGCTGGACTTTCATCGCGCGAAAGCCCATCAGTCCCATCAATGTCAACAACACAAAAACGAGTACCGCCGGGATGGGATTGCGGATCGCCCATGCAGAAACATTCATTTAACGGGACCTGCCAGGCGCACCAGATCGCCATCAACCAGAAATGCGCCGCCCGATTCGACCACGGCCACGCCTTCCTCCAGCCCGCCGGTAATCTGTATCTGTTCGCCATGACGGCGGCCGACATTTACCTTGCGTTCACTGACGCGCGAACTGGCATCCACCACGAACACATAAGCCGCAGCGTCTTTCAACACGACGGCGGACTGCGGCAACACCGATGCGGACTGGGGCCCCAACTGGAAACGGCCGCGCGCAAACATCCCCGCGATCAGTTCCGATTGCCTAGTTTGAAATTCGCTTTTAACGTTTGTGCTTTCTCCCGCTTGCGGGAGAGAGTTAGAGAGAGGGGAAAGCGAAACAATCACCTGACCATAGCGCGTCTGCGGATTGATCGCCGGACCTATGGCGCTCACCACCCCATGCACCACCCTGCCCTGTGCCGATATCAGCTCCACTTTCATCCCCTTGCGGATCAAACCCAGCTCATCTGCCGTCAACTCAGCATGCCATTCCAGCCGCCCTTGACGGATCAGCCGGAACAGTTCCACGCCCGGCTGCGTGAGTGTGCCTGCCGTAGCCTGACGTGCCGAAATCACACCGGCATCGGGCGCGGTTATGTGTTGCTGCGCCAGACGCTGCGCACTGTTCTGATGACGTGCGCGTTGCACCTCCATGCGCGCACGCGCGGTATTCTCAGCCGTCACGGCCTGCTCTTCCTGTTGCGCGCTGACAAATCCGGACTTGGCCAATTTGCGCGTGCGTACCACATGGGCACTGGCCTCCGCCAGCAGCGCCTCACTTTCTCTCAGCGCAGCCTGCGACTCGGCCTCATTCGCTTTCATGGTGTCACTCGCCAGTATCGCCAGCACCTGCCCCTTGCTTACGCGATCACCGACGTTTGCGCGTACTTCCGCGATGCGCACGCCAGTGACTTCCGCGCCGATGACGGCCTCCTGCCAGGCCACCACGCTGCCGCTGGCACTCAGCGTTTGCATCCACTGCGCGGGCTTGAGCGTCGTGGTGACCACCGTCAGGGCCGGTTTCCCGGCCGCCGGGACGGCGTTCGCCTTGTCGTCAGCACCACATCCGGCCACACTCAGCAGCACCGCCAACACCAGCCCGCTCTTGAGCCACAAGGTTTTGTTCGAATTCAAGACGCTCTTTTCCAAAGCCATTTCAACGATCATTTGCGGGCCACCATATCGATCAGCGCCGACATGCCATCATGTCCCGCCCCTTCGTGGATGATGCTGTCATGCACGGCCAGATGAACGATTTCCATGTCCGAAAACGCCTCACGCAGCATCACTTCGGTGTAGAGATTTTCGACCTGCGAAGGGCCGCCGGTGCGGTATTCCAGCTGGCGCGGCGTATAGCCCTGCAGCATCAGCAGTCCGCCGGATTTGAGGCAGGACTTGATCCGGCTGAACAACTGTTCGCGCAAGCCCGGTGGCGCGAACTGAATAAAGATCGCCACCACCACATCGTACTTTTCACAGCCGAAATCCCATTGCGTCAGATCGGCCAGTTCGACATCCATCGTTATCCCGCGCTGCGCTGCGAGCGCGCGCGCCTTGGCGATGGCGACCGGAGAACTGTCCACCGACAGCACCTGCAAGCCCTGTTCCGCCAGCCACACGCCGTTACGCCCCTCGCCATCCGCCACCGCGAGGCAGTGCATACCCGGCCTTAGCCTGTCCCGCTGCGCTGCCAGAAATGCGTTCGGCTCGGTGCCGAAGTGGTATTCCTCACCCGCATAACGCTCATTCCAGACGTTCATACGCCCATCACCTCGCCCATGCGCACGGGAAGCGCGGCTTCCCATTGCGGGTTAAATTTCACAGTTTCTTTCTTGAATAGCAGCACCACCGTCGAGCCGAGCAGGAAGCGCCCCATCTCATCGCCTTTTTTCAGTTCAATGGTTTGATCATCGTAACGCCATTCGCGCACCTCTTTGCTGCGCGGCGGATTGACCAGACCATGCCATACCGTCGCCATGCTGCCGACGATAGTCGCACCGACCAGCGTCAGCACAAACGGGCCGTGTTCGCTATCGAATAGGCAGACCACGCGCTCGTTGCGCGCGAACAGACCGGGCACGCCGCGCGCCGTCACCGGATTCACCGAAAACAGATCGCCCGGCACATAAATCATGCGCGTCAGCCGTCCGTCGCACGGCATATGGATGCGGTGGTAATCCTTCGGACTCAGATAGATGGTAGCGAAACTGCCGTCCTGAAACTGTGCCGCCAGATCGGCATCGCCGCCGACCAGCGCGGTGGTCGAATAGTTATGACCTTTGGCCTGAAAAAGCTGGTCATGTTCGATACGCCCGAACTGGCTGATCGCGCCGTCCACCGGACAAACATAGTCAGCCGATGCCAGCGGGCGTGCATCGCTTTTGAGCGCGCGCGTGAAAAAATCGTTGAAGGTGGCGTAACTTCGGACATCCGGATCGGCGGCTTCGCTCATATTGACCTTGTAGCGGCCGATGAACCACGCAATCAGTGCAGGCGTCCAGCCCCCCTTTGCACCGGCAACCTTGCCAGCGAATACGGTGAGCGCCTGTTTAGGTAAGAGGTACTGCAAGAGGACTGCGAAACGATCGGACACGGCTACCTGCCTGAAAATGGAGTCGGGCGCGCATTATACCTAACGTGTCGGTTTATATCCCCCGCATCAGCCACCACCACGCCGTGAGCGTGAAGAAAGACAGGATCAAGCCCACCGCCACCATCAGGTTGACCAGCTGCGGATCGAGGTCGTGTTCGGTAGCGACGATCGCGGCGGTGATCATAGGTGGCATCGCCGCCTCAAACAGCGTGACCTGTATCGCCTGACCTTGCGCGCCCAGCAACTGAACGTACAGCAAATATATCGCCAGCGGTGCCAGTATCAGTTTGAAGCCCAGGCCGATCGCCAGATTGCGTTTATGTTCCGCGATATGCCCCATGCGCAGTTGCAGACCAACCGACAACAGCGCCAGCGGCGCCAGCGTATCGCCCAGCCGTCTGAGCAGTACCGAAAACCACTCGGCATACTCGACCGGTATCAGCAGCAGCGCGACCAGCAGGGAGATAAACGGCGGAAACAGCGCGATGCGCTTGAAGATGACCATCGCCGTGGGACGACCGGAAGAATAAATGCCTGCCACCGTAATGCCCAGTATAGACAAGACAAAGAACGAACCCAACTGATCGGCGATGATCGCCGTCGTCAGGCCGTCCGCGCCATAGTATGCCTCTACCATGGGCAGGCCGAAGAACGAGGTATTACCCAGACCGCCGACCAGAATCAACGCGCCCACCGTGGCACGCGGCAGCGACAGCCAGCGCCCGACCAACCAGAAGAAGCCGGCTGAAAGTCCGAACACCAGCCACGCCATCAACCCGATCAGCAGCACATCGCCGGAGAGCTTGAGTTGATGAATATAGAGCAGCGTCAGCGCGGGTAGTGAGACATGGATGATAAAACTGTTCAACGTCGCTGGCGCATTGTCCGGCATGCGTCTGAAATGCCGGAGCAACATGCCCGCAATAAAACAGAGGATGAGCAACAGCAGATTATTCATACTTTGGAGTGCGACGCCACGACGCCGCAGCTTTGGAGTGCGCAGCCTCGGCTGCGCGATGGCGGCGTCTTGCCGCCGCACTCCATATTCACCTCAAAAATCATCCATCACCTCCAGCTTGTCAGTCTTGCAACTTTCCACTGTAGCCACGAAATCTACAGGCGCATTCTGATAAAACCAGCCCGCCGAACACCAGCGGTAGCTCATGGCGTCTTCCGTCAAACCGTGATGCGCCGGATTGTGATGAACATAATTCAGCCGCGCCAGGTAGGAGCGTTCGAATGTTATCAGGCTATCCCAATATTGATACCAGACCTTCCTGCCCGGCGCACCCTCCCATTCGTTCACTTGTTTCGCCGTGGTCATATGCAATTTGGACATAAACCTGGACAAATTTCCGGGTTTATCCGGCGACAAAGCGATGAAATGGTAATGGTTGGGCATGACTGCCCAGGCCTGCAACTGCCAGCCGAATTCATCTGCACGAGCGAACAGCGCATCAAGCATGAAATCGCGTCGTTCCGGCGTATGCCAATGCGGCAGTTTTTGATAAGTCCCCGCCGTCAACATATAAATACCCTGCCCGAACAGCCAATGTGGCGGGGCATGCAGAGGGTGCAAGTTCATTTTATATTCGGCTCAACAATTTGGAGTGCGGCGGCACGACGACGCAGTTTTGGAGTGCGGCGGCACGACGCCGCAGCTTTGGAGTGCGGCGGCACGACGCCGCAGCTTTGGAGTGCGGCGGCACGACGCCGCAGGCGCAGCCGAGGCTGCGCACTCCAGAATAAAGCACTCCAAAATAAAGCACTCCACATCAGACGTTCGCACTGATGAACGCCTTGAGTGTCGCCACATCCGCATCCATCACTTCGACGCGCTGCGGCAGGTCTTCGATGCCCACCATGGACTCCGGACGCTCGGATTCGCGTCCGAGCGCTTCCCGTATGGTCTCGGCGAATTTGGCGGGCAAGGCGGTTTCCAGACAGATCAGCGGCAGGCCGGGACGGCGTTGCTCCAGACCCACTTTCAGGCCGTCGGCAGTGTGCGTGTCCACCATCACGCCGTATTCTTCCCACAGTTCGCGTATGGTTTTCAGGCGGTCCAGATGCGTGCTCTTGCCGGAGGCGAAGCCGAACTTAGGCAACGCGTTCCAGTAGTCGGTGTGCTTGATGTCGAACGCAGCTTCGTCGGGGGCCGCGCCCGCATCCACTTTCTTCCAGAACTCGCGCACCTTCGCGCCGTCGCGTCCGACCAGGTCGTACACGAAACGCTCAAAATTGGACGCCTTGGAAATATCCATGGAAGGACTGCTGGTCTCGTAGGTATGGGCCGTGCCGCGCGGGCGATAGATACCGGTGCGGAAGAACTCGTCCAGCACATCGTTCTCGTTGGTCGCCAGTATCAGCTGACCGATGGGCAGCCCCATCATGCGCGCGATGTGACCGGCGCAGATATTGCCGAAGTTGCCGGACGGCACCGAGAACGCCACCTCTTCGTCGTTGGATTTCGTCGCCGCGAAATAGCCCTTGAAGTAATACACGATCTGCGCCGATACGCGCCCCCAGTTGATGGAGTTGACCGTGCCGATCTTGTGTGCAGCCTTGTAGGCGTGGTCATTGGACACGGCCTTGACCATGTCCTGCGCGTCGTCGAACATGCCGTTGATGGCGATGTTGTAGATGTTCGGATCTTGCAGCGAATACATCTGCGCGCGCTGGAAGGCGCTCATCTTGCCGTTCGGCGAGAGCATGAACACGCGGATGCCGCGCTTGCCGCGCATCGCATATTCGGCGGCCGAACCGGTGTCGCCCGACGTCGCACCGAGAATGTTGAGTTCCTGATGCTGCTTATCCAGCGCATACTCGAACAGATTGCCCAGCAACTGCATCGCCATATCCTTGAACGCCAGCGTCGGGCCGTTGGATAATTCCAGCAGATAGACGTTGTTGTCCAGCTTGCGCAGCGGCGTGATCTGCGAGAAATCCGAATCGGCGCGTCCGTTGCTGTACACCTCGGCGGTGTAAGTCTTATCCAGTATTGCCTTCAGATCATCCGCGGGAATATCGGTGGCGAACTTGGACAACACCGCAAACGCCAAATCGGCATAGGAAAGATCGCGCCATGCATCCAGTTCCGCACGACTCACTTGCGGATATTGTTCCGGCAGATACAGCCCGCCGTCCGGCGCGAGACCGCCCAGCAGGATTTCGGTGAAAGTCTTGGCGGGCGATTGCCCACGGGTGGAGATGTATTTCATTCGTTTGCTCTCTTAGCCGTCATTCCGGCGCAGGCCGGAATCCAGCGAAAATAAAATCCGGCGAAGCCGACTACTAGTTTCCGTCCCGCTGCGCGGGGCTATTGAATCAACTGGATTCCGGCCTGCGCCGGAATGACAGCTTATTTTCCGAGCGCTTCCATCCGCAGCTTGGTCACCGCACCCGCCACAACGCCCAGCGCCTCAATCTTCGTAATCGCGGCGTTGATGCATTTTTCGCGGGTCTGGTGGGTCAGCATGATCAGGTCAGCCTCAGTTTCACCCTCGGAAGGTTCTTTCTGTATCACCGCATCGATGGATATCTGCTGATCGGCGAGGATGCGGGTAATGTCGGCCAGCACGCCGGGTTTGTCCTGCACGCGCAAACGCAGGTAATAACTGGTGCTCACCTCGTCCATGGACAGGATAGGCAGATCGACCAGCGCATTCGGCTGAAAAGCCAGATGCGGCACGCGGTTCTGCGGGTCGGCAGTATGCATGCGCGTCACGTCCACCAGATCGGCGATCACTGCGCTGGCTGTCGGCTCTGCCCCGGCTCCTTTACCGTAATACAGCGTCGGGCCGACCGCATCGCCCTGCACCACCACGGCATTCATTGGGCCTTCCACGTTGGCAATCAGACGCTTGGTCGGGATCAATGTCGGATGCACGCGCAACTCCACGCCCTCAGCGGTGCGGCGGGTTAGCCCCAGCAGCTTGATGCGATAGCCCAGTTGTTCGGCGTATTTGATGTCGATCGCATCCAGCTTGGAGATGCCTTCGATATACGCCTTGTCGAACTGCATCGGGATGCCAAACGCCAGCGAGGCCAGAATGGTGATCTTGTGTGCCGCGTCCACGCCTTCGATGTCGAAAGTCGGATCGGCTTCGGCATAGCCCAGACGCTGCGCTTCCTTCAATACCACATCGAAACTCAGCCCCTTGTCGCGCATCTCGGACAGGATAAAGTTGGTGGTGCCGTTGATGATGCCGGCGATCCACTCGATGCGGTTGGCGGTCAGCCCTTCGCGCACCGCCTTGACGATGGGAATACCGCCCGCCACCGCCGCCTCGAACGCGACCATCACGCCCTTGTCCTGTGCGGCCTTGAATATCTCGTTGCCGTGGGTTGCCAGCAAAGCCTTGTTTGCGGTGACCACATGCTTGCCGTTGGCGATGGCTTGCATCACCAACTCTTTCGCCACGCCATAACCGCCGATCAGTTCGATGACGATATCCACTTCAGGGTCGGACACCACCGAGAACGCATCGTCGGTGATGCGGCACGCGCCGCCAGTCACCTGTTTAGCCAGCTCCAGGTTTTTATCCGCGACAGCCACTATGCGGATCGGACGCCCGGCGCGTCGGGTGATTTCTTCCGCGTTGCGCTGCAATACGGTAAATGTACCGCCGCCGACCGTGCCGATACCGAGAAGTCCTACGTTGATTGGTTTCATTCTTAAATCCTATGGTAGGGTGGACACGTTTTTTGTGCCCACCATTTTATCCGCGTGGGCACAAATCGTGCCCACCCTACTATTTTTCGTGCCGCTTGCGGTAATGTTCCAGAAAACGGGCGATACGCCCGAATGCCTCGGTCAGATCATCCACCGTCGGCAAAAACACCAGACGCAGGTGATCGGGTTGCTTCCAGTTGAAGCCGCCACCCTGCACCACCAGCACCTTTTCGGTTTCCAGCAATTCCAGGATGAACTGCTGATCGTCCACAATCGGATAGACCTCGGGGTCAAGACGCGGGAACAAATACAGCCCGGCCTTCGGCTTGACACAGGTTACGCCGGGAATCGCCGTGAGCAACTCGTAAGCCAGATCGCGCTGCTTGCGCAAGCGACCTTTCTCGGCCACCAGATCGTTGATGCTCTGATAACCGCCCAGCGCGGTCTGAATCGCAAACTGCCCCGGCACGTTGGAACACAGACGCATCGAAGCCAGTATCGTCAGACCATTGATATAGTCCTGTGCATGTTTCTTCTCGCCGGACACCACCATCCAGCCGGAACGATAGCCGCAGGCACGGTAATTCTTGGACAAGCCGTTCAGCGTCACGAACAGCACATCATCCGCCAGCGAGGCGATCGAGGTATGCGTCGCGCCGTCGTACAGCATCTTGTCGTAAATCTCATCGGCGAAGATGATCAGATGGTGCTCGCGCGCAATCTGGATGATCTCTTTCAGAATGTCGTCCGAATACAGCGCACCGGTCGGATTGTTCGGATTGATGATGACGATGGCGCGTGTGTGCGGCGTGATCTTGGCTTTCATATCGGCCAGATCGGGCATCCACTCGTTCGCCTCATCGCACAGGTAATGGCGCGCCGTGCCACCCGCCAGCGTAACCGCCGCCGTCCACAATGGATAATCCGGTGCAGGCACCAACACCTCATCGCCGGTATTGAGCAGGCCCTGCATTGCCATCACGATCAGTTCGGACGCGCCATTGCCGATATAGATGTCTTCCAGCCCCACACCCGCAATTTTCTTCGCCTGACAGTAATGCATAATCGCCTTGCGCGCGGCGAACATGCCCTTGGAATCGGAATAACCTGACGAATTCGGCAGATTCAGGATCACGTCCTGCTGTATCTCTTCCGGCGCTTCAAAGCCGAACGGCGCAAGATTGCCGATATTCAGCTTGATGATGCGCTGGCCTTCCTCTTCCATCTGTTTGGCGCGTTCCATGACCGGCCCGCGAATGTCGTAACACACGTTAGCCAGCTTGTCGGATTTTAATATTGGTTTCACAATTGGTATTGGTTTGAAATGGTTGAAATATGGCAATCAAGCCCGCAATGCCGCAAGGGCATTCCCACGAAATATAGTCGCCTTCGGCTCCTTATTTCTGAATGAAGCGGCATTCCCACGCAACAACGGAGAAAATCCTCCTGTTGCTGAATGAAAAAGCTGATTAAGTCGCCGATTTTACCTGTGCTATCCGCGCACAGCAAATCTGATAGCAAACCAGCTGACCGAACGCGCGAAATAGCTTTAGTTTGACGCCACTTGCCACCAGCCTCTACACTCGTCATCATGTCCATCTAGTCTTACCCGTGAGGTCATTGTGAAACTACATCTAGCCAATCTCGGCGACACCAAACGCTTCACCGGCTATGCGGACGACCATGTGCTGGTCAATCGCGAACGCTTCGACACCTCCATCGTGGTAGGTGCAGAAACTGTCCACGCCGACTGGGGCGTCGAGGATTTCGACACTCTGAACGAAGCGCACTTTGAATACTTTCTGACACTCAAACCGGAAGTGCTGTTGCTGGGCACTGGCGCCCGGCAACGCTTCGCTCACCCGCGCCTGTACCGCGCGCTGACTAATGCCGGCATAGGCGTGGAATGCATGGACACCCCCGCCGCCTGCCGCACTTACAACATACTGGTGGAGGAAGACCGCAAGGTGATCGCGGCCATCATGTTTTAATACGGTGAGTGGTAAGTAAAACCACCACGACTCACGACTCACGACTCACGACTCATAACCCGGCAATTATGAAAATTCCATGACATCTTCTCTAGCCAACGTTATCCGCCAGGCCGAAAGCGCCATTTTGGGCAAACCGCAGCAGATACGCTTTGCGCTGGCTTGCCTGCTGGCACGCGGCCATCTGCTGATCGAAGACTTGCCCGGGGTCGGCAAGACCACGCTGGCACAAGTTCTGTCGCGCACGCTGGGTTTACAGTTCACCCGCGTCCAGTTCACCAGCGACCTGCTGCCCGCCGACATCCTCGGCGTATCGGTGTATGAGCGCGACAGCAATCAATTCAAGTTTCATCCCGGGCCGATCTTCGCGCAGATGATACTGGCCGACGAAGTGAACCGCGCCACGCCCAAGGCGCAGAGCGCCTTGCTCGAAGCCATGGAAGAGCATCAGGTCACCATAGAAGGCGTGACCCGCCCCTTGCCCGCGCCGTTCTTCGTCATCGCCACGCAAAACCCGTCCCATCAGATCGGCACATTCCCGCTGCCGGAATCGCAACTCGACCGTTTCCTGATGCGCATCGAAATGGGCTATCCCGATGCCGCAGCCGAGCGCGGTCTGCTATCCGGCATTGACCGGCGCGAAATCATCGCAAAACTCACCCCGCAGATGGAAAGCGCAGAGTTGCTGGCGCTGCAACAGCAGGTCAAACAGATACATGTTGCGCCGCCGCTGCTCGATTATGTGCAGGCCATCCTGCGCCATACCCGTGAATCGGCGCACTATACGCACGGCCTCAGTCCGCGCGCCGGACTCGCCCTGCTATCCGCCGCGCGCGCCTGGGCGCTGATAGACGGACGCGATGCCGTGATCCCCGAAGATGTGCAGACCATTCTCCCCGGCGTAGTCAGCCACCGCCTGCACAGCCTGGTCGAACCTCAATCTTCGCTGACGCAGCAACTGATCGCAGCGGTGGCGATCCCCTGACATCGTGTTCAGCGCGCTCAGACAACGCTTACGCAACTGGCTGTTCCGCCCCAAAATCGAGCACGGCACGGTCATACTCACGCAACGCCGCATCTTCATACTGCCCACTCGACAAGGCTGGGCGCTCGGCTTGCTGTTGGCGCTGATGCTGCTGGGCTGCATTAACTACAACCTGAGTCTGGGCTATGTGCTGACCTTTCTGCTGTCTATGATGGCCGTGCTCTCCATGCTGCACGCTTTTCGCAATCTGGCGCATCTGGAAATACACGCAGGTCGCAGTGACGCCGTGTTTAGCGGCCAGACTGCGAAATTTCTGCTGCATTTTGGCAGCAAGCTGCCGCGTTACCAGCTTATTCTGCGCGGCGAAGAAAGCGACAGCATCACTTTTGATATTCCTGCCAGTCAGGACTACGCCGTCGAATTTCCGCTGCACGCCGCCCGGCGCGGCTGGCTGGAAACGGGCCGTTTGACGCTATACACAGAATTTCCGCTCGGCCTGTTTCACGCCTGGTCATATTTGCATTTTGACATGCGCTGCCTGGTCTATCCCCACCCTCGGCCCGACGCGCCGCTACCGACTGGCAATGCGCCGGATGGCGCGGGCAAACGCGGCATCGCGGGTGACGACGATTTCGCCGGATTGCGCACCTATGTTGCGGGCGATGCTCTCCCGCACATTGCATGGAAGGCCTACGCACGCGGACTGGGATTGCAAATAAAGCAGTTCACCACCCCGGTCGGGGATGCGCTATGGCTAAATCTCAACGATGCCCCTGAAACCGACCTTGAAAGCAAATTGTCACATCTGACACGCTGGGTGTTGGAGGCGGAAGCCCAGGGATTGCGTTACGGCTTGAGCCTGCCGGATGGCGAACTCCCTGCCGGCAACGGCAGCGCACATCGCGACGCCTGCCTGCGCCGCCTCGCACTGTTCGATCTGCCACCTTGGAGTGCGCAGGCATGACTGCGCTTTTAGAAGGTGGCGACACGTCGCCACACTCCATACACTCCATATGAAAATAACCCTCATCTACGGCCTGTTGCTGTCCATCCTGATGGTCATCGCACCCCATGCCTATCATCTGCCACTCTGGGTCAGCGCCCTGTGCATCGTGCTGCTGGTTTGGCGCAGCTATCTCGCATGGAGCGGCAATCCGCTGCCCAAACGCTGGCTGCTGATAACGCTCACCCTCATCAGCCTGGGCGGCATCCTGATCGATTTTCACACCCTGTTCGGGCGCGAAGTCGGCGTTACCCTGCTGATGCTGCTCGCCACCCTCAAGCTGATGGAACTGCGCACGGCACGCGATGCCATGGCGTTGATCTTCCTCTCCTGTTTCATCCTCATCACCAATTTCCTGTACTCGCAGAGTCTACCCACCGCGCTGTACATGCTCGTCACGCTGATGGTCATCATGACAAACTGGGTGCATCTGCATGCGCCCGGTATCGCCATCAAACCACGCTTGCGCGTCGCTGCCGTACTGCTGTTACAAGCCATTCCGCTCACCCTCATTCTGTTTATCCTGTTTCCACGCGTACCCGGCCCGCTATGGGGTTTGCCGCAGGATGCCTTTGCCAGAAGCGGACTGGATGACACGATGTCGCCCGGCAGTGTGGGTCGTCTGGCACTCTCGGATGCCGTGGCGTTTCGCGTCAGTTATCAGGGCAAGCCACCGCCGCGCTCCCGGATGTATTGGCGCGGGCCGGTATTATGGGACTTCGACGGGCACAACTGGACACCGGGCAGGGCCACACAGGGAATCGCGCCTCAATTCAGCGCCACAGGGCGGGCGACCGCATACAGCGTGACGCTGGAGCCGCATAATAAACGCTGGTTGTTCGCGCTCGACATGCCGGACAGCATCTCCGTACCGGCCCGCCTCACGGATGATTTTCAGCTGCTCAACTCGGAGCCGGTCAACGAGCGACTGCGCTACGAGGCGCGCTCCCGACTCGATTATCACGCCAACCTGCAAGAATCGCCGTCACAACTTCAACGCGCGCTGCAATTGCCGCCGACGCTCAATCCGCGCGCACGTCAGTTGGCTACAAGCTGGCGCGCTGACGATGATCAGGCTATCGTGCGCCGCGCCCTTGGCTACTTCAATGAGCAGAATTTCTACTACACGCTGGAACCGCCGACGCTGGGCCGCAACAGCACGGACGACTTTCTGTTTATCACGCGCAGGGGATTTTGCGAACACTATGCCTCTGCCTTCGTCTTCCTGATGCGCGCAGCAGGCATTCCGGCGCGCGTAGTAACCGGCTATCAGGGCGGCGAATATAACGCCTACGGCAACTACCACATCGTGCGGCAATCCGATGCCCACGCCTGGGCGGAAGTATGGCTGACGGGGCAAGGCTGGGTGCGCATCGACCCGACAGCGGCAATCGCGCCGGAACGGGTAGAACGCGGCTTATCCGCCGCGCTAACAGACAATACCGCCCTGCCCTTCATGTCGCGTAATCCGCCGCTCTGGCTGCGCGACCTGCGTTTGAACTGGGATGCCCTGGCCAACCAGTGGAACCAGAGGGTGCTGGGTTATGACAGCGAACGCCAGTTTGCCTACCTTTCCCGCTTCGGCATGGAATCAATCAGCCTGCAGGTGATATACATGACGGCAGGACTGGCGCTGATGATCGCGCTGTTCGCGCTCTACATGCTGCGCCACCTGCTCAAACGCGAACAGGACAAAACCCAGGCCGCCTGGCTGAATCTCTGTCGCAAACTGGGCCGTGCAGGACTGCCGCGCGCGCCGCACGAAGGCCCGTGGGATTACGCACTGCGCTGCGCTGCCGCACGCCCCGATCTCGCAGCCGACCTCACCGACCTCGCCGCGCGTTACATCACCTTGCGCTACGGTACGGTCAGTGATCCGCACACACAAAGAGAATTTATCCGGCAAGCCAAAAAATTCCCGTCATTACGTGGAAAACCGTAATAACGGGAATTTTTGGTGCGGTGCTATAATTCGCGCCATTCAAATAGACTGTCAAACTCATGCTCATCACCCGCCGACTGGAATTCGATGCCGGACATCGCATCCCCAACCACAACAGCCAGTGCAAACACCTGCACGGTCACCGCTACGCACTGGAAATCACCCTGTCCGGCGACATCATCAACACTGAAGGGCAGTCCGAGCAGGGCATGGTGATGGACTTTTCCGATGTCAAACACATCGCGCAGGAAAAGCTGGTTAATATTTGGGATCACGCTTTTCTGGTCTATCGCGGCGACAAAACGGTGTGCGACTTTCTAGCGACGCTGCCCGACCATAAGACTGTAATCATGAATACCGTTCCCACCGCAGAAAACCTGGCTCAGGCGGCCTTCGATATCCTCAATCCCGCCTATCAGGACAGCTACGGCAATCACTTGCGCCTGGAGCGCATCCGTCTTTTTGAAACCCCCAATAACTGGGCGGACTGCGTGCGCGGTTAAAATTTTCTGGACAGGATACGTGGCTTAGTGGAAAATGCGCGACCTTGAAGGACAGGCATGCGCCCGTCTCAAGCAAAACAGGAAGTGTGGCCGAGCGGTTTAAGGCACTAGTCTTGAAAACTAGCGAGGATGAGAGTCCTCCGTGAGTTCGAATCTCACCGCTTCCGCCAGAATGCCCTACATCCCATAGCTTCCACAGCGAGTCCGACAGCCCTCATGGCAGCAAACAGCAGAAAATTTCTTACCCTGCTACAGCGTTGCCGGGACAGCCTGCTGATGAATGAGAGTCATCGGCTGCACATTCGCAACGAACTGAATCAGGCGCGCGGTCTGATTCCGCTGCTAATGAAACATCGCAACGGCGAGCAATGGAGCAGCGACGAGCGCGCCACCCTGTTACGCGACTTGCGCGCCCTGTCCAACCTCAGCCCTTACCTGATCCCCCTGCTCATGCCAGGCGGCATTTTCATGCTGCCGCTGGTGGCCTACTGGATGGATCGTCGCCACAAGGGGCGTGACCACGAGGGGCGTGACCACAAGGGGCGTGACCACGAGGGGCGTGACCACGAGGGGCGCGAAGACAGCAAAAAATCGGCCTGATTGCACAAACACCGCATCACACCATCTTGCCGTCTGATGATTAATGCGCTACCCCGAATGCGCGGAGGAATCAACGCTCGACCCAGCCGCTGATCAACTGTTCGAAATCATCCAGTGCGACCGGGCGCCCGAACAAATAGCCCTGAAATGAAGCGCAGCCGATATCGATCAGCGGCGACAACTGCGCATGTTCTTCCACGCCTTCGGCGATCACTTCATAACCGAAGTTGCGGGCCATCGCCACGATGGTCTGCACCATCATCGCATCACCGCTATCGGTCAGAATGTCGCGCACGAAGGACTGATCTATCTTCAGCTGGCTGATAGGCAGGCGCTTGATGTATTGCAACGAAGAGTAGCCCGTGCCGAAATCGTCCATAGAGAAGCGCACGCCGAGCTCTTTTAGCTCGGTCATTTTCAGAATAGCCTCCTCGACATCTTCGAGCACCAGATTCTCGGTCAACTCCAGTTCCAGACGTTGCGGATTAGCGCCACTTTCGGCGAGAATCGCTTTCACCTGACGCACAAAATCGGGCCGGTGGAATTGCACCGGACTGATGTTCACGGCCAGGCGCATATTGCACAACACAGGATGCGTCTTCCACAGACTAAGACGCGCGCAGGCCTGTTCCAGCACCCACTGCCCGATAGGAAGTATCAGCTTGGTCTGCTCTGCCAGTGGAATGAATTCGGCAGGCGAAACCATGCCCAGCACGGGGTTGCGCCAGCGCAGCAATACTTCCGCGCCCAGCAAAACATTCTGCTGATTGGTCTGTACCTGAAAGTACAGTTCCAGTTCACCATTCGGCAAGGCCTGACGCAGCGCTCTTTCCATCAGGGTGCGCGCTTCCAGCACGGCCTGCATCGCCGGCTCGAAGAAACGCACCATGTTACGCCCGCCTTCTTTCGCCTCATACATCGCCAGATCGGCGCGTTTGAACAGATTCTCAACCTCGACGCCGGAACCGTTAAACAAGACCACGCCTATGCTGGACGAGCTTTCATGCGCATAGTCTGCGATCTGGTAAGTATGCGAGAGCGAGTCACGTATCTTTTCCGCAATCGCGCCGGCCTGCACCACCGCATCATTTTCATTGGCACTCAGGTCTTCCAGCAACACCACGAACTCGTCTCCGCCAAAACGGGCGATGCTATCGCTGTCGCGCACGCAGAGGGCCAGACGACGCGCCACTTCGATCAGCATCATGTCACCAAACTCATGACCCTTGGTGTCATTGAGCACCTTGAAATGATCGAGGTCGATAAACATCAGCGCGCCGCAATGCCTGCTGCGGTCGCTGTGCCCCAGCGCGATATGCATGCGGTCCATCAACAGGCGGCGATTGGGCAAATGCGTCAGCGGGTCGAAAAACGCCAGGCTGTAGATTTCCTCCTCCGCCTTCTTGCGCCCGGTTATGTCCGTAAACACCGCCACATAATGTGTGACTTTGTCGCGATTTTTCACGGCGGTGATCGTGAGCCATTTCGGGTAGATTTCGCCATCCTTGCGCCTGTCCCATAACTCACCTGACCATCTGCCCTCGCTGTTGATCGCCTCCCACATGATGCGGTAGAAAGTCTTATCCTGACGTCCCGAGCTCAACAGACTCGGGTTTTTCCCCAGCACTTCCTCCTGAGAATAGCCGGTAATCATCTCAAAAGCGTGGTTCACCTTGATGATATTTGCATCCTTGTCCGTCACCAGTATCGCTTCCTGGGTCTCGAACGCCACGGCTGCGATACTCAATTGCAATGCAGATTCCTCGCGGGAGGTGACATCCTGTATCGTGCCGACTGAACGCACCACCCGGCCATCGATATCAAAGTGATGCGTGCAGCGTTGCTCTACCCATTTGATGCAGCCATCGGCCATCAGCAAACGGTGAATAATCTGACAGGATTCTTTTTCCGGCTGCGCATAGAAACACGACTGACTCACCCATTCCCTGTCCTCAGGATGAACGACATTCAGAAAAAAGTCGCGCGACGGGGCAGATTCAGACGCATCGATGGCAAACAGACGGAGCATTTCATCCGAACACTCCAGCCTGCCCGAGAGCAGATCGAATTCCCAGCTGCCGAAGTGAGCAATCTGTTGCGCTTCCGCCAGGGAAGTGTGTTGTTTTTCCTGTCGTGTCCTATTCTCCGTCATACGCTGCGCCATCAGATCGAATGACCGCCCCAGCTCTGACAACTCATCCCCGCCCTGCAAACGGGTGCGCGCGCTGTAGTCCCCTTCGGCGAACCGGCTGGATACGGCAGCGAGCAAATTTACCCGCCGGGTAACCAGCAGATGCAACAGAACACCGACCAGGGTCGATGCGAGCAGGGTGATGAAAGTAAAAATCAGCGCCTGCGCTATCGTTCTCTTTTTTTCTGCCTGCAACTCGCGGCTGATGTCATATTCAACATACAGCATGCCCATGGTCTTTTTCAGGCCACCCTGTTTGTATTCGGTGATCAACGGAAAATAGCCCTGCAACAGGGTGGGTTCACTGCGGCTGAACTCGAGCCGACTAACGCCGTTGTCGATTACCCGGCCCGCCTCGATATCGGAATAGCCCGATTCCGCACTGGCAGGCTTGCCTTTCCAGCGATAACGATTCGCCATCAACACGCGATTGTTTTCATCCGCTAGCATCAGGGTGCGTATGCCGGGATAAGTAGCCGCGATGGAGAGGCTCAGCAAAGCCTGTCGTTCATCGCCCGCCGTCAGCCAGTTGTACAGGCCATTTTGCAAACTGCCCATCTGTAGCGTGGCTTCGGTCACGGCATGTTTTTGAATGGAGTTTCGATTGGCGCGGTCTGTCTGCAAATAAATCAGGGACGAACTGGCGAGTGAAGCGATCACCAGAATGATGGGAACGAGCAAAGATAGGCGTTTTTTCATTTGACGATGCACGCCTCGATATTGGCATCCAGCATCTGGCGTATATCAACAGCGTGTTTCAACTGTCCCTCCTGCAGCATCACCTGCACCAGATTATTCGCCGGAGCGACCAAAGCAGGCTCTTTGCCAGCAAGCAAGCGCAGATTTTCCTGTTGCGTAGGGATAGACAAACCACTCAACATCGCCTGATATTCCTGCACGCTAACCCCCAGACGCTCGGCGATACGACGCGTCGCATCTTCAGGGGATTGCTTCGTATATTCGAGCGTACGAAACCATTGATGCGCGACATTGCACACGTCCTTACGCCTTGCCTGAAACACGTCCTCATGCACTACCATCAGATCGAAAATCTCGTTGGGCATCTGGCTGCTGTCGAAAATCACATGCGCGCCCAACTCGGCCAGTTGCGACTTGAAAGGTTCATAGCTGACGAACGCATCCGCCCTGCCCTGTTTATACATTTCTGCATGCTTGTTCTCGCTGCTCGAAATAACCCGCACATCCTGCCGCGTCAGATTTGCCGCGTTCAGGGTGCGACTCAGCATATACACGCCCAGGGGAATATTGGTGATGGCGATGCGTTTGCCCTTCAGGTCAGCCAGCGTTTTGACGCCGGGGATAGCCATCACCGCATCACCGCCGTTGGAACCATCCATGACGAACAGGATGCGCAGTTTGACACCGCCCGCCAACAGCTCCAGAGTTTCATCCAGTGTCAGCGTCGCCAGATCGGCAGAGCGATTGCGAAACGATTCAAGGGTGATATCGGAAGAAGGCAGCTCGAAAATATTCGCCTTTTCCTTGGGCAGATAGCCGATATCTCGCGCCAGATAGACAGGCTCATAGCCCGGCCACGGACTGCTGGCAATGCGTAACGGTTCGGACGGCGCCTTGCCGCAAGAAGAAAGCATAGCCATTACAAACAGCACAACACCCGCCTGTGAGAAACGTAATACAAAACCACGTCGTGCAATCGTCATTCCACCGCCCTTGAACCGTTCATTTACATGTTAATTATCAAAATCTTATATTGCCAGCATCTATAACCCTAATGCTGATAATACTAAATAATCAATTCACGATTGCAGCTTTCTTAATATTTTTCCGATAAACACCTGCCAGTTACGCATTCGTATCCAGCTTGCGTCCCAGTCGGCTGTCATATTCCGTTGAAGCATGACTAGCATCCGCTGGCTCTTTCTGCTCATCGGCAAGCTCGGCGCTTATTTTTTTTCGCGCAGATTTTTTTTCACCGTGGTCAGGTTGACGCCCGGCCAGACTGTTTTCGATATAGCTGATGCCCGCGATCAGGTCCATGATTTTTCTCCCCGGTTGTTTACGATATCGGCAAACCGGGCAATTTCTTGAAGTATCATGACGCTCTTGCACCTGGAACAATGCCCATGCTTGATTACGCGGAATACGTAAAAATATTTATCGGCCTGATGGCGATCCTCAATCCTTTGGGGGTGATACCGATCTTCATCAGCATGACCGCCGACCAGAACCCCGCCCAGCGCCGCAGGACGACTAACATGGTGGCTCTGGGAGTCACCATCATCCTGTTGACGACACTGTTTTTCGGCGAACTGCTGTTGGCATTCTTCGGTATCACCGTCGCTTCATTCAGAGTCGGGGGCGGCATCCTGATACTGTTGATGGCCATTTCCATGCTGCATGCAAAAACCAGCCATATCAGACAGACTGACGAAGAAGCCAGCGAATCCATCGACAAGCAATCGGTCGCCATTGTGCCGCTGGCCATGCCCTTGCTGGCCGGACCGGGCGCCATCAGTACCGTGATACTGGCGGCGCACAAGAGCAGCGGCGTCAGCCACCACATGATCATCGCGCTGGGCATCATCCTGCTGGGGCTGCTGGTCTGGGGGATATTGCGTTTGTCGCCATGGATAGCAGACCGCATCAGCGCCACGGGAATCAATATATTCACCCGCATCATGGGGCTGATACTGGCTGCGATTGCGGTTGAATTTATCGCCAACGGTCTCAAGGGGCTGTTCCCAGCCCTGACTTGAATACTCACCTTTCTCGGCAACCACAAATAATCCCGGGCGAACCGATCTCAATAAAAAACCAGTTCAAGATTGCAACTTTCTCGATACTTCGCTAGTCTCACGCCTGTCGTTGAAACGAATACTTAACTTTCAGGAGTTCACACATGCAATATCCAAACCAGTACGCCACCCACGCAGGTGCCGTCGCAACCGAACAAAACAAGGTGTTGCGCAACACTTACATGATGCTGGCATTGACCATGATCCCGACTGTCATCGGCGCTTTCTTCGGTCTGTCTGTCAATTTCTCATTCATGGCTGAGCACCCGATCATGGGCTCGCTGCTGATGTTCGGCGCGATGATGGGCCTCTTGTTCGCTGTCTCCGCATTGCGCAACAGCGTATGGGGTATCGTTGCACTGTTGGGCTTTACCTTTGTCGCCGGCGTCTTTCTGGGCCCCATCCTGCAAACCGCACTGCACCTGAGTAACGGCGCGCAGCTAATTGGCATGGCAGCAGGCGGCACCGGGCTGATCTTCTTCACCCTGGCGACCATCGCCACAGTGACCAAGAAAGATTTCAGCTTCATGGGCAAATTCCTGTTCATCGGCGTCGTTCTGCTGATCGTCGCATCGCTGGCAAACATGTTCTTTGCCATCCCTGCGCTCTCGCTGACTATCTCCGCCATCGCCGTACTGATCTTCTCCGCCTACATCCTCTACGATGTCAGCCGTATCGTGAATGGCGGCGAAACCAACTACGTGATGGCCACCATGTCGCTGTATCTGAACATCTACAACATCTTCGTCAACCTGCTGAGCCTGTTGATGGCGTTCAGCGGCGAACGCGATTAACAGGCTGCTGAAAACGCTTGCCGATACCGTGACAAAAAGCGGCTCAAAATGCTCATTTACTCTGTGTAAACTCCGCTTTTTCGCCCCTTTTTTCCTTATCTCGGCTTCGCTCATCACGTTTTCATCAAGCCGTTAACGCTTAACTGTTACTCAAAAAGGCGACTCTAGGGTCGCCTTTTTCATTGGCACCCGATTGCCACAAAACCACTAAAGGACTATATTCGGTTCACCCTACTCAAGTGATCAATCATGCGCGCAATAAATATCAAACCCATCAGCTATTTCAAGGCCAATGCCGCCGAAGTATTACTTCACCTGACCGAACTACGCGAGCCGTATCTCATCACACAAAACGGCGAAGCCAAGGCTGTCATTCAGGACATCGCCTCTTACGAAAACACACAGGAAACGCTAGCACTGTTGAAGATACTGGCATTGGGCAATCAGGAGATTGAGGCTGGAAAAGTCACTTCTCTGGCAGATGTCGCGCGTCGACTGAAAGCCAAGAAGCCCGCATGAATTTCAAAGTATCACTCACCCGTGGCGCCGAACACGATCTGGAAGGCATCTACGACTATATCGCCGAACACGATAGTCAGCAAAATGCGGACTACGTGTTGAACAGCCTGCTGGAAGTCGCCAAATCCCTGTCCACCTTCCCGGAACGCGGCTCACACCCCAAAGAACTCGCAGCCCTCGGCATCAGCGAATATCGTCAGGCGTTCTTCAAACCCTACCGCCTCATCTACCGAGTGAGCGGCGAACAAGTGTTCATCTACCTGATCGCCGATGGCCGTCGCGACATGCAAACCCTGTTGTCGCGCAGGATGCTGAGTGGTTAGTTAGCCATACAAACTCTCAAGTGAGGAATAAATACATGCTGCCATCCATAGAACACCGTCTCGCCGCCGAACTCGCTGCCAAACCCGCACAAATCACCGCTGCCGTCCAATTACTGGACGAGGGGGCGACCGTGCCGTTCATCTCGCGCTACCGCAAGGAAGCTACCGGCGGGCTGGATGACACCCAGCTGCGCCTGCTGGAAGACAGGCTGGGCTATCTGCGCGAATTGGAAGCACGGCGTGCGACCATCATTGCAGCGATAGCCGAACAGAACAAGATGACGCCTGAGCTGCTGAACGCAATATCACATGCGGCAGACAAGACGCAGCTGGAAGATTTGTATCTGCCTTACAAACTCAAGCGCAGAACGAAAGCGCAGATCGCGCGCGAAGCGGGTCTGGAAGCGCTGGCCGATGCACTGCTGACTAACCCGGTGTTGCATCCGGAACAGGAAGCGAGCAAATTTTTGAAATCCGCATTTACCACCGAGCAGGGCGACAATCCCGGCGTCATCGACGCCAGGACGGCCTTGGATGGCGCACGCCAGATATTGATGGAACGCTTCGCGGAAGATGCCGCGTTGTTGCAAGCATTGCGCGAATACGTGCAGGAACATGGCGTGCTGCAAGCCCGCGTCATTGAAGACAAAAAGGATGCAGCGGCAAAATATGCCGATTATTTCGACTATTCCGAATCCATCAAAACCATCCCTTCGCACCGCATGCTGGCAGTCTTGCGCGGTCGGCGCGAGGAACTGCTGACGGTGCAACTGCGTCTGGACACGGAAACCGAAAAACCCGCGATGACCGCACCCTACAATCCATGTGAAGCGCGTATCGCCACCCGCTTCGGCATTACCAACAAGAGCCGCCCCGCCGATGCCTGGCTGGCCGAAACGGTACGCTACACCTGGCGCGTAAAAAGTTTCCTGCATCTGGAAAGCGAGCTGATGGGCGCATTGCGCAGCAAAGCCGAAAGCGAGGCGATCAACGTGTTCGCGCGCAACCTGAAAGACCTGCTGCTCGCCGCACCTGCCGGGCCGCGAGCGACCATGGGGCTGGACCCCGGCATACGCACGGGTGTGAAAGTCGCCGTGGTGGACGAGACCGGCCGCGTGGCGGATACCGCCGTGATCTATCCTCATCAGCCGCGCAATGACTGGGATGGCGCATTGCACACGCTGGCAAAGCTGGCCGAAAAACATCGCGTCGCGTTGATCGCCATCGGCAACGGCACAGCCTCGCGCGAGACCGACAAACTGGCGCTCGATCTGATCAAGCTGCGCCCGGAACTGAAACTCATCAACGTGGTAGTCTCCGAGGCGGGCGCATCGGTGTATTCCGCGTCCGAATACGCCTCTAAGGAATTACCCGACCTGGATGTCTCGCTACGCGGCGCGGTGTCCATCGCAAGACGTCTGCAAGACCCGCTGGCCGAACTGGTGAAGATAGACCCCAAATCCATCGGCGTCGGCCAATACCAGCACGATGTCGGCCAGACGCAACTGGCGCGCTCGCTGGATGCGGTGGTGGAAGACTGTGTGAACGCGGTGGGCGTGGACGTGAACACCGCCTCCGCGCCTTTGCTGGAAAGGGTTTCGGGGCTAAACGCGACTGTGGCACAGAACATCGTTGCCTACCGCGACCAACAAGGGCGATTCGCCACCCGTGCGCAACTGTTTGACGTGCCGCGCCTGGGCAAAAAGGCCTTCGAACAGGCGGCAGGTTTTTTGCGCATTATGGGTGGCGACAATCCGCTCGACGCATCGACCGTGCATCCCGAATCCTACCCGCTGGTCAAACGCATCCTTGCCGACATTCAACTTGCCGATATCCGGCAGGACATCAAGACATTAATCGGCAACAGCGCCCTGCTTAAATCACTGAATCCCACCCGCTATGTGAACGAACAGTTCGGTTTACCCACCATCAGCGACATCCTCAAGGAACTGGAAAAACCCGGGCGCGACCCGCGTCCCGAATTCGCCACCGCCACCTTCCGCGAAGGCGTAGAGAAATTGTCTGATCTGAAGCCGGACATGATCCTGGAAGGCGTAGTCACCAATGTTGCCGCGTTCGGCGCGTTTGTTGACATCGGCGTGCATCAGGACGGACTGGTACACATTTCCGCACTTTCCAACACCTTTGTCAAAGACCCGCATAGCATCGTCAAGGCCGGGCAGATCGTCAAAGTCAAGGTGCTGGAAATCGATGAAAAGCGTAAACGCATCGCCCTGACCATGCGCCTGACCGATAGCGCAGCTCAGGCCAACAATCCGTCCGGTGACACGCAGAGGCCGCGTAACAAGCACGCGCAGACCAAAGCGCCAACTGCGGTCCGCACGTCCAGGCCTGTCACGCCAAACGCAATGGCCGCGGCATTCTCAAAACTAAAGAGCTAAGGAGAGCGGATGGGCACCTCCATCCCATTCCCCTGTCAGCCACCCAATAAAATGGATTTTCAGATACCCAATCACAACGGCACGCTAACGCGCCATCTCACGGTATAATTCCGCCGCTATGCAGATACTACGTGGACTCTATACCCCTGATACCCGGCCTGTCGCTCTCACTATCGGTAATTTCGATGGAGTGCATCTGGGTCATCAAGCCTTGCTGAACGAGCTGAAGACGGCGGCGCAGGCGCACGGACTGCTGACAGCCGTGGTGATTTTCGAGCCGCATCCGCGCGAATTTTTTACCCCGCTTCAGGCACCGGCCCGCCTCTCCAGCCTGCGCGAAAAGCTGGAATTATTTATCGAACTGGGGATAGACCGCGTGCATGTATGCCGCTTCAACGCCCGCTTCGCGCAGATGAGCGCAACGGATTTTGTTCATATATTGCATGAGAAACTGTCGGCGAAATTTGTGCTGATAGGCGACGATTTTCACTTCGGCAGCGGGCGCTCCGGCGATTTCGCACTGCTGGAGAAAATCAGTGCTCAGCATGATTTCACCGCGCAGGCGGTCCACTCGGTGATGCATGACGGGGTGCGCATTTCCAGCACGGTGGTACGCGCTTCTCTGGCTGCCGGGCAGTTGCGCACGGCACAGCATTATCTGGGGCGGCACTACAGCATATCGGGGCGGGTCGTGCATGGCGATGGCGTGGGACACAAACTCGGCTTTCCGACTGCCAATATTCAGATGAAGCACAACCGCCCGCCGCTGTCAGGCATTTACGTCGTGCAGGTGCATGCCGAAACGTTCGGCGTGCTGCAGGGGGTGTCCAGCCTCGGCGTGCGACCGACTGTCAAACAGGATGCCAAGCCGGTTCTGGAAGTGCATTTGTTTGAATTTGCACAGCAAATTTACGGCAAACATTTACGCGTGGAGTTTCTGCAAAAATTACGCGATGAAGAGAAATATCCGAATCTGGAGACACTGACGCGGCAAATCGCGTTGGATGTAGAAAATGCAAAGAAATGGTTTGAACAACATGACTGATTACAAGAAGACACTCAACCTGCCGGACAGCGCTTTTCCAATGCGCGGCGACATGGCTAAACGCGAGCCGCAAATGCTGGCCCGCTGGCAGACTCAGCAGCGCTATCAGAAGATACGCGCAGCTAAGATTGGCCTGCCTAAATTTATTTTGCACGATGGCCCGCCCTATGCAAACGGCGATATCCACATCGGTCATGCGGTAAACAAAATCCTCAAAGACATCATCATCAAGGGCAAGACGCTCTCGGGTTTCGATGCGCCTTACGTGCCCGGCTGGGATTGCCACGGCCTGCCTATCGAACTGATGGTGGAAAAGAAACACGGCAAGGCGATTCCGCCCGGCGAATTCCGTGCATTGTGTCGCGCCTACGCGACCGAACAGGTCGAACGTCAGAAGAAAGACTTCATCCGTCTGGGCGTGCTGGGCGACTGGGATCGTCCGTATCTGACCATGGATTTCGGAACCGAAGCCGATATCATCCGCGCCATCGGCGCGATCCAGCAGCGCGGCTATCTGTATCAAGGCTACAAGCCGGTGAACTGGTGCCTGGATTGCCAGTCTGCACTGGCCGAGGCGGAAGTGGAATACGAGGACAAGACCTCCAGTGCGATCGACGTCGCGTTTGAGGTCAAGGATCACATCTCGCTGGCCAAGGCATTCGGCATCTCCCTGCCAGGTTCGGCGAAAGTATCCGCGGTGATCTGGACCACCACGCCGTGGACTCTGCCCGCCAATCAAGCGGTGAGCCTGCATCCCGATTTCGACTACAAACTGATCAAGACCGAAAAGGGCTATCTGCTGCTGGCGGCCGAATTGGTGGACGGCTGTATGGAGCGCTACCAGCTCAGCGGCGAAGCAGTCGGTGTATGCAAAGGCGCGGCGCTCGACATGCTGCCGCTGCAACATCCGTTTCAGGATCGCATCGTGCCCATCATCTGCGGCGAGCATGTAACTCTGGAAGCCGGTACCGGACTGGTACATACCGCACCCGCGCACGGACTGGACGATTATTTCGTCGGACAAAAATACGGCCTGCCCACCGATAACCCGGTGGGCGACGACGGCAAGTTTCTGGCCTCCGTGCCCGCCGTGGGCGAGGTTGCGCTGGCGGGCGTGTTCGTCTGGAAGGCCAACGACATCGTATTGCACGCACTCGAAGCCAGCGGGCATCTGCTGTGCCTGAAGAAAGTGCAGCACAGTTACCCGCATTGCTGGCGTCACAAGACCCCGATCATTTTCCGCTCCACCCCGCAATGGTTTATCGGCATGGGGCAGCAGGCGCACGGCAGCGATGCGACCCTGCGCGAACTGGCCAACAAGGCCGTCGATGCAACCGCCTTTTTCCCTACATGGGGACGCGCGCGTCTGGAAGCCATGATCAAAAACCGTCCCGACTGGTGCGTATCGCGCCAGCGCAACTGGGGCGTACCGATGCCGTTTTTCGTCCACAAGGAGACCGGCGAACTGCACCCGCGCACCGCCGAACTGCTGGAACAGGTGGCGAAACGCGTCGAACTGGAAGGCATCGAAGCCTGGTTCAGCCTGAATTCGGTTGACCTGCTGGGTACGGACGCGGAACACTACAAGAAGCTTACCCACACGCTGGATGTGTGGTTCGATTCCGGCGCGACCCATGCCGCCGTTCTGGATCGCCGCGCAGAATTAAGCTCGCCTGCCGACCTGTATCTGGAGGGTTCCGACCAGCACAGAGGCTGGTTCCAGTCCTCCCTGTTGACCGGCTGTGCGATCAACGATCGTGCGCCCTTCAAGGCGCTGCTCACACACGGCTTCGTGGTGGATGGAAACGGCCACAAAATGTCAAAATCCAAGGGCAACGTGATCGCACCGCAGAAGATCTTCGACACGCTGGGCGCGGACATCCTGCGCCTGTGGACAGCTTCGACGGATTACTCGGGTGAGCTGACCATCTCGGACGAGATACTCAAGCGTGTGGTGGAGAGCTATCGCCGCATCCGTAACACGCTGAAGTTCCTGCTGGCGAACATTTCAGATTTTAATGTCGCGCGCGATGCACAACCCGTCGAAGAGTGGCTGGAAATCGACCGTTATGCGCTGTATATGACCCGGCGTTTGCAGGACGAAGTGCGCGCCGATTACGATCGCTACGAATTCCATCTGGCCGTGCAAAAGCTGATGGGATTCTGTTCGGAAACACTGGGTGGTTTCTATCTGGACATACTGAAAGACCGCTTATACACAGCAGGCGAAAATTCACGCGCACGCCGTTCCGCTCAGAATGCGCTGTACCAGATCACCCACACCCTGACGCGGTTGATCGCACCGATACTGAGCTTCACCGGCGAAGAAACCTGGGCAATATTGAACGGTTCCGATGAAGTGAGCGTATTCGAGGGGGCATGGCACGACCTGCCCGACTCGCAACTCGGAGGCGAGGTTATCAGCGACTGGCTGAAAATTGAATCCTGGCGCGCCCGCGTCAACAAACAACTGGAAGAAGCGCGCAGCGCGGGACTGATAGGTTCTGCGCTGGCTGCCGAAGTGGATGTGTTTGCCGCAGGCGAGGACTACGAAATCCTGTCGCGTCTAGGATCGGATCTACGCCTGGTATTCATCACCTCACGCGCCACGGTGCATCGCGTCGCCAGCGTAGAAGAGCAACGCATCGATGTGGCCGCCAGTCTGCATGATAAATGCGAGCGCTGCTGGCATTACCGCGAGGATATCGGGGCAGACGAACAGCATCCGACCCTGTGCGGCCGCTGCGTGAGCAACCTTTTCGGTGAAGGCGAGGCCAGACACTATGCTTAAGCGCTGGCTGGGGCTGGCCGCACTGGTGGTAGTGCTCGATCAGATAAGCAAACTATGGATCAGCAGCCACTTTGTCTATCTGGAAAGCGTCAGGATACTCAGCGTGTTCGACATTGCGCTGCTGCATAACGCGGGAGCGGCATTCAGTTTCCTGAGCGATGCCGGCGGCATGCAGCGCTGGCTGTTTACTGCCATTGCCGTGATCGCATCTGTCGTCATCACGCTGTTATTGCGCAAGCATGCCGGTGAAACGCTGTTTGCACTGGCGTTGAGCCTGATACTGGGCGGTGCACTCGGCAACCTGATAGACCGTCTCGCCTATGGTTATGTGATCGATTTCCTGTTATTCCACTGGAACGAACATTATTTCCCCGCCTTCAATGTGGCCGATGCCGCAATTAGCTGCGGCGCATTCCTGCTCATCTGGGAAAGCTTTATGGAGAAAAAACATGGATCTGCTGTTAGCTAATCCGCGCGGCTTCTGTGCCGGCGTGGACCGCGCCATCGAGATTGTGGAACGCGCACTGAGCATGCACGGCGCACCGGTCTACGTGAGACACGAAGTGGTACACAATCGCTTCGTGGTGGATAACTTGCGCAACAAAGGCGCCATCTTCATCGAAGACCTGGCTGATGTCCCGCCCGGCAGCATTCTGATCTTCAGCGCACACGGTGTATCGCAGGCGGTGCGCCGCGAGGCGGAACAGCGTGGCTTGACTGTATTCGACGCAACCTGCCCGCTGGTCACCAAGGTACATATCGAAGTGTCGCGTCTGCGCGATCAGCACAAGGAAGTCATCATGATCGGTCACAAAGGCCATCCCGAAGTGGAAGGCACCATGGGCCAAAGCGCGGGAGGCATGTATCTGGTGGAATCGCCCGAGCAGGTCGCTCAGATCAAGGTACGCGACGAACAGCATCTCGCTTATGTCACGCAGACCACCCTGTCGATGGACGATGCCAGTCAGATTATCGCCGCACTCAGGACGCGTTTTCCGTTCATTACCGGACCCAGGAAAGATGACATTTGCTATGCCACGCAGAACCGTCAGGATGCCGTCAAGCTGCTGGTCAAACAATGCGATGTCGTGGTGGTGGTCGGCTCGCCGAACAGCTCGAATTCCAACCGTTTGCGCGAAGTCGCGGCGAATGTCGGCGTCCCGGCCTACCTGGTGGATGACGCCAGCGGCTTGCAGCCGGAATGGTTTACCGGCAAACAGCATATCGGCGTCAGCGCGGGCGCATCCGCGCCGGAAGTGCTGGTGCAGGGCGTAGTCGCGCGCTTGCAGGAACTGGGCGCCGGCAAGGTCAGTGAATTGCAGGGCATCACCGAAAACGTCGTGTTCCCGCTGCCTAAATCACTGCAAACCTGACGGGCATGACAATCACATGCCCGCCCCTCTCTTCAATCCTGATGAAACGACTAGCCATTCGTCTAAGCTGCCAAAAGACGGCAGCCAAGACGCTGGTTATCTCCCGCATGCGGGAAGAGCGCAGCGAGGGGGGCGAAGCCAGGCAAACGTATCGCTACGCGAGCATTGCGTTAAATGATGCAACCTGAGTTCCTGATCATCGGTGGCGGCGCAATCGGGCTGACAAGCGCGCAGGCTTTGTTGCAGGCAGGCTATCGCGTCACACTGGTGGAGCGAGGCTCGACGGGTGAGGAAGCTTCATGGGCGGGCGGCGGCATCATGTCACCCCTGTGCTCATGGGATTACCCGGAAGCCGTAACCCGTTTGACGCAGCGCAGCATGGGCATGTTCGATCAGGCCGCCGCGCTGTTGCATGCCACCACCGGCATCGATCCCGAATATCAACGCAGCGGCATGCTGCTACTGCCGCCTAACGTGCATGGCGAAATAGCCGGGCCTGATGAAACTCGCCATGCCCGTTCCCCTCACCCCAACCCTCTCCCGCCTGCGGGCGAGGTAGCAAACGAATCGCTACGCGAATCTCACATCAACCAGGATGAGCGCGCAACACAATGGTGCGCGCAACACCAGGTCGAATTACAACACGTCGCGTTGGGCGACTATTTGCCCGACATGTCAGGCCAAGGTCTGTTCATGCCGGAAATCGGCCAGGTACGCAACCCGCGCCTGTTGCGCGCGCTGCACAGACGCGTGGAAATGCTGGGCGGCGTGATACTCGAACAGCATGAAGCGCAACAATTCGAATTTTCAGGCGAGCGCATCTCCGGACTGAAAACTTCGCAAGGCAGGCTCAGCGCGGATGCCTGCATCGTCGCGGCAGGTGCATGGAGCAAGACTCTACTGGGCGAACACGCATTGAACATGGACGTGCGCCCGATACGCGGACAAATTTTGCTGTTCAAATTCGATGCACCACCCTTCAGCCAGATTCTGCTTCAGGGCAGCCTGTATTTCATCCCGCGCGCGGACGGTCATGTACTGGTAGGCAGCACGCTGGAAGATGTCGGCTTCGACAAATCCACCACGAACGATGCACGCGATGAGCTATTGCAACGCGTACACACCCTGTTCCCGGACTGGCGAAATCATCCTCCCGTCCGGCAATGGGCGGGGCTGCGTCCCGGCTCAAAAGATAATATACCCACCCTCGGACGTCATCCTCATCTGACCAATCTGTATGCGAATTGCGGACACTTCCGCTACGGTGTCACCATGTCGCTGGCCTGTGCAGAATTGCTGCTAGGCGAGATCGAAGGCGAGCCGCAACCCTTACCCATGAACGAATACCGCTGGCTATAGCCCCAAGCTGTCCACTATAATCCCACAGGTATTTTGCTGGAGTAGCTCAGTTGGTAGAGCAACGCACTCGTAACGCGTAGGTCGGAGGTTCGATTCCTCTCTCCAGCACCATTTTATAGTTCAATGCAGCCCAGGAAAGTCCATTAAAACCGCATGAATAAACGTTTTCGGTTTTTTGTTGTCCGCTACGGTTCAAGGCGACTCGCCCTGTGCAAAACATCGATGCCTGATTGCTGCTGGTGGCAGGGCACCGTTCCGAGCCGCGTTGCCGTTTGCGGCAATAGCACAATTCAGGCCTTGAGTTTGCGACATCATATCAATCATTTTCTTGTGTGCGGCCTACATTCTCCCAACCCGTCATAAAATGGTGCGCCACCTCTTTGCTTCGCGTCAAGGTGAGTGTGGCAGATCGACTAACTACTGAAGATAATATATAAAAAAATCATTTGTTATGTTTGTTGCCATTTTATTAGTTGCGTGCGTTTCGCCCCAAGAGCGTCGATTGGCTCTAACAAAAGAGGCTCAATCTAACTGTGCTCAATATGGCTACAAACCATGATCTTATGAGCTTTCGAGTTGTATTGAGCGGCAATCTCAGACGATAAAGACCTGCAGGCAAGATCAGGCAGATTATCAAATGTGCACTGGCAACTGCCTGATGGCAAGCAAGAGTAGCTCATTCTCAGAAGGCGTGGCTCAATGCGCTGATAAGTGTCAGCATCTCCGACCGCGAAGTTGTAATTAAAAACGCGGCAGGATGGAGTTCACCAATAACCAATGGGCCATTTATATGCTAAAGCTCATTAAAACTCTGCTGTTTACTTTTATTGCAATGCCTTGCTCGTTATATGCCTTGGACAAGAATGGGAATTTTGAATCCAGGGATGAGCAAGATAAATACATCGCGGCTGTGCTCCTTTCCCGCTCGCCTGCCACGCTTCCCATCCGCCCCAAGGAGCTCCCCCAAAGGCGGATAAGGGCAGTGATGATGTTGCACCCATTGTGGGAGCATGATAAAGTACCGCCATGCGAGTGATAGCCGTCAGTACGTTACGCGATTTTTGGGCGAAGCACCCGCAGGCGGAAACGCCGCTGCGCGCGTGGTATGCCGATGCAAGCCGGGCAGTCTGGAAAACCCCGGCGGACATTAAGGCGGCGCACCGTAATGCCAGTTTCGTGGGGCGTAACCGCGTAGTGTTCAATATCAAGGGCAACGATTACCGCTTGATCGTGGCGGTGCATTACGACCGGGGGATGATGTACATCCGCTTTGTCGGGACTCATGCAGAATATGACGCGCTGGATGCGGGAAAGGTGTAGCAATGGAACTCAAGCCAATTAGAACCAAGGCCGAATACAAGGCCGCTCTGCGCGAGATCGAGGCGCTATTCGACGCGCCCGAAAAAACGCCCGAAGCGGACAGACTGGAAGTATTGGCGATGCTGGTGGAAAAATATGAAGCACAGCACTACCCCATCCCCGCGCCCGACCCTATAGATTTTTTGAACTACGCGATGGAAGCACGCGGGCTAACACGTAAGGATTTGGAACCGTACATTGGAAGCCGTGGCCGTGTGGCCGAAGTGTTGAACCGCGCCCGCCCGCTTACCTTGGCGATGGTGCGGCGCTTGTCGGAAGGCCTCAAACTGCCAGCGGATGTGCTGATAGCGGATTATGAGTTGCGTCATGCCGCTTAGAAGATCGCACAAGTTGTTGCAATGCCGATGCCTTAACTCTAGCGATTAACGGTATATTAAATTAGTTAAATCAAAATAGTAAACAACAGTGCGGTTGTCGAGGCTGAATGTGATTCCTCTCTCCAGCACCATTCACTTGAGGAATCTGCATGGACACCCCATCGCCCCCTGCACGCAATCACCTCCTGAAATATCTCCTTTATTTCATTGTTCTGTTGCTATTGATTGTTGCAGCCTGGTATTTCACGCGTGATGAACCGCCACGGGTGCAACTGACCAAGGTGGAATTCGGCACGGTGGAAGCGACCGTCAGCAATACCCGTGCCGGAACAGTCAAAGCCTGCCGCCGTGCCAAACTCTCTTCCCCGTCCGGCGGACAGATTGCACGCATGCTGGTCAAAAAGGGCGAGCATGTGAAGGCAGACCAGATATTGCTGGAATTATGGGATAACGACTTGCAGGCACAGGCCAGTCTGGCGCAACAACAGTTCAGCATGGCACAGAGTCAGGCAAAACAGGCCTGCCTACAGGCCGATCTGGCGGAAAAAGAAGCCGACCGCGCCCGTCAGTTGCAGGCTAAAGGTTTTATTTCTGTTGAAGGGCTGGATCAGCGCACTTCAGCCGCCAGGGTAGCGAGCGCCGGATGCGAGGCCGCCCGCAGTCAGATCGAACAGAGCAAATCGCGCATTGCCGCCGCGCGCGCCGGTCTGGATCGTATGGTGTTACGCGCGCCGTTCGACGGCATCGTCGCCGACATCAGCGGCGAACTGGGCGAATACGCCACGCCCTCCCCGCCCGGCATCCCCACCCCGCCCGCGATTGACCTGATAGACGACCGCTGCCTGTTTGTCAGCGCCCCGATAGACGAAGTGGATGCGGCCAGCATCAAGGCGGGGCAGATGAGTCGCATCACTCTGGATGCGATCAAGGGCAAAACCTTCGCGGCACGCGTCAAACGCGTCGCCCCCTATGTACTGGAGTTGGAAAAACAGGCGCGCACCGTGGAAGTGGAAGTGGATTTCATCGAAGCGCCGAGCGCCGAAAACCTGCTGGTGGGCTACAGCGCCGATGTGGAAATCATCCATACCCGCCATGAAAACGTGCTGCGCATCCCGACCCAGACCCTGCTGGAAGGCAAAAAGGTATTGCTGTACAAAGCCAATGGCGTACTCGAAGAACGCACCGTGACCACCGGCCTGGCCAACTGGGAACAGACCGAAATCACCTCGGGACTGGCGGAAGGTGACCTGATCGTGCTGACGCTCGATCAGGAAGGCGTAAAGGCTGGCGTAAAAGTTAAACCCGAAAAATGATGCAACCAGGTAGGGTGGGCATCTCATGCCCACGCAGATAACCGCAATAAAAAGAAGGTGGGCAGAATCTGCCCACCCTACGAATCTACGAATCCACACAGGAGCGACGATTGCATGATAGCGTTGAGCAAAGTCAGCCGCAGCTTTCAAGTGGGCGATCAACAGGTCACCGCACTGCGCGACATCGACCTTTCCATCGCGGCAGGCGATTATGTTTCCATCATGGGACCGTCCGGTTCGGGAAAATCAACCTTGCTTAATCTGATCGGCCTGCTGGACAAGCCGAGTTCCGGCATCTATCGTCTGGATGGCGGCAATGTCACCGATCTGGATGACCAACAGCAGGCCAAAGTGCGCAGCGAGAAAATCGGCTTCGTGTTCCAGTCCTTTCATCTGGTGCCGCGTCTGAGTGCTGCGATGAACATCGAATTGCCGCTGATACTGGCGGGCATTCCTCCCGCTGAACGCAAGACGCGTGTCACGGCGCTGCTGGAAAATTACGGCCTGACAGACAGAGCGGATCACCGGCCCGACCAGCTTTCCGGCGGGCAACGCCAGCGCGTGGCGATCGCCCGCGCCACCAGCATGCATCCTGCCGTGCTGCTGGCCGACGAACCCACCGGCAACCTCGATCAGGCCACCGGCAAAGAGGTCATCAATCTGCTCGAACTCCTGGTCGAACAAAAGGTCGCGCTGATCGTCGTCACCCACGATCCCGCCGTAGGCGGACGCGCGAAGCGGCAGTTGCACATGGTGGACGGGAAGATCACCCGTGAAACAGGGCAGGCAAAGTGAAATATCTCGACGTCGCGCAATTCGCTGCTACGAGTCTGCACGGCAGTCGTTCACGTACGCTGCTGATGATACTGGCGATGTCCATAGGCGTGGCGTCGGTTGTGGTATTGACCGCGCTGGGCGAGGGTGCACGCCGCTATGTGGTCAATCAATTCTCCTCGCTGGGCAGCAATCTGATCATCGTCTTCCCGGGTCGCACCGAAACGGCAGGCATAGGCCCGGGCATGTTACTCGGACAAATACCACGCGAACTCAGCCTGGATGACGCGCAAGCCCTGTTGCGCAGCCCTGCCATCGCGCGCATCGCGCCGCTGACCATAGGTACGTCGCAGATTTCAAAAGACGCGCTCAACCGCGAGGTAGTGGTATTGGGTTCCACCTCGGATATGCTGAAAGTACGCCATATGATCATGGGGCTGGGGCAATTCCTGCCCGCGGGCGACGTCCATTCCAGCGAGTCCGTATGCGTGCTGGGCGCAAAAATCCGGCGCGAATTGTTCGGCAATGCCTCCGGCATCGGCGCATGGGTAAGACTGGGCGACCGGCGTTTCCGCGTGATCGGCATCATGTCCAGCCAGGGCGAATCCATGGGCTTCAATACCGACGAGATCGTCATTATTCCCGTCGCCGCAGCGCACATGCTGTTCAACACCTCCGGCCTGTTTCGTATTTTGATCGAAGCCAAGAGCCGCGAAAGCATAGAGCCCGCCAAACGCGATGCCGAACGTATTCTGACCGAACGCCACAACGGCGAGCGCGATGTGACGGTGGTCACGCAGGATGCCGTGCTGGCTACCTTCGACCGCATCCTGCGCGCCCTGACGCTGGCAGTGGGCGGTATCGCCGCAATCAGTCTGGCGGTAGCGGGCGTGCTGATCATGAACGTGATGCTCATCGCCGTCTCACAGCGCGTCAAGGAGATCGGCCTGCTCAAGGCGCTGGGCGCGCCAGCCACGCAAATCCGCAAGCTGTTCTTTGCCGAAGCCGTGCTGCTGTCCGGCATCGGCAGCCTGGTTGGACTGATACTGGGCGAGATCGGCGTGCTGGTAATCGCCAGGCTCTACCCTGCATTGCCGGTGGCCGCGCCCTGGTGGGCGGTGCTGGCGGCTATCGCCACCTCGCTGGGCACCGGCATCCTGTTCAGCGTCTGGCCCGCGCGCCGCGCCGCCCGGCTCGATCCGGTGACGGCATTGGCGGGACGATGACATGCTGCTACCCGATCTGATCCGCCTCACCACTTCCAGCTTCCTGGCTTACCGGATGCGCAGTTTTTTGACGGGTCTGGGAATCGCCATCGGCATCACGGCAGTGATTCTGCTGACTTCCATCGGCGAGGGGCTGCACCAGTTCGTACTGGCGGAATTCTCCCAGTTCGGCACCAATATCACCACGGTGCAGCCTGGCAAGACGCAGATGCAGGGCGGCAATGTCGGCATCTTCGGCTCGAGCCGTCCGCTGTCGCTCGATGATGCTGAAGCGCTACGCCACCTGCCCTATGTAGAGAGCGTCAACCCCGGTCTGATGGGCAACTCGGACATGCGCGCCAACGGCAAGACGCGCCGTGCGACGGTGTTCGGCGAGGGTCGCGACTTCGCCAAGACCTTCAGCATGAAAGTGCAGAGCGGCAGTTTCTGGACAGACGAGGACAATGAGCAGGCGCGCGCGCAGGTGGTGCTGGGCGCGAAGATACGGCAGGAGCTATTCGCCGGACAGAATCCGCTCGGCAGCTATCTGCGCATCGCCGGGCAGCGTTACCGCGTGATCGGCGTGATGGAAGCCAAGGGACAGATACTCGGCATGGACATGGACGACGCTGTGTTTATCCCGGCGGCGCGCGCGATGGAGTTGTTCAACCGCCCCGGCCTGATGGAGATCAATGTCAGTTACCGCGCCAGCACCGACCTGGCAGCGGTCACTCGCGTCATCACGGAACGTCTGACGGAGCGGCACGGGCGCGAGGATTTCACGTTAATCTCGCAGGAGCAGGCGCTGGAAGTACTGAGCTCGGTACTGGATGTCATCACTTTCGCGGTGGGCGCGCTGGGTGGAATCTCATTACTGGTGGGCGGGGTAGGCATTCTCACCATCATGACCATGGCCGTCACGGAACGCACTGCCGAAATCGGCCTGCTGCGCGCGCTGGGTGCGCGCGAGAAACAAGTTCTGGTGCTATTTCTGGGCGAGGCCATATTGCTGTCCGCGCTGGGTGGACTGGCCGGCCTTGCGCTGGGCATCGCCATTGCGCAAGGCCTGCACTGGCTGTTCCCAGCGTTGCCGGTGCATACGCCCTGGCTGTTCGCCGTACTGGCCGAAATAAGCGCCGTCAGCATCGGCCTGATAGCCGGTGTGGTGCCCGCACTGCGTGCGGCAAGACTCGACCCGGTAGAGGCGCTCCATGCGGAGTAATGCACGCCCAGGCGCTGAAAATACGCATACAACGACGTCCCCGCCCGCTCGACAAATACTGCGAAGCCTTATGAACGGCAACGCGATTGACCTCCGGCGGTACACGTGGCATTCTCATGCCAACCGACACCTTTCCTGCATGCTTTTTGCTGCGTACTGATTCACGTTACTTCAAAAAAATGCCCTCTCCATTGCCTAATGATTTTCCTCAGCGTCACGAACTGAACAATGAAGTGCATGCGCGGCCTTATGAAATTCTGCATGCCCCTGAGCAGATATCTTATCTGGCGGTACTGGTTAATGAGCACGAACGCAGTCGGGAATGGGAACATTTTTCTAGCCTGCTCGCCCATTATGGGCAGCCGCTGCCGCAACAGGAACGCAACCACCTGAACCTCAATCTGGGCGACCTGCGCATCAAGATAGAGCGCCATCAAGAATTCACAAGCTACAAATTTATTCGCCACGGTGAGTACGACGATCCTTTTAACACCCCGGTGAGCAATGATCTGCCTTCAGACTGGTTAGCCGCCATTCCAGGACAGACACTGGTAGCGATGCACATCGCAATTATAAGCAGTCCGGCATCTGAGCCGGGAACAGAGTCTGCTTTAATAGAAGCCGCGCCTCACTTTGATAATACGACCTTGGTAGGCTCCAAGGTGGGACGCCATGCCAACCGTACTTACACTGATTTCCGTATCCATGCGGATGGCTATACGCGAATGCTGTTTATCGACAAAAACCCTTTACCAACACAAACCGGAAGGTTAATACTGCGGCTTCTGGAAGTTGAGACCTATCGCATGCTAGCGCTGCTGGCGCTTCCAACCGCACGCAACCTCATCGTCGCACTCGCAAAAGCGGATGAAAAGCTGACTTTAATCACCGATGCCATCGCACGCGGCAGTGATAAGACAGATGAACAATTGCTGGAAGAACTCACGCAATTCGCCGCCACCGTGGAACACATGGTTTCTGCCAATTATTACCGTTTCGCCGCCTCGCGCAGCTACTTCGGGCTGGTCGCCAACCGTCTCACCGAGCTGCGCGAGGCCCCCATAGAAGGCATTCCGACGTTAGGAGGATTCCTCAATCGGCGCCTGGACCCCGCCAGACAAACATGCGATTCAGCCGCACGCTGGCTCGAACTGTTACCCAAGCGTGTCTCGCACGCGAGTGAGCTATTGCGTTCGCGTGTGGATGTCAAACGTGAGGCACAGAACCAGTCGCTACTCGTTGCGATGAATCAACGCGCGGAACTACAGCTAAACTTGCAACAGACCGTAGAAGGCCTGTCCGTCGCTGCGATCACCTACTACGCGGTGAGTCTGATCGGCTATCTTGTCAAGGCTTCAGACTATGTCGGCCCCTGGCGTATAGACGCTGACATTACCAGAGCCGCTGCAATCCCGCTGGTAGCCGGCTTGGTTTATTTCGGCATCAGGCGCATCAAACATACTGTTCACAATACTGAAAAATAGTTCTCTGACACGCGCACCGTATTTTTCCAAATTTTCATACCTCTGCCGCAGATTCTTTCTTTTCCGGTAAGTGTATAATTCACGCCACTGTTCATATCCCAAGGAAATACCGTGTCCCTGTCCAAGCGCGTGCTAGCTATCAAACCGTCCCCGACTCTTGCCGTCACGGCACGTGCTGCAAAACTCAAGGCGGAAGGCAAGGATATTATCGCTCTGGGGACGGGCGAGCCTGATTTCGATACGCCGCAGCACATCAAGGATGCCGCGATAGCCGCAATCAACAAGGGTTTCACCAAATATACCGCGGTGGGCGGCACGCCCTCGCTCAAACAGGCCGTCATCGCCAAATTCAAACGCGACAACGGGCTGGATTACACCGCAAAACAGATTCTGGTTTCCTGCGGCGGCAAACAGAGCTTCTTCAATCTGGCGCTGGCCGTCATCAACCCCGGCGACGAAGTCATCATCCCCGCGCCGTATTGGGTTTCCTACCCCGACATCGTCATCATCGCCGAAGGCCGTCCGGTCATCGTCGAAGCGGACATTGCACAGGGTTTCAAGCTGACGCCTGAACAACTGACAGCGGCGATTACGCCCAGAACCCGGATGCTGGTCATCAACAGCCCAAGCAACCCTTCCGGCGCGATCTACACGCTGGAAGATCTCAAGGCACTGGGCGAAGTACTACGCAAACATCCTGACATCCTGATTGCCAGCGACGACATGTATGAGCATATCGCGCTGACCGATGCCAAATTCGTCAACATACTGGATGCCTGCCCCGATCTGTACCCGCGCACCATGGTGCTGAACGGCGTATCCAAAGCCTATGCGATGACGGGCTGGCGCATCGGCTATGCGGCGGGGCCGGAACACATCATCACCGCGATGGAAAATATTCAGTCGCAAAGCACTTCCAACCCGACCTCAATTTCGCAGGTAGCGGCGGAAGCGGCGCTGAATGGCGACCAGAGCTGTTTGAATCCCATGATCAAGGCATTCCGCGAGCGCCATGTATTTGTGGTCAATGAACTGAACAAGATTCCCGGCCTGAAGTGCCTGATGGCGGGCGGCGCGTTTTACGCCTTCCCAGACGCACGCAAGGCCATCGCAACGCTGCACCAAAAGGGCATCATTACGACCGCCACCGACATCGCGTTATCCGAGTATCTGCTGGTGGAAGCGGGTGTGGCCGTCGTGCCCGGCTCGGCGTTCGGCAGCGAAGGTTACATCCGCCTGTCATTTGCCACATCGATGGACAACCTCAGGAATGCACTTGAGCGCATCGCAAAGGCGCTGGCGTAAGGCTGTAGCCTAACTGAGGGCTAGCGCACGGCCTGCAACGACGGGCTTTGCGTTGTACCCCCCACTCTCAGTGAGACAGCCCCGCCACGCATCGCCAGATTAGCCGAAACATTTCCCGTCAATTGCTGTCTGGCGATCGTTAGCGCGCCGCTTGCATTGAACACGCTATCTTTCATCTTCAGTTTCCTGAACTGATAAGTCTCACTGGCATAGGCCAGCTCGCCGCTCAATTCATCAAAGTGAGTTCTGCCGCCCGGCAGGCTTTCCCGACTGCGCAAACGGGTAGTTTCAACCATATCCACGCCGCTGATGGCCCCCTTGTTGACGGTAAAAACACCATTCAACAGCGCCTCATCCGTCAGTTCAGACAGGTTCTCCGCTTGCATCTGAAAACGTGCCGAACCATCCATGTCGCCGCTCAACAACTTGCTGATATTTTGCAGCGGGATAACCTTAGCCAACAGCGCCCCCTGCACACGCCAGCCGGAACGCCAGTTTATCCGCGCCTCTCCGGTCAGCACGCCACCCATAATGCGACTATCCAGATCGCTAATGCGCAACTCGTCACGCGTCAGCTCACCTTCCGCCTTTAGCTCTTCGAATACCCAGTTCGGAAATAAAGGTAAGGCGCTGTCGCGCAGCGAAAACGACATCTGCAACTTTTGCTGCGGCGTGGCGCGCATTTCCAGCGCAAGCTTGCGCCCTTCAGCCTTCAAGCTGGCAAGTTCAAACTTGCCGCTCTGATCGAAATCGAACTGGCCTTCCACATCCGAGAATTTAATTCCGCCCGCTTTCAGCTCACCTTGAGTCAGGACGATGCGCGCGACCGGATACTGAGGATCACCCGCCAGTCGTTGCAGCCAGTCGGCAACTTGCGGCCATGCCTCACCGTTGACCTGCACGCCGTCGAGACCAAGACTGTCTATGGGTTTTTCCGAGCCAAACAAAGCAGAAAAAGCGAAATTCACTTGCACCTGCTGCGCGCGAATTTGCCTGCCCTCTCCGATGGACACATCACTCAATACCAGACGTGGTGCGGGCAGGATACGTCCTGACACATTCCCGATATGCACAGTTTGCTGCAATTTTGAACCCAGCAACTGCTCCATGCTGATCCGGTAGCCCTGCGTGGGCAATACGGCTGGCACAACAAACAAGGCCGCCAGCAGCAACACGAACAAACCCGCAGCCAGCTTCGCCCAGGGAAGCGGCTTGCGACGCAATCGACTCTTTTTGACGGGTTGTGCTGCCTCGACAGATGGCTGAAAAACTTTCAGCGGTGGGCTTTGCGCATTCTTTCTGGCCAGTTCCGCCGCCCGCTGCTCTGCTTCCTCCCATTTTTTGGCCTGCTCATCAGCCAGCTGTCGTGCCTCGGCCTCGGAATATTCGCGCGTTTGCGCGGAGGCAGGCAACACTTCCTCAATGACTGCATCTGCCTGAGGTTCAGCGACCTGTTTGCTGGCAGATTCAGTGGCTTCAACCTGCCCCAAACCGATGGCATCCCTGAGCAACTGCCCGGCAATATCCATCTTCTGAAGTTCTGCCGGTTGATGTATTGGGGCGTCCTGTTCTGAAGGCTGCGACAACACGGCATCAAAAGCTTCAAAATCAAAGCTGTCCAAGGCATTTGAAGATTCAGGGGTTACGTTTTCCTGCGTCTGCCTCGATTCGTCCGCAGCCACTTCTGCATCCAGCAATTCATAAACCTGAAATTCCCGCCCGTGCTTGTCCTGTTGCGCGCCGCGATAGCGGAACAAATCACCATATTCTTCGCTGAGGCTGGCCACAAAATCAAAATAAGAGCGGGAAACATAAATCTGATCTTTTCCGGCAAAACTCATCACGCGCTGCGCGCTGTTGATGCCATCACCCAGCATATTCACTTGGCCGTTGATATCCTTGACCAGACTGACCGGACCGAGATTGATCCCGATGCACACCCTCAAATCAGGATAGTCATAATGCTTGTTGGCTATCAAGGCATTGCGCAAGTGCATCGCAGATTCCAGCGCATCCGTGGGATGCTGCAAAAATCCGACCGCGGCGCCATCGCCCGTGTCCAGAATGATGCGCTCACTAACGCCCAGCGATTCAAGACTATTAGTCAGCAATTGGCTGAACTGCTGCTTCAGTTCAAGCTGCCTGCTGTCGTGCTGCTTGGTGTAACCCGCAATATCGAAGAACACCACCGCCGCCGTGGTCGTCCTTCTTTCCACCACGGGAACACCGTGATTACCTCCCCTGCTATCGCAACCTGACACCGCAGCACGGGTTTTTCGTCTTTCCACAACGGGGGCGCCGCTTGCGTTATCCGCCACCTCATCACGTTTCACCCACTGTGAGGGATCACGCGCAACGACCTCCTGCTGTTGCCCCAAAGCCGAAAAAACACTCGCCTCTACCGCCTCGTTTTTTGCATTAAGCAAAACAAGAGCAGCCAGCATTTCAGCATTGGTCTGCGCTGCCGCTTCCCTCGACTGCTCTTCCAGGCGCACAGATTCACGCGCAGCCTGTGCTTCCGCAGCCCGGGTTTGGGCAATGGCCTCATCAATGGCCTCCTGCTGTACGCGCGCGGCTTCGGCTTGCATACGTTCAGCCTCTTCTCGGGCACGGACTGCGGCATGTCGTCTGACCTGCTCCAACTCTTCCCGGACGCGTTCAGCCTCCTGCTCGGCCCGGGCACGCGCCACTTGCACCTCAGAGGCCAATCGTTCGGCTTCCTGCCGTGCCTGTTCTGCTGCTTCAGCGCGCGCACTAGCTTCGGCTTCGGCCTGCGCCTTCAATGTAGCGACTTCCGCCTCCAACCTGGCCTTTTCCTGCTCCACAATACGCGCTCTGGCTTCCGCCTCGGCTTTAACTTCAGCAGCGTGCTGCTCCGCTTTGCGCACCGCCTCCGCTTCCGCCCTGGCATGGCGTTCTGCTTCTACCCTTACACGAGATTCTGCTTCGGCCCTGACCTTCTCGACTTCCTGTTCAGCCTTGACACGCGCCGCCTGTGCGATTTCTCTGGCGGCCTGTTCGGCTTGCTCCGCTGCCAGTCTGGCTTGCGCAGCTTTTTCTCGCGCCTGCATTTCGATAGCCTCACGTTCAGCCTTGAAACGTTCGGCATCAGCGGCCAATTTAGCCTGCGCCTGCGCCGCTTCCTGCCTGGCATGCTCTTCGGCAAGCGCACGCGCCCTGGCTTCCGCTTCGGCCTGCGCCTTCAGTCGTGCAACTTCCGTTTCCAGTCTGCTACGTTCTTGCGCTGCGGCACGCGCCGCCGCCTCAGCCTTTACCTGCGCTGCCTGTTGCTCGGCTTTGCGAGCAGATTCCGCTTCTTCCAGTGCGCGACGTTCAGCCGCCACACGCGCCTGCGCCTCGGCTCTCTCAGCCTCCTGCTGCGCCGCAGCCTCACGATCTCTGCGCTCCTGTTCTTGTTGTGTCTGTAATTTGACGGCCTCCGCTTCCTGCCTGGCACGTTCATCTGACAAAACCGCTTCCGCCGCCTTAGCAGCGGCCTGCGCCTTGGCCGCTTCTTCAGCCAATACAGCAGGAGTAGGCGCACGATAAGCAGCGGTAAAATCGAGTTCATCCACCACATTGGCCATTTTTACAGGTGACGCAGGCTGTGGCGTGACCAGCTTCGACGAGTTTGCGATTTTGGCCTTATCCTGAATGAAACCGCCTTTTGCCAACTCGACAAACATCCCCTCCAGAATACCGCGCAGACTGGGAGAGGCGCGCCTGATAATTTCAGCTACGCTGGCCGTTCCATCCACCATCAACAAGGCGCGTTTAATGTCTTTGGACAAGTGCGCAGTCCTGCTGCGCACTTCATCTTCACCGCTACGGGTTCTGACAAAAATTATTTTTTCATTCATGAGGCTCTTGCAAAACTCCGTATTTGAGCGGAATTAATTGCCAGTTGAAGGGCAAAAAACAGGTAGAAGTGGGCGGCCATTGCTGGCAAGATTAAGGTTCTGAAGACTTGATCAACGCCCGATATGAATACTACGCAACG